>CALXWW010000006.1 GCA_944392545.1 uncultured Clostridia bacterium
GATGCTATTCCCATTAAATTAAATATGTTTCCATCTTCTCCAATTAAAGCACATTTTGGTTTTTCAATTGTATGTTCATCAATTGCATATCCCATTCTATCTCCAAACATATTGTCAATTGTTTTTTCATCTTCTAAACTTGTCCCATGATATAAATCATATATAACATTATCTAATTCTACTTTTTTATGATGCTTTTCTAGTGTATCAGGTATTTCACTTTTATCAAATATTTCAAAGTAATATCCTGACTTTACTGCAACTCTATCTTTTGAAATTGTCCTATTCATATTCCACTTCCTCCTCTTTCTTTTGACACTTATCAATAGTCTTTACATATTCATTTATAATCTCTAATGCCTCATCATAACTATATGATTCTGTTGCTCTTTCAATCATTTCTCTTGATTCTTCAAACATTTTGTTTTGTTTCAATTTTTTTGATGTCATCCCTATTATTTCTACCATACTTCCAAACGCATTATAAATATTACATTTTAATTTCTTTCTTTTATTATTGTTCTGATTATTTTTTTGTTCTGTATTCTTCATTCTTTCTGAAATACTCAAATATTTTAATGTAATAGGCTTAAATATTCCATACTGAAAATCATTTCTCATTTGATACATCATTAAATGTATTATTTCACTTATTTCATTAGATATTAATGCTCTATTTTCTACTTCTTCTAATTCTTCTTTCTGTTTAGGTGTCCCAAAAAATAAATTCTTTGGCGAATCATTTACATATCCTAAAACCATCATACTATGAGCCAATGCCTCATGATATTCCGTATCCAAATAAGAATCGAAAAGTGCCTGTTTTATATCTTTTATTGTAACTGTCTCTATATTTTCCATAATAATCACCTCACTTTATCAATTATAATACTATTTAAAATTCTTCCTCTTCTTCTTGAGCTTTTTTCTGGAAATCAAATTCTTGACTTAAGTAACCTTGTTGCGTTTTTACTATCTCTTTCGTTTCTGCATAGTCCCTTCCCAATCTTTCTAAATCTGCATATTCCATTAAATCTTCAATGTCTATTGTTCCGTCATATACTAATCTTTTTGCCAATTCTTCATTATTATATGCATCAATCAATTCAAAACATTTTATATTATTAGCATATTTTATTGCTTCATTTATGTTTACTATTTGTTCTTTTTTTGCCTCTAATATTGCTAATAACTTTTCTCTATCCTCATCATTAAATTTATTAATCATGCAATAAAATGTTTTCATATAATTAAATGGCGTTGTATATCCTAAATCACTTGACCTAGAAATCAATTTATTTATTGCATCTGTTATTCTTGATGAAAAATCAGGATCTTCTTTACATATAAATTCACATTCTTTTATGTGCGTATCTTGAATATCTAAATTATAATAATCTAGTCCTAAATATTTAAAATCTTTTTCAAGTTCTATTGAATCATTAGGTACTAAAATTTTAATTTCTTTGTAATTTTCTGATGTCTCATATTGATTCTTATTCACAATATCTATTCTTAAATACATATTTTTCTCCTTTCTTTCTAGTCTATATCAATTTACTCAAATTCTTCTGTATCTTCTTTTTTTATATCGTTTTCAATTCCTTTAGCCACATATAAATTTTTACCTTCTTTATCAAAAACATATACTCCTACCTTATTGTTTAATTTATCTTTCATATATTCTGTTTTATACTCTTCTGCATATCTCTTTGCCTCCTCCAATTCTATACAACCTGCTAATAATCCTCCATTGCTATTTTTAACATAATATATAGTATTGGGATACATCTTTAATATTTGTTTTTGTGTAAAATTTATATTCTTTACTTTCATAATTTGTTTTTCTTCTTCTATTATTTCTTTTAATAACTCTAACTTTTCTTTTTCTCTGTTCCATTCTTTTATAAATTTAGATTTTGGCTTTGTCATTAAATAATTTTCTGAATAGCATAACAAATTATGTTCTGTTAACTCATACATTTCATTAAACAATTCCAATTTATTCAAATTCTTCCTCGTCCTCCTGTTCTTGTTTTTTTTCAAAAATATCTTTTACGATTCTATTTGTAGCTCTTATACAATTCTGATTAAATTCTCTTTGCCAAGCTTGTTCTTTTCTTGACCAATGAAATCCATTAGATTTTAATTCTCTTCTAATATTTTCGTTGGGAATCTCATTAAATAAAAACTGAATTCTGTTAATTTCTTTATTATGTATCACTCTACAGTTGTCAAATTTTATATCTTCAAATTTAATTTCTTCAAGTTTTTCCAACCTTTCTATCCTTTTTTTAGTTTCTCTGATAGTAGCACCAATATTTGTAAGTTCCCACTTATAATGTTCTCTTGCTTTTATTGAATTTCTTTCATTTTCTAATCTTTCTAACTTTTCTTTTAGCTTTTCAATTGCTCTTGGATCATCACTATATATCACTTTACTATTTTCTGCTGATTCTGCTCTATTACTATAGAATTCACTCTTTTTATCTTCTTCAATAGATTTCTTAATATTGTTTTGAGCTCTTTCTAGTAAATTTCTATGTCCTTTCGCAGAATAATGATCAACTAAAATAGGTTGTCCTAATGGTATTCTTTCTAGCGTTTTATTTGCACTTGAATTCATATATTGATTCGATCGTTCTTTTGCCTTTTCAGATAGTATCTTATATCTTTCTATTCTTTTTTGCTTTCTTTCTTCATAATCACTTCTTCCTCCCACTGTTTATCACTTTCCTTTCCTATAATCAGACAACAATGTATTATTAATGTAGCAAATGAACTTAACATTGCTACTACTATTAAAATAAAAATGTACACCTTACATTCTCCTTTCAAATAAAAAAGAGCTTATATAAAGTTTGTGTTATATTAACTCTTATTCAAACTTTATACAACTCTTATTCAAATTCTTCTTCTTTTTCTTTTTTACTTTTATAATTATATTTTTCTAAAATAGGCTTATAAAATTTTTCTTCTGCTACTTTTCTTGCTTTTTCAGCTTTTTCAATTGTATCAAAATAACCTAAATGATATTCTTTTCCTTTGAATCTAATTCTTGCCCTATACTTATTTTTTTCTTTTGAATAATCAACACCTCTAATTCCACTTGTGTTTGCTTTTGATATTCCTACAAGGTAATCTAGTCTTGTACCTTCTTTTAATATATTAGCTTTTTTAAATTCATTACCTATCTGCGTATAACTTTTGTTTGCGTTTCTTTTTAAGTCTTCACAATCTTTTATTCTGCCTTCTTTTAAGCGATTCCCTTCTACACTTATTACTTGCCCACAATCGCATTTGCATTTCCAATAATAAAATATTCTTTTTCTTTCATTTCCATATAGATGTTCTTCTTTATGGTCTAACCCTATAACTACTAAATTACCGAATCTTTTTCCTGTTAAGTCAATTAACAACCTTTTACTTGTTTTCTTTCCGTTTTCCTTAATTAAACAACCACAGCTTTTTGTTTTTCCTCCTATTAAATCACTTCTAGCAATTGAAGTTTCTTTTCCACAATCACATCTACATATTCAGTAACCTTTATCCCTATTTTTACCATTTTTATCTCTTTTATGTATTATTTTGTCGAATTTTAAAACTGTCAATTTACCAAATTTTTTTCCAATTAAATCAGTTGTTTGCATATTATCACTCTCCCAATTATATAAGTTTATTTTTACAGATTACTCTATTGTTAACTCTTATTTCTATATTTTTCAAGTTATTTACTTATATTTGTATTAATTCTTCCCAAGTAAATCCTTTTCTACCAAAATGACCATAATTAGTGGTTTTTGAATATATAGGCTCTTTTAGTTTTAAATAATTAATAATTCCTTGGGGTGTCAAATCAAACCTCTCTTTTATTAATTTTATAATTAATCCTTCAGCTATTCTGTTTGTTCCAAAACAATCAATGTATAAAGATATTGGTTTATTTATTCCTATTCCATACGACATTTGAATTTCACACCTTCTTGCTAAACCATTTGCAACAACATTTTTTGCTATATGTCTTAACATATATGCTCCAGACCTATCTACTTTTGTTCCATCTTTCCCTGAAAAAGCTCCTCCTCCATGTCTTGCAATTCCTCCATAAGTATCTACTATTATTTTTCTTCCTGTAAGTCCAGTATCAGCAATAGCACCTCCTATTACAAATCTACCTGTAGGATTTATATAGAATTTTGTTTCAATATCTAACATTTCTGGATCTACTGTCTCTAAAATCACATTTTCTAATATTTCCTTTTGTAACTGGATTAATTCTACCTCTTTCGAATGTTGTACTGAAATTAAAATAGTATCTATTCGAATTGGCATATCATTTACATATTCAACTGTAACTTGTACCTTACCATCTGATTTTAAATATGGCAAAATATTATTTTCTCTAACTTCATCAATCTTTTTAGATAGTTTATGTGCTAATATAATTGGATACGGCATATATTCTTCTGTCTCATCTGTAGCATAGCCAAATATAATTCCTTGATCTCCTGCTCCACCATCATCTACTCCTAAAGCAATATCTTCACTTTGTTTTGTTAGGTTTATCTCTATTTTACATTTGCTATAATCCATAGAATTCTCTGCATCATCATAACCTACTTTTTTTAATGTATCTCGTACTACCTTCTCAATATCTACCTGACCTTTTGAACTTACTTGTCCTGCTACTGTAACTTTACCATTTGATAGCATAGTTTCAACAGCCACTCTTGAATTTTTATCTTTCTTTAAATATTCATCCAATATACTATCAGAAATTAAATCTGCTACTTTGTCTGGATGACCTTTCGTTACACTTTCACTTGTTAAAAAATAATTTTTATAATTTTTCATCTTATAAATTCCTCCATTTCTATTTTTAATTCGCCACAGAATCGATTCTGTGGCTTTTTATTTTTTAATTAGACATATTACTCGTACTCATCTTCTGTATCTTTTTCCATTTCTCTATATTTTTTTAATTCTTTATTCAATCTAACTATTTCATCTTTAAGTTTGATATTTTCTTCTATAACTGTTATCTTATCAAGCATTTTAGTTCTTTCACTTTCATATTTATCATTAATAAGTTTTAAAGACTCCATGCTAACATAAGAATTTTCACTTACAATAATATGATCTAATAATCTAATATTAAATGCCTTTAATAATTGATTAGAAATATTTGATATTTCCTTATCTTGTAAACTTGGCTCAAGTGAATTTGATGGATGATTATGTACCAAGATTACCCTATCACTTGCAGTTACTAAAGCTGTTCTTACAATATATTTAACATCAATTTCTATATGAGAACTTGTTCCAATTCCCAATAAGCTTATATTTCTAATGTTATTAACTCTATCTAATCCCAAAAATAAAAAATGCTCTTGTATAGCATCTTTTATTTCTTGTACTTCTTCTAGATTAAAAACATCCTCAGGTTTATTTACTTTTCTTTCAATTATTCCACATTCTTTTTTCTGTATATCTAGCACTAAACTCAAATTAAAATGTCTCCTTTTTGTTTTAATATAATTTTTTCAATAAAAAAAGAGTAGGTATCTACTCAATTTTTTATTTTGTTTTTCCTATTCCTTATATATTCTTACAACCCCAATAACTTTAGGATTTTAAAAATGATAGATAGTTATTTACTCCCAAAATGAACTAAGACCAAGGTTCTTCTAACCATCTCCATTTGTTGCATGGATAATAAATTGTAAGTGGTCCAAACACTCTTTGATATTTATCTTTTATTTCTTCTAATCTATTACAATATTCTTTGTGCAAGCATATTGCCTTTCTATCATCTGGATGAGTATCTAAATATTCTGAAATATCTACTACTGCAAAGCTTAAGCACTTGATTTGCTTCATCATTTCTGCTCTTATTCTGTTTCTGTTTTGCATACATGCTTCATGATCACAACTGCCACAACAATTTAAGTCATCATTAAGAGCTTGAGCAGTATTATATCCAAATGCAGCATTTATTCCTTGTACAGTATATTTACAGTCATTTTGCATGTTACAATTTCTGTTTTCTTCATTATTTTCCATTAGCCATTACACCCCTCTCCTATTGTATTTCTTCTTTTTAAATAGTTTATAAATTCTATACTTTGACAAGGCTCATATGGGCTAACTAATTCTGGAAATATTGTTCCATTCTTTAGTCCACAACAAGGTGTAAAAGTTTTATCTAATGTTTGTATTGGTACATAGCTTTGCGCTAACATTGGATTATATGGGAATACATTTTCTTCTGTATCAAATCCACAACCACAATTATAATTATTCATCTCGCAACAGTCCATATTGCAATTACAACAATTATTATTAGATAACATATCATTGCTAGAAACATGGTCACATACATCTTCTAATACCTGATTGTCATTGCTATGACACATGCAACCACATCCTCTGAATCTATTATACATATTACTTTCCTCCTATTCATGCGTTATATTACATAATATGCTTAATTTATGTAAATTGATACTTGAAGATAAAAAAAGATATAACTATTCTCTATAGTTATACCTTTTTTTATAATATTTATACTTTTATTCTACTTTTAAAATTCCACCTATTGTTTTGTTCATATCTGAACGTTGACCGTCAAGTATTGATGCACCACCAGCAATAGCTATTAATTCTCCTTTTTCTAAGATTCCTACTTCTTTTGCTTTTTCTACTCCTGCCTCTATCATATCATCTATACTCTCTTTTTTCTCTACAAGTATAGGATTTACATTGCATACTAATGCTAATTGCTTGCTAACCTCTTCATTAGCTGTTATTGCATATATTGGGCATTTTGGCATAAATCCAGCTAAATTCATTGCTGTCCTTCCTGTATCTGTATATGCAAATATTGCTTTAGTATCTAAATTCATTGCTGTCATACATGTTGAGTAGTTTAAGTTAAACTCATAATCTTTTTCTAATATTGGGAATTCTCTATTTTTAAATCTTTTCCAATATTTTATAGAACTCTCTATTGATCTTGCTATTTTATTCATTGTTTGTACACATTCTATAGGATATTTTCCTGCTGCTGATTCTGCTGATAGCATTATTGCACTTGTTTGGTCGTATATAGCATTTGCAACATCACTTACTTCTGCTCTTGTTGGACGTGGGTTATTTACCATTGACTCTAGCATTTGTGTTGCTGTTACAACTATCTTTCCTGCTTCATTACATTTTTTAATAAATTCCTTTTGTCTTATTGGAACTTCTTCCATTGGTATCTCAACACCTAAATCTCCTCTTGCAACCATTATACCATCAGACACTTCAAGTATTGCATCAAAGTTATCGATACCTTCTCTATTTTCTATTTTAGAAATAACTTTTATGTATTCCCCACCATTTTCTTTTAATACTTTTTTAATATTAATTACATCTTCTGCTCTTCTTATAAATGAAGCTGCTATATAGTCAAATCCATTTTTTATACCAAATAGTATATCTGATTTATCCTTATCTGTCATACTTGGTAATTGTATTTTTGAATTTGGTATGTTTATACTCTTTTTATTTGATAATCTTCCACCATTTGATACTTTACATACAACGTCTTTTCCTTCTATTTTTTCTACAATAACTTCAATCAATCCATCATTTATAAGTATTCTAGTTCCTGGTGTAACTTCATTATATAAATTCTTGTATGAAACTGATACTTTTGTATTGTCTCCATCTATATCTTCATTTAAAAGTGTAAATGTATCTCCTTCATTTAAATATGCTTCTCCTGTAGCAAATTTTCCAATTCTTATTTCTGGTCCTTTTGTATCAAGAAGCATTGCAACAGGTAGTCCTACTGCTTTTCTTGCATTTTTGAAATTTTCAATTCTTGTTCCTTGTTCTTCATAATCTCCGTGTGAGAAATTAAATCTAGCAACATTCATTCCTGCTTTTATTAATCCCTCCATCATTTTTTGGTCATCTACTGCTGGCCCTAAAGTACATATTATTTTTGTTTTTCTTGGCATATAAAATCTTCCTTTCTAAATTTTTATAACGAACATAATTGTATAAATCCTAATTTAAAATATTCTTATATAAAATTAATACTTATACAATAAAGCGACTTAAATATTATATCACATATTATAATAAATTTCTAGGTTTATTTAAATTTTTATTTGTTTCTTTTGTTTCATTATATCTTTCAATAAAATATAGTGGTCTTCCTTTTGTTTCGTAAAAGGCTCTCCCTACATATTCTCCTATTACTCCCAGGAATATAAGTTGTATTCCTCCTAAGAATAATATCACAACCATTGTTGATGCATATCCCGGTACATCCACTCCTGATACTATAGTTTTAATAATTATATATATCATATATATAAATCCCACTAGTGAAACAAATATACCCATAAAAGCAGACCATCTAAGTGGTGACGTAGTAAATGAAGTTATACCATCTATTGATAAATTTACCAAATTTTTGTAATTCCATTTTGTCTTTCCTGCTGCTCTAGGATCTCTATCATATAAAATTTCTTTTTTGTTATATCCTATCCAACTAAATAGACCTTTTGTATATCTTTGTGATTCTCTAATAGATTTTAGAGCTTCTACGCATCTTCTATCTAGTAGTCTAAAATCTCCTGTATCTTTTTGTATTTGTATTTTTGTAAAAGCTTGTAACACCTTATAATACATAGTAGAAGTAAATTTCTTAAGGAAGCTTTCTCCTTTTCTAGAACGTCTTTTGGCATACACATCATCATAGCCTTCTTCCCAATACTTAAGCATTTCTGGTATAAGTTCTGGTGGATCTTGAAGGTCTGCATCTATTATTACCACCGCATCTCCATTACAATAATCAAGCCCTGCTATCATAGCTGTTTCTTTTCCAAAGTTTCTAGACAAATTTAGATAACAAACTCTTTTATCTTTTTCTCTTAATTCTTGCATTATTTCTAGAGTTTTATCTTTACTTCCATCATTTATTAGCAATATTTCAAAATCATATTTAGTATTTTCATCCATCAATTTCTTTAGTCTATCGTATAACATGTGTAGCACTTCTTGTTCATTGTATGCTGGCACTAATATTGTTACTAATTTTTTTTCTTCCATAAAAGTTACTATCCCTTCATAATATATTTGCTTTATACAAGCATTTATATATTATCATAATCTGAAGGAATAGTAAATATTACTTGCTTATTTTTATATTATTAAGCGCTTTATAGGTTTTGCAAATATTACATGAAGTGCATATTCTTATTCTATTTTCAAATATTAGTTTTAAAGTGTTTATAAATTCATCCTCTGAATTTATAATGTGTACTTCTATCTTTTTAGGAAGTAAACTAAGGAGGGTATTTAATGCAATATCATTTGAAGAAAAAGTTATATCAGATAAATACTTTGCATTATTTAAGTTATAGTCTACTTGTATTATATTTTTATCTTTATCTAATAATATTGATTCACCATTTGTATATATTAAGTGCAATATATCTGTTTTAGATTCTGTAGAATTAACGTACACTTTTAAAAGACTTATAAATTCTCTATACTCTTTTTCGATTATATATTTATTTACGGCCATATCTACTATGTTATCTAAGATTTTAATATATTCATTTATTCTAAAATTAGTTACTCCTTCTAATACAATATTTCTATTCTCTAACATGTATTGTTTAACGCCTGAAAATATATTTTCTCTTATTTTTTCCTGTTCTTGATTAATAAACTCATTACAGTTTTCTAATATTATTTTTCTCTCTAATTCTTCAAAATAGAAATAATTTACATTAATTATTCGTTTTAATATTCTTTCTTGATAAAACCTTATTATCGTTTCTGTAATAATATCTGCAACTATGTTATTAAATCTTTCTATATTTTTCTCTTTATAATGCATAATAACATTTTCGTATATTTTAAAGGATTTGTTACAATAATATATATTAGGAAGGTCTAGTTTTGAAATTTTATTTAGTAGATATTCTATTATCTTTTCATTATCCGTTTTTATACAGTACGACTTCATTTAAGAATCCCCTTTCTTTATTTAATAAATATTATCTACTAAATCTTTATTAGATATACATATTTTATTCTATTTTTTAAAAATAGTGCTTGTAACTATCTAATCCAAATTTTATCAATACCTTCTTTCAAATTATATACTTCACTATAACCTAATTTTTCTAATATGCTTTTCGCTTTTTTACTTCTGCTTCCACTTGAACAATATAAAATAATTGTATCGTCTTTTGTCTTAACATTTTTTGAAATTTCTTTCTCAATATTATATATCGGAATATTTATTGCACTATCTAAATGTCCTTCTTCATATTCTTGTCCGCTTCTTACATCTATTAAATATATTTCTCTATTTCTCATAAGTTCTTTTAGATCTTCATATGAAATATCCTTATTATCAATACTTCTATATAAAATTTGTCTTAAAAATCTAATCACTTTATTATCACTCCTTACTTTGTCGCATGGAACACTATTATTTCTCCAATAAAAAGACATCATTAATATATATTATTAATGACGTCTTTTTTTAGTTATCTAATTTCATTATTTTTCTTCTATTTTCTTTTTTGTTCTACAAATTTTTTAGCTAACTTTTTTTCATTTGTAAAACTTAATACTACTAAAACTATAATTAGTAGCAATAACCCTATAGGAATAACCACTCTATTTATAGGATATCTTACTATTGCCAAAATACTTAAGTAAAACATCTCCACAGCTACTATTGATATTATATATGTAAGTATTGTTCTTATAGTTCCAAGTTTTTTATATCGTATTCCTACAAATACTAAAATGGCTGCCATACTTATTCCTAATGTCCATGCATATGGTATAATTATGCTTGATAAATTTACTTTTGGATTGTGTCGTATTTCTATATCATCAGTTTTAAGCTTTGTTTCATATTTTTCATTTATTTTATTTACAAGCTCTTCTACTTTAGAACTTAATTCTTCCTCTGGTCTTGTATCTGCCAAAGTCACACAGAACATGTCTTGAAATAACTCTATTTCTTGAATTATAGTTCTTTCTTTAGGGAATACTTCATTTACTGTTGCTTTTATATCATTTTTTTCAAATGTTTTTCCCAAATATACGTATATTTCAACATTTTTACTATATATTATATCTGCTTTTACTCCAACTGTTGAAATAACTATTATTCCAGCAATTATTATACATATTAAAATTGCATATACTATTTTTTTCATTTTATATTTCCCTTTCTTATATTACTTTTTTATTTATTTAAGAATAATACTTTTGTAATGCTAATATTGTATAACATCATTATTACTATTCCCCAGAATACTACAGTTCCAAAACTAAATGCTGGCATCCATGCTGCAAAGCATAATACTATTCCTATTATTAATATTGGTACTAATACTAATGTTACAGATAAAATTGCTTTATTAAATGCTATTTTGTATTCAGCTACATCTTTCTTCTTTAATTCATGTAATAAATATATTAGAAGTATATAGTTTAATATCATTGATGCTACTATACCGCAAATACCTTCTAATGTGATTACTATATTAAATATTCTTAACGCTAATAATAGAATTGCCACATAACCTATGTATGATATTATTGCAAATAATCCTAATTTTTTGTACTTTATTAATAAAACTATAAATCCAATAATTACTATTACTGCTAAAATAATAGCTGGAATTATTGCATCTTCTAGTCCCAAGTCTGATTTTATAAATCTATTTTGATTATCTTCATATTCAAGTGGTAATGGTCCATTATTTATTAGTATAGCTATATTCGATGTTTGTTGTTTATATGTGTTTAAAGTTGTATTATCTGTAGCAATTCCCATACTTATTGGCAATACTCCATCAGTTAATTCATCTTCGAAACTTGTAGATAGCATTGTGCTTCCATCTATTTTTAGTGATACTTGTTTTTCTACTTCTTTACCTTCTTCGTCAGTTGTAGTTACATATGTAGTAGAAATTTCTCTTAATTTTTCTTTTGAGTCTTTATTAAATTCTATGCTTAAATATATTGCCGTTCCTGAAGATAGTGAATTATATCCAACTTGTGCTTTTTTTACATTTGAACTATCTAATAAAACTTCGCCTGTTTCAGCATCTTCTATAGTGAATTTTCCTACTGTACCTAGGAATTGTGAAGCTATATCTGTCTTATCATCTTCTGGTATTTGTACAGTTATGCTTCCATTTTCTTCATCCAATCTTACTAAATATTCTTTAATTTCTAAATCACTTAATCTTGCTCTTATTAAGTCCCTTGCTTTTATATAATTTTCCTTTGTTAAATCTTCATCTTTATTTACAGGTACTTTTTCACTTGTACCATCTTTATCTTCCGAAGATACAATATTTCCATCTTTGTCATAATATATAGTTTTTTCCTCATCACTTACATCAACTGTAATCGTCCTATACCCTTCTAAATCCATCCCTAATTTGTATTCAGGTACTAAATTTTTCATAAATTTCGTGTTTTGCACAAATAGTCCTGCAAAAGATATTATTGATAATAAAATAATTAATAAAGTAATTAGTGCTATTGTTAGTCTTCTATTCATTTTGTTACATTTCCTTTCTAATAAAAAATTATAATAATTTATATGACTATAAAAGTTTTGTGTCATTAATAATTAGTTCAAACCAAATTCCTAGATATTTAGCAGCATGTTTACTCATCATTGTTCTATCCATAAATATTTCAAAATAATCCAAAACTGGTGATATTTTTGTATCTATAGTTAGATTTAATGTTGCTTTTCTTTCTTCTTTGCTTATTGTAAAATCTGCATTTGTAACAGCATAGTTTACCTTGTCATGTTTGTCAAATGTCGAAATGTTTTTATTTACCACTCTTGACCTATGTACGTCTGATTTATCTGCGAGTATCAAAGCTGCTGAAATATCACTTACAGCTGTTCCTGTTTGCTCGTCATGATTTCCTATCGCCATCATTATTTCTGTTCTTTTTTCCACATCCATTCCCATACCTTTTAATATCTGGTATGCAAGTATTGCACCTGTATGAGCATGATCTACTCTATTTACACAGTTTCCTATATCATGCATATATCCTGCAATTTTTGCAAGCTCTATTCTTTCTTCTGGATAACCTAAAATTTGTAATACTGACGCTGCTCTATTTGAAACCATAGTAACATGTCTTACAGAATGTTCTGTATATCCTAACGCATTTAATTGTTTTTGAGATCCCTCAACTAATGCCTTTACTTCAATATTATTTTTAACATCTTCAAAAGTTATCATATTGCCTCCATTATTTATTTTAGATACTATATGATTTTATCCTAAAAGAACAAAAATATCAACTATTTTGGGTAAAATTTTATGAAAAAAGGCATTATAAAAAGATAGGAACCCCTATCTCCATTAATATATTTATTTCACTTCATATTAACTCCAATAACTCCGCCTATCATACCTGTTACAATCCCTACTAATATCATAATTATAGATTTCATATTTAATTCAAAACTTGACAAAAGTATACTAGATAAAATATATAAAGTAAGCATATATATTAGTCCTACTAACGCACCATTTAACATGCCTTTCTTTTTTATATGCATACTACTAATTGAACTTCCTATTAAAATACTTATTCCCGTAATAGTTATTATTACTGGTACCATTGTGCCTTCTGAAATAGTAGTATATGAAAGTAGTATCGCATAAACAGTTAAAAGAATTAAGCTTAAGATAATTGCTATTATGCTTCCTTTTATTATTTTTAAACTATTTTTTTCTTTTGATATATCTTCTATTTTTTTACCAGCTGTAATATTACTAATATCCATATTTTCAATTCTCCTTATACTTTTTATATAATATATGCACAAAAAAATACCAATATTCATTATATTAATATTGGTATTTTTTATTTTATATTTTCTTTAATATTTTTACGCAACATTTGCATTTACTTGTGTATTTGAATCTGCTGCCACTGTATTAGTATCTATAGTTTCGTTTCCGCTATTTCCTATATTATTTACATTTTCCTCTAGTGTCCCTGGCGTTTCTATTATTTCTTGTTTAAAATATTCGTCTACATCATATGTATAACGTTTATCAACTATCTTTCCATCTTCTTCAACTTGTCTTGTAAAATTCATAGAATATTTTTCCTCACCATTTACTGTTTGTGAATATACTGAGTCTAATATCATAGGTACATATATTTCACCTTGTGAGCTTATTATTGAATATTTTTTATTCTGTCCTATTACTATAGCTTCATATTGTGGTATAACCACAACATTAGTTCCTGCAACGTCGGACTGTGTACCTACTACACATCCTATCTCATCATATTCTAATGGCAACAATACATTTCCATTTATATCATATAATCCCCATTTTTTGTTTTGATATACTGGTATACAGTTATCAAAGAATATATATGGGTTATCCAATCCATTTGAATTGAATTTGCTTTCGTTTATTCCTATATTATCATATTCTAAATGTATTACTATATTTCCATTATGGTTTATTACTCCATATTTTTTGTTGTTTGAAACTAAATAGTAATTTAACTCTTTATTAATTTGTTTTATTTCGTCATAATTTGGTTCTATTTTAGTCGTTCCGTCTACAGCAAGTATTCCCATTTTACTTTCTTCTGTTGTTACTGTAAATTCTTGGCTATCTTCTTTAAATGTTATATTTTTATATTTTGTACCTATTATCTCTTTTCCATCTGCACTATATACTCCATAGAATCCATTTTTGTTTTTGACCACTACTAGATTGTATCTTAATGCTTTTTTATTGCTAAATTCTACTCCTTTATCAATTACTGCAGCTGTTGAAATTTTATTTGAATAGAAGTTCACTAAATAGTCTAGTGAAATTACAGACACTTTGTTATTTGTCGAATCATATTGTATTAAACTATTAGTACCTATTTCTATACCTTCTTTTACAACGTAAAGTTTATCATTTATCATTTTTACAGGTTCTTCTAATTCAAAATATTCATAGTCTTCACTATCTGTTTCTTTTTTATACATTGTATTTGAATTTAATGAATATGAAGCAACTTCATCCGCTATTTCTATATAACATTCTGTTGTATTTTCTGAATATCTTCTATTTTTGTAGTCTCCATTATATGGTGTATATCCTAAAAGCTCACCAAAATCTTTTATTGCTACATATAAATTATCATCTTCAAATATAAACATATCTTCACTAACTTTTGTAGATTTGTTATTAACAGTTAATTTCAATGTATTTTTTTGTATGTTATCTATCATATACAGTAAATATACACATACACCTAATAAAATTATAATTAATACAACTATTGTAATCATAATTTTTTTTGTATTCTTGTTTCTGCTTATTGCCTCTTCATTTTCAATTAAATTCATAGATAATCCTCCCTATTCCTTTGTGTAACCATATTTTTTATAAAATTCTTTTCTAAACTCTAATAAATTATCATGCTCTATTTCTATTCTAACCTTTTCCATTAATTTAGTCAAGAAGTTTATATTATGAATTGACAATAATCTAACTCCTAATATTTCATTTGCCTTTATTAAGTGTCTTATATATGCTCTAGTGTAATTTCTACATGTATAACAATCACATTCGGGATCAAGTGGTCCGCCAATCTCTTTCATAGCTAGCATTTCTTACAACGACTTTTCCGTTCCAAGTCATAGCTGTTCCATTTCTTGCAATTCTAGTTGGCAATACACAATCACACATATCTATTCCAGCTATTGCAGATTCTATTAAATAGTCTGGTGTTCCTACCCCCATCAAATATCTTGGTTTATTCTCTGGCATTAATGGAGTTGTATAGTATAACATTTTTAAAAATTCTTCTTTTGGCTCTCCTACACTAATTCCACCTATCGCATATCCAGGGAAATCCAAATCTATTAAGTCTTTTGCACTTTGTTTTCTTAAATCTTCATAAAATCCTCCCTGTATAATACCAAATATAGCTTGATCTTCTCTAGTTTGAGCAGCTTTACATCTCTTAGCCCATCTAGTAGTTCTTTCCATAGATTGTTTTGTATATTCATAGCTTGCTGGATATTCAACACATTCATCAAATGACATAATTATATCTGCGCCTAAATCTTCTTCTGTTTTTATTACGCTTTCTGGCGAAAAGAAATGTTTGCTTCCATCTAAATGTGATTTAAACTCTACACCATCTTCTGTAATAGTTCTAAGTGGCCCCAAACTAAAAACTTGAAAACCTCCACAATCTGTAAGAATTGGCTTGTCCCAATTCATGAATTTGTGTAGTCCTCCCGCTTCTTTTACAATGTCTTGCCCTGGCCTTAAATATAAATGATATGTGTTTGATAGAATTATTTGTGCGCCTATTTCCTTTAGTTCTTCAGGCGACATAGACTTTACTGTAGCCTGTGTTCCAACTGGCATAAATACTGGTGTCTGAATATCTCCATGCGGAGTATGTACCACACCTCTTCTTGCGCCTGAATTTTTATCAATATGTAATAATTCATATGTTACTGCTGGTTTCATTTTTCCTCCTTATTTTATGAACATTGCATCTCCAAAGCTAAAAAATCTGTATTTTTCATTTACCGCTTCATTATATGCTTTCAAAATAAAATCTTTTCCTGCTAATGCAGATACTAGCATTAATAACGTAGATTGTGGTAAATGAAAGTTTGTAATTAATCCATCTAGACATTTAAATTTGTATCCTGGATAAATAAATATTTTTGTATCTCCTTCTGTCGTCTTTACTAATCCATCTTCATTTGCTATTGTTTCTAGTACTCTACATGAAGTTGTTCCCACTGCAATTACTCTTTTTCCTTCTTTTTTTGTACTATTTATTTTATCTACATCTTCTTGCTTTATATAAAAGTGCTCTGAGTGCATTTCATGATTTTCTACTTTTTCTTCTTTCACCGGTCTAAATGTACCTATTCCTACATGTAAAGTCACATTTGCTATTTTTATCCCTTTATCTTCTATTTTCTTTAATAATTCAGGGGTAAAGTGCAGTCCTGCTGTTGGCGCTGCTGCAGAACCATCATATTTTGCGTATACTGTTTGATATCTGTCTCTTTCTTTTAATTCTTCATGTATATATGGTGGAAGTGGCATAAGGCCTATTTTATCAAGTATTTCATTGAATATTCCTTTGTATTCAAATTTAACTTTTCTTGTTCCTCCTGGCATTGTATCAACAATCTCTGCCTTTAATATTCCATCACCAAATATTACTTTTGTCCCACTATGTAATTTATTACCCGGTCTTACTATTGTTTCCCATATATCTCCTTCAATATTGTTTAGTAATAGAAATTCTACATTTGCACCAGTTTCTTTTTTTCCATAGATACGAGCTGGTATTACTTTTGTATTATTTCTCACTAAGCAGTCTCCTGGATTTAAATAATCTATTATATCTTTAAATATTTTATGCTCTATAGTTTGATTTTCTCTATCTAATACCATAAGTCTTGATTCATCTCTTTGTTTTATTGGCACTTGTGCTATCAATTCTTCTGGTAAATCATAATTAAATTCTGATACTTGCATTTTCTATTACTCCTTTTATTTCTATATGTCCATCTTTCTTTTTAAAATAATTGTCCTATTCTTTTTACTATACTATTTATTTCTTCTATTGCGTTATCTGGTTCATCTAAAGCATTTAAGTCTACTGAATATTTAAAATTACTTTCATGCATAGGTTTTGATCTATATGCAAAATCAGTGAGACCTTTGTTTTCTCCTCCTATTATTGTATTTTGCATATATGCTCTATACCATTCTTTTAATCCATTTGAACTATTTTCAGTATAGCCATATTTTTCATAATCATGAAGCTGCGCTATGTTGTTTCCATTTTCCATTTCGTTTCTTTCCAATGTATGTAAAAGTTCATGTAAAAATACTTCTTCTGGAAAAGCATTATTAGTTGAATATTGATATATCTGGCTATTTCTATCATCCGGAAGTCGTATATTTGAAAACCCTATTTGGTCATATTCCATAGATCCAAGACCTATCCAGTCTTTTACCAATGTTTCATTGCTTTGACTTAAATCTCCAAGTCTTACTACTACATAAATATAGTCATACTCTTCTTTTTGTATATATTCATCTATTAATGGTGCTGCATCTTCAGGGTCAACGTAGTATTTATTTTCTGTATCGTATGATATTGTTGTTAATGGCTCTTTTATTTCCATTATGTCATAAGTTATACTCATTTTGTTTCCACTTATTTGTTTTATAGATTCTTCTAGTCTCCCTAGATTTCTTTTTATTGTTGAAATATCTTCATATGATACTTCTAAATTTACATTTGTTCCTGCTTTATCTCCTTCTGTAAGTGTTGTATTTATATTGTCTATAATAAAGCAAGCTATGTTCCAATTGTTATCATAGTCTATATTTCCTTTTTCTATTTTAAAATCTGAAAACCATGCTGTCCCTTTACAGTATTCTTCATATCCTCCAAGTCTAAATCCTAATTCTACACTTGTTCTGCTGTTTGAGTTAAACATAAAAGTAAGTTCTGTCCAATCATTGGTTCCTGTAATTGGTCTTGAACATTCTAGTGTATTATTAATTGCTATTTGTGCACCGCCTGTGTATTTTCCTTCTTGGTTTACAACATTTTCTGTTTTTACCATACATGTTACTTTATATGCAGTATTTGGCTCTACATCTATTGATTTATAGAACATTGCATCATTATACTCTTTATTCTCTATTTTGTAACTATACATATCTTTAGAATAACGTATATCAGAATCTCTTGTGAAGGAGGTTTTATTTCCTCCTTCACGTATTCCTTTTGAATAATCATAAAAGTTATACTTACAGTATATATGCCTTCCAACTAATATGATAATTATTATAACTGCAAAATATATGGCAGTTTTTATATTAATTTTCCCCTTATTTTTCATAGGTTCTCCTAAATTTTATTTATTTTATATTTTCACTGCATCTATGGCAAATTGTAGGATGTTCTTTATCTTCTCCTACTGTTTCTGAATACATCCAGCATCTTTCACATTTTTCACCAGGTGCCCCCTCTACCTTGACTCCTAGTTTTACTTCATCTTTTCTTCCATTTTCTTTTACATCTATAGCAGATATTATAAATACAGTTTCTAGAAGTTCTAGATTTTGTTTTATAAATTCATATTGTGCACCTTCTGCATATATTGTAACTTTTGCATTTAATGAATGACCTATTGTTTTTTCTGCTCTTGCATTTTCTAATTCTTTTGATACTATGTCTTTTAATTTTATTATTCTATTCCATTTTTCTGTTAATTCTTCATTATCATATTTTTCATTTACTTGTGGAAATTCTGTAAGCATTACGCTTTCTACTGTTTCTTCTTTTGTATGTTTCATTTCTTTCCATATTTCTTCTGCAGTAAATGATATCATTGGTGCTAGTATTTTTACTAGACTATCTAGTATGATATACATTGTTGTTTGTGCTGCTCTTCTTTCTAAAGAATCTTTTTTACTCGTGTATAATCTATCTTTTATTATATCTAGATAAAAGCTACTCATATCTACTACACAAAATTGATTTATATCATGGTAGCAACTAGAAAAGTTGTATTCATCATAATCCTTTGTACAATCACGTACCAATTTATTAAGTCTTGTTAACGCCCACTTGTCTATTTCTTGTAAATCTTCATAAGCTACAGGCTCATCTGGATTATAATCATAAGTATTTCCAAGTATATATCTTGCTGTGTTCCTTATTTTTCTATATACATCTGATATTCCTTTTAGTATATCATCTGAAAGGCTTACATCCATTGTGTAATCTGCTGAAAGTACCCATAATCTTAATATATCTGCGCCATATTTGTTGCATACATCTATTGGTGATACACCATTTCCTAGACTTTTAGACATTTTTCTTCCTTGTCCGTCTACAACAAATCCACAACTTAATACTTCTTTATATGGTGCCATTCCATTTGTTGCAACACTTGTTAAAAGTGATGATTGGAACCATCCTCTATATTGGTCATTTCCTTCTAAATATAGGTCTGCTGGATATGGAAGTCCGCGTTCAACCAATACGCTTTGGTGTGTTGAACCAGAATCGAACCATACGTCCATAATATCTGTTTCTTTCTTAAAATGTGTACATCCACATTTTGAGCATTTTGCACCTTCTGGCATTAGTTCTTCTTCTTTCATATCATACCAAGCATTTGAACCTTTTTCTCTAAATATATTTTGTATTTTCTTTATTGATTCTTCTGTAACATATGGCTCTTCGCAGTCTTTACAATAGAATATTGGAAGTGGAACTCCCCATGTACGTTGTCTTGATATACACCAATCGTTTCTTCCTTTTATCATTTCTGTCATTCTGTCTTCTCCCCATGTTGGATGCCATTTAACTGTTTTTATTGCTTCTAGTACTTTCTCTCTAAATCCATCTACTGATGCAAACCATTGTGGTGTTGCTCTATATATTACTGGTTTTTTGCATCTCCAACAATGTGGGTATGAGTGGCTTATTTGTGTTTCTTTTAATAAATATCCATTTTCCTCAAGCCATTTTGTTATTTCTTTATTAGCTTTAGCATAGTACATTCCTTCAAATGGTCCAGCCCCTTCTGTTTGATGTCCTTTTGAATCTACTGTTACTACTATACCTAAATTGTATTTTTGTCCTGCCATGTAGTCTTCTTTACCATAACCAGGTGCAGTATGAACAGCACCTGTTCCTTCTGTTAATTCAACATTTACAGTATCTTCACTACCCATTATTACTACAGAATCTCTATCTAAAAATGGATGCTTACAAAGTACTCCTTCCAATTCTTTTCCTTTTAACTTTTGTATTTCTTTATATTCTTTTATTTCTGCTATTCCCATTACTTTTTCTACTAATTCAGAAGCTATAACGTATCTTTCTCCATTTGCTTCTACTATACTATAGTCAAAATCTTCTCCTAGAGTTATTGCAAGGTTTCCAGGAAGTGTCCATGGTGTAGTTGTCCATATAACTATGAAAGTATTTTTGCTATCGAATTTTCCTTTTGAATCTTTTACTGGAAATTTTACATATATTGATGAGCCTGTTACATCCTTATATTCTATTTCTGCTTCTGCCAAGGCAGTTTCGCAGTCAGTACACCAATATACAGGTTTTAACCCTTTATATATATATCCTTTTTTATACATATCTCCAAATACACCAATTTGTCTTGCTTCCATGTTTGGATCATAAGTTACATAAGGGTGTTCCCAATCTCCTAAAACTCCAAGCCTTTTAAACCCTCCTGTTTGAAGTTCTTTATAGTTGCTTGTAAATTCCTTACAAGTATCTCTAAATTTAGTTACTGGTATTTTGCTTCTATCTAGTCCAAGTTTCTCTATAGCTTTTTTCTCTGTTGGCATACCATGTGTATCATATCCTGGTACATATGGAGAATAATAACCTTTTAAAGATTTATATCTTACTATAGTGTCTTTTAATATTTTGTTTAGAGCATGTCCAGCATGAATTTCTCCATTAGCATATGGAGGTCCATCATGTAGAATAAAACTCTCATGTCCTTCATTTTTCTTTAATATTTTCTCATATAAGTCATTATCAAATAGTTCTTTTTGTATTTGTGGTTCTTTTTCTGGTAGACTTGCTCTCATTGGAAAGCTTGTTTCTGGTAAATTTAAAGTTTTCCCATAATCCACTTTTTCTTCACTCATTTTAAATTCCCCCTATATATTATTTTAATTTATATATATTAAATTATATAACTAATTTATTTTTGATTATTAAATACAAAAAAACTATTTCGTAACTTAGGACGAAATAGCTATATTTTCCGTGGTACCACCTATCTTAAAAGAATATATATTACTCAATCAAAATTATATATACTTTTTATATGATTTTGATTTTTATTCTTCTCACTCTAACACTTTTAACGCAAGCAACGGCTTAATTTACTATTATTTCAAAAAAGCTACTAAAAGGTGATAATAAATATATCCTTATTTGCCAAATCCCACCGTCTTGGCTCTCTGTAAAATGTATATATATTTATCTTGTCCTTTATCACTGTATTTAATTTTCAAATTCAATAGAAATATATTACCACATTTTTACGCAAAGTGCAAGTGGCAATTTTAAATTTACATAAAATTTCAGAACCTTTTTGTATTTTTATAAAATTAACTAATTATATTTTTTATCGTTTTCTTTACAACTATACATATATGTGTTAAAAATATATATAGAATTTATTTAAGAAAATTTTAGGAGATTTTTATGACAAGTTTTGCTTTGAAAATAATTGCATTAATTACCATGTTTATAGATCATTCTGGATATGCCATAATGGGACATTTTAGTTTTTTTAATTATATAGGTAGAATTGCCTTTCCTATATTTGCTTTTCAAATTAGTGAAGGATATAAACATACAAAGAATTTAAAGAAATATTTTTTACGACTTGGACTATTTGCCTTAGTTTCACAAATTCCTTTTTCTTTGTTTTCACTAAAATATCATGGTAATCCATTTGGATTGAATGTATTTTTCACTTTATTTTTAGGGCTTTTAGCTATATATTTATATGATTATGTAGTTAAAATTTTTGAAAATAGTAGAAGTGAGGATAAAAATAACAGTAACATTAATATGAATTCAAGTTCAAATTATAAAATTACTACTACTAAAGGGAAAAATGGCTTTATATATTTTGGAAAAACATTAGGAATAATTATGGCCTTATTAATTGCTTATGTGGCTGAATTAATCAACAGCGATTATGGCTTTTGGGGTGTTTTAATAGTTTTTGTATTTTATATATTTAATGGTAAAAAACTATTAACAACTATTGCATTTTTTGCATTATGTGCTATTAAATATATTCCACAATTTATTTTTGGTGGTTATAACTATATATATATTATACTTGCATTATGCACATTTTTACCTATATTATTCATTGATTTATATAATGGAAAACAAGGTCCTAAAATAAAGTATTTGCTATATATTTTTTATCCTGTACATTTGCTAATATTAGCATTATTATAAAATCGTGGACAAAAAGGTGTGTCCCTTTTGTCCACGATTTGTTTATTTGCTTAATTCTTCTATTGCTCTTTGTAGTTGTGTGTCATTTTCTTTTGTTATTTCTTTTATGTCTTCTGGTAATTCTACTGTAATATTTGGTTCTATTCCAACTTTATTTATTTTATTTCTATTTGGAGTACAATATTCTTCTGTAGTTATTTTTATTCCGCTTCCATCTGCCAATCTTATTAATGTTTGTATAACTCCCTTACCATATGTTGTAGTTCCTATTATAGTTGCTTTATTATTATCTTTCAAAGCACCTGCAAATATTTCTGATGCACTTGCTGAACTTCCATTAACTAATACTACAACAGGTATATCTATAATTGGATTTTCTTCTGCTTTTATTACTTCTTCATTTCCATTTTTGTCTGTTTCTATTAAAAGTGTACTATCTTTATCACATATCATTTCTAGCATATCTATTGCTTCGTCAACTACTCCTCCACCATTTCCACGTATATCTATTATTAATGAAGTAGCGCCTTGTTTTTTCAGTGTTTCATAGTTTTCTTTAAACTCTTTAGCTGTTCCTCCATCAAAGTCTAATACTTGTATATATGCTATGTTATTATCTAGCATTTCAGACTCTATATGGCTTACTTCTATTCTTCTTCTTTCAACGTCTAGTTCTAACGTTTCTTCTCCACGCATAATTTCTAGATTTACAGTTGTTCCTTCTTCTCCTTTTATTTCATCTGAAAGTTCTCCTACATTATCTGGTGTTAGTTCTTTTCCATTAACTTTTGTTATCATATCCCCAGCTTGCATTCCAACTTCTAGCGCTGGAGAATTTTTCATAACACTTACTACTTCTATTGTTCCTTCTTCGTAGTTTACTATCATATATATACCAATTCCTACATAATTGCCCATTGCTGCATCATATTGGTCATCCATTTCATCTTTAGTATAGTATACAGTATATTCATCTCCAATTCCTGCCACATATCCTTTTATAGCTGTTTCTAGCATTTGCTCATCATCAAGTTCTCCTATGTATTTTTCTTGTAGTAATGTTCTTATATATGCAAGTGTAGTTTCTATACCGGTTGTTCCATCTCCTTCTGCAATTTTTTCTACGCTTGACTTTGAAGTTATTCTTTCAGTAACAACAACAGCTGTTAATAAAGATGATACTAATGCAGTAATTACAATAAGCATTATTATCCTATAAATTTTTTGGCTTTTTTCACTATTCATTAATAAATCTTCCTTTCTCTTAACTTTGAAAAATATATGTTGCACTTGTATAGTTATATATATGTATAGATAACTAGTTATATGAGATTGCTAAAACTTAGCAATCTCATTTTACCCCTCTTTTATTTCATTTATTTTCTTTTTTATTATATATTATATTTTTAATTACTTTATTTTTTATATTATAATAATATATTTTCTATGTAGTTGGTGCTTTTACAAATTGCCATGGACTTGTACATATTCCATTTACTCTTACCTCAAAATGTAAGTGCGGACCTGTTGAGTTTCCTGTTGAACCTACTTCCATTATTGTTTCACCTTGTTTTACTTTTTTGTTTACAGAAGTTAATATTTTGTTTCCATGTCCGTATAATGTAACTACTCCTTCTCCATGATTTATCATTACACAGTTTCCATATCCTCCAAGCCAACCTGCATAGGTAACTACTCCATCTGCTGCTGCAACTACTGGTGAACCTGTCGGTGTATTTCCTATGTCTATTCCAGTATGCTCTTTTACAACACCTTGTATTGGATGCTCTCTTGTTCCATAATCTGAGGTTACTACTGTTCCACTTATAGCTACTGGCCATAACATTTCTCCACCAGTATATTGAATATCTGGATCAATGACATTTGTAGCTAGCAATATTTGTCTTTCTATTTCCGCTTGGTCATTTTTATATTCTGTAATTTGTTTCTGTAATTTCTTTTCATTTTCAGACAATTTACTTATATAACTTTTTTGCAATGTTTGCATATTGCTTAAAACTATTGTTGTTTGCTCATTTTTTGCTTTAATTATTTTTATTTCTGCTTGTTCATTTTCAAGCTTTTGTTTTGTTGTCTCTATATTATTTTTTTCTTGTTCTACTTCATTTATTAGTATACTATCATACTCTGCTACTTCTTGAATTATATAATATCTAGATATAAATTCTGTTATGCTATTTGATTTTAACAATACATCTAAATATTGTGTATCTCCCGCTTCATACATTGCTACTAATCTTTTTGCTAATAAATCGCTTTTTTCTTCATAATTTTGTGAAGCAATTTGTAGTTTGGCAGTGGATTCATCTATTGATTTTTGCAATGTTTCCATTTTTTCGCCAAGCTCATCTACTTCTTTTTGATATTTTAAAATTTTATCTTCTGTTTCTTGTACTTTTAGCATTGTATTTGATAGTTCACCTTGAACATATTCAAGCTGCGTATTTGCCTCTTCTATCTTATTTTCTACGTCTTCTTTTTGTTTTTCTAAATCATCTGTTATACTATTCGTTGTATTATTTGTTATTTCATTTGTTATAGAGTCATTAGCAAATACAAAAACACAGAAATATTGCAATATTAAAATTATTAATATTATAGAAAATATTTTCTTCTTCATATTCACTAATTATCCTTTCTATTAGATTTAGATTTATTTATTATCTATAACATTTTTTGATAAATCTATATTAGTATAATGCTGGGTGTGAAGTATATTGTAGTGGGTCTACTCTGCACTCTAATCCCAGACCTCCAATATACACTTCAAAATGTAAATGTGGTCCTGTTGAATTTCCTGTATTTCCTGAAACCGCTATTTGCTCACCACGTGATACTGTATCTCCTGCACTTACATTAAATGAATCTAAGTGTCCATACGCTGTATAGTATCCATTTCCGTGATCTATTTCTATATAGTTTCCGTATCCGCTCATCCATCCAGCGCTAACTATTACTCCATCCGCTGCAGAATAAACTGGTACATATGCTACTCCTATGTCAACTGCACCGTGATTTGTTGATGCCCCTGGTAACGGTGCTGGACGTTGTCCAAAGAATGAAGTAATTATATTGTATCCATATGAACTTGAAGAAAGTGGCCAACTTAATATTCCATCAAAACTTCCTTCATAATGATAGTCATTATCATTCTGTGCACTTTGCCTTTTTGCTTCTTCAATTTGTTCTTCAAATTCATCTATTTGTGCTTGTAACTCTTGTTCTTCTTCAGATAATTCGTCTACTTTTGATTCTTTTTCTGCTTTTGCAACCTCTAAACTTGCACTTTTTTCTTCAACTTCTTTTTTAGAATCATCTACTTCTTGTTTTTCTTCTTCTAACTCTTTCTTCTTGTTTTCTGTCTCTGTTTGTTTTGATTTTATAGAGTTTATTACAGATTGGTCTGCTTCTGCAATTTCTTCTATTCTATAGTAGTTAGATATTAATGAAGTAATATCTTCTGATCCTAGAAGTGCATCTAAATATGTAGTTTGTCCTCTTTCATATATAGCTACTAATCTTTCTATTAATAAAGCTTCTTTTTCATCAATTTCTTTTTCTAATTTCTTTATTTCTTTTTCGTTTTCTTCAATAGAGCTTTCTAAAGAATCTATTTTGTTATTTAATTTTTCAATTTCTGCTTCATACTCGTTTATTTGTACGTTTAATTCACTAATTTCATCTAATACAGAATTTTTTTCTGCGGTAACTTCATCCATCTGCGCTTCTGCATCATCTTTTTGATCTTGCAGTTCACTTACACTTGCTGCTAATGAACTTACTGAGCATATTCCTAATATGCAAAGAATTAAAATTATGGATACAATTTTTTTCATCATAAGATTTTCTCTCCTTTTAATTTACCTTACTTTTCTAATATTGTTATTAGCTTCTTGCTTTATCTTTTGTTTGGTTATTTTTATTTTAAAAAGTATATAAATATAAAAATTATAATCTAATTTAATAGCTACTCCCTTATACTTCTAAATATTTTCTCATTGATATTGCACTACCAATAGTACCTATACCAATTCCCATTATAATGTATACTGTAAGTAGAGTTGAAAGCATATCAGAGAACGTTAATAAGTTTAGGTCTAATGTAGCCATTGTTCCTCCGTTTGTCATTCCTCCTGCTATAAAGTTATATGTAAATCCAAGTACAACAACTGTTATAAGTGCTGCTATAATTCCTATTAAAATACCTTCTACCATAAATGGCCATCTTATAAATCCATTCGTGGCACCTACATATTTCATAATAGATATTTCTTTTCTTCTTGCATGTACTGTAAGTTTTATTGTATTTGCTATAATAAATATTGATATAAGTATTAATAATACTAAAATAACACCAGTTGCAGTTCTTATTCCATTTGCTATATCTACAAGCTTGTTTATTGTATCATTTCCTACTGTAATACTAGCCACATTTTCAAAAGAACTAATTTGCTCTTCTACTTCATCACTTTTAGTTAAGTCCGTTAAAGTTATAACATATGAAGCTTTAAAAGGATTATCTTCTCCTGAATATGGATCAAGTAATGAAGAATCTTCTCCAAGCCATGATTTCATATCATTTAAAGCTTGCTCTTGTGACACATAATCTACTGTATTTACATATCGTATTTCTCTAATTTTTGCCTCTATCTCTTTTTCTTGTTCTTCTGTAGCATTTGGAGTTATAAATATTTGCATTGCTTGGTCTGATTGCACTTGTTCAATTATATAGTTTACATTTTCTCCTATTAGAAAGAAGATACCAAATATAAACATTGTAGCGCACATAATAATTAATGATGCTGCTGTTGATTTTTTATTCTTAAAAAAGTTTCTAAAACCTTCCCCTATTAAATAACCAAAAATACTATACTTCACTATTATACCCACCTTTTTTATCATCTCTTATTATATTGCCTTTTTCGATTTGAATAACCCTTTTCTTCATTTTATCCACAATATCTTTAGCGTGTGTTGCAACAACCACTGTTGTACCTCTTCCATTTATATCATTAAGTAAACTCATAATCTCCCATGCTGTATCTGGATCTAGGTTACCTGTTGGCTCATCAGCTATTATCATAGATGGATTGTTAACCAAAGCTCTAGCTAGTGCTACCCTTTGTTGCTCTCCACCAGACAATTCATTAGGATAAACTTTTGCCTTATCACTTAGGCCAACTAAAGATAATACCATAGGAACTTGTCTTCTAATATGTTTTGGCGTAGCTCTCACTATGTACATTGCATAAGCGACATTATCATAAACAGTTCTATCTGGTAATAGCCTGAAGTCTTGGAAAACAACTCCCATACTTCTTCTTAAAAATGGTACTCTTTTAGGTTTTAAGAATGTCGTATCCTTGCCATTTATTATAATATGACCTGAAGTTGGTTCTTCCTCTTTTAAAATAAGCTTAATTAATGTAGATTTACCAGATCCAGAACTTCCTACTAAAAACGCAAATTCACCTTTATCTATTTTAAAATTCGCATTGTGAACAGCCTCTGTACCAGTATCATATTTCTTGTTTACATTTCTAAACTCAATCATAAATATCTCCTTGTCACTTTGGTGCCTGTCACCAAACTGCCTTTTTTGTCACCCTCTGGGACAGGTTAAATTTTGTTTTTTCGTTTTTACTTTTATTTTATGTTATTTTACTTTTTTACTGATTTACTCCTATATCATAACAATAAAAATAAATATTTGCAATACTTTTTCATACAAAAAACAACATAAATTTTTCTTTTAAAAATAATCTATGTTGTTTTTATATCTATTATCTTTTTTTTGCTTACTTTTTGTTTTGTTTTCATATAACTGTCAAATTTTGTTATTTATCAAGTTCTAATATTTTTTCTACTATTGCTGTACTGTCTATTTTATATTTTCTCATTAATTCATCTGCTTTTCCACTTTCTCCGAATGTATCTACAATTCCCATTCTTTCTACTTTTACTGGATATTCTCCTGATAGTACTTCACATACACTACTTCCTAGTCCGCCAATTATACTATGATCTTCTACTGTAATAATTCTATTTGTTTCTTTAGCACATTTTATTATCATTTTTCTATCTATTGGCTTTATTGTATGAAAATCTATTACTCTTACATCTATTCCTTTTTCTTTTAATATCTCTTTTGCCTTAATTGCTTCTGATACCGTTACGCCTGTTGCAAGAATAGCCGCATCTGTTCCTTCTCCTATTTGTACTGCTTTTCCTATTTCGAATTTGCTGCTTGTATCATATATAACTGGTGTTGCTAGTCTACACAAACGTAAATATACAGGTCCATTTATTTTTGATATTTCTCTTACTGCCCATTTTGTTTGGATATCATCTGAAGTGCACATTACTGTCATATTAGGTAAACTTCTCATTAGTCCTAAATCTTCTAGCATCTGGTGTGTTGCCCCATCTTCTCCAACAGTTATTCCGGCATGAGTAGCACATATTTTTACATTTAATTTTGGATATGCAATACTATTTCTTATTTGTTCATATGCTCTACCTGCTGCAAATACTGCAAATGTACTTGCATATGGTATTTTTCCAAAGCTAGAAAGTCCTGCTGCAATTCCCATAAGATTTTGCTCTGCAATACCTACATTTATAAATCTATCTGGAAATTTTTTAGCAAATAATTCTGTTTTAGTTGCAGTTGATAAATCTGCATCTAATACAACTATTTGCTTATTTTCCTCTCCCAGTTTTGCCAATTCTTCTCCATAGCTTTGTCTTGTAGCTATTTTTATATTTTCGTTCATTTTCTTTACCTCCTACAATATTTTAATCTTCTAGCATTTCTTTGTTTAATTCTTCAATGGCTAATTCATATTCTTCTTTACTTGGTGCTTTTCCATGCCATGAAGCTTTATTTTCCATAAAAGATACACCTTTTCCTTTTATAGTTTTTGCAATAATTATTGTAGGTTTTCCTTTCGTTTGTTTTGCTGTAGTAATTGCATCTATTATTTCATCCATGTTATGTCCGTTTATATTGACTACATTAAATCCAAAACTTAGGAATTTTTCAGTTATATTATTCATTCCTCCTACTTTATCAATCTCTCCGTCTATTTGTAAGTTATTATTATCTAGTATTACGCAAAGATTATCTAAGTTATTTTTGCTTGCTGCCATTAATGCTTCCCAAACTTGTCCTTCTTCTATTTCTCCATCTCCTAATATGCAGTAAATTTTACAACCAGCCTTATCCATTTTTGATGCAATAGCCATCCCCACACCTGCCGATAATCCTTGTCCTAGTGAACCTGTTGTCATATCTACTCCTGGCAATTTTTTCATATCTGGATGTCCTTGCAATTTGCTTTCTAATTTTCTAAAGTTTTTAAGTTCTTCTTTAGAAAAATATCCTTTTTCTGCAAGTACACTATATAGTGCTGCTGATGCATGTCCTTTAGATAAAATTAGTCTATCTCTATTAGGATCATCTGGCTTTTTCTCATCAATATTCATCTGATTAAAGTATAATACTGTTAAAATATCTGCACAGGATAGCGCGCCACCTGGATGCCCAGATTTTGCACTATACACTGCTTCAATTATCCCTTTTCTTACTTCTATTGCAATTCTCTTCAAAGCTTCTACATTTGTAATTTTCATAAATCCACTTCCTTTTTTTAATATCCAATTATTAGTCTAAAACTTCGTTTGCTATAACATTAGTATTATTTACTATTTCATTTGATATTATATTATTTGTTTCATTATTTTCTTCTTCTACTAGTTTTTCTAACCTATCTATTAAATTTTGTAATCTTTGTATATCTTTTCCCATCATTTCAAAATCCGTATTAGAAGTTGACTCTTTTAAGTTTCCATTTGCTTTAATTATTGCATTTATCAAATCATCTACATTATCTGGATTCTCAACTTCAATGTCTACAGCATATTGTGATACAAGATTTTTTAATGCTTCCGTTAAATCATTTCCTATTGCTAGTTTGTTTCCAGAAGCTACTATTACTTTTTTAAGTGTTGGTACAGAGTCTTCTTCATTTATGTATTCTTGATATACTGGCTCTACATATAATAGAGTATTATTTAATGGTACTATTATCATATTTTTAGTAATTCTTGTTCCGGTTACATTTAGTGCTTCTAATTCTCCTGATATTTCTTCATCCTGTTCTATTTGTGTGTCAAGTTGCATAGGACCTAATATATTACTATCTGCTTCAAATTTGTATATTTTAAGTTTAGGCTGTCCATTTTCATAAGTTCCAACAGTATATGAAATTATATTTTGTTTTTCGTTTGGTGTAAATGGTAATACTAGTCCAAGCTTGCTTTCATCCGACTCTATAGTATCTACCATTGTATAATATGGTTCTATGTCAACGCCTGTTTTTGTAGAAACTCTACCTGTATTATGTTTTGCAATATCCCAAACGTCGTCTCCTCTGTATAATACGTCTGGTTGTATATCATGATATCTTTGTATAATATCTGCTTGTATACTGTATAAGAATTCTGGATATATAAACTGACTACTTATATCACTTGGTATATCTTCTTCTGTAAATAGATCTGGGTAAATCTTTTTATATGCCATTGCAATTGGATCTGTTTCGTCAGTTATATAGAAGCTTATATCTCCATTATATGCATTTATTAATACTTTCACAGAATTTCTTATATAATTCAATTCCATTTTGCTTAAAGTATCTAATTGTAAAGTAGTTTTTTGTGAATATGGATAATTATTAGATGTTGTATATGCATCAAGTACCCATATTAGTTCTCCTGAATCATTTACTACCATATATGGATCTTCATCATATAATAAATATGGCATTAAAGTTTTCGCTCTTTCTATTATATTTCTATTTGTAAGAATTTTACTATCACTATTTACATTTGCAGAAAATGCTAAATTTAAATCCCCTTCTTTTATTCCAAGTATAAATCTATCTATAAAATTTAAGCTTAAACCAGCTTCTCCATCATATACATTTTCTGCATTTTCTATGCTTGAAATTGGATAATCAAATTCTTTTCTATTCTTACTGTTTGTTACAATATTGTTGTTAGTTTGAAGTCCAAAATAAATTCTTGGTTCCGTAACTGTTACAATATCATTATCAGATGATTCATAATTTTTCTGTAATTTTATAAAATTACCGTTTTTATCTGTTCTTGTTGCATCTGTTATAACTATTCCATATCCATGTGTATACTCATAAGTTTGGTTGTTATATGTGCCATTTGCATTTGATATTTCTCGTGGAGATATGTATACTAAGTTTTGTTTTCTGTTCACCCTATAACTCGCTATTGCAGCTGTATCATAAGTATAATACCCTTTTTCTGTTTGAACAGTATTTAAATCTTTTAGTAAATTTTCTTCGTCTACAATTACTATGTTGTTTACAGTGTTCGATAATTCCTTTAGATTTTCTTCTGTAATTGTTTCTCCACCATCTTCTATTGTATGTACTTCTGAATTTATGCCATAAGCTTCTTTTGTATACTCTATGTTATATCGTATATTTTGTTCTTCTTTATCAAGTTCATTTGGATTAACAAATATAACTTGAAATAATACCATTACTATTAATAAAATAACTAAATATATTGGTACAACTAATATCCACATTATAACTTTTTTTGTTTTACCTGCGTTAAATGCTTTTATTGCCATAAATACTGATATTACTATAAGAATTGGTAATATTCTATACCCCCATAGTTTTATAGTTGTATCTGTAATTCCTGCACCATATATTGAATATGTTGTATCTTCTTGTAGATTTAAGAATTTATCAAATCCTATATTTAATGTACTTAGTAATACGAATCCTGCAAGTAGTATTGAAAGTATTTTTATGTTGCCAAGTAATTGTTTTAATAATTTACTCTTTTTTAATGTTTCTCTATCTATTCCATCAAAACACATGTTAAATACCGCTATATAATATATAACTGTGTAAATTGTAAGACCTATAATTAGTAATATTGCATATATGAATAATGTGTCTATAAATGGTTTTTGGAACATGAAAAATCCTATATCCAATCCAAAAACTGGGTCTGTTCTTCCAAACCATGTGCTATTAGAAAACAGCATATATTTATTTAATATCACTTCTGTTGTAATTGCACTTACTATTACAGATAAAATAAGTGATATTGATTTATTAGGAAGTTTTGGCATTTGCTTTTTTTCTGCTTCAAAAAATGGCTTCAATGCTTTCTTTATTCTATTGTTATTAATGTATATGATACAAAAAAGTAGAATAAAGTTGATAATAAATGCTATTGCTGTATAATTAACATTCTGCCAAAATATACTTAAATATTGTTCTCCAATTTCTAGTACTTCTAAATATTCTCCTCTATAAATAACATAGCCCACAATAGCTACAAGTAAAATAAATAATAATACTATATACATTCTAGCTTTGCTTTTTTTAGGATTATTTAATTGTTTTGTTTTAATTTCATTTTGATTATTCTTTTCATTAGATGTCTCCACAGTGCTTCTTGCCTTTTTATCTTCCATCTTTTTTCTCCTTTCTTTATATTAGCGCCTTTACGAAGTCATCACTATTAAATATTTCCATATCATCTATTTGTTCTCCAATACCAATAAATTTAACTGGCATTTTATTTTCATTTGCTATTCCTATTACTACTCCACCTTTTGCTGTACCATCCAATTTTGTAAGTACTAGTCCTGTTATGTCAACAGTCTCTTTAAATGCTTTTACTTGGCTTATTGCATTTTGTCCAGTTGTTGCATCTAGCACCATTAAAATCTCTTTTGATGCATTTGGAAGTTCTTTATCTATTACTTTCTTTATTTTGATAAGCTCGTCCATCAAATATTTTTTATTATGCAACCTACCTGCTGTATCACAAATAAGTACATCTGCATTTTTTTCTTTTGCTACTTTTATTGCATCAAATACCACAGAAGCCGGATCAACTCCTTCTTCTCTTTTTACTATATCACTTTCTGCTCTGTTTGCCCAGATTTCTAATTGTTCAACTGCCGCTGCTCTAAAAGTATCTGCTGCCGCTATAACTACTTTTTTTCCATCTTTCTTTAATCTATTTGCCATCTTCCCTATTGAAGTTGTTTTTCCAACTCCATTTACACCAACTACTAAAATTACTGATGGTGTTGTTTCCAAATGTAAACTATTATCTAGCTCATCAAATATTTGCTTTATTTCCTCTCTTAAAGCTTGTTTTACAGCTTCTGAATCTTCTATTTTCTCTCTTTTTATTCTATTTCTTAAATTTCCAATTATTTTAGTTGAAGTTTCTACTCCTACGTCAGACATAATTAATATTTCTTCTAGTTCTTCTAATAAGTCTTCATCTACTTTTCTAAAATTACTAAAAACATTATTCATTTTTTCTTCAAATGAATTTTTAGTTTTACTTAAACCTTGCTTTAATTTATCAAAAAAGCCCATTGTTTCCTCCCAAATTTGTTAGATTTTTACATTTAATATTATATTATTTTTATAGACTTATGTCAATGTTTGTTAAGGCTTTATGCAATTATCTATGGCAACAAAAGCAGTCTTATTGATATTATAATTTGTAACTCGTTTTCAAATGAAGTAATTAAGGATATTGTTTACAAAAAACAATAAATTAAACAATAAATTATTTTTGAGCTTATCAGAACAAAATATATTTGATTAACTTTTTATGAATTAATAATTTTTTCTATAATTTCTTTATCTTCAATTCTATTGATTCCAAAACATTTCTTTCCTAAATCTTTAATTGATGCACCCAAATGATACATTTCTTTATTATCGATGCCAATAAATCTATCATGAAATTTATTTGTTTTAGAGACTTTTAATATAGGATACTCCTTATTAAATTTTTGAATATCTATATTTTGAATACTACTTTTGTCAGAAGTTAAGATTGTTACTTCTACATTCTTTTTCTTTTTAATTAACATTTTTAAAACACTGTCATCTATATAATTATCTATAATTAGTATTTTTTTATCTGCTTTTTTAATAATATCAATAATAATACTATAGGCATCATATATTTGACCTTCAAAAAATATTCTCTGCTTTATATTTTCTTCAAGTTGAAGTTGATTAAAAACTTCATCAAATTTTTTATCATGTTCTAATAGTTTATATTCTATACTTGTTAGTCTTTCAAATACTTGTCCATTAAGCATTAAAAACTTTCTCATTTCAACAAAAGCATCCATGATATGTATACTTACTTGAACAGCTATGTCATTTTTTAGTAAACCTGATAGCATGGCTATTCCTTGTTCTGTAAAAACATATGGTAGATATTTACGATGTTTACCTCTACCTATGTTTTTGTTTAAGGTCACAAATTGTGACCTTAAATTAAAAAACTCCTCTTCTGTTAATTGAAAACAAAATCTTTCTGGAAACCTATCAATATTTCTCTTAACTACCTGATTTACTTTTTTAGTTTCATAATTATATAACATTGCAACGTCACTATCTAGCATAACTTGTTTTCCTCTTATGGTGTATATTAATTTTTTTATATCTTCATTAGTTATTTCATTTCTAACTGATAATTTATTTTCTTCCATAAATTCACGTCCTTGTATCAAATTGTTAATATTGTAAAACATTTGTTCGTATTTGTCAAGTATCTGCAATAAATATTATACATATTTTTTAAAACCTTTATTCTTCTGTCTATATTAAAGGTATTACTTTAATATACCTTTTAATTTATGTATAACAAAAGCGAAACAACCCACAACTTTGTAATTCGTAGGTTGTTAATTCTTATATATTTTAACTATTAAGTATATATACTAAAATAACTTTTTAATGATATAAATTATATAATTATCTTAAATCTCTAATTTTTCTATTTTTATTTTTCTTTATTTTCCTATTTAATAATATAATTATTAAAACTAATAACACAACAGATATATTAATAATATATAGGTAATTTACATGTATATTTAAACTAAATACCCAGTTTAAAAATTCTAAAATTACAGGTATAACTTGTACTAAAGTCAGAATAAGAACAATTATATTAAGGACCTTACTTTCCCTATTCGAATTTTGAATATCTCTTAAATTAACGATATGTTCTAGAAAATCTTGGTTCTTATAATATTCATCAATTATATTTTTTGTTCCAAATGCCTCATTTATTTTAGATGATATGTTCTGTACAGTTATATATTTGAAAACATTTTTATTCCAAAACCTAATAGTTTTTCCAAATTCTTTATATAAATCTTCTATAAAACTTAAAGATACAGTTTCATTTTCTGACAATTGTTCAATAATTTTGTTGTTAGTTCTTAGTACAGCAGCATTTTGGAACATAATTAACTCTATTATAAATAAAATTGGTATTTCATCTTGAATATTAGCAATTGAATCATCACTAAACGTATTTAATACATACACAATTGATGACCTTGAAGCATATATTTCATAAAAATCGTATTCTGAAAAATTATCATCACATATTTTCTCTATTTCTTTTGAAGTTAGTTTATAATATTGTCCATTTTCCACAAAAGTTTTATAGGTTTCGCAAGCTAACATACTTTTGAATTCTAAAAAATCTTTTGGTTTGTTAGATATACTTAATAATATCTTTGCTTCTCCGCAACGATTTAAGCCGTATTTTTCTTTCATATATGTATTTATATCCACAGTATTGTCATTTTCATCATATAACAATATATTATCTGTTGTAACTTGGTCCTCTATTTGAGTTGGAGAAAATTTATTTTTTAAATCCATTATTGTTAAAACATATATTCCTGTTGACCTATGTTCGGTCAAAAATAAATATACTAGTTCTTTATCCAGAATTTTTCCATCATAATTATAGTTTAAACATGCTAAATAATTTTTGCCTAAAAATTTTCTTTTCAAGTCTTTTGTAACTTTACTATTACACTCATATATTGAGTTTTCCTCCATATAGCTTAAGAATTCTTCAGAAATCATATCTTCTTTTTCTTCTTTAATATCCATATTTGTATCCATTGTAAATGGAATCATAATATAAATATCACTTTTATAAGACTTTACATATTTACTATCCATATTTTATCTCCATACTTTATCTTTTCAATACGTATTCCAATAACGCCATACTTCCATTTTTTCTTTCAATTCTGTTTTTAAAATTATAACGTCTCCTATATTAATCTTTTGTCTTTTTCATCATATAATTTTAATTCAATTTTTTTCCATTATTAATATTATCTGGGGCCAACAGGGAGAATCGAACTCCCGACCTACAGGTTACGAATCTGTTGCTCTACCAACTGAGCTATGTTGGCATATTATTCAATTTCAAAGACAAAAAGCATTTTATTATTTATTATACTTTTTGCCTTTGATTTATGTTTTTTAATGGTTAAAAATTTTAATTTTCTATTTTATTAAAAGTGTTTGCCTCTTTTTCTAGGTGTTTCATTACTGTCATAACCATTTGAATTTAAAGAGTATTCCTCTTCTTCTAATTTATCTTTTTTCTTCTTTCTTGTCTTTTCTTCCTTAGTATCTATATCTTTTTCAGTTTCATTTACAGCGTCTTTATTAGTTACATTATTATTTGAAGAAAAGTTTAAATCATATGTATTTAATGGTGCAAATTCTTCTTCTGCTGCTTTCCTACGTTTTCTTACAACAACTATTATAATTATAAGTAAGATTACTACAGCTGCCCCAACTCCTATATACATATACATGTTACTATTATCTGTTGTAGCTACCTGATTTTTAAATGCTTCATCTATATTTACAATTATCTGATATACTGTTGTTGTGTCCCCTTCATCTGAGCTTACAAGTATCGTTATAATATTTTCACCTGGTTTTAAATTATTATTACCTGCAATCTCTACATTTACATTTTCGTTATTAGATTTTGCTATTATATTAAGGCTAGTTACACTTATGTCTCCAATATTTAATGTATATTCATATACATCACTACTAAATTCTGGAGTTAATACATAATTTTCTACAGTAAGTTCTGATAATTGAATTCCTATTTCTTCTACCTTTGTTACATTTATTTTATATGTTCTTACAGTTCCATCTTCTGCTGTAACTTTAATATTTACTGTATTTTCTCCAAGTAAAAGTCCATTATTTCCTGTAATTTCTACAGTTGCATTTTCATCAGCCGCAACTGCATCTATTACTAAGTCCTCTACGTCTTTTCCAACTGTTAAGCTATATTCTGTAATATCTGGATTAAAATCTGGTTCTAGCTTATATTGATCTACTGTTAAAGAGCTTAATTGTTTTGCATTTGATTTATTTTCATTATCATCTTCATTTTTCTTGTCATCTTCTTCTGTCTTTTTCTCATCTTCTGTACTTGTAGGTTTTGTAGTTGTTATATAGCTACTGCTTACATATGCTGTTTTCCCTTTATATTTAATTCTACTCCATCCATCTCCTATACCTGTTCTTGTTACACTATCTCCTTTGTCTAATGAACCAATTACTTCTCCGTCTACTGGGCTATTTCTAACATTTATTCCATCATCTGTTGCATACACAGTTTGGTTTACTGAAGTAAAACTCATGCTTGGTGTTTCTTCTTCATCATCGTCTCCAGTATTGCTTGAACCTCCTCCTGAAGTATTGCCTCCTTCAGAGTTTCCTCCACCTGAAGAACTACTACCTGAAGATACAGTTACATTCAATGATTCATCTATTATTGTATTTGTCCAATCAAAATCAGTTATATCTCCTTCTAGTGTAAATTTCACTGTCCCTGATTTAGTTGCTTTATATGTTCCACTAAAAGATTCTGAAATATTGCTTTCATAATTATCTAGTTCTTTTGAAGATGCGATTTGTGAGCCGTTTGCATATAGTTTTAAATTCCATTGTGCTGCATTTATATTTACTGTAACTTTTATTGTATCTCCCACTTCTACTTTTGTTTTATTTGCTAACATACTCGCACTTGCCGCCTCTGAATTGCTACTCATTAATAGTAATCCAGCTGCTAATATAATAATAGATGCTAATATTTTTATTACTTTTTTCATATATGTTCCTCTCATTTCTATTTTATAAACTAATATTCTTAACTTCTCCTACATGTTGTTTTGCAATTAACGAATCTCCTGAATTTATATTTCCATCTCTATTAATATCTGCTGCTTGTTTGTAATTAGAATTAGTTATGCTCTTAACTTCTCCTACATGTTGTTTTATTATCAGAGTATCACCAGAATTTACTACTCCATCTCCATTTACGTCTCCTAATTTTGTTATAATGTATGTTACCCCATTATATGTAACTGTATATCTCGTAGCTACATTTCCACTTGTTACTTTAGTTCCACTAGCATTTTTCACAGTTGCGCCAGATAATTTGCTAGTTATGTTATTAACTGTTATATTTGGTTCACATAATAATAAAGCACCTGAACTTTTAAAACCAGTTCCATTTATATCTGGTCCGCTTACTGATTGGATATAATCTTCGTCGTCATCTCCTCTTGCAACATAACCTGTAATACCAGATTCTGTTACAACCTTATCCCATATATATCCATTTTTTGTAGATGCATTTTTCTCAATTCTTGTTAAATAATCACCTTTATCAACATACCCTAAAATATCTGAACTTGTACCTGGTGATTTTCTTATAGTTAGCCCCTCTGGACAAACTACCTCTACAATATCTGCACCGGATTCTGTTGAACCTGAATCATCAACTTCTTCTAAATATCTGGATACAATATATCCTTGTGTTCCATCTGCTAGAACAATTCTTGTCCAGTTTTCTCCACTAATATTATTATATTTACCTTTTTCTATTATAGTTACTTTTTGTCCTACCGTTAGGACTAATAGCGACTCCGTTCCCGAAGTTCCTGGACCGTTTCTTAAACGTCCTGGCTCTATTGCTATTGCTTCTATATTACAATTGGTTACATCTGCAATTTTCTTAAATCCAGTATTTACTACATAACCTTTTCTACCATCATCTAATACGACTTTACTCCATGTCTTTCCATTTGTCTTGTTTGAGTCTATCTCTATTCTTAATACTTTATCACCTTTTTTTAATGTTGCTAGTTTAGTAGATGAAGTACTCTTGCTTTTGTATACATAAATTGAAGCATCTGTTACTTGTATATTTTGAGTAACTATTGACTCTGTCCCTGGCATAGGACTTTTAGTATCTGGCATATTTTCGAATACTGGAATTATGAAATTAAATGGTATATCTAAATCTTCATTAATTTCTTTATATGCCCCAAATGTAGTTGAACTTTCTGAACTAGGTGCTTCTATATTTTCCATATATTGATGGCTATATAAGTCTCCGTCACTATCATCTACGTCGAACTTTTGTAAATATAATGTATTTTGTCCAAAATCAAGATACTCTCCTGCCAAGAACTCTGCACCACCTTCTATAGCCTTTACAGGGGTATTCCATCCTCTGTTTTTTGCATACTTTAGTGCATTTGTTATTTCATCTTCACCATTCGCATTTATATTAAAAAAGTTATAGTATCCTTTATATCCTGATACCGTACCTGTTGCTGTAGGAGAAGCACTACTTCCTGTTCCCTGTTCTTGTCTTATTCTTGAAGCTATATGATATGGACTAACACCTGATTTTTCTGCTGCTTCCATTATAACTTCTGCATATGTTTTATTTATAGTTGCTTTCTTTCCCGCTGTAGTTGTATATGTTATTTTATCTTGTAGCATATAATCGCAACCGTCTAATATTGCTTCTATTCCATCTATAGTAAAAACATTATCTGACCATCCTAAATTTTCAAATTGGAATATACGTGATTCATCATATAAAAAATTTCTTGTATCCATGTAATATGATACTGCTGATGCAGAAGCACATTTCCATGAGCCATCATAATATGTTTTACCTTCACTTTTACAAGTAGCACATATCCAAGCCCCATCTTCTCGTTGTATAAGGCTTCTGCCGTGTGATACTGTTGTTTCATTCTTTATAACATCGTCCCAATCAAGTCCTGTAAAAAGTATAGTAAATTTCCAATTAGGATGTTCTTTTAACAAATTATCTAACAAGTCTGAATAACCTGGATAATCATCTAATATACTACTTCCTTTTGTGTATGTTTTTTTCTGTGATTTTGCTTCTACTTTATTTGTTGGAAATATAGCAAAAATCCCCATTATTAGTATTAGAATTAATAATATGCTAACACACTTTATTAACCTATAATTCATGTTTTTTGCTTCCTCCTCATTAGTTTTATCGACATTTTTCTCGCATAAAGTATATCATTAATATTTTTTTGAGTCAACCCAATTTTTTAGTATTTTTTTCTATATTTTCTTTACAAAAAATGTAGTTTAATATACAATAATGTAGATATTAATAGAAAGGTAAAAATATGGAGACATACATTTCAAAAAACGAACAAGATACAATAAATTTTGCTAGAAACTTTGCTAAAAATTTAAACACTGGAGATGTTATAGTTCTTTCTGGAGAACTTGGCTCTGGTAAAACTAAATTCGTTCAAGGAATTTTAGAACATTTTAATTTAGCAAATGAAATATCTAGTCCTACGTTTACCATTGTAAACGAATATATTGCTGATAAAATGAATATTTATCATTTTGATGTATACAGATTAGAAGATTCTGATGAATTCTTTGCAATAGGTGGAGAGGAATATTTTTCTAAAGGAATCTGCTTAATTGAATGGGGTGAACTTATAGAGAATATACTTCCAAGGCCGTATACAAAAATCATTTTCAAAAAAAGCGATGATAACGTAGATTATAGAGAATTATGTATTGAAAAAATAGAAACATAAAATATAAGAAGGGACAAATAATGAAAATTTTAAGTATAGACACCTCTTCTAAAATATGTGGTGTTACAATTTCAGATAATGAAAAAATTTTAATTCATTTGCATAATTACGATGAAAGAACTCATTCAGTAAAACTTATGCCGATGATAGATAAAGCTTTGAAAGATACAAATCTTAAACTAGATGATATCTCACTTTTAGCAGTCTGCATAGGTCCTGGATCTTTTACAGGAGTTAGAATTGGTATTGCTACAATTAAAGCTTTTGCAGATGTAAAAAACATTCCTGTAGTTGGAATAAGCTCTTTAGAAAGTTTAGCATATAATGTTTCAGACTATGTTAATATTGAAAACACATTAGTCTGCTCACTAATAGATGCCAAAAACGACAATGTATATTGTGGGTTATATAGCTTTAAGCCTATCAATAGTGGTAATGGTGTAATATGTAATCAAATAGATATGTTAGCTGAAAATATAGACATAACAATTTCAAGAATAAAAGAAGCTTTAGATAATAATATAGTATTCGTTGGAGACGGTTCAGAAGTTTATTTTGAAAAGCTAAAATCAAATTTTCCCAACGCAAAATTTGCTGAATCTAACTTAAATCTACAAGATAGCAACAGTATATCAAAATCCGCATTAAGTAAATATAGTCAAAAATTATATGGAAATTCTTCTTCTATATCCCCTATTTACTTAAAAAAATCTCAAGCAGAAAGAGCGTTAGAAGAAAAAATTCAAATTTTACCCATGACTAGCAAGGATATAGAAATTATAACACCAAATTTTCAAACCGAATTTGATGAATTTTGGAATATTAATAACCTAAAAAGTGATTTTGAAAATTCAAACTCTACATATTATATAGCAAAACTTGATGGTGAAATAGTAGGATTTGCTGGCTTCTTAAAAATTTGTGATGAAGCAAACCTTATGAATATTGTAACAAGAATAAGTAAAAGGCATTTAGGTATAGGAAAAAAACTTCTAGAATCAATAATAGAAGAAGCTAAAAAACAAAATTTAAAAACTATTACATTAGAAGTAAATGATAAGAACATTTATGCAATAAATTTATACGAAAGAAAATTCAATTTTAAAAGAATAGGTTTAAGAAAAAAGTATTATAATAATACAGATGATGCAATATTAATGTCAATGTCACTTTAATTTTCAGAATTTAACCTGTCCCAAAAAGTGACAAAATGACTGTTTTGTAACAGGCACTAAAGTGCCAGAAGGAGGATTACTAATGAAAAGAAAAAATGAACTTAGTTACAAGGATTTAAAAGTAACATGTGACCCTAAACTACTTAATTTTAATACTACTGATGATTTAGAACCAATTAGTACAGGTATTGGTCAGGAACATGGTATTAAAGCTTTAGAATTTGGGCTTAATGTAGATATAAATGGATATAACTTATATGTTGAAGGACCTTATGGAGTTGGAAAAACTGCCTATGTAAAGAATTATTTAAGTGTAATTTCTAAAAAGAAAAAGGTCCCTAGCGATTGGTGTTATTTATATAATTTTGATAATCCAAATGAGCCTGTAGCTGTTTCTCTTCCTGCCGGTCAAGGGAAAGAATTTAAAGAGATAATGAACTCATTTATAAATGAAATAAAAGTAGATATAAAAAATACTTTTAGTAATGAAGATTTTGAAAGAGAAAAAAATTTAATAAAACAAGAATATGAAACAAAACGAAACTTATTAATGGAGAAATTAAATAAGAAATCTGCAGAATATGGATTTACTGTAAAGTCTTCTCAAAATGGTATATACATGATGCCTATTTTAAACGGTAAGACCATTGCAGAAGAAGAATTTAATAAATTAGATGAAGCTATAAAAAAAGAGTTTGAGGACAAGTCTACTATTGTCCAACAACATATTATGGCTGCTATTGGTGAAATTAAATCTATTGAAAGAGAATCAGACAAACGTATTCAAGAATGGCAATCTAATGTTGCTTTGCTTACAATTAATGGTCATATTAATTTAATTAAAAATAAATATAAAAGAAATAAAAAAATTAATAACTTTTTAGATTCTATAAAAAAGGATATATTAAAAAACATAGCTTTATTTACAGCAGATGAAAAAACTTTAGAAGGGAAATTACAAGGTCCACATGCTGCTCACCCTGAAATAGTCAAGCCTTGGTTAAATTATAGAGTAAATTTATTTATAGATAATAGTAACTTAGAAGGTGCCCCTGTTGTTGCTGATACTAATTATTCTTATCACAATATTTTTGGTAAGCTTGAATATGAAAATTATTATGGAACCTTAAAAACAGATTATACAATGCTTAAACCAGGGCTTCTTCATATTGCAAATGGTGGATATTTAGTATTCCAAGCAAATGATTTATTAACAAATCCATTATGTTACGATGCTCTAAAAAAGGTTTTAAGAAGTAAAACTCTTGGTATAGAAAATGCTGCAGATCCTCGTTCTTCTATGGTTATGATTTCTTTAAAGCCTGAACCTATTCCTTTAGATTTAAAAGTTATTTTAATTGGAGATGAAAATATTTATCAAACACTACTTGCAATGGATCAAGATTTTAGAAAGTTATTTAAAATAAAAGTTGAATTCGCAGATGAAGCACCTTTAACTAAAGATAATATGATAAAGCTTTCTAGGTTTGTAAAAGGGTATTGTGATTACGAAGAGCTTCCTCCTTTAGATAATAAAGCTATGGCAAAGGTTATAGAATATGCTTCAAAACTTGCAGATAATCAAAGTAAACTTTCAACACGATTTACAGATTTATCACTAATTGTTGGAGAAGCTTCAACTTGGGCAAAGCTTGGAAAATCAAAAATTATAACAGAAGAATATATTACTAAAGCATTGACTGAAAAAGTAGATAGAGTGAAAAAATATGATGATAAATATATGGAAATGATAAAGGATGATACTTTACTTATTAACACTTCTGATAGCAAAGTTGGACAAATAAATGGTCTTACTATTATGAACGTTGGAGATTATACATTTGGTAAGCCTGTTAAGATTACTGCTAATACTTACACTGGTAAAAATGGAATTATAAATATTGAAAGAGAAGTTGAACTTTCTGGTTCTTCTCATTCGAAAGGTATATTAATTTTAAGTGGATATTTAGGAGAAATGTTTGCACAGGATATACCGCTTTCTCTTACAGCAAGTATCTGTTTTGAACAGCTATATAGTGGTGTTGATGGTGATAGTGCTTCTAGTACAGAACTATATGCTTTGCTTTCAAGTTTATCAAATATCCCTATTAATCAAGCTTTTGCTGTTACAGGTTCTGTAAATCAAAAAGGTGAGATTCAACCAATAGGCGGAGTAAATGATAAAATAGAAGGATTCTTCCAAGTATGTAAAATGAGAGGTTTAGATGGTTCACATAGTGTAATAATTCCAAAACAAAATGTTAGAAATTTAAATCTTTCAGATGAAGTAGTAGATGCTGTAAAAGAAGGTAAATTCCATATATATGCAATTTCTACTATTGACGAAGGAATTGAACTTCTTACTGGCGTTCCTGCAGGAAGTAAAGATGAAAGTGGTAATTTCCCTGCTGGTACAGTTAATTATTTAGTATATCAAAAGTTAAAAAAATATGCTAAAGTAAGTAAAGAGAAATAAATTAATATAAATAATTCAAAACCATAAACTATAATATATATTTGTATAGTTTATGGTTTTTTCATGTAAAACTTATTTAAATAAGTGCTTCTTGTGTTTAGTAATAAAAAACTCTTTATTAGAAATCAAATAAATTCTTAAATTTCTCTCATAATATTCCATCAAAAGAACTCATATATTAAAGCTTATTAGATTTAATATATGAGTCCCTATTTTTAACATCATGTTAATATTTTTTACTTTTTTAAGTAATTTTTGTAAAACAATTATTTTTCTTCTTTTACTTCTTCAACTGTATCAACTACTTCTTCTACAGCTGGTGCTTCTTCTGCTAATTCTTCTTTTATTGTAATTTCTTTATTTTCTATTCTAGCACCTGTATTTTCCTTTGTCTTAGCAGCTTTACCTACTCTGTCTCTTAAGTAATATAGTTTAGCACGTCTTGCTTTACCTACTCTTACTAATTCTACTTTTTCTACCATTGGAGAATGTACTAAAAATGTTTTTTCAACACCTACACCATAAGCTATTTTTCTTACAGTAAAAGTTGCGTTTACTCCTCCACCTTGTTTTTTAATTATAATTCCTTCAAATACTTGGATTCTTTCTCTGTTTCCTTCTTTAATTTTTTGGTGAACTCTTACAGTATCACCAACTTTAAGTTCTGGAATCTTATTCTTCAATTGTTCGTGTTCTATTGATTTTATGATATCCATTTGATATCCTCCTTCCTTTATTTATTTAATTTATTTAACAAATCAGGTCTTTTCTTTTCTGTGACCTCTAGCGCTTTTTCTTCTCGCCATCTTTTTATATTTTCATGATGACCAGATATTAATACTTCTGGTACTTTTTTACCTCTAAATTCTTCTGGCCTTGTATATTGAGGATATTCTAGAAGATTGTTACTAAAAGATTCTTCTTCTATTGATTCTTCATTTAGTACTCCTCTTACGTATCTACTAACAGAATCAATTAATACCATAGCTGGTAGCTCTCCTCCTGTTAATACATAGTCTCCTATAGATATTTCCTCATCTACAATTTCATCTAGAACCCTTTGGTCTATTCCTTCGTAATGTCCACAAAGTAATATTAAATGATTTTCTTTTGATAGATCTTTTACTTCTTTTTGGTTTAATTTTTTGCCTTGTGGAGATAGATATATAACTTTAGCATCTTCTCTATCTTTAATAGAAGAATATGCATCATATACAACATCTGGCATCATAACCATACCAGCCCCTCCACCATAAGGAGTATCATCTACTTTTTTATGCTTATCTTTTGAAAAGTCTCTAATATTTATTAAATTAATTTCTATTAGTTTCTTTTCTTTTGCCTTTCCAATAATGCTTTCATCTAATGCTTTAAACATTTCTGGAAAAAGTGTAAGTATATCAAATTTCATTTTTCCTCCATTTTAAACTAAACCATCAATTAAATGAACTATTATTCTTTCATTTTCAATATCAATTTGCTTTATTACTTCTTTTGTAGAAGGAAGTAATATTTGTTTGCCTAATTCGTCTTTTACTACATATATATCATGGCTTTTGTTGTTATAAATATCATCTACTTTTCCAAGTAAATTTCCTTTTTCATCATATACTGGAAGTCCAATTAAATCCGCTATAAAGTATGTATCTTTTGGAAGTTTTCTTGCAGCTTCCCTTTGTATTTTTATATAGCATCCTTTATATTTTTCTGCCATATTTATATCTTCTATACCTTTAAATTTAATTAATACTAAGTTTTTATGATATTTAATTTCTTCAATTTTCATTTCTATAAGTTCTTTGTTTTTTACCACAAATACACTATCTATCTCTTCAAATCTCTCTAAATCATCTGTAAATGGATTTACTTTAACAAAACCTTTGATACCAAATGTATTTACTATTTGACCTATTTCAAAATATTCCTGCTTCATTTTATTTTAAAGCTCTCCTAATCTAAAAATTCTACTACTACCTTCTTTTTTTCTCTTGAACCTAAAGCTTTCATAAGAGTACGAATAGAATTTGCAACTTTACCTTGCTTTCCAATTACTCTTCCCATATCCTTATCATCCACTTTAACTTCATAAATAACCTTTTCTGCTTCTTCTTTTTCATTTATAGAAATAGCTTCTTGGTTTTCTACTATGCTTTTGATTATTGTTTCTAAAACTTGTTTCATAACAAATTCCTTTCTAGTTTGCCTTTTCAATTAAAGCTTTAACAGTATCTGTTGGCTTTGCACCATTTTTGATCCATTTTTCTACTTTTTCTTTATCTAAAACTATTGTAGATGGTTCTGTCATAGGATTATATGTTCCTATTTTTTCTATTATTTTTCCATCTCTTGGGCTTCTTGAATCAGCCACTACTATATGGTAAAATGGGGCTTTTTTTGCACCTTGTCTTTGTAGTCTTATCTTTACCATTATTCTTTCACCTCCTATAAATTTTGATAAGAATTATATTAATTCTTAAATATATATTTAAAATTTAAAATCTAATTAATAAACTGCTATTACTTTTTCTATTAACAATGTATTAGTAGCTAAGAATAATACTATATTTGGTATTATAATAATAAGTATTGCCAAAATAATATCTAACGCTTTTTTTCCAAACACTTTTGCCATATATAGTACTACTATCGATGCTATACTAAATATCAAATTGAATACAACAAATGGCATAGCTTTATACATCCTATACATTTCTATCGACATTTTACCTTCTTCTACAGGTGCCCTATAGTCTAAATATATAGTCGATGAATTTTCTATCAATTTATATGATATTAATGAAATAACTCCTGATATAACTAGAATAATTGCTATTACAATTAATATTTTTTTACTATTTTTCATATTATTTTAACATTCCTTTCAAATCAGCTGGGTTTATTCCTTTCATCATTTTTCTCATATTTTTACTATCTTTCATTTGTCTCATCATTTTTTGAGTCATCTCAAAAGATTTCATAAATTTATTTATTTCTTGAACTGAAGTTCCACTACCTTTTGCAATTCTTACTCTTCTATTTCCATTTAGAAGTTTTGGATTCTTCCTTTCTTCTTTTGTCATAGAAGATATCATAGCTTCAATCCTTACAAATTCTTTATCATCAATTTTTACGTCTTTTAAAGCATTCATACCTGGTATCATTTTAAGTAATGATGAAAAAGAACCCATCTTTTTGATTTGTCTTAATTGTGTCAAATAATCGTCTAAATCTAAGTCTTTTTTCTTTTTTAATTGTTTTTCTAGTTTTTCCGCTTCTTCTATATCAATAGCTTCTTCTGCTTTTTCTATAATTGAAAGTACGTCACCCATTCCTAAAATTCTTGATGCCATTCTTTCTGGATAGAAGACTTCAATATCGCTTAATTTTTCACCTGTTGCAGCAAATTTGATTGGTCTGCCGGTAATCTTTTTAACAGATATTGCAGCACCACCTCTTGTATCACCATCAAGTTTTGTAAGTACTACACCATCTATTCCCAATGCTTCATTAAATGCTTTTGCAACATTTACAGCATCTTGACCTGTCATTGAATCTACAACAAGTAAAATTTCATGTGGTTTTACATTTGCCTTTACATTTTTAAGCTCTGTCATAAGTTCTTCATCTATATGTAAACGTCCTGCTGTATCTAGTATTACTACATCATTTAATTTGCTCATTGCAACATCTATTGCCTGTCTTGCAATTTTAACTACATCTTTTGAACTTTCATTTGCATAAACTGGTATATTTAGCTGTCCACCTACAACTTGAAGTTGCTTTATAGCTGCTGGTCTATATACATCACATGCAACTAAAAGTGGTTTTTTGCCTTGTTTTCTTAATAAATTTGCAATTTTCCCTGCTGTTGTAGTTTTACCAGATCCTTGAAGACCTACAAGCATTATTACTGTTGGTGGATTTGGTGTAAAATTAATCTTGCTTTCTGTTCCACCAAGAAGTTCTACTAATTCATCTTTAACAATTTTTATAACTTGTTGACCTGGCGTTAATGATTTTAAAACATCTTGCCCTAATGCTTTTTCTTGTATGGTATTTATGAATTCTTTAACTATCGCATAGTTAACATCTGCCTCTAATAATGCAAGTTTTACTTCTCTTAACATTTCCTTTAAATCTGATTCTGTAATTCTTGCTTTTCCTCTTAACTTTCTTGTTACTTCCTGTAATTTGGCAGATAATCCTTCAAATGCCATACTGTTTTCCTCCTTTATTTTTAAACTATATTTTTATCTAGTTTAAACAAATTAGCTCTTTTCTAACGTTATTTAAGATCTTTTCTATTTTCTTATCTGATGAATTGTCTTTAATTTTGTTTAGTTCTAAAATTATTTCTTGTATTTGTTTCTCCTGTTTTAGCATCTTTTTCATGATTAAAAGCTTTTCTTCAAATTCGAAAAGTTTGTTTTCCCCCTTTTTTATTACGTCTCTTACTGCTTGTCTTGTTATATTATTATTTTCAGCTATTTCAGAAAGTGATAAGTCATTGTTGTAATAGTCATCGATAAACTCATATTGTTTTTCGGTTAAAAGTTTTCCATATATTTGGCAAAGAATACTTATTTCGACCTTTTTTTCCATTTTCTCACTTCCTAATTAAGACAAAAATATATTAGCATTGTTTTGTAATGCTAATATACTTTACACCATTTTTATGAATTTGTCAAGTGTTTTTATGTTTTTTATGTATAAATTTATTGTTTTATGCTTCAATAAACTCATTTATCTTTTCATTTATATTATTATATTTTTTATGTACTTTAAGTTGTATTTTATTAAATACTGGTATTTTTAAGAAGATTTCAAACACTATTCTTCTTATCTCTTCTATTAAAACACAACTTGTAAATATTATAAATATACATAACAAATAATGTAATATAAAGTTGTTTTGCATTCCTGCAATATTAATATTTAAATTTGTATTCCATATTACTTGTCTATTTAATTCATGTTCATGTATTAAATAAACTGCAAAAACATTTTTTGATACGAATGATATGCACTTGCCTGTATTTTCACCTTTTACTTTTATATTTTTAAAAAACATGAATATAAATACCGCGCCTAAAAATGCAAAAACAGAATTAAATGCAATTACTCTATAGTTTGCATATTTTAATAAAATATTTAGGCTTGATATATTTTCAAATATTATCTTAAATATAAATCCTAATATTATGCAAATAATGAAATATAATAAATATTTATATTTATCTTTTCCTTCATCTTTATTTTTATATTTCTTAATATAAGCACCAACTCCATATAGGAACATAAACCATAAAATACTATGCCCTCCAACTGCTTCAAAGTTTTGATTTAATGGTGTTATATTGTTTATTACACACATTAATACAAAAAATATGATTAAAATTACCTTTAATTGTTTTTGATTTAGAGTATTTATCATTTTGTTCAAAAATGGAAATACTATGTATAATGCTAAATATGGTACAATAAACCAATAATGCACATTTAACACTGGTGTAAACACATAAATTGTTTCTACAGAGCTCATTGGATTCACAACGCTATGATTTGTTATTTTGTATAATAGGTATATTCCTAATGAATAAAATAACACTAATCCCCATAAATGTATTATCTTTTGAATTTTAAATTTGGAAGTTATTAAATAATATCCGCTTATTAATACAAAACAATTCACGCCTACAGAACAAACTGTATTTAAGAATATAAAGAATATGTTTTGCAATGTATATGTTCCATTATTTTCTAGTACTCCACTATTTTGAGTATAATGCAATGTAACAATCATAAACATTGCTATTATTCTTAATAGTTCAAAATTTGTATCTCTCTTTTTTACTTTTTGCATTCAGTTTCTTCTCCCATTATTTTCTTACATAAGTCACATACTCGTAATCGTAAGGATTTTTTTCATCTTTTATACCTTTTTTTGTTTCTACTACTTTCCAAATACCTTCATCTATTTCTGGAAAATATACGTCTCCTTCAAATTCTTGGTTTATTTTGGTAATGTATAACTTATTTGCTCTAGGTAGTAATAATTTATATATAGTTGCACCACCTATTACAAAATTTTCTTCTTCCGCTTCCTCATATTCTTTTAATTTGTTTATATTATCCATTATTTCTACATTTTCGTCATTTATATCTAATTTCATATCATTGCAAAGTACAATGTGTTTTCTATTTGGAAGAACTCTACCGAGTGATTCAAAAGTTTTCCTTCCCATTATTATATTATGATTTGTTGTTAATCTTTTAAATCTTTTTAAATCCTCTGGTAAATGCCATATTAATTTATTATCCTTTCCTATAACATTATTTTTTGCAATAGCTACTATAATACTTAACATATCTTCCTCCTTAAATAGCAACCGGTATTTTTCCTATTTGAATATCTTTATTATAATCATAACCTTGTATTTCAAAATCTTCCACTTTAAAATCATAGAAATTTTTAGTTGGATTGCTTATAACTAATTTTGGATGAACGTCCATTGGCTCTGCTGATATTAATTTTTCTATAATAGGTACATGTCTATCATATATATGACAATCTCCTATATTGTGAGTAAGAGTTCCTACTTCCAATCCAGAGACTTGTGCAAACATACATAAAAGTGCTGCATACTGCATAGTATTCCAACCATTCGCTGCGAGCATATCTTGTGAACGTTGATTTAATATTAGGTGTAACTTTCCACCTTTTACTAGCCATTGCGTACCATATGCACATGGTTCTAGACTCATATCTTTTAAATCTTCAAAATTAAATATATTTGTCATTATTCTACGACTTGCTGGATCATTTTTTAATAGATATAGTGCATAATCTACTTGGTCCATTTCTTTTATTCCATCTTTTGTTTTAAATTCATATTTCTTTCCTAATTGATAACCATATGCTTTTCCTATGGTTCCTTTTTCATCTATCCATTGATCCCAAATATGTGAATTTAAGTCTTTTACATTATTAGATTTCTTTTGCCAAATCCATAATATTTCATCAATAGCTCTTATTATAGTTTTACTGTTATTTCTTAGTGTTATCATAGGAAATTCTTTTCCCACATCATATACATTACTTACTCCAACTACAGAAATATAGTTTGCTTCTTCTCCATCCTGCCATCTAGTTCTTACATGTGTCCCTTCTGAAGAATAACCTTCTTTAATAATTTTTTTACATGTTTCAATAAAATTCTTGTCTGCTTCTGTCATTTTTACTCCTCCTCTTTCCATTTTGGTACATATTCTTCTTCATGTTTACCTAATTCTTGTATATATCCATTTTTTAAATCTAAAGTAAATAAAAAGTTTTCTATCTCTTTATATTCCCTCTTGCTTAACTTTCTTCCTATCTCATTATCATCTTTTGCTTTATATGTTGGAAAATATTGTGCCATTACGCTCACATATATGTCTCCTAAATTTTCTTTTATCCATTTTAATATATGCTTTGTGTTTTGCAAATGATTTGGTAAAACTAAATGCCTTATTATAACTCCTTTTTGTATTATTCCTTCTTCATTAAAAGTGGCTTGTCCTACTTGCCTATACATTTCTTTTATTGCATTTGTTGCAATCTCAAAATATTTATCTACATTTGAGTACTTTTTAGATAAAATATCAGAATAATATTTCAAATCTGGTAAATATACATCTACATATCCTTCTAATGATTTTATCGTTTCAACTTTTTCATATCCATTTGTATTATATATTATTGGTATATTAAGTCCACCTTTTTTTGCTATTTTTATTGCTTCTATTATCTGATATGCATACATCGTTGGAGTAACTAAATTTATGTTATTAACTTTCTTTTCTTGTTGTCTTAAAAATATTTCTGCAAGTTCTTCTATAGTTATTTCTCTTCCTTTTCCAAGTTGACTTATTTCATAATTTTGACAATACATGCAGTTCATATTACAATTAGAGAAAAATATTGTTCCTGAACCATTTTTACCACTTATACATGGTTCTTCATATTCGTGTGTTGATACAAGTGCAATTTTTATTTTATCGTTACATTTGCACCTTCCAATTTTACCATTCTCTCTATTTACTTTGCAATTATGTGGACATATTTGACATTTTTCTAGTTCTTTCACTTCTGTTCTCCTACTCTTAGCTTCAAATATCCTAATTCATTCCAAATGTTATATGCTAAATTTAGTCTAAATAGTACCTTGGGTTTTGCCCCTGCTCTATTTTTGTCTACTACACAAGCATAGTATCTTACATCTGGATCTTTAAATTTTTCTAATTCAAAGAATTTGGTATCTACTTCTTCTAATGAATACTCATATTTATCTAAATCATCTCTTGCTATTTGTTTTATTAAGCACAGTGTATCTAATACTTCTTTCACAGTTCTGCTTACTGCTAAATCATTTACAGTTAAGTTTATTGGAAGTGTTGTACTTTCTGTTAATTGTAAGGTTGAACATATAAACATATCAAAATTTTGTGCTAAATTAGAAAGTATTGTTGCTGTTCTTTTTATTTCTTCTCCGTTTCCAATATTCGCTGTATCGGTTTTTAATGTATCATAAAATACATATTCTATTTTTTCTTTATAGTAATAATTCATGATTACTTTTTGAAGTTCATCATTTGTATGATCTGTTATATTTATAAAGTATATTGAATTATTAATTTGGCTATTTATCCAGTCGGTTACAGCTATTGTTTTATTAAATTCATCAGATACTTTTTTTAATCTTTCTATAAACTCTTTTCTTGTTTCATTTGGTTCTTGTATTATAAATCCGTCTTCATCTACATTTACTTTTGCTTCTTTGCTTGGTCTAAACTTAAATTCTAATAATTCTCCTTCTGTTTTAGATATTTTTTGTCCATGTAATTTTTGTATTTCTGGATTATTTAATACTGTAGTTATTAAGCAAAGTTTCATTTTTTCTTCTGACATTTCATTTGAAATTACAAGTACTTTTTTCTTATGTACAAAAGCTGTATATGCAGAAAGATTTATTGTAAACCTACTCTTACCAGAGTTAGATGGCATTGCAAATGCCATAGTTTCTCCTTTGCGAATTCCTTTAAATACACTTGATAATATATTAAATGGAAGATCTAATCCATTTGTTAGATTATTTTCTCCTTTTTCTAGGAATTCTGTTAAGTCTTCACTAAGTACTGCCTGTTTAAATTTTTGTGTAACACTTACTTGTACTATTGCAGCCTTTATTTCATCAGCAGACATTCTATCATACAGTTTATAATCTATAATATTTATTATTTGTTTTTGAACATCCTCTCGTGGTTCTTCTAGGTAACTTTTTCTTAAAATACACAATTTTCTTAATTCTGTATATATTTTTTCTGGATTTGTATTTTCTCTTAAGATTTCACTTTTTAGCTTTTGTTTTAACATATATGTTTCATTATTATCTACTGAAAAGTTGAAGCCTTTTTTTGCTATCTCTGGAGTAAATTCTCCTCCCTCTGTAAACAAAATACTTTTATATATATTTAGTAAATTAGGATCATCAAAATAGCAGTCTTCATTTATTATATAATATTTTGCAATTAATTTTGGGTTATTTAAAAGTAATCCTATGTATATTTTCTCTAAATCTTCATTTCTTAATTTCATAGGATAAATTGATTCTTTATTTTTTACATCTTCTTTATATATTACATCATCTTTTTCCTCATAATAATCATCAGTTTCATTTATTTTGACTGTAGTATCTACCTTTTGTTCTTTTGCTTCTTCTTCTTGATTTTCCAAATTTTCTTTATTATTTTCTTGATAATCATTGTCAATGTAATTATCATCTTCTGGCAAATTCTCCTCTGGCTCTATTTTTTCTTCTTGAACCATTTCATTTTTTTTCTTTCTTCCTCTTTTTTTCTTTTCTATATTATCACTTGTTTTTGTTTTATTAGTTTCTTCTTTGTTCTCCTTTTTATTTTCGTTATTCTGATTATTTAACTTTCTTATTCTACTTAAGGCTTCTTCTAATTTTCCATAATCAATTAGCTTTCTAATTTCATCTATCTCATCTTTGTCTTTTTCTGCTTTTTCTAAAACTTCTAATATTTTGTATAACTTTGCCACATTATCATTTGCCATTTCTTTAGTTTTCCCCCTTCTAATCCAACCTACCCTTTGTCTCAAATTCTATCATAGTTTATTTTATTTTACAAGATAACAAATTACTAAATTTTCTTTATTTTTATATTTTTGTGTGGTATAATTTATTCGTTATTTTAAGGAGGTTAAATATGATTTCAAAAAGTAAAGTAACAGTTAGATATGCAGAAACAGATAAGATGGGAATTGTTCATCACTCAGTCTATCCAATTTGGTATGAACTTGCTAGAACAGATTTATCTAAGCAGGCTGGATTCCCATATTCAAAAATGGAGGAAGTTCGGTATTATGACTCCCTTAGTTGAACTTAATTCAAAATATTATAGTCCAGCATATTATGATGATAATCTTATCGTAACTGCAAGAGTGAATAAATTATCTCCTGCACGAGTTGTTTTTTATTACGAAGTTTTTAATGAAAACAACTTAAACAAACCTATTAACACTGGTTATACAGTTCATGCTATTGTAAATAAAGAAATGAGACCAATTAATACAAAAAAGCTTTTCCCTGAAATTTATGAAGCAATGGAAAAGATGCTAGAAGTAGATAGTAAAGAAATGTAATAGCAAAATATAAATTTATATTATTTTAATAGTTTTTATTTTATCGGAGGTCTTTAATATGTCAGTTTTTGAAAATAAAACTAGAGTAGATATAAGTAAAGTAAATAGTAATGCCTTAATTACAAATAAAGGATTACTTTCGCTTTTGGAAAATACAGCTTGTATGCATTCAGATACAGCAGGTTATGGAATTCTTGATATACCTAATACTCATTTATCTTGGGTGCAGTTAAATTGGAAAGTACAAATATTTAGAAGATTAAAATATGGAGAAAATGTAACAATTAAAACATGGGCAAGAGCTTCTTCAAAGGTAAGCACTCTTCGTGATTTCGAAGTTTTTGACGAGAATAATAATCTTACATGTATTGCTACTACTAGGTGGACTTTAGTTAATGCAGATACAGGAGGAATCACAAAAATAACTGATGGTATAATTGATAGATATCATCCTGAAGATAAAAGTGTTTTACCTGATTTTACATTTAAAAAATTAGAAGAGCCAACCGAATTTTCTAATGAATATGTATACACTACTCAAAGAAGAGATATAGACGTAAACAAACACATGCATAATTTAAATTATTTAGATTTAGCATATGAAGCTTTACCAGAGGAAGTATACTTAAATAGCGAATTTAATAATATCGAAATAATGTATAAAGCAGCTATTCTATTAGGTGACACTTCTAAATGTTTATATGCAAATAAAGATGGTAAACATATAATTGTTATAAAAAGTATGGATGGAAAAACGTTACATTGTATAATTAATTTATGGAAAGATTTCTTTTTTTAAAATTTCTTATTTTATAAATTTTATCTTAGCATTTAATGTAATCTTGCTACTCATAATTCATTTCATTCTTTCCTTTCTAACATAAATCCGGTTGAAAAAGAATTGTAATTTTTTCAACCAGATTTACCACCTTTTATTAAACTATCTATTATATAATTTTTACAATAAAATTAATCTATTTTTTTTGCATGAACCACGACTCGGTATTTATTATCATTCGCACAAGTAGAAAGAGTTAAGATTGTATCTTTTTCTGAAACTTTTTCATTAAAGTTTTTAATACTTCTTTCTTTTACTTCTTCTATAAACTTTGAAAATTCGTTGTCATCAAATTCTGTTTGAATATAATAATCTTCTTTTAATATTTGATAAACAGAAAATACTCTATATTTGTAATTATTATCTTCTGTGGCAAATATTATATCCATATTTGTTTCATTATTATACCAGCTTTCATCCAGAACATTTTTTAAAGTTCCGAACATAGAACCATCACGTCTATTATGTCCAAAAACGACTATATTTTTATCAGTTCCGTCCAATTTATTCTTATAATTTGCAAAAATCCATCCAGCTGAATTATAACTTTTGTCAAAACTATGTGTCAAATAATAAGAATTATCATCTGCTTTAACAATAGGATATTCTATTTTTGTATTATTAACTTTTATCCAAGCTACTGTGTCAGAATTTTGCTGTTTTAAAGCTTCGAAATCAATACTGTATTTATCTTTATCATTTTCTTCTTTCTCATTATCTATTGTTACATAATCTGAAATCTGTTTTGTAATTTCATTATTCGATTTATTTTCTTTATACCATTTATATATTTCAATAATAGAAAAAATAATAATTGCTAGAAAAATAATTTGAAAAATAATAATTATTTTAAATGATAATTTTTTATTATTTTTTTTATCATGTTGCTTTTTTTCCTTTTTCTCTTTTTTTATTTCTTTATTATTTTTTGAATGTTTACCCATAAATTCGTCCTGCCTTTTGCAATTTTTTTAATATATTTATATATGATAAAATATGCACTTAATGTAAAGAGAAAAGTGCATATTTTATTTGTTTTTATATAATTTTTTTGTGTGTTGCATTATTATCTTAATTTTTATTTCTTACTCTAGTTGATATAAGCATTCCTAATGTAGCAATACTTAATAATGTAACATAAATAATAATATTATCTCCAGTAACAGGATTTTCTATATTATCTTCTTTTGCATTATCATTTAAAGTATCAATGTATGTGATTGCATAAGTAGAATATTTGTCAGAACTAAATGTTAAAGTTCCATCTTCATTATAAATAGTTTCTAATTCTTCGGCTACACCATCGTGAACTCTAACAACTGTATATTTTCTTGTATATCCTTCTTCAACTTCTGAAATTCCTTCAGGAATAGGTACAGTTATTTGAATTGCTTTGTTTAATTGAGAAAGCTTCGTTATTTCAGTTCCTTGATCATCCTTAATAATTATATCAATATTATAATATCCTGCAATTTTTGCATTATCTTTTATAATAGATTCCACTTTTAGAGCATCTTCTGCTACTTTCTTGCTATCAACTACATCACTTGCTACATTAACAACTAATTTCTCACCATTTTTAATAGCTGTTTCAATAGCTTCTTTTTGTTCAGAAGTCAAGCCATCAATTTCTTCTCCACTTATTATTTGCTCTACTATTTCATTTACAACTTGTTCAGTATAATTATCTTCATCTGTATTTTCTTCTGCAATTATTTCATATACTACCACACTTACTTCTTTAGTCATTCCATTTGCTAGAGTTGCTGTTATTGTAGCTTTTCCAACTTGGTTAGCAGTAATTTTATTATCTTTAACAGAAACTATTGAATCATCACTAGATGAAATTGTTAAATATTTTTCTAAATTGTTAGTAACACTTATTCCTAAATCTTTTATTGAGCCTTTAGATATAATAATTTCATTAGATTCTATAGATATTTCTCCTGTTTTTGCAACTTCATATCCTGAAGTTGTTTTATATGTAGAATATCCTGATGCAAGCTCGTCTTTTACGTCATAGTTGTATGTTCCACCTGTTATAGTTTTAGAATAATCTTTTTTATCTGTAGAATCTTGTACATTTATTAAGTTTTTAAATGTTCCACCTGTAATTGTTAATGTTCCTGTTGTACAAGTTCTAATAATATATTTAGCATCAAAGTCTCCGCCAGATATATTTAATCTAGTTGCTTCATATCCCTCTGAACCATTACCATAAAATAAAGAGATATCACAGAATCCTTTGTATTTACCACCAAATACTTCTACATCACCTGTAGCTTGAATTAGAGTACCATTAACACTAGTAAATTCTCCAGAATTTATAGTTGTTTTAGACCAGTCATCACTCTTAATTGTAGATGTAGTAGTATATTGTGTAAATGTTCCACCATCTATAGTTAATATAGCTACGGGCTCACTTCCTGTTGGAACTTGAACATTTCTATCATTTGCATTACCAGTTTTTAAACCATCATACCATCCATTAGCAATAAGGCTAGCATTTCCTGTGTTGTTTGTGCCTTGAGTAAATACTCCTCCTTTTATTACCATTTCGCCTAAATTTTTAACAGTATACCATTTTGTTGAATTGTATGTACCTGATTCTACTGTAACTGTACCTCCAAGATTCACAATAGCACCTTGAGTACTATTTACTACGCTACCTTCGCCTTTTATTATAGCTGTAGCTCCTTTTTCAATTGTAATAGCATCTCCATCTACTGTTAAGTCATAACCATTTAAATTAATTGTGACATTACTACCACTTTTTACTACTATAGCTTCTGTTGAATCTGCTTCTAATGTGTAATCTTCAGTAACTTCTGTTTTTGCACTTACAACATTTATACAACTTATAGCAATTAAACATATTGTGGCAATCAACATTATTAATAATAATTTGTTTTTTATCTTCATCATTTTCTCCTTTCTTAAATCTAGAATAATCATTTCCCCCTTCACAAAATTTTTATATAAAAACTTTTCATATGTATTATATCAAAACACATAATAAAAATCAAGTATAGTACTTCTAATAGTTGTCTATAAAGCATTTTATTTATTATAGTTTTATTTATTAAATTTTGGTTTTTAGTAAAAATTTTGTATTTTTTTATGAGATTATGAGAATATTTCCTTATTATCATTTTGATTTATTATGTTATCTCTTTGCTCTTCTCTAAATTTTTTCATAAATGGCAAATAGTATGAATCATCATTATCTACATAATCATCTTCTGTAATTCCATAATGATTTATTAAAGTATCTTTTAAATCTTTAAAACTTGAATCTATATAACTTGCTATTTCCTCATCAAATAACATTCTAATATAATACATAGTTTCCTCATGATTGCGTAATTTATCCATACCTGCCGAATAATAATATGTAGCTTTTACTGTAATTTTTTCTACTGGATTCTCTATTAAATTATCTGATATAAAGCTTAAATCTTCTAAAATTTTACTTGCCTTATTATATTCCCTGTTCATAATGTATAAAATTGCCAGAAAGTATTTTGCCCCTATGCCAATTTGCTCACATGGTAATATGCTTATATCCTTTAGATTTATAAACATTGACAGTTTTTCATATCCTATTTTTCTAACTATAGTATTCATTATCTCTATAACCTCTTTTAGGTTATTCATAGTAATATTTTTTAAGTCTTTAAGAAGTGCTTGCATTGTAATAAATAAATTAAAATGTGTAGCTTTTGGATCAAAAGTTTCTTCGCTCATTCCAGGTATAGCAATGCTAAAGGCCGGAAACCCTAAAATAGATACATCTCTTACAAGTATATCTCTTCCTTCTTTTAAAATAGTTTTTACCATATTTTTTAAAATAGTTCTATTATCCAAATTTGAAACATCTGGCATTTCTGTAAACTCAAATGCTGGTTTATTTCCTATCACTTGGTGTGGCGCTGCTGTAAAATGTGTAAAAATATATTCAGTTAAGTTTCTATCTTCTGTTCCTTCTCCATCATAAAAATCAAATATGCAATTTTCTGCGTATTCATATATGTCTTTACCTTGCGCCGCCTCTGTAAAACATCTTTCCATCGCTATTCCATAATCAGGGTGAGCACCTAACTTAAATCCAAATCTACCAGTATTTTTTTCTAATATATATAGTCCTGCGACAGGATATTTACCTCCAAAAGAACAGTCTACTAACCTAAAATAATATTGAGCATTTTTATCTAATTTGTTGACCATTTCTTTAACTTTAGGAAACTTTTCTATATAGCTCATTGGTATTTCCGGTAACGTTATTTTTTCTTTAACCATTCTCGAACCTGCATAACGTTCTAATATTTCCGATAGTCCTTCTATCAAGGCTTCTTCTTTTGAATTACCTGCACACATACCATTTGTATCATATAGATAGCTAAATAACCTATCTGGTATGTATTCTATATCTTTATTTTTTACACTATAATATGGCAAATATATATAATCTTCTTTTGTGACTAACTTTGAATCTTCGTTTAATATTTCTTTTATATATTTTATCTTTTCTTCCTTACTTAAATTACTTTTTCCATTTTCATTTAAAATATATTCAAAAAAGCTATTATTTCCACTCATAGCTTCTTCCACCGTAAAATGTTTTTCATCAGGTGCATTTGAAAATGGAATTTCTTTAGTTGCTTTTTCCATTCTAAATCTAAATATACCATTTTGAAATCTTTCAAAAAATTCAGCATACGCACTCGCCATAGCAAATTCTTTAGTCATTCCCTTTCCATTTTGTCCAATATCTGTTTCTTTAATAGCTATTCTTAAAGAGTATGTTCCAACACTACTTTTCTCTGACCATTTTTCTTCTACCTCAATTCCTAATTCATTTAATAAATTCTTTAACCTCTTTATAGTTTCTTCTGGTATTACCTCTTTATACCTTCTTTCTTGCAAGTTACTCATTTTATTCCCCCTTATATTATTTTCAACCTTTTTCGACAAAATTTTATCATCTTCTCGATGTTTTTATAGTTATTTTATACAAAAGTGAATTTATCTGATATGAAATTATTATTTTTTTGTTTTGTATAGTAAATTAGGTTTTTTATACATTTCAAGTAACATAAAAAACACCTTGATTTGTTTTATTATTTAACAAATCAAAGTGCCTCTTGATTTAAAATTATTTTAACATAGCTTTAATTTCTTCTTTATCCTGTACTCCTACACTTCTTCCTACTTCATTACCATTTTTAAATACTATAAATGTTGGTATACTCATCACATCATATTTTATTGCTAAATCTCTTTCTTCATCTATATTAATCTTTCCTACTTTTATAGAATCTCCCATTTCCTCTGCGACTTCATCTATTACTGGTGACATCATTCTACAAGGTCCACACCAACTAGCCCAAAAGTCTACCAAAACCATTTTTTCTGAATTTAATACCTCTTCATTAAAATTATTTTTGCTTAAAGTTATAACTGACATATCCTTTACCTCCTAAATCTATTTTTATTATTATTTAAATATTTTATTCGTTAAAAATATCTTTTTTCCTATCATTTAATTTTCATTTATGTTTAATTTTTTTATTATATCCAGTGCAGCAATTGCACCTTCATATACAGCTTTATTTACTTGCAATAGTCCTCCTGTACAATCTCCACAAGCATATAACTTTCTTACTGTCGTTTGCATATTTTCATTAGTAACTATGTTATTTTCTTTTATAACTGCACCAATTTTTCTTGCTAAGTCTATGCTTGATGCTGTTCCTACAGCTATAAATACACCTTCTATCTTTTTACTACTATTATTGTCAAATTCTATTTCTTTTATTACGTTTTCTCCTCTAAATTCTCTTATTGGAGTTTCATCCACCTCAAAATCTGAAGTACTTCTATTTTCTATTATTTTTTGACCGTTTGTTAAAATTGTTACAGATTTTGCAATTGGCTTCAATGTTTCTGCTTCATGTATTGCATAATTCCCACTTCCAACTACTGCTACGTCCTTATCTTTATAGAAAAATCCATCACATATTGCACAATAACTAATTCCTTTTCCTTCAAATTCCTTTAATCCTTTTACTTTAGGCGCCACCCTATTTGTACCTGTAGCAATTATTACATATTTTGCTTGATACTCATTATTTACTGTTCTTACAATAAAATTTTCTTCAAAAGATATATTAGTAACTTCGTCTTTTTCTATTGGAATTTCTAATTTTTTTGCTTGTTTTATCCCTATATCATATAATTCTTCTCCTGAAATTGTCTCAACTCCATAATAATTTTCTATCTCGTTAGCTTTTTTAAGTGCAGAATTTCCATCAGTTATTATACATATATTTTTTTGAGCTCTTTTTAAGTATATACTTGCAGATATTCCTGCAGGCCCACTTCCTATTATAATAACGTCATACATATCTATACTACCTCCGACTATACTTGTTACTTTTATTTACTTCACATTAAATCATACATATTTTTAAAAGCATATCCATTTTTCTTTAAATATTTTATTACATCCTCTAAAGTTTCATATGTTATTTTTTTGTCCGGTGCATCATGCATTAAGATAACTACATTATTCCATCCATTCATGGTTTCTTTTAAATTACTCATTATCTCTTCTTTTGTATCTGCACCTTCTGCATCATATGTAAGTGCATTCCAGTCTAAATATGCTATTCCTTGTTTATTTAGTTCTTTTTTTGCTTTTTTCTTTACTTTTTCATATGGTCCTCCGTACGAACCTCCTGGAAATCTAAATAAATTGCTTGAATATTCTGGGTTTCCCAAAGCATCCTGTATAGCTTTCTCCGTTTTGTTATATTCTTCTAAAATCGTATTTGAATTTTTGTATATTTTGTTATATTTATGAGTATATCCATGATTTGCTACATAGTGTCCTGAACTGTATTCTCTTTTTATTATTTCTGGATAAGACTTTACATTACCCCCAAGTACAAAGAAAGTAGCTTTTATATCATATTTATCTAATATATCTAATATTTTTGTAGTAACTGTTTCAGATGGTCCATCATCAAATGTTAAAAAAACTCTTTTTCCATCTTTTCCATTATATATATTATTTATTTGATTTATAAATTCTTTATTTTGTTCTTTCTTATCATTTGCCTCAATATTTTCATGCGTATTTTTCTGCTCTTCTTCAATAATATTATATCTATCTTCAACAACAATATTTGTAGAAGATACCATAGCTACTTTTCTATTGTGAATAATATATCCCACACTGCATAATACTAATATTATTGATATTATTATGATTGCTATAACAATTTTTAAATTTCTTTTTCTCCTCATACCTATTATATCTATATGGTACATTTTCTCACCCTTATGCCTATTTTTTACAACCATTTTTCATCTAAATAATTATATTATATTTAATTATTTTTGTAAATAAAGTAATATTAAAAATATGAGTTATTTTGATAATTATATATTGTATTTATTACACATATATAAATCATATAACTCATATAACTCATATTTTTAATTATTCATTTTTTAATTATTAACCACTATATATACTATATATTATAAATATTATTAATATTATTAATATTCATCTTTAGAGGTATTTATTTTAAATAACTTAAATATCTCTACTATTACTAATGGTAATAATACAAGTCCCACTATTTCAAGTACATTATTCATCGGTAATACTGGTATACTAAATAAATGTCTTAATGTTGGTACAAATAATATTATTAGCATAAGTGCTGCTGAAACAGCTATTGCACCAAGTAATACCTTGTTATTAAATGGATGTGTTTTAAATATCGATTTTTTATTATTTCTAATATTAAATACATGTACTAGTTCTGAAAATGCTAATGTCACAAATGCCATAGTTTGACCAATTTCTACTTTTACTTCTTGTTTTTCTACTATTTCCGCCCCATTTTCTAAAACTTCTTCTAAATTATCTATTTCATCTACGCTATATATTGCATTATCTATTTTTACCATTTCTGGAAGTTGTTCATCCGGTGTCGCTAATCCTATAATAAAAGCAGCAAGTGTAATAAGTCCTATCATGAAACCTTGATATACAACTCTAAATGTCATACCTTTTGTAAAAATACCTTTTTGCTTCTTTGGTTTTCTATTCATTACATCATCTTCTGCCGGATCTACTGCTAAGGCTAAAGCTGGAAGAGAGTCTGTAACTAAGTTTATCCATAGTATATGGATTGGAAGTAAAACTTCTATTAGATTTATGTCTATTCCAAACGTGCTTCCAAGCCAAGGTGTGATTAATATCGCTATAAATAATGTTACTATTTCTCCAACATTACTTGAAAGTAGGAATTGGATTGCTTTTAATATATTGTCATATATTCTTCTACCTTCTTCTACCGAAGATACTATTGTTGCAAAATTATCATCTGTTAATATTACGTCTGCGGCTTCTTTAGATACATCTGTACCAACTATTCCCATTGCACATCCAATGTCTGCTGTTTTTAAAGCTGGTGCATCATTTACGCCATCTCCTGTCATAGCAACTATTTCGCCATTTGCTTGCCATGCTTTTACTATACGTACTTTATGTTCTGGTGATACTCTTGCATATACTGAATACTGTCTTATGTTTTTTGTTAAATCTTCATCAGACATTTCTTCAAGTTCACTACCTGTTATTGCCTCATTTTCATTTTCTAGTATTCCAAGTGCTTTTGCTATTGCAACTGCTGTAATTTTATGGTCACCTGTAATCATTACAGTTTTTATTCCTGCTGTTTTACACTTTGCAACAGCTAGTTTTACTTCTTCTCTTGGTGGATCTATCATACCCACCATTCCAACAAATATTAAGTCATTTTCTATACTTTTCATTTCTTCTTCTGTTGGTTCGTAGTCAAGTTCCTTATATCCCATAGCCAAAACTCTTAAAGCATCTTTTGCCATTTCTATATTGTATTTACTTATTGTTTTTTTGTATTCATTTAAGTCATCTTTGATTTCCCCATTTATTTCATATTTTGTACATTTAGCTAAAAGTTCATCAATTCCACCTTTGGTATATGCTATATACTTATCTCCTACTTTATTTACTGTAGTCATTAGTTTTCTATCTGAATCAAACGGATATTCTTTTATTCTTTGTAATTTTAATATATCTTCAACTTCAAATTTAATTTTAAATCCTAAATCTATTAAAGCTGTTTCTGTAGGGTCACCTGTTAAATTTTTGTTTTCTCCTATCTTTGTATCATTACATAAAGTACTTGTATACATTAGTTTCTCTAGGCTATTATTTATTGTAGTTATATCCTCTACATTAATTAATTTTCCATCTGCAAATACTTTTTGTACAGTCATTTTGTTTTGTGTTAATGTTCCTGTTTTATCAGAACATATAACTGTAGCACTTCCTAATGTTTCTACTGCTGGAAGTTTTTTGATTATGGCATTTTTCTTTACCATTCTTTGAACTCCTATAGCTAAAACTATAGTAGATACAGCTGCTAATCCTTCAGGAATTGCTGCAACTGCTAAACTTACTGCTGTCATAAACATATCTATTATATCTTTTCCATAAGCAATTCCTATAACAAATATTAATATGCATATTGCTAGTGCTGCTATTCCAAGTGTTTTTCCAAGTTTATTTAATTTTATTTGAAGTGGTGTTGCTGTTCCTACAGTATCGTTTATAATACTAGCAATTTTACCTACTTCTGTATTCATTCCAGTTTCTACTACTATTCCTTTTCCTCTTCCATAAGTTATTAAAGAAGACGAAAAAAGCATATTAGTTCTATCTCCAATTCCAACCTTTTCATCAGATATAACTTCTGAATTTTTATCAACTGGCACAGATTCTCCTGTAAGAGATGCTTCTTGTGATTTTAAGTTCACTCCTTCTACTATCCTTAAGTCTGCTGGCACATAATCTCCTGTATCTAATAGAACTATGTCTCCTGGTACTAATTCTCTTGAAGCTACTACCTCTACTTTTCCATTACGAATAACTTTCGCTACATGCGAGCTTAATTTTTGAAGCGCTTCTAAAGACTTCTCTGCCTTACTTTCTTGTACTACACCTATTATTGCATTTACAATTACAACTATAAGTATAATAAGTGAATCAGTTACTCCTTCTCCTTCCATGTATCCTACTATTCCAGATATTATTGCTGCAATTATTAATACAATAATCATAAAGTCTTTAAATTGCTCTAAAAATTTTACAAATAAACTTTTTTTCTTTTTTGCTTTTAATTCATTAAATCCATATTCTTTTCTTTTTTCTTCTAGTTTTTCTTTAGTTAATCCTTCTTGCACATTTGTTTTTAATTCTTGTTCAACTTCACTTGTTTCTTTGTTAAACCAATTTTTTTCCAAATTAATCTCTCCTCTTAAAATTATTTTAAACTAAAACTATTTTCCTTTTATTTTCTTCAAACATGTAATAATTATACAATTAAAATAGCATAAATAAAAGACTTTTTTAATTTTATATTTAAATAAATAATTAATACTAAATTTTACTTATCTAATATTTTTACTTAAATTAAATATAAAATAAAAAGTCTCGCTTACCTAAATTATTATAGGCTATTAACCATTTTATGTGTTGTTGATTAATAATTAATCAAGCTACTCCCTCTTTATATAATTATTTATTATATAATATATTAATTTTTTGTCAATACATACTTTATCTATTTATTATGCTAATAATTTTTTTACTATTTCATTTATAGTTCTACCATCTGATGAAGCACCTATTTTTTCTTTTGCTGCCTTCATTACTTTTCCCATATCTTTCATTGAAGTAGCATCTTCTTCTTTTATTATTTGCTTAACTATTGTTTCAACTTCTTCTATTGATAACTGTTTTGGCAAATATTCAGCTAAAATTTCTATTTCTTCTTTTATTTCGTTTATTAAATCTTGTCTACCACTTTTTTCATAATCTGATAATGAGTCTTTTCTTTTTTTAGACTCCTTTGCTATTATATCAATTATTTGATTATCATCTAATGTAATTTGTTTATCTTTTTCTACTTGTAAAATCGCAGCTCTAACCATTTGTATTACATTTTTTCTAACAACATTTTTATCTTTCATGCAATTTTTTAAATCTGCTAATAACTTTTCTTTTAACATAAAAATCTCTCCTTTATTTAATTAAGTTTAATTATATATCAATATTTGTAATATTTCAATAATAATTAAAATATTACAAAGCTTTTCAAGATAAAACAAAGAGGCCAGCTATTGCTGACCTCTTTGTCCTTTGACATCCAACTGTCTGTCAAAGATACTAACTTACTTAGTGATGGACTCCCACCGCGCCTTCAGAGCAGAATCCAGAATCTGTTCACCGTTCGAGAACGGAACAAACATTCCGGCTTCAGTGTAGCCCGAACCACGCAACTCGTTCAAGATTTTGTACCCCTTTGCAACGTAAGTTTTGCCGTTTTGATAGACGAATATCACCTTCCCGTTGTTGGTGCAAAAGTGACCAATATGGTCGGCGGCGACACTGTCAAAGCAGGTTGAATTAATAACCGGGAAATAACAATCCTCAAAATAGAGGCGTTTTACTGGCACACCAGAATTTGGCATTTCAAAACAATTCTGAAGTGTTTCATCACTCAAGGTACCAATGTTGTGCTTGTCACAGTAGGAAATACAATCCTCAGCAAAGTCGTCTTCATAGGAAGCACGAGCCTTTTCTTGGAGGTATTTCCACTTTGCTTGCTCACGCTTGGGATAATCCCAATTGCTGAAAGGTACATAGAAATGTTCCTGGCGAAAACCAGCCGAGTGAAGTGAGCGAATAACCAAGCGAGTCTGTGGAATCGCGAAGATCTCATTTTCGGATACAAAGCAAACCGTGGAGTTGTTCACTGCATAGCAGCCATTGAACTTCGGTGCCAAATCCGAAATGTTGAGAGTCTCCTCTTGCGCAGTCTGTGGAAAAACCACAGCTATGCCGGGATATACCCGAACCGCCTCTTCCTTCAGGGAATCCATTGCCATGATGTCGTTAGCCATTTTTTTGTCCTCCTTAAAAATTTTTGTTGTCGATCAACATGAAGTTCACACTAACATGGAGATCTACCAAAAAATGGTTACACTTATATTTTACTATATTTTCACGAAAAAGTCAAAACATTATGTAACCAAAACATTTTCCCTTCTTTTAAACATATTAAACTTATTAATTCATTATATAAAGTTTTTATAACGTATTGAATCAAACATATTATATAAATATGTTATTTTTTATAGATTACTCTTTTATCTTCACTTGATTTACATATATTCTTTTAAGTTATATAATAATTTAAAAGTTTGATAATCTTATTATATTTCTCATAACTACGAATAATATATAATCTATTACATTATTTGTTTGTATATTTTTTCACTTTTCACATGGTATTCAAGTAAATTTTCTAAATTTTCTTCTAAATTTTGGTGCAAATACTATATGATATTTGCATTCAAATGTTGTATGTGCTAAACTATCTGTGTATGAACTTTTCATACGAATCACTCCTTTATTATTTTAATTTTTAAGCCGTCAAACTTAAAATTATTATAACATTGAGAGTGATTTTTTTGTTACATTAATCACAACTATAAGTTTTATGGGACTCCCCAGCATAGCTGGGGGTTTAACGCTAAAGTTAAGTAAAAAAAATCAACCCTTATAGTTGATTTATCAATACTTTCGTCTGTGCGACGATTTTACTTAATGGATCGTTTACGGATCAGGTATGCGAAAAATAACTGCAAAGTAATGTCCTTTTTATATAATTCGATTTGTTTGATTTTAATTTAACATAAGTTTTACAAATTCACAATACTTTTGATGCAAATAATAAAAATACTCTAGATTATGTATTGCGATAACAAAATATATGAAAGAAACTATACAAGTCCTAAAAAATATGCTAAAATAAATGTAAGCTGTTTACATAACAGTTAGTGTTTTAATCCCAAGCAATCCGTGGCAGAAGATTGCTATAAGCAAAAAAATTTTGAAGGGAGAAATCAGATTGAAATATTGGCAGTTCGTGAGATTTGAAGAAAATATTGGTGCTCTTTGTTTTAGAGAAAAAAATACTCAACAAGATTATTATATGAGAGAGGCAAAAACAGGAACACTAATGTGGTATCGTTTCAACTCAAATAATCTCGAAGTAGTTGATCGGGTGGATTTAAAAACAAAAATACAATGTATCGACCTTGCTTTAAGGAAGCAACCACAGGATGTATATAATTGGTTCGAACAGCTAAAAAAAATCGGATCAAAAGATTACCACGAGGCAAGAGCTAGATTACGCAGAAAATATAATATTCTTTGTGATGAGTTACGAAAGCAAGAACAAATAATAAAAGATGCTAATTCTGAAAATGAAGAGGGACAGCAAAAAATCAAATCTGCTCAAGCAAGAATTGAGAGGATTAACAGAGAAATGCCTAATCCTGAATTAATATCAATTTTGATACGAAAATAAAATCAAGGTGCTGCCACACCTTGATTTTTATTGACTTTAAGGGTAAATAAAAACTTACGAACTTTTATAGCCCGTAAGTTGTATTCAAATGGAGCGTTTGTCGTGGTTATTTGCGAAAAAACTCTCCAATATTTCCGTTCTTTAATCAACTGTATAGATATTTTATCATATATTATTAAAAATGTGTATTCTAAAATTGAAATTTATAAAATTTTATTTATTTTTAGATAAAAGAAATGCTAGACACTTTTAACCAAGTATCTAGCATTCTTTTTTGAAAATTTTATTGGCAATTTAAGTAAATAAGGTGTAGTAAGTTTGAAAATTGCATAATGGAAGTTCTTTTATCTCCCAAATCATCACGATAAATAGTGCCGATTATTCTTTGATATAAGTCACTATTTTTAATAAGCCCCTTAGGAACAACTATATTTACTTTTGGATGTTTTTCTTCCACCCAGAAAAAGTTGTCTTGATAATAAGTGCTAGGCTCAGAAATGATTTGCAAAGCACAATTCATTGCTATATCAAGAATAATAGTAAACTTGATATCTTCTAACTCTGTAATCTCTTCAGTTCCTTTTGTTGTAATTATAGGATGGTCTATGAGACTATACATCAAACAACTAGCTATAATAAAGCTGTCTGGTTTTCCGATAATCCTATTTCTACATATCCATTCCTTATAATCATCAAAAGAAATTAAATATTCAAGACTTGTATTAATTTCAAATGCGCTTAACAATTCTTTTTCGAATTTGTTTAATGTTTCTTGCACTTGAACATTTACTAAATCTATGTAATATTTATACCGTTCTTCAAGTTCCAGTAGTCTCTTTTGTTTGCTTTCTGCTTCTTGCTTTTCCCACTTAGCACCTGCTTTAGCCATCATTGCCAATCCTGCTACAGTATATATAACAGAGACAGCAATAAGCGTTATCTTTGTGCCTATGGAATGACCTTCAAAAAGATATCCGATAGTTCCTGATATCAAGAATAGCCAAATTACAAACGCAAACCACCCCCAATTTTCTTTAAAAAATTGCTTAAGATTTCCTTTTTTCATGCCAATTACCTCCTGAAAAAATTTTTTTTATTTAAATTGCCTATATATCAACCTGCAAAACAGGATTATAAAATTTTACGTAAACATTATATCATTTTTTATTTAATTCTGCAACTTTTATTCAAATTCATAGTATTATTCCTTTTTTCGACAAAAGTTCCTATGGATTAATTTGTAAAAATATGTTATAAATAGTATTATAAAATATTTTAATTATATGAAAGCGAGGGTATATGTTTAAAGAATTTCATTCTAATATAAAAACTCTTATGCAAAACAACAATATATGGTTAGACCAGTATGAAATAAAAAGCAATAAGAGAAATGGTGGACAATCTCTATGTTTTCCAATAAAAGATAAAGATAAAACAATATTTATTGCAAAGTTTTTTGATTATATGAAGGATATTCCTAACGATATAGTACAGCTTAACAATCAAAACTATAAATGTATAGATGAATTTGAACAAGCTATTGCAGAATTGTCAATATCTGATAATATAGAAACAATTTTAGAAATAATATATTATTCAAAAAGATCATTTAATAGATATGTTGAAATCTCTGAAAAAACTGATGGTATTTTCCCTAAAGTATATGTATCAAATGAAAATATTAGAATTAAAGATAGATTTTATGGTTTGCTTATTGAAGAATACGTAGAAGGAGAAAACTTGAGAGATATCATTGATTCTATTGATAGAAAAACAACAAATGTATCTCAATACTCAATTAATTTTTTAAATAGTGTTTCTAGAACCCTAAAAAAATATTCTGATAACAAAATAGTTCATAGAGATATTTCTCCAGATAATATTATTATATCTAATACAGGCAATGTCGTAATTATTGACCCTGGAGTTATAAAGATTGTAGATAGAAACTCTACGAATTTGGGTTATATTATGGGAAAAAGAACTTATGCGTCTCCTGAACAATATTATGGAAATGCATTACATACAGACTTTTCAAGTGATTTATATGCTTTAGGAATTATAATATACGAAATAATTACTGGCATCAATTTAATTAGTAAATATATTTTAACAGGAAAACCACATTTGGAAATTGTAAAAAATATGGATAGAGAATTAGAAGATTTATTTTTTGATGTAGTAGATTATGAAGATGAAAAGAATATATTTCTATATAGTATAATAAAAAAGATGATACAAGAAGATAAAAATTTAAGATTTAGCAATATAGAAGCTTTTATTCAAGCTATCTCAATATTAAATAGTAAGGAGGGAAAATAATGACAAAATTACTTATACAACACGGTCCTGCTAAAGGACAAAAAATCCAAGTAGCTTTAGAAAATAAAAATTCAGAAGGTGTAATATTTGCTCCAAGAGAAGAAACAATAGAGGCAATTACTTCTTATTGCAATTCTATTCCTAACTTAAATAAAGATAATACTTATATAGATCCTCAATTTTATTACTCTACATATAATAAAGAATTAGCTAAATTATTAGATAGCCAATTTAATTATCCGATAGAGATATCAAGAAGGGATTGCAGAAAAAATAAAGAAATGATATATGAATATTTTGATAAATATGTCGATGCAATAAAACCAATAACTAATAACGTAATTACACCTGGTTTTTCAATAGAAGCAATAGATTGGAAATTTGATTATAGCATAGATTTCTATGACGATTTTAAGAAAAGATATGATTTTAAAAAATATTATTTATCTTTAATGCTTTCAGCAAAGATATTTCATAGTAAAAATGATACAGAAGATATATTAGAAGATTTAAAAGAAAATATTGACCAAAATGACGGTATATACCTTATAATAAATCATATACCTTCACAAGATAATAATTATGATAGTTTAGACCCTGAAACTTTATCTAACATACTATATTTTATATACACTTTAAAGCAAGAAAATATAGACATTATAGTAGGTTATACATTTTTGAATTCAGTATTATATGCAATGTTAGACTGTGAGGCTGTTTCTAGTGGATGGTTCAATAAGTTAAGAAAATTCGATTCAAATAGATTTGATGATGTAGATAAATATGGAAAAAGAAAAAAGAGATATACATCAACATCATCTTTAACATATATGACTATAGAATTAATTAAAGAATTTAAAGATGATATAGACATTAGCATTCTATATTCTAAAACAGCTTGTGATGAAAAAGCATTAGAAGATGAAGATAATGTATCTTTTGTAGATTTAGAACATCAATATTGGGAAGCTTTATCTAATATTTTATCTGAAATCAATAAAGAAGAAACATTAGTAGATAAAATTAAATTTGTAAAAAATAGAATTTCTATTTCTAGAGAAATTTTAGAAAAAATTATGAATGTGACCCAAAATAAAGAAATAGTACAAGATAAAGTAAAAAATGCGTTTAAACATATTGATGATTGGGGATTTGCAATAGAGTTATTTGAAAAAAAAGCATCATTAATTTTATAATGATGCTTCTTCTAATTTTTGTAATATACTTTGAGATTGAACAAGATTTATTAATCTTAAATACGGTTTTAATTCTTCTTGTTTTTTTGCTCTTATTAAAATAATTGATTTTTTTCTAGAGGTACCAATTAATCCAATTCCATGTTCTTCTAAAATCTCTTTTTTTGATTCTGATATTTTTTGAGCTACATCTATTGGAAATACCATATAACTTAAATCTACATAGCTTTTATTAAGGCAAGATTGATAAAATGCTTTTTTGTAATCTTTTAGTTTTGCTTCGTATCCACTTATAATAACTTTCGGGAAAATAAAATCAATGTTTCTATAATAAAAATCATTATATTCTATAATAAGATTATTTTTTATTAAATCACGTACAGCACTTTCACAAGTTGCTTTACTTGCTCCGATGTTTTTGATTAGATTTTCTTTTTTTATAGGTCTATTGTTTTTTGTTTTTAAGAAAAGCTTAGCGTGAGTAGGTTTTGATAGGATTTCCATTTGCGACTTTGTAAAAGGTAAGTTATTATTTGTGATACTAACAACATCAATGTTTCCCCATCTAATAGGCATTTCTTTTATTAATATATTATCATTTTTTTCCATAAGGAAATTATCTATGAAAGTATTTACTAAAGTTTCTTCATAATCAAAAATCTCTTTCATATTTAATTACCCCCTTCTTTTTGTATTCTAACATAAAATAAAATAAAATAGAACAAAAAGTTAAAAAATTTATTATTTTTTTATTCAATCAATTTTATTGGTACTTATTATTTTGTATAAATCATATAAAATTTCATATACAAACATACTTTGTTCTTTTTCTGTCATTTCCATTACTTGTGCAGAAATTAAAAGCAAATGTCTATATTCAAGAAAGTTTATCATTCCATATTTATTATAATTTGTATCAACTATTCTTAATATTTGTTTTAATAAGTCTAACATTTTATCACTTTTAATTTTTATATAATCACTTTCAAATATATTTATTGCAAGTCTTAATTTATCTGTAAATTCCAATGTTTCATAATACTTTACTAATTTTATTACTTTTTCACTATTATTTTTTAATATCATAATTTTTACCACCTTTCATATTTCTTGTTTTTTACGGTTTTGTTATCAATATAGTCAATATCATCTTGTCTTAAAATATTATCTTTTTTCATTGCTTCATATACTTTTTTATAGCTTTCATCAGCATAATATCTAACTCTGTTTTTAAAGAATTTCATAAACTTATTCCATAAATTTTTAAACACATTTAAGTGCTTAATTTCTTTCTCTTGACTGGAAATAGTATCTTTTGCAATACCTAAATCTTCTTTTAATTCTTTGATTTCAAAGTCTTTTTGTATAATAGTTCTATTAAGTGTTCTGACTTCATTATCGTGTTCTTTTAAATCTTTTTCATATTCTTTCATAATAATATCTAAGTCGTTAACACCTTTAATAGATTTTGTAGTATCTCTAACTTTTGAAATATAGCTTTTTATAGTTTCTAATTGTTCATTTGAAATAGTATAATTCTTTTTGTTTACTAGATTAGGCTTTAGAGTAGTTATTATACTTTCTAGCTTATTACTTTCTGTATTTACTATATCTGTTTTTTCATTTGCCTGTTTTAGCTTTTGTTTATTCTTTTCATAATCTTTTTTCATTTGTCTGTAATTAGTCATTTTATTAACTGGTATATCAAAGTTTCTTCCTAATTCTTTTTCTTTCAGTTTGTAATCAACTTCATAATATTTGTTAAAAGATTTTATACAGTTAAGTCTCATTTTATCTTGTAGTTTTGAAAGAGAAGTTTTGGTAAATATTTGAGATTTTGCAACTTGTTTTCGCATTCCATTTTTATAGCCATCTTTTACAGGCACACCAACTATATGCATATGAGGAGAGAGGCTTTGTTCTTCAAAGTGTATTACTGCATTTGCTATTTTAAATTCTGGTACAAATTGCATTAAATCATATACTTGTTCTTTATATACATTAGTCATTTTTCTTCTGTAAATAATATCTTTATCATTCCAAAATTCCATATCTCCAAGTTCAATTATTAGTTCACAAGCTAAATCTCTATTAGAATTTCTTGATATATGATTAAAGTAATTATCTATTTTTCTATCATCTCTTGTTTGCTTTTTGTTATATTCAATTCTTGCTTTTTCGAACTCTTGTAAATATAAATTTTTAACATCATTTATTAAATTATTTGTCCCATAAATATTGCAAATCATATCTGTTTTATGGTCATATTCTCTATAATTATGATTATTCACTTTTGATAGCTGACCACTATTTTGTATAGAATGATTACTAAATGAAGTTGTATTTGATGGATTCTTTTTTGCTAATTCTTTTGCTCTTTTTGTTTTATTTTTATCGTTTCCTAAGTGAATTGTATAGGCTAACATCTCACTCAATTTTCTTGCTCCTTTGCATACAGGATTTTGACTTGTCAAAAATCCTAACCCCCTATGAGTTTTGACATACTATCAAAACTCGGGGGCTCTGCGAGGCATAAATTAACTATCGCCACTTTCATTTTTACTAAAGTAAAAACAAAACGTGCCACGTTAATTTGTTTTAGACTATCTTCGCAGGAGTATAAGTGACAGCTCCTATTGTATATGTCTCTTTCTCTTTTATAGGAAACGAATTTTCATTTTGCAGAGCAACCATTCTAATAACACTTTCATCTTTGCTGTTTAGTTCAAATTTCATTATCTCGTGTTTTAATTCTTCATTACTATCAATTTGAAATAACTCATAAAATTCTATATCAAAATATTTATTCATTCTGTCTATATAGTCATCAAATTGTTCTTTATTTATATTTACACTTGTCCTAATTTGTTGTTCTTCGCCATCTATTGTAATAGGAGTATAAAGCTCTAATATACCAGCTTCAAATAATTTTGAAATTTGACTAGCATAACTACTTCTAAAATTTATCTTATCAATATAAAAATCGCCATTTTCATCTTTTAATAATGTCATTGACTCAATAAACTTTGAAATAAATTCTTGTTTTTCTTCTTTTGATTTTTTATTCCATTCAGCTTTTAAAACTTTATCTAAATTATTTGTTCTTATTAAATTTTCTCTTTCAATATCTCTGTCTGCCATTAGTTGTTGTGGAGTAAAAGAGAAACTATTTACATTTAAGCTTTCATATTTTTTAGCTTCTAGTAAATTTATCTTTTCTTCAATTATTTTATAATCTGCTGAAAAATCTTCCATTTCAACAATGCCACTTAAATAGGCTTTCTTAATTCTTTCTTTTTGTTGTTTTAGTGTTTGTATTTCTTTATCAAATTTTTCTGTATCAGTTTCTTTTTTATCAGCCAGTACTGGAAGAAAGTATTTCTTAACTGACATATCATATTCTACTAAATCTAAAATAAATTCTTCTAAACATTGTTCAACTTTATCTTCTCTATAATAAATCTTACAATGTTCACAGTTATAGTACATATATTTTTTCTTCGTACCACCAGAGCCTTTACATTTCATAATTCTGCCACATTCAGGGCATTTAAGCCTTTGAAAGAATAAATAAACTCTATCTCTAGTATAAGCCCTTTGATTTTTTTCTTTTTGCATTTGTGCTTCTTCCCACATAGCACGAGTGATTATTGGTTCAACTACATTCATAAAAATAGTAGTTTCTCCATTAGTTTGTTTGCTAATACTTCTATGTTGTTCATAATCTCCCATATAAACTCTATTATCAATCATTCCCATAATTGTAGTATCTCGCCACTTTTTAGGGTATAGGACTTTTTCTTTATTTAGAATATTACTAATTTGCTGATAACTTTTGCCTTCTAAATACATATTAAATATTCTTATTACAATATCTTTTGTAGTTTCGTCTATTACAGTCTTTTTATTTAAGTCTTTCTTATAGCCAAGTGGTATTTTGCCAGGCAAATGTCCAGATTTTATAGCACCATTTAATCCGAACTTTGTTCTTTCACTAACTATTTCAATTTCTAATTGAGATAATACTGTTAGCATTCTTACAAAAAATCTTCCGTTAGCAGTAGAAGTATTAACATCATCTCTATCACATACAAGATATGTGTTGTGCTTTTCTAATACTGAGATTAGTTCTTCTAAATCACGAACTGAACGCGTCACTCTATCTAACTTGTATGCTACAATATAATTGATTTTTCCTTTCTTCATATCTGCTAACATTTCTTGAAAAGCAGGGCGATTTTTAATATCTTTTGCTGATATTCCTGCATCTTCATAGATTTTGAATACATCGTATTCTTTGAATTTACAAAGCTGTAATAGTTTTTCCTTTTGTTCTCCCAAACTAAATCCTTCTCTAGCTTGATCTTCTGTACTTACACGAATATAAATTCCTGCAACTTTTCTTTCTTCGTTCATAGTATTAAATTCCTCCCTTCGATTTGAATAGAAAGGCATTTAATATAAAAATAAGTGCCAGATAGCGCAAGGCTATTGACACTTAAAGAGTTTCATAATTTATTTTTCCTTCTTTTTTAACAACACAAATAAAACAAAATAAGGTATTTTTTAAAAAACTCTAAAAATTAATGCCTTGCTATGTATTCCTGTAGTTTGGACAAAGGGTATTTCGTCCTTAAATCTTTAACATAGAAATAATCATGTTCATTAAAGAACAGATACAGGCAATCTTTAATGATTACTCTATGTGGCTCAACGTATGCCAAATTTGTATGTTCTATTATTCTCAAACAACCTTCAATCACCATTTGTTGCTCAAGTTCTATAGAACTAAATTTGCAAGCCCATTCAATTTTAGAGAGTAATTCTCTACTTATCTTGTTTTTCTTTTTTACGATACTAATCATATCACACCAACCTTTCTTTTTCAATAAAAAGCGACAAAAAAAATCGACTTTTTACAGTCGATTAAATTTTTTCGTCTGGTGCGACGATTTTACCTTATGGAGCGGGTAGCGAGAATCGAACTCGCGCTATCAGGTCGGAAGCATGACATTCTACCACTAAATTATACCCGCATAATTATTTTGTAATAAATTATATAAAAAAAACACCTAATAGAAAACAAATTCTATGGTGTAGAAATATCTTGGAGCAGGTAGCGGGAATCGAACCCGCATAGCCAGCTTGGAAGGCTGGAATTCTACCATTGAACTACACCTGCATTATTCTTTTATCTGTAGAACAGTTATTATTATAAACTCTTTATTATTTTTTGTCAATACATTTTTATAATTTTTTTATTTATTTTATATATTTTTTAATTTAATATTGCATAAATTCTTTTTTTGTGCTAATATATAAAAGTAAATTTTATAGGGGTATAGTGTCAATGGTTAGCACGATGGTCTCCAAAACCACAAGTCTGAGTTCGAGTCTTAGTACCCCTGCCATACCATTGAATGTACAATTTATATAATTGTACATTTTTTGTTAAATAAAAAATATGTAATAATAAAAGGTGTTTTTATGAAAAAAGTAAATAATAATATAAATAACAGTGATATAGATAAAATTAATAAAAAGAATTTTAAAAGTACAAATAAAGAAAAAAAATTAAATAAGATAAAAGAAAATGCTTTTGTAAAAAAAATACTAGATAATAAATTTGTATCTAAATTTTTTACCAAAGAAGTTATTTTATATATCGTGTTTGGATTATTAACAACGGCTATAAATGTGGGTTCATTTTCTATATTAACATATTTGCTTCATATAGAAGAAAATTTAGCTAATAATATCGGTATTGTTTTAGCTGTGCTTTTCGCATATATAACCAATAAAGATTTAGTCTTTCATTCAGAAGCACAAGGTTTTGGAGAAAAATTCATTGAATTTTGTAAATTTATTTTAGGCAGATTATTTACAATGTTTATAGAATCTATTGGAGGTTCAGTAATGTTTAGATATCTTCCTATTCCTCCTATAGTTAGTAAGTGTATAATTACTATAGTTGTTATTATTTTAAATTTCTTCATAAGTAAATTTTTTGCTTTCAAATCTTCAAATAATGAAAATTAAGTTAATTAACTATTCAAATTAAATAATTTAATTTGAATAAAATATATTTCGGGGGCTATTAGAAAATAAAGGAGTTTTTAAATGTCTAATAGCTTTTTTTCTTTTAAAATTTTAATTATATTTATTATCCTTATTTCTGTATTTATTTCTGTATTCTTTATTCCAATCTTTCCAGAGGAATTCACTTCATATTCTTCTAGCAATTTTATTTCTATAGATATAAGTTCTTCTGGATATGCCTGGCCAATACCAGGATACAATAGTATAACTTCATATTTTGGATATAGAGTTTCTCCCACAGCTGGTGCTTCTTCATATCATTCTGGTTTGGATATTGGTGCCCCAGAAGGGAGTAAATTAATTGCTATTACTTCTGGTGAAATTACTTTTGCAAATTTTCTTGGAGGAGGTGGCTATACAATAACTTTAACTTCTGGAAATATAAAATTTACTTATTGCCATGTCTCTCCTAACTATATAGTAAAAGTAGGAGATAAAGTATTTCAGGGTCAGGTAATAGGTTATGTTGGTCCTAAGAATGTGTATGGTGTAAAAGGTAATCAATATTTTGATGAGAACGGTAACCCTACAAATGGTGCCACAACTGGTCCACATTTGCATTTTGGTGTAAGAATTAATGGAGAATATGTTAATCCTTTAAGTTTGTTTAATTAAACATAATTTTTATATAAAAAAAGTCCTACCAATAGGACTTTTCTTAACTAATTATATAAACTACATATCTTCATCTTCGTTTTTATCATCTTTTTCTTCTTTAGTTGTATATTTTCCTTGCTCTTCTGCTACTTCTCCGTGACAGTGTGAACAATCCCCATTACAACCTGTTTCTTCTTCCTGATTCCAATCTAGCTCAATAACATTGTTACATTTAGGACATTTTATTTCGTCTTTTTCTTCATCTGCTATATCAGTGGTAAATTCATAATTACAATATGGACAAACTATTTCAAATTCATAAGAATCTTCGTCCTCATAAATATCTCCTTCTATTTCATCCACTATTGATTGAACACTATCTATTTTAGAATTTATTTCATCTTGTCTTTTTTCAATTTCTTTTATCCTTGCATCTGTTAGAACTGTTAATCGATCAATTATATCCATAAACATGGTAGTTATTTCTATAACTTTTTCTTTAATGTATATTAAGTCCTCTGGGTCTTTAATATTTTTTTCTAAATCCTCTAATATTTTTTTGTATTTACCTTTTATATCAGACATATTATTCAGCTCACTCCTATACTCTTTCCATATATTCGCCAGTTCTTGTGTCTATCCTTACAACATCTCCAATATTTACAAATAAAGGAACTGTAAGCTTATATCCGTTTTCTAATGTTGCTGGCTTTCCTGAAGTCGTTGTAGTATTTCCAGCAAATCCTGGTTCTGTATATGTAACTTCCAATTCTACAAACATTGGTGGTTCAACTGAGAATACATTTCCTTTGAATGATAAAATTTTTACATTCATATTCTCTTTTAAGAATTTTAAACCATCACCAATTTGTTCTGCATTAAGTGGTATTTGCTCATATGTATCATTATCCATAAAATAATATAGATCACCATCATTGTATAAATATTGCATATCTCTTTTCTCAATTTCTGCACCTGGATATTTCTCAGATGGGTTAAATGTTTTTTCTAAAACTGCACCTGTTATAACATTTTTTAGTTTTGTTCTAACAAAAGCTGCACCCTTTCCTGGTTTTACGTGTTGAAATTCAACTACTTTAAATACATTTCCGTCCATTTCAAATGTTGTTCCGTTTCTAAAATCTCCTGCCATATATACTTCTGCCATATATATTACCCCTTTCTAATTAACATAATTTTAACATAAATTATTTTACCATATCTTACTATTTAAATCAAGTGTTTAGTCTCTATTTATCTATTATAATATAATTTTTATCCGATTTTGTTAAATTTATACATCCAGATTTTGTAATTAAAACCGTATCTTCAATTCTTATTCCAAAAGCACCTGGAATATATATACCTGGTTCGTTTGTTACAACCATATTTGCTTTTAAATTACTATCATTCTTACCATTTATATATGGTATTTCATGAATTTCTAATCCTAGTCCATGTCCTAAACTATGTATTAAATCATATCCGTTTAATTTAAAATCATTTTCTACCATTCTTGATACAACTCTTATACTAGCGCCTTCTTTATATTCTTTTAAAGTTTGAAGTTCATTTTTTAGAACTAAATCATATACTTTTTGCATTTGTACAGGCACATATCCTGCAAATATTGTTCTTGTCATGTCTGAGCAATATCCTTTGTATTTACAGCCCATATCAATAGTTATCGGATCACCTGCTTCTATCTTTTTATCAGTAGGCACTGCATGTGGCTTAGATGAATTTTTTCCTGATGCAACTATTGTTTCGAATGCTAATCCGTCTGCACCATTTTCTTTAAAAAACTTTTCAATTTCATAAGCAATTTCTCTTTCCGTTATTCCTATTTTTATATATTCACACAAATGACTAAAGCACTGGTCTGTAATATAGCATGCTTTTTCTATTAATCTTATTTCTTCTTCATCTTTAATCATACGTTGTTTTTCTATTATATTTTCAGTTTCTTCAAAATTATTTATTTTATACCTCTCAATATATTTTTTATATGTAGCATATGTTATATAGTTTTCTTCAAAGCCTACATTTTCACAAAACAAGAAAAAGTTTTCATAATCATCCCTTGTGATACTTGCAATATCACTTACAATTATTTCGTCATTAATTGTAAGAATAGATTTAACTTCTTCTAAATATCTTCCATCAGTTATGAAAAAGTTCTCTTTTCTTGTTATTAAAAGAACTCCGTCTGCAGTTATTCCTGTAAGATATCTAATATTCACAGGATTTGATATTATAATTCCTTGCATATTTTCCATGCTTATTTTATCTCTTAGCCATTTTATTTTAGGATTCATATAACTTCCCCCTTATATTGCAAATATTGCTACATATATTATTGCTTTTTATACCACTTTTTAGTTAATATGTACCTAATGAGAATATTTTTAATAAAATTAATATTAGTTCTGGCGTACTTAAATACATTGGTATAACGCTTGCTACTACAATGAATGGACCAAAAGGAATATATTCATTAATCTTCTTTCTTCTTGAGATAAGAATTATTATACTAATAATTGCAGCAAATAGGAATGCCATAACTGAAATAATTATCATATTAACCCAGCCAAAAAACAATCCTAGTGCCCCCATAAGTTTTACGTCTCCAAATCCCATTGCTTCTTTTCCTGCAAGAACACCACCAATTAAAGTAATAAGTAGGAAAATTCCTCCACCTACTAACATTCCTAGTATATTGTTTATAAATATATTTATTCCTAAATTTGTGTTAAGTAAAGTTTCTACAAATGTAAAAATCAATCCAAATTCGAATATAGTCAATGTTAGCCTATTTGGTATGATTTGTAATTTATAATCTACTAAAAATGCTATTAAAAGCATTGGAATTAGTAACATAAATTTTATTGTATCTATTGTAAGTCCATTAAAATATAGTAATGCGACATATGCTACTACTACAATTATCATTAATAAATATTTTGGTTTAGTATTTTTTAAATATTCCTTAAAAAAATCTCTTGAAAATACTTTCTTATACTCTGGCAAACGTAAACTACACCAATCTATAAATTGACCTATAAATAATCCTATAATTCCTGCTACTACATAAGTTAATATGTGTAAATCGTTAATATACATTTTTCCTCCTCTAGGAATATTCTATATACCTTGATAGTTATATATCTTTAAGAACATCCCATTAATACTTTAGCTATTCTACTTTAATTCTTTTTTTATTTTATTTTTTTCATATTTTTTTATAATAAACTTTTCTAATGGTCTTTTTATTTTAGTTATTAAATAATCCTTTTCCTCTATTGGCTTAACTAATATAGAAAACATATTGCATCTATTTGCACCTATAACATCAGTAAAAATTTGGTCTCCTACCACTGCAATATTCTCATTGTTTAGCTTTAGAATTTCTTTTGCACGTAAAAAGCCACTCTTAAGAGGCTTCTTTCCAAAGAATATATATGGTACTTCTATAATTTTAGCAACCGCCCCTACCTTATTCATCTTATTACTATTTGATAATATACATATTTTAATACCATTATTCTTCATTTCTTTAGCCCAAGAAGAAACACCTTCTGGCATCTTCCTATTTAAGCTAATCAATGTATTATCAACATCTAAGATTAATCCTTTTATATTATGTTTATTTAAAAAATCAATATTTATATCTTTTACACTATTTAAATATTCTTTTGGATATATCATTACTCCTCCTAATTCATCAAGCATAATATTATCAATATGTATGCTATTTGTCAAGTACTTGGATTAAAGGGATATACATTTTGTATAATCAACTTATGGCAGATCTTCTTAAGTAATAATCTAGGAAAATGTATCAAAGGAAAAATATCCTTTTAAGTAGTATAACTAAATTATCATTTAAAGTTCGAGAGGAGATATGAGAATGGTTAGATTAAATACTAAATTAATCATAAAAATATGATGTGATTAAAAACTTTAGTAGATATTGATAAATCAATCTACGATAGTATTATACTGTAAATAATCATGAAATTGTTTCACTTAAAGTAAAAACGAAAAGCTGTAGAAGATTACTCACCAGCAAGTGTATATAATCTTTGCATGCCTCTGCTTCTACTTTTTTTCTCCTATATATTTTTCTTATCATTTCCACTACCTCCACCTTTAGTTTTCCATATTATTTCTTATCTTCTAAATTTGAATTATAATACTATATTGCGCTTTCATTTCCATGTTGTATGTAATAAACTACTTATATCGTTTGATTTATTCATATGATTCAATCCCTTCTGATTTTATAGTTGGCTGTCGAACCTTCTACTTCAAGGAGTCTTTCTTTTTTGTTACTTTACTCTACTATAAAAGCTTTCTTTTACTACTTGCATAGCACTTGTTTTCTTTGAATGACAACAAAATAATCCACGTTTTAACCGTGGACTATTTTAATCGCTTAATATAATTGTATATGAATAGTTTCCTTGATTTATCGAAAAAGTTCCATTGAATACATTATTATTAAAAGTGTATGAAATATTTGTTTCATAAAATGTAACTCCATTCTTGTATTCTATTGTTGGAATTTCTAAACCTGGCAATATTATTTTTGCTAAATTTATACAATCATCAATATATTGTTGACTATATAAATTTGTATTCTTTCCTTTCCAATTTGTACTAGTACTTAAATAAAAATCAGTAATCTTACCATCTTTTTCACTAACATTAATTATATAAGAAATTACTCCTTTATCTTCAGGACTGTTTAAATTTCTTGTTTTAATTCCAAAAGAATAATCAATAGTTCCATCTTCATGTGTTGATGTACTTATACTCCAATCACCTAAATTTGAATCGGTGAATTCTGGCATTACTGTTTTGAAGTAATCCATTCCGAAAGATTCAGCATTTAAAGGATTTGTTTCTCCAAATGATTTATCAAAAATATTACTTGGTGTATATTTAATTGTTTCATATAATTTTGATTTGTCAGAAAATATACTTTCGTCTCCTAATTTCGGATTTTCAGAAACTTCAATATAAAGCTCTATGTTGACTGTGTTGTAATCAGAATTATATAATACTGTTCTTACAAATTTATATGAACTATCGTTACTTTCTATTATATCACTCATGTCTATCAAACCTGATAACTTTTGCCCTTTAGGAGAAACTCCGTCAGAATCTTTTGCATAAACAAGATACTCTGCATTATCTCCAAATATGCTTTTTGCAATGCTATAAAATTTTTCCTGCGTAAAAGTTTCCATATTAACATTTTCCATTTTTAATGAAATAATAGATGGATCATTATAAAGTTCTGGATTATAATAAGTATATACTGAAAAATTCGACTTATCTGTTCCCTTTTTACTTGCAAATATATAATCATAATAACCATATGTTATATAAAACCCATTCATAGAACTATTAATTCCTTGATGTAATTCTGATTGTGATTTTCTAATGTCTTCATAGCAATCTTTCATATAAGAATTATTTTTTAATTCACTTAATAACTCATCAGAATCTATAGTAAGTGGTGTATTGGTTTTATAGAAATTATTCCCTTCTATATTGACTTCTTCCCATGTAAGTGGAAGCATCTTAGGCATTTCTATTTCTGAAGATAATCCCCAAAAATCATAACCTTCTTCATATTCTAAATTACTGAATTTGGCTTCGTTGTCATTTGCTTGAGATAAACTATGATTGTTATTTGTACCTTCTTTACTTTTATTTACAACTAAAAAAACAATTGTAGCAACTATAGCAATTATTATAGCAATAACTAAAACTAGAACAATTAAACTTACTCCCTTTTTATTTTTTTTCATATCTTTTTCCCCCTTTTTTTATTATTATAGATAATATAATATCATAATAATAAAAAATTTAACATATCTTTATAAAATTTAATAAAATATTTTTTAATTCAGTAAATTTACAAAATAACTTCTAAATACAATATATAAATATTGAAATAAACTTTGTACAAATTAAATTTGTGAGATTAACTTATAAATCCTATAATAAAACATAGACTTTTTTAATAATTAGCTGGTGACATATATGAATCAACCTTTTAGGGTTGAAATCATAAAGGATTATATAATGAAAGCATTATACATAAAACTTAATATGCAAAAAGAAACGCCTATATTTTGACGTTTCTCGCATATTAAACTTCTCTATGCACATTTGTTTTAGAATTTATTTATTAAAATCAAAATCTTGTAATAAATTCTTCTTTCGCTTTTCATATTGTTCTTGTGTAATCTCACCATTTTGAAGTTTTTCTTCTAATTTTTTTAATGCTTTAGCATTCATTGAATCAAAATTTTCATTAAGTTTATTTCCTAACCCTGTAGATTTCATTATTGTTGAATGAAGTTTGTTTGAAAATTTATTTGATATAACTGCTGAAGTAACTGCAATAGCAATTATTGCAATAATTATTATAATAACTATAACCATAGTCAACCCTCCCTTCTAAATTTTATAAAATTCTTTTAATTTTCCTGTATCTTAAATAAATTACTATCCCAATTACTATTACTGTTGTTATTACAAACATTATAGCTGATTTCTTACCTGTATTAGGTATATTTCCTGGTGCTGTCGTTTCATCCTCATTTTCTGTAACCTTAATCCTCTGATTTGCTTCTTTTGATACATCATTTTCTTTATATACTATTGTAATTGTTGTATCTGTAGCCTTTAAGTCCGTTTGTGGTTCATATGTGTAATTTGTCACAACTTTAGACGAACCATCACTATATTTCGCAGTAATTACCATACCAGTCTTATCAAAATATTCTCCCTCTTCGTAAACAGTTTTTATTGGCGGTGTCGTTATCTCTATTCCTTCTAAAAATTTATCAGCAGTATTTTCGTTATCAGCAGTATTATCTATTCTTATATCCTCAGTAGTCAAATCCCATCCAGTATTCCCAAAATTTGCTTTAGCAGGCGCTACTCCTTCGAAAGGATAATATTTACCATTTTCATCATCTAATATTATATATATATAGTAGTATTCTCCGTCTTCTAATAATGTAGATCCATCAAACAAAACTTCTTGATCATTATGATAACTAAATGCCACATTATCAGTCTGGAGATTACCTGAAAAAATCGGAGAATCTTCTTTAGAATATTTTAATAACTTATTATAGTTATAGAATTTTTCCTCCTTTATATCATTTAATATGGTAGTATCTTCTATTTTTCCTATTTTAATATCAAATTTTCTATTTCCTGTATACATTGGGTGGTATAAATTTATAAATACTTGCTCTTCAATATCTTCTTCTTTTGTAAAACTCATACTAAAATAAATTTTTTTAGAATAATTTGGTCTTTCTAGTTTTTGTCCTTCCACAACAAATTTAGTTGTACGATTTGCTTCCTCATCCCAAATAGTTTGAATCATCCATAAATACATATCCTCATTAAGTTCAGAAATTCTACTAATTGTAGTGTTTTCACTATCATTAGAAGTACCGTCCATCATATAATAAAATGTAATCTTCTTCCTCATTATAGCTCATCAATCTAGTTATACTATATTGTGATATATCTTCTTCTCCATTTATCGTAGCTACTCTTCCGTCTTCAAGAAAAGTAAGCTTTGGTTTAATATTCTCTGTTGTTACATAATAGTAATATCCTTCCCAAGTAGAATATTGTTCTTGAAAGTCTAAAATAGTATCTACGTCTATTCCTGTAATCTTTAAAGCTACCCACCCAGAACTACTTTCGTCTTTCTGTACAACTTCAAATTCTGCATTTGAAAAATCTGTAAATTCAGGCAATTTACCAGTTTCTGATAAATTCTCATTTGACTCTGTTGCATTTATTCTAATTGGTAATAATAATAATAATAATAATGCTGTTAATATTAACAAAAAAATCCTTTTTTCTTTTAACATTCTCAATCTCCTCGTATAATATTTAAGTTTTTAAAGTGATTTTTCACCTATAAAACTAAATAGAATTTTATTTGGTAGTATGACTTATATTGACACTACAAATATTTCTTTTCATTATTTTAATTTTTTATTAATTATATTTCGAGTTTTTTATTAAACTTTAATCCTTTACTGTCCATATTCCATCTCCTTTTATCACTTTGATATCAGTAGATAGAGAGATTATTGGACGTATACCAGTGTCATCATTTCCACATCCCATATTGCCAACGTAACCATCATAGTTCACACGTTTTACAAGTCTAGAATTCCAATCCTCTCCAGATGATGCTAACCAGTATCCAGAGCAATTATCAATTTTATCTTGATGTGGAACATATAAATCATAATCTATTGTACTACTATCTAATGTTGGATTATCTGTGTACACCAAATTTGTTGCATTTTTTATATTATAACTTTTTATTAATAACTCTGCTGTTGGACTTCCTGTTACTGTTACTCCACTTATTCCATTTGCTAGTCCTGTCCAATTTGATGGGGTGTTTATTCCATTCAACAATGTATCTTTACTTGTATTTGAATAAACGCTATATTCTCTACTTGTACCTGTTTTTGAGTCGTTTATATTTAACCCTGCTGTTTTTGCATATCCTGTACTATTTGGTAAATAATCAGCTAATATTGCATATACTTTTCCTTCTTCTACATACAATATTCTCCAATCATCTGTTGTATCTTCTGTCCCTACTATATTATTTCCTAAGTCTATATAGTCACCTATGTTGGCATTTGTTACTGAAGCTAATTGAATTGTTTCCGTTTCGTTCGATGTTGTATTTTTTATTACTACACCCCCCACCACTAATAATAACAATATTACTACAACTGCAATTATTATTTTATTTGTTTTTTTCATTTTTTCCTCCTTTTATTATTTTATACTATTTTTTATATCAATATCTAATTATATTATAATTTTAGCATTATCTATATACTTAAATATATAATTTCATTATATCTTGTTTGTATTTCTTTTTCAATCACTTTAGTTATAATGTAATACATTTTTAATATTCTTGTAATATTCTTGTAATATTCTTGTAATATTCTTGTAATATTCCTGTAGCAAACGATTATTTTATAACTTAAAAAACTTGGTTCAAAAAGAGAATCTCTTTTGCCCAAGTCTTTACTTATATCTGTTTTCTGGTTTCAATTATCTTTTGTTACCACAGCCACAGAATAATACTAAGAATATTAGTATAAAGAATAACATACTGTTATCTCCACATCCACATCCGCCAAATAAGTTTCCTAAAAAACCTCCATTATTGCAACAGCAATTTCTATTTTCTTCTTGCATATATCAAAACCCCTTTCATATTGTTTATATATAAATATGCTATGTATATTTTTTTGTTACAATAATATATACATTTATTGTTTTATATTATTATTTCGTTACGTTTGATTTTTTGATATGTATATAATATAATTAAGTTGGTTTTAATTAATTTTACTAAATTAGAAGGAGTAATTATATGAAAAAAGATATTGAGCTTTTATCGCCTGTGGGTGATTTTGAGTGTCTTAAAGCTGCTGTTCAAAATGGTGCAAATAGTGTGTATTTTGGTGCTAGCCTTTTTAATGCTAGAGCATCTGCTACAAACTTTGATTTTGATGAACTAGAAAAGGTTATAAACTACTGTGCTTTACGAAATGTTAGAACTCACTTGACACTAAATGTCCTTATAAAAGATAGAGAATTTAAAGATGCTGTGATGGTTGCAAAAAAAGCGTACGAGCTTGGAATTGATGCTTTAATTGTACAAGATGTTGGACTTGCTAGTTTCTTAATGAAACTCTTTCCAGATCTTCCTATACATGCAAGTACTCAAATGACTATACATAATTTAGAAGGTGTACAAGAATTAGAAAAATTAGGATATTCGAGAGCTGTACTTTCAAGAGAACTTTCAATTGATGAAATAGAATATATTTGTAATAATTCTAATATTGAAATAGAAACATTTATACATGGCGCTCTTTGTATATCATATTCTGGACAATGTTTTTTCTCTAGTATGGTAGGTGGTCGTTCTCGGCAATCGAGGAAGATGTGCTCAGCCTTGTAGACTTCCTTATGAATTATTAGAAGAAAAAGATATTAACGGCAAAGTATCTGAAAATATAATTGATAAAGGATATTTGATAAGTCCTAGAGATTTATGTTCATTAGAGTATATACCCAAATTAATAAATGCTGGTGTTAAATGCTTTAAAATAGAAGGTAGATTAAAATCCCCTGAATATGTTGCTATAGTTACTAGAATTTATAGAAAATATATCGATATGGTATTAAATGATGAGGAATATATTATAGATGAAAAAGACAATCTAGAATTAAAGCAAATATTTAATCGAGGAGAATTCTCTACAGGTCATTTATCTAATTCACCTAATAAATCTTTAATATTTAAAGAAAAGCCTAACAATATGGGACTATATCTTGGAAATGTTGCAGGATATAATAAGTTAAAAGGACATATAAAAATTTTATTAAATGAGCCTTTATCTATTGGTGATACTATTAATTTTGAGAAAGAAAATACTAAATATAATATTTCAGAATTAATGTTAAATAACTCAAATATTCCTATTGCTAAAGTTGGAGATAAAGTTGTAGTTGGCAGAATGAAGGGCAATATTCATGTTGGAGATAAAATATATAAATTATCTAGCAAAGAACAAATAACTAAAGCTGAAGCTTCTTATGAAAGTGAAAATATAAAGCTTCCACTAAAGGCAAATATTAGAATAAAGAAAAATGAACCTGTTACAATGGAAGTAAGTTTACTAAATTCTAAATATAATTTATATAAAAATATTAGTATTAATATTTCTTCCTCATTAATACCTGAAGAAGCTATAAAAAGTCCAATTACAAGTGATAGAGTTATTGCACAAATTACAAAAACAAATAACATTCCTTTTGAATTTAAAGAAATACATATAGATTTAGATAATGGACTATTTATTCCACGTATAAAGGAATTAAATGAAATTAGAAGAATGGCTCTATTGAAGCTAGAAAATATAATTATTAGTAAAAATAAAAGAAATATAGAACTCGATGAAGAAAAATTAGATAAAATTTACCAAAAATATTTAGATAGCTATTTAAATAAGTATTCTATTGAAGAAAATAAAAAACAAGTATCTGTATACTTTAATATAATACATCCTGAATATGATTATTCCAAATTATCTAAAGAATACATATCTTGCATATACATTCCTTTAAGATATTTTATGAGAAAGGATTTTTCAAAAGTTTTAAAAGAACTTACTTCTAATTTCAAAACATATATTTATATGCCAGCAATAATAAAATCAAATTACAAAAATGTTATAAAACATGGCCTAGAGGATTTAATAGAAGATTACAATATACAAGGCTTTATTGTTTCAAGCTTAGGTGACCTTGTATTATTAGAAAAATATAAAAGAAAATATGAATTTATCGGAAACTTTACTTTAAACTGCTTTAATCTGTCTAGTATATCCAATTTTAGAAATTTAGGATTAAGTAAAATAACACTATCACCCGAACTAAATTTAGAAGATATAACTAGTATTTATAACGTTCAGAAAGATCATATTCCGTTGGAATTAATCGTTTATGGTAATACACCTGTTATGAAAATGAATTATTGCTTGCTTGGTACTTCTAATAAATGTTATCCAGAATGTATGATGAGATGCAGAACAAGTAACAAATATTATTTAATAGATAGACTTGGATTTAGATTTAGGATTTTACCTGATAATGTTCAAACTGTAACTACAATTTTTAATAGTAAAACCACTTGTATTACACATATTAACACAGATATTAATTCAGTTAGAATAGATTTATTAGATGAAAATATTGAAGAAATAAATACTATTGCTAAAGCAAGTGTTACTCATGCAAAATTGGAAGGAAAACAATATACATATGGTAACTTAAATAGAGAAGTATAGTATATAAAAAGAACTATTACACAAACCATTCTTTATGTAATAGTTCTTTTATTTTATTAATTATCTCTTGTTATATTTTCATCAATGCTGTGCTGTAAGTTTTATTATCAAATCCATATTGTCATCTTTAGCAGCTTTATTTTTCCTAATCTTTCCGCATTTTTTGCACTTGAAAACTATAACATAACCTTTTTTACTATCTATCTCTACTCCTATAGGTTCTAATATTCCGTGACACATTTCTTCTCTATCTCCAGGATTTATATCCACATGCTTTGAATGAAGACATTTTGGGCAATGATTTCTACATGAATATCCAAGTGGTTCTACTTTTTCTCCACAATTTTCACAAACAAATTGTTCATCTATTTCTGTAAATTTTCTACTCATTTTTTTCCTTTCTATTAAACATTAAAAATACTTCCTCCAATAAATTCTCTTAATAGAGAATTTTTAGGTATATATTCATCTCCAATGTCATCAAAATATTTCAAAAGCTCATATAAACTTGTTGCTTCTGAATACTCTGGATGAGTATTATCAATAGCTTTTAAAAGTGGCATAGCATATTTTTTCAGTACAGATATTTCATAAATTAGTGATGTGTTAAACATACTATCTGCTTCTTCTTGGAATGGAAATATATAGTTCTCTTCCCCTCTATTTACCATATCCCAATTTTGTAATGTATGAAGCGCCTCATATCCTCTAAAATTATAGTCTCTAACTAATCTACGTATTAATCTAGTATCAGTTGTAGAAATTCTGTTATAGTAGTCTATATTAAGTACCGTAAGTGCACTAATATAGATTTTATACTTTTGCTCTAATGGAATTGCTGCAGTTAATTTATCATTTAAGCAATGAATTCCCTCTATAACTAGTACTTCATTATTTCTCATTTTTATTTTTTCTCCAGTAAATGATTTAGTTCCTGTCTTAAAATCAAATACAGGAAGTTGTACTTCTTCTCCTTTTAGTAGTCTCGATAAATGGTCATTAAATAGACCTAAATCTATTGCTTCTAATCTTTCAAAATCATATTTTCCATTTTCGTCTTTAGGAGTATCTTCTCTTTCAACGAAATAGTTATCTACTGAAATTGTAAGTGGTTTAATACCATTTAATTTAAGCTGTATTCCCAGCCTTTGAGCAAATGTAGTTTTACCAGAAGAAGATGGGCCGGCAATTAATATTATTTTTACACCCTTTCTTCTTACTATTTTATCTGCAATATCAGATATTTTCTTTTCATGTAATGCCTCCGCAAGAAGAATAAGTTCTTTTTCTTTTCCTTCCTCTATTTTTTTGTTTAACTTATATATTGTATTTATATCTAATACTGTATGAATATCTTCGTATTCCTCTAATGTATGAAGTAATTTTTTTGTTTCTATATACTTATCAATTTTATTTGGCGTCTTTTTATCAGGATAGCGAAGTAAAAATCCTTCATGATATTTTATTACATCAAACATTTTAATATATCCTGTACTTATTGGCATTACTCCATAGAAATAGTTATAATAATCCTCGCAAAAATATAATGAAACTTCATCTTTATATTTATTATCAAGCTGGAGTCTTCCTCTTAAAGTCTTTTCTTTTTGATAAAATTTTTCTGCTTCTTCTTTTGTCATTTCTATTTTTTTAATTGGTAAATTATTATCAACTATATCTTTCATTTCTTTTTTAATATTTTCTACTAACTCTGTTGTAACTTTCATATTATCTATACTACAATAAATAGAATTTGATAGTTGGCAATTAACTGTAAGAAGAGCCTTAGGATATACTCTATTAAAAGCCATTCCCATTATATATAGGATTCCTCTTTGGTATACTCTTCTACCATCACGAGTTGTAATATCTATTGGTAATACTTCATTTATATCTTCAATTTCTGTATCTAATGTTACAATTTCATTTTTATATTTACATGCAAGTATATTCTTTTCCTTATCTTCTTTAAATATCTCTGTTGCTTTCAATAAAATTCCTCCTTATTGTTTTAAATTATCTACACTTCTTAAACCTGCCCCTCAGGGTGACAAGAATGTCAACTTGGTACCATGCACTTAAAGTGACATTTTCTCTTTTATTTTTACTAATGTGTTTAGCGCATCGATTGGTGTTAATTCATTTATATCTATCTTGTCTAGTTCATGTGCTATTTCTGCTAGTTTATAGTTATACATTGTTAATTGTCCATCTGTTATACCTTTTTCTTGTTTTTCTATTTTTTTGTTATTTAGCACATTTTTTCTTTCTATTGTTTTTAGTATTTCATTTGCTCTTTTTGTAACTACTTGTGGTACCCCGGCTAGTTTTGCTACATGTACACCATAACTTTCGTCTGTTCCACCTTTTACTATTTTTCTTAGGAAGATTATATCTTCTCCTTTTTCTTTTACTGCTATAGAGTAGTTTTTTACTCCTTCTAGTTTATTTTCTAAATCTGTTAATTCATGGTAATGTGTTGCAAATAGTGTTTTTGCACCACATTTTTCTTTGTCTGATATATATTCTGCTACTGCCCATGCTATTGATAATCCATCATATGTTGAAGTACCTCTTCCTATCTCATCTAATATTACTAAGCTATTTGATGTTGCTTCTTTTAGTATCTGTGCTACTTCCATCATTTCTACCATAAATGTACTTTGTCCCATACTTAAGTCATCTGATGCACCAACTCTAGTAAAAATTTTGTCTACTACACCAATTCTTGCATAAGATGCTGGTACAAAGCTTCCTACTTGTGCCATTAAAGCAATTAACGCTACTTGTCTCATATATGTAGATTTTCCTGCCATATTAGGTCCAGTTATTATTGATAATCTATTCTCATTTTTATCTAAATATGTATCATTTTGAACAAAGCTTCCACTTGGTAAAATTTTTTCTATTACAGGATGACGTCCATCTTTTATATCTATTACTCCATTATCATCTACTTCTGGTCTTACATAGTTTTGATCATCTGCAACTATTGCTAAAGAACATAATCCATCAAGCGTTGCTATTATTCCTGCTGCTTTTTGTACTCTTTCTGTTTGTGCTTTTATTGTATCTCTTACTTCTGTAAATATATTATATTCCAAATTTATAACTTTTTCCTCTGCACCTAAAATCTGATTTTCTAGATTCTTTAATTCTTCTGTTATATATCTTTCTCCATTTGCTAGAGTTTGCTTTCGTATATATCTATCTGGTACTAATGATATATTTGATTTAGTTACTTCTATAAAATAGCCAAATACTTTATTAAATCCAACCTTTAATCCTTTTATTCCTGTCTTTTCTCTTTCTTCCGCTTCCAATTGTATTATCCAGTTTTTTCCATCTGTTGTTGCTGTTTTCAGTTTATCTATTTCTTCATCATATCCAAGTTTTATTAGTCCACCCTCTTTTACACTAATTGGTGGATCATCTACTATTGTCTTTTCGATTAATTCATATATATCGTCTAGTGTATCAAGTTCTGAATGTAACTCTACTAACATATTAGACTTTGCTTGTGATAATATTTTTTTTATTTCTGGTAACTGTTTTGCTGAGGACTTTAAAGAGATTAAGTCTCTTCCGTTTGCACTACCATATGATATTTTACCAGCTAATCTTTCTATATCATATACTTTTTTTAAAGCATCGGTAATGTCTCCTCTTAAAATTACATTATTTTTAAGTTCTGATACTGCATCTAATCTTTTATTTATTTGTTTTGCCTCTATAAGCGGATTGTTTAACCATCTTCTAAGCAACCTTCCTCCCATTGAAGTAGCTGTTTTATCTAGTACCCATAAAAGTGTGCCTTTTTTAGACTTATCTCTTAATTTTTCTGTTATTTCTAAGTTTCTCCTAGCATTAATATCAAGCGCCATGTACTTTGTTATACTATATACAATTAATTTGTTTATCTGGTCTAAATTGTTTTTTTGTGTGTCTAATAAATATGTAATTAATGCATTAGTACTAGCTACTGATAGCATATACTTTGATATATCCTCTACTTGTTTTTCTTCATCATCTACTATTTTATACTTAACTGATAAAGTTTCATAATTATCTGTAAATTCTTTTTCTTCTAACCTAGTTATATAGACTTCAAATCTTTCTCTAATTTTATTTATTTCTTCTTCGCAGTCGTAAAGCATTGTATTTACTACAAGTTCTGCTGGAGAATATTTTGATATTTCATCTAATAAGGCTGCAAAATTGTTTGTTTCTTTAATTTCAGTAGTTCTAAAATCTCCTGTAGTTATATCACAAGCAGTTACTCCAAAGTATATTCCATTTTTATATATACTCATTATATAGTTGTTTTTCTTATCTTCAAGTAAATTAGCCTCTATTACTGTTCCAGGCGTTACAACTCTTATTACATCTCTTTTTACTATTCCCTTTGCCTGCTTTGGATCTTCTAGTTGTTCACATATTGCAACTTTATATCCTTTTGATATTAGTCTTGAAATATATGTCTCTGCTGCATGATAAGGTATACCACACATTGGTGCTCTTTCCTCTTGTCCACAGTCCTTCCCAGTTAAAGTAAGTTCTAATTCTCTTGATACATTTACTGCATCTTCAAAAAACATTTCATAAAAGTCACCTAATCTATAGAATAAAATACAATCTTTGTATTTATTTTTAGTATCTAAATAATGCTGCATCATTGGTGAATATTCTGCCATTTTTTATTCTCCCTCTTTCTATTTTTGCATATTATCTCTTATTCTTTGCTCTTTTGCTACATGTTTTTGTTCTGATTTTGGAGATAAGTTAGAAGCATCCACTTTCATACTCTCTCTAAAACTACTTCCTTTTTTTCCATACTTTTCTTCTGTCTTTATTCGTTCTAATTCATTATACTTTTTCCATATTGTTGGATATCCATCATACCCTAAAGTTCTAGCTGCTTTTGCTTTAGACATTCCTTGAGCTAGTAAATCTTCAAATGCAGAAATTGTTTGCTCTAATTCAGTTCTTTTTCTTTCTGCATTATCAATATAATCCCTTTTGTCAATTCTTTCAGCTATCCTTGTTAGGTTGATAAAATATTTTTCCCTATCTCTATGTGAAGTCTTACTTCCTTCTGTTTCTGCCTTTCTCAAATATAGTTCATTTAGTTCTGGATTTATTTGTGCTAATCTTTTTAACTTTCTAGTAATTGTTCTAGTAGACATATTAAATCTTTCTGCTGCCATTTTATTGTCATGAGTTATACAATATATTGCAAGTTCTTCTATATCTACTTCTATTTCTTTAGGTTTATATGGGAATTTTTTTATAAATTCTGTATATAGCTCAGGATTCTTTGCTGACATTTCCATAATTTTCTTATTCAATGTACGTATATCTGTTCCAATTTCTTTTGCAAGTTTTTTTCTAGTAGTTTGTCCGTCAATTAACCTTTGTATTTGTTCTTCAAATTCTTTCTGTGACAATTCTTTCATTAATTTAAATCCTTTCTTTTTAACTCTATTTTATATAATTTCTCCTTTTAAATACCACATATGCTCTGATACAATTTTAACTTGAATAAATTTTCCAATTAATTCTCTATTTCCTTTAAAGATTACTACTTTATTCGTATCTGTTCTTGCTGTTAGGAACTCACTATTTGTTTTACTATATCCTTCAACTAAAATATTTTGAACAGTTCCAATATATTCTTTGTTATTTTCTGCTATTATTTCTTCATATAGTTTTTTTAATCTATCAAATCTCTTATGCTTTATTTCTTCTGGAACTTGGTTTTTCATTTTATCTGCTGGTGTTCCTATTCTTCTTGAATATATAAACATAAATATTTGTTCAAATTTTACTTTTCTTACTACTTCTAAAGTATCTTCGAAATCCTCCTCTGTCTCTCCTGGAAATCCAACAATTATGTCTGTTGAGAACTTAACTCCTGGTATTTTATCTTGCATTTTTTGTACCAAATTTAAATACTGTTCTTTTGTATAAACCCTATTCATAGCTTTTAATATATCTGTACTTCCCGATTGTAATGGTAAATGCACTAATTTAGATACTTTATCTAAATCTCTTATTGCATCTATAACATCATCTGTAAAATCTTTTGGGTGTGGAGAAGTAAATCTTATCTTTTCAATTCCTTCTATTTCATTTACTGCTCTTAAAAGTTTAGCAAATGAATCTATTTTGCTTTCTGTTAATCCTTTTTCTCTTTCCACTCTCATGTATGAATTAACATTTTGTCCCAGTAATGTTATCTCTTTGTACCCAGACTTAGATAAACTCTCTATTTCCGCTAAAATATCTTCTGGATTTCTACTTCTTTCTCTTCCTCTTACATATGGAACTATACAATATGTACAAAAGTTATTGCATCCATTCATTATTGTAACAGACGCACGAATATTATCATCTCTTTTTATTGGAAGTCCTTCTATTATCTCTCCATCTATATCTAGTATGTCTGTTATCTTTTTATTTTCCATTATTGCATTATATAAATCTTTAGGAAACTTGTGTAATGTATGAGTACCAAATATAACATCGTATTTGTAGCTTTTTTTGATTTTTTCTACAATATGCTTTTCTTGCATCATACAACCACCAATAGCAATGATTGTACCTTTAGCTTCTTTTAACTTCTTTACTTCGCCTAATTTTCCAAATAGTTTTTCTTCTGCATTTTCTCTTACACAGCAAGTATTGTATATAACTAAGTCAGCCAAAGAAATATCATCCGTTTTAGTATATCCCATTTTTTCTACCATTCCACAAATTTTCTCTGAATCATTTTCATTTAATTGACAACCCATTGTTAATATATTGTATTTTAAGTTCTTACCAATGTTTATTTTATTTACTTTTTCTATATATTCTAATTCTTCACCTATATCTATTTTCGTCATTTTTACTCCTTTATTATACATGTATATATGTTGATATATATTAATTTCAATTATTATATTTTACACGAAAAAAGCACTTTTTTCAAGTGCCTTTTAAAAGGAGAGTGTATAATATGGTGTGTAGATTATTAAAACAAAATAATAATCGCACACCATATTTTTGTGTGCAGGAAGAGA
>CALXWW010000007.1 GCA_944392545.1 uncultured Clostridia bacterium
AAAATTTTAGCACTAATTCTTAAAAAATTAGTGCTAATGTTTAAAAAAATTTGAGACATTTTCAAAAATGATTGACATATATTTTACAAAAAAATTTTTAACTTTTTATATACTTTTATTCTTAATATTTTTTGCATATTTTCTTTTTTTATGATATGGATATATTGAAAAATAAAATTTAATTAAATTTTGTTTTTAACACTTTTATTACTTTTTTAATATATTGTAATAAAAAAGTAAAGGATGATGAATATCATGAAAAAAATTAGACTCGCCATCGTTGGCGCTACTGGTTTAGTAGGTAGAACTGTTTTAAAAGTATTGGAGGAGAAAAATCTACCTATAGACGAATATGTTCTTTTTGCCTCTAGCAATTCTGCAGGTAAGAGCTTAAAATTTATGGGAAAGAATTATATAGTCCAAGAACTTAATGATTTATCTTTTGATTCAGGCTTTGATTATGCAATTTTTTCTGCAGGCCGGCTCAACTTCTAAAAAATACGCACCTATTGCAGCACGGAAAAGGTTGTATTGTTGTAGATAATAGCAGTGCGTTTAGAATGGATAAACAAGTTCCATTAGTTGTTCCAGAAGTTAATCCAGAAGAAATAAAAAATAATCACGGAATAATTGCAAACCCAAATTGTTCTACTATTCAAGCTGTAGTTGCTTTAAAACCATTGGATGATAAATACAAAATTAAAAGAATAGTTTACTCAACTTATCAAGCTGTATCTGGTGCTGGAAGAAATGGTGTACTTGACTTAGAATCAGGTATCCAAAATCACATACAAAATGAAAAAAATTCAAATAATACCTTTGAGCAAACTTCTCATTCTAATTATGAATTACATAAATTTGATTATCCTATATTTTCAAATTGTTTACCTCATATAGATGTATTTTTAGATAATGGTTATACAAAAGAAGAGGAAAAAATGATTAATGAAACAAGGAAAATCTTAAAAAGACCTGATTTAAAAATTACCGCTACAACTGTTAGAGTTCCTGTATTTAATTCACATAGTGAATCAATAAATATAGAATTTGAAAATAATTTTGATTTAAATGAATTGCAAAAACTTTTATCTGAATCTCCTGGAATTATTGTAGAAGATAATCCTCAAAAAAACATATATCCTCTTGCTATAAAGGCTTCTGGACGTGATGAAGTTTTTGTTGGAAGAATACGTAGAGATTATAGCGTGGAAAATGGAATAAATATTTGGGTTGTTGCTGATAATATTCGTAAAGGCGCTGCTAGCAATGCAGTACAAATTGTTGAAAAAATGTTAAAAAATAATTAATATAATTTATTAATTCTAAATAAAAAATAAAAACACAAACTTTGGTACTTTTTTTATCCAATTTTGTGTTTTTTATTTTTACTTTAAAAATCCATTTATTATTTGTTCTTCAGCTTCTTTTTCTGTTAATCCAAGTGTCATAAGTTTTGTTAATTGTTCTCCTGCAATTTTTCCTATTGCTGCTTCATGTATTAAACTTGCGTCTACATTATTTGCTTCTATTTTTGGATCTGATATTACTCTTCCATTCCCCATTATTATCGCATCACATTCTACATGTCCAAAGCATTTTGCATTTCCTTTTACATTTGATATAAATTCTTGAAGAGAATTATCTTCTGCTACAGATCTTGACGCAACATGTACGCTTGAGTCTTCTCCATCTAAGTTTACGTCAAATACTGTTTTTGCTGTTTGTTTGCCTGTTGTCATTATTCTTTCTGATATTACTAAACTACTGCCCTTTTTCATGTTTGCATATGTTTCTCTCACTGTGGAAGTAACACCTTTTATTTGTACAGATTCCATTTCCATTGAAGCATTTTCGTCTAGGTTTATTATGGTTTGAGGATTTAATATTCTATCTCCTGTTCCTTCTCCTTCCCCATAATGTTTTTCTATATATTTTATTTTAGCACCTTTCGCTATATGAAATGTATGTATTCCATCATGCTCTGCTGTATCGCATGTACTATTGTGTATTCCGCAACCTGCAACTATTATTACATCGGCATTTTCTCCTATATAAAAGTCATTGTATACTAAATCATTTAATCCGCCTTGTGTTAATATTACCGGTATATGCACACTTTCATTTTTTGTATTTGCCTTTATTATTATATCAATTCCTGGCTTATCTTTTTTAGTTACAATATCTATGTTTGCTGTTGTATTTCTTGCAGATAATTTTCCGTTTTCTCTAATGTTATATGCCCCCATCGGTGTTTTTTCTATATCCGCTATTTGTTTTAATAAGTTCTTTTCTATTTTATCCATATTATTTAAGCCCTCCCTTCGCTGCATTTTTCACTTTTTTCTAATTTATGGCATGGTTTTACTTTGTTAAATATTTGTGGTAATATTTCTTCTCTTGGTCCATGTTTTTCTACTTTTCCATTTTTAACTAAAACTATTTCATCTGCTACATTTAATATTCTTTCTTGGTGTGAAATAATTATTATTGAACCTTTTATATCATCATGCATTTTTTCAAATATTGATATTAAGTTATTAAAACTCCATAAATCTATTCCTGCTTCAGGTTCATCAAATATTGTAAGTTTTGATTTTTTTGCCGCAAGCATCGCTATTTCTATTCTTTTTAATTCTCCTCCAGAAAGTTCACTATTTACTTCTCTATTTAAATATTCCTGTGCACATAGTCCTACATCTGCTAAAACATCGCAGGCATCACACACTTTAATACTATCTCCTGCTGATATTTCTATTAAATCTTTTACTGTTAACCCTTTAAATCTTACTGGTTGTTGGAAAGCAAATCCTATTCCCATTTTTGCTCTTTCAGTTATTGAAAGGTTAGTTATATCTTTACCATCAAAAATTATTGTTCCAGAATCCGGTTTTTCAATTCCCATAATAATTTTTGCAAGTGTTGATTTTCCTGAACCATTTGGTCCTGTAATAACTACCATTTTGTTGTTATCTATTTTTAAATTCACATCTTTCAGGATATTTTTACTATCTCTTGAAAAACATATATCCTTTAATTCTAACATTTTACCTCCTATTTTTATCTATTCTTTTTTACGTTTATTTTTTACTCTGTTATGTTATATATTTTTTAGTACCCTACAGAGGTTCTTTTTAAGTTTTCGGATTGTTTAAATCTTGGATTGTAAACTTCATTGGCTTTTTTGCCATATCTATTTTATCATTTTTTTCACAAATATTCAATATATATAGTTATTAATATATATTGAAAGGATGATATTATGAAAAAAGTTTTGTTTAAAGGTTGTGGAACTGCTTTGGTTACTCCTTTTACTAATGATGGTATTAATTTCGAAGAACTTCGAAAGTTAATTGAATTTCAAATTTTAGAAGGTATTGATAGTCTAATTATTTGTGGTACTACTGGTGAATCTTCCACAATGAGTTTAGAAGAGAAAAAAGCAGTAATTGAATTTAGTGTAAAAATTGCAAATGGCAGAGTACCTATTATCGCTGGTACTGGTGGTAATAACACAGCAGATGTTATTAATCTTTCTAAGTATGCCGAAAGTGTTGGCGCAGATGGTCTTTTATTAGTTACGCCATATTATAATAAAACAACTCAAAAAGGATTAATTGCTCACTTTTCTGAAATTGCAAAAAATGTATCTATTCCCATTATTCTATACAATGTTCCTAGTAGAACTGGTATAAATATTGAACCTGAAACATGTTTAGAACTTTCAAAGATTTCTAATATTGTAGGAATTAAAGAAGCAAGCGGTAATATTTCACAAGTCTCTAAAATTACAAATTTATGCAAGGACAATCTTGCAATTTATTCAGGCAACGATGATCAAATTATGCCAATACTATCATTGGGTGGTTTAGGCGTTATTTCTGTTTTATCTAATATTTATCCTAAATATGTACACAACTTAGTAATGGATTACTTGACCGGAAATTGGCAAAAAGCTACAGCTTCACAAATATATGCAATTCCACTAATTGGCGCTTTATTTAGTGAAGTAAACCCAATTCCTATTAAATATGCTGTAAATAAAATTGGATTTAATTGCGGAGTGCCACGTCTTCCCCTTATTGAATTATCAGATAAGAATAAAGAAAAAATTGATTTATTGATGAAAAATTGGCTTTAAAAAATAGATAATTTTCCCCATTTTTCTTAATTTTTTATTAATTTGTTCACATAAGTAATAAAAAGTGATATAATATATATTATATGATACACAGGAGTAATAGATTAATGAAGTTAATTAATTTAATAAAAAGTAAAAAGAATGCCCAAGACACATTAAAAAATGAAGAAGATATTTATACAGATATAGGTCACAATATAGATACATATTCTCCAGAAAATAGTTATTGCTCAAATAAAAAAGAACATTTAATTGAATTTTTTAATATTATAAAGGATATTATATCTAATGATACTGTAAAACAAATGAAAAACTATAGACAACATTGTAATACTTCTTGCTATAAGCATTGTATGCAAGTTGCATATTTTACATATATTACTTGTAAAAAATTAAAACTAGATTATGTATCTGCAACACGTGCTGCTATGCTTCATGATTTGTTTTTATATGACTGGAGAAAAAAATATAGAAATATAGATATTTCTGGACTACATGCTTTTATTCATCCTCAAGTTGCTCTTAAAAACGCAAATAAATTATTTAAATTAAATGATATTGAAAAAGACGTAATTTTAAAGCATATGTGGCCACTTACAATTAAATTTCCACGATATAGAGAAGCTTACATAGTAACAATAATGGACAAATATAGTGCTTGTTTAGAAACTTACTATTATTTAAAACTTAAATTAAAAAGAAAAGATATTTATAGGTATGCATATATTTTCTTAAGTGTGGTATTTTTTAGGTTTATATAGAATAGTATAATTATATATAAATATTATAAAAAGATATAACTAATCGTTATATCTTTTTTCTTTTATTACAAATCCGAGGTGTTAATTATGATAAATATATTATTAAATGGTGCTAAAGGAAATATGGGTAAAGCTTTTTATGAATATATCTATGAAAACTGTAAATATAATTCAGATTTTAATTTACTTTACGCTATAGATAGAGATAACTCAGATTTATTTAATCAGATAAATCATAAACCTGACGTCATAATAGACTTCTCAAGACCTAGAGCTACTTTTCTAGCTCTAGATTATGCTCTTAAAAATCTAGTTCCAATAGTTATTGCTACAACCGGTTTTAGCGAGGAGGATGAAGAGAAAATAAAAGAATTTTCAGAAGCAATCCCCATATTCAAATCTTCGAATATGTCTTATAATATAAATATCTTTTCTAATATTATTTCACTTTTAGCTAAAAAATTGAATACTATTGACGATAAAATAGATATTGAAATAATAGAGAAACACCATAGAAACAAATTAGATGCGCCAAGTCGGTACTGCTCTTATGATAGCTAATAAAATAAATAAAAATTGTAATAATAAATACTCTTATGTCTTTACTAGAAATGTCAAAGCTAAAAAGTCATATAATGAAATTGAATTTTCTTCAATTAGAGGTGGAAAATTAGCAGGAGAACATACTGTAATTTTTTTAGGCAATAATGAATCTATCGAATTAACTCATACTGCTTATTCTAGAAGTATTTATATAGAAGGCGCATTAAGAGCAGCAGAGTTTATAATTAATAAAAAGAATGGATTATATAGTATGGATGATATATAAAATATAAATAGTTATCCGCATTTTCTATTTTATATATAACTTTAATATTGCATTCGCTATAATTATTATGTGGGTTTGATTTTATAAAACAAAAAACATCTCTATTTTCATAGAGATGCTTTTTTTATTATTTATTAGCTGTTTCTTCTACTGGATAAACGCTAACTTGTTTTTTGTCTCTTCCTAATCTTTCAAATTTAACTTTTCCAGTTACTTTAGCATATAAAGTATCATCACTTCCAATGCCTACATTTGTTCCTGGATGAAATTTAGTACCTCTTTGTCTTACTAGAATATTTCCAGCTGGAACTATTTGTCCATCTGCTCTTTTAAGACCTAAACGTTTTGATTCACTATCTCTGCCGTTCTTAACACTACCTTGACCTTTTTTATGAGCCATTTATCTCAACTCCCTTCGCGTACTAATTTATATTTCTCTTATTTAAATGTTTTTATTATTCTTTAACTGTTTCTTTTTTTGCTGTTTTACTTGCTGCTACTTTCTTTTCTGCTGTCTTTGTTTCTGTTTTAGCTTCAGCTTTTTCAGCAGCTGTCTTTATTTTTGTTATTTCAACCTTTGTATATGGTTGTCTATGTCCTTGAGTTCTTCTGTAGTTCTTTTTAGCTTTGTATTTATAAACTAAAATTTTCTTTCCTTTTCCATGAGAAACTACTTTTCCCTCAACTTTAACACCTTTAACATATGGAGTTCCAACTTCTACTTTTTTATCGTCAGATACTAAAACTACACTATCAAATGTAACTTTTTTTCCTTCTTCTACATCTAATTTTTCGAAGAATACTACATCTCCTTCTGTTACTTTGTATTGCTTTCCACAGCTTTCTATTATTGCGTACATTAATGTACACCTCCTCTTATATGTATACTCGCTAAGCATAAAATACAAGGCAGTTAGATAACTCTAACATTTAGTTGCCCGACCCAGGCGGCTTACGAGTAAATATTTTATCATACTTTTTCATTCATGTCAACCTGTTTTCGGAATTTAATAGTTGTATATTTGTAGGTCAGTCAATCATATGTCTTTCTTTTATTATTTAGACAATCTATACCAATATTTTAACTAATTTTAAATAAAAATTACATTTCATGTTCTTCTCAACATTTTATTATTCAACACTTTTTAAACTCTCTATCATATCTATTTTCTTTAATGAAAAATATGTTACTACATTTACGATAATTGCAAATACTACAGTTATTACTATTCCTAAAACATAGCTCAATATTTGAATATCCGGATCAAACATTGTTATATCCAACTCACATGTTTTTAATACATATGTTGTTAAAACATTTCCTCCAAATAATCCTACAATTATTCCTATTATTGTAAGGATTATTGTTTCTCTTCCTATATAGCTATACACTTCCTTATCATAAAATCCTAATACTTTTATTGTTGCAAGTTCTCTTATTCTTTCGCTAATATTTGCATTTAATAAGTTATATAACACTACAAGTGCTAAAAGTCCTGCTGCTATAATTAATACCCAGACTACTGTATCCATGTTATCCATCACAGTTGCAAACATATCCTCTGTTGAAGATGTAAAGCTTACACCTGATATATAATCTGAATTGCTTAATAATTTTTTTCCTAACTCATCTTCTTGTTTCTCTGTCAATTCATTTGTTATTGCATATACATAGTTTGATTCTATTCTTGTATCATATATTTCGTTATATAATTCTGGCGTCATATATATATAGTGCATAATATAATTTTCTGTTATATTTGCTACTTGTACTTCACTTCTATCTCCATCTGAATTTTCAAGAGTTATTGTATCTCCCTTTTTTATATCTAGTAATTGTGATAATTTCTCTGTTATAACTACTCCACTATTATCTAAAGTATATGTGTTATCTTGATTTCTTCTACCTCTTAAAGTTATAAATTCATTTAATTTAGTTATATCGTTTGGTACTATTAATTGTATACTTTGATTGTTATCATCTTTTATTATTTTTACAGATTGCAAATTTACACTTAAAACATTTGTAATTTGTTCATTTGATAAAAGTTCTTCTTCTATTTTTGTTAAATTATCACCATATTTTTCTTCTTTTAAAGAAATACCTATATTATATTTATCTATTTCTCCATATTGCTTTGGTATCATTCTTGATATTGAGTCTCTTAATGCAAATCCTGCAATAATTAAAGAGGTACAACCGCATACTCCTATAATTGTCATCATAAATCTCTTTTTATACCTAAATACATTTCTTGCTGTAACTTTTGCTGTAAAATTAAACCTTTTCCAAATAAATGGTATTTTTTCTAAAATTACTCTTTTGCCTGGTTTTGGTGACTTTGGCCTCATAAGTGTTGCTGGATTATGTCTTAATTGTCTTGCACATGTGTATATAGTTGATCCAAGTGTACATATTAAAGCTGCTGCTATTCCAAGTGTTGCTATGTTCCAGTTAAATTGTAGTATTACGTCTGGAACTTCATATACCATTGCATACATATCTGCAATTATTTTTGGAATCAAATTAAATCCTATAAATATACCTATTATTCCACCAACCACAGTTGCTATAAGTGCATAAATTATATATTTTCTTGATATTTGTATTTTACTATAGCCTAATGCTTTAAATGTACCTATTTGTACTCTTTCTTCTTCTACCATTCTAGCCATAGAAGTTAAACTCATTAATGCTGCTACCAAGAAAAATACAACCGGGAACACTTCTGCTAAACTAGCTACTCTATCTGTATCTTGTACATAACTTGCATATCCTGTATTTGTATTTCTATCTAATACATACCATTCTGGTCTTTTTAATTCCTTTAAATCTTCTTTTGCCTTTAATAATTTTTCTTCAGCTTTTTCTATTTCTTTTTCGAATTCTTTTCTTGCTTTTTCTAGTTCCTTTTCTCCATCTTTTAATTCTTTTTCTGCTTCTTCTATCTCTTTTTCTGCTTCATTTAAAGTATAGTATGTAGAGTTTTTTGTACTCTGTAACTCTTCTTGTGCAACTTCTAATTCTTTTTCTGCCTCTTCTATTTTATTTTCTCCATTACTTAATTCGTTTTTTGCTGTTTTTATACCATTTTCTATCGTTTTTATAGTAGCAGATATATTAGTTATTCCTTGGTTTTCTAGCTCATTTTCTATTTGTTCTATAGTTTTTTGCAAAGTTTGCACTTTTATATTAACTTCATTTATTTGAACTTGTATAGCATTTTTCTCTTCTTCTGTTTCTGCAGTTTGTAATTCATTATTTAAGCTTTCTAATGTTTCATTCGCTATCTTTAAATTACTTTCTAAAGTTTTTAACTGTTTTTGAGTTTCTTTTAAAGTTTCAAGCTGCTTTTGATATTCTTCTATTTGTTTTTCTGCATCTGCCTTCTGTTTTTCAAAATTTTCTTTTTGTTCTTGTAATTCTTCTTTTCCTTGCTTTATTTTTTCTTCTGCAGCTGCAAACTCACTATATGCTATATTTCTATTAGATTCTATTTCAGCTTTGCCATCTTCTATTTCTCTTTTGCCATCATCAATTTCCTTTTGAGCATCTGCTAATTCCTTTTTAGCTTTTGATTTTTCCTCATCTAATTCTTTCTCTGCATCTTGTATTTTAGAATTTGCACTTTCGTATAACTCGTTATATCTTGCTTCTCTTCGTTCTTCTGAAATTGCTTCTAAATCATCTTTTACTGCTTCTATTGTATCATCATATTTATTGCTTGTTGTATTTAGTTCTTTTGCACCATTTACAGTTATGTATATATTTGTATACATATCAATATCTATATTTTCTTTTGGTATATATACATAGTAATCTATCATACCACTACCTAATTTAGTACTTCCCCTATCAGTAGATATGTATAGTGGCGACTTAACAGTTCCTACTATTGTAACTTCGTTATTTTTTAATAACTTTACTTCTTCACCATCATCATTTGTTACATCCTCTGCTTCTATTTCTATGCTGTCTCCTATAGAATAGTCTGTGCCTAATAAAAAGTTTTCTTCTACCACGCACTCATTCTCGTTTTCTGGTAATCTTCCATCTACTAAATTTAATTTGTTTATTTCTTTAGAAAAAGTTTCTAATTTTACAACAAATTCTTCTTCTCCCACACTGACTATTGCATCTGTTTGATATGCGCCTTCTACGTTAGCCACATTTTCTACATTTTTTATTGCATCTATATCGTCATCTGTAAGTCCTAATGTTGAGATTACTTGTATATCCATAACGTCTAACGAATCGAAATATTCGTCTAAAGTTTCTTTCATATCTGGACTTGCTGCCCTTAAGCCAGCAAAAAATCCTACACCTAATAATACAATAAGGAGTATTGAAATAAATCTTTTATATGAATTTTTAATTTCTTTTATTCCGTCTTTTATTAGTGCAGTTTTCAACTTTTTCACCTCATTTATATATTATCTACCACTCTATTTCAGATATTGGGGTAGGATTTGGATTTTCTTGAATATCAAATGCAGTTCCATTTTTAAAGTGTATTACCCTATCTGCCATGGGTGTTAATGCACTGTTATGCGTAATTATTACAACTGTCATTTTTTCTTTTCTACATGTATCTTGTAATAACTGTAAAATTTGTTTTCCTGTTTTATAGTCTAATGCACCTGTTGGCTCATCACATAATAGTAGTTTTGGATTTTTAGCTATTGCTCTTGCTATTGCAACTCTTTGTTGCTCTCCTCCTGATAGTTGTGATGGAAAATTCTTTAATCTATTTTTTAAACCTACTTTTTCTAGTATTGCTTTTGGATTTAGTGGATGCTTGCATATTTGAGTAGCAAGTTCTACATTTTCTAGTGCTGTTAGGTTTGGTACTAGGTTATAGAATTGAAACACAAAACCTATATCTTCTCTTCTATATTTTGTTAATTCTTTTTTCTTAAACTTACTTATATTTTTTCCATCAATTATTACTACTCCTGAAGTAGCACTATCCATACCTCCGAAGTATATTAAGAGCTGTCGTTTTTCCAGCGCCACTTGGTCCTACTATTACAACTAATTCTCCTTTTTCTATCTCAAAATTAGTTTTATCAAGTGCTTTTATTACAACTTCTCCCATTTTATATTCTTTTACTACATCCTTGAATTCTATATATGGCATTTGGTTCACCTTTCCTTGTCTTGAAAGTTATTTAAGGAGAGTAAATAAATATAGATAATTATGCTATCTATATAATGTACTCTCCCCTATATTTTTCTTATTTATTTTCCTTTTACTTATTAATAATTGTATACTATAATTTTAATTTTTTCAATATGGCTTTCGTATTTTTCTATATTTAATATTTATTCTATTTTTTATATTTGCTCTATTCTAGCATTTTCATTTCCTATAATATCTTTAAATTCTTCTAATGTTCCATTTGCTAGGTATATCCCTCCTGCCATATCTTTTCTTTCTCCATTTATTATTTCAACTTGAATGTTATTTCTTTCTCCTGTAAAGAACTTTATAGCACCACGTAACTTTTCTTTTTGGTTGTCGTCTATATTAGTTATATCTAAAATTAATACATTTTTCTTTTGCTCTCCAAATTCTTTTATATCCCTTGCTACTATTTTTGTCTCTTCATCTTCTCTAATGCTTAATCTTCCTTCTACTAAAACTATATTATCCTCTATCAAGATATTTGAACAATTTTGATAACAACTTTCAAATACTATTACTTCTGTTGGTCCATATAAATCTTCAATTGTAACAAATGCCATTACTTTATTTGTTTTTGTAAATTTCTTTTTTACACTAGATATTATTCCTGCATATTTAACAAATTGTCCATCTTGAAGTCTCTCATTCATACTTATATTTGCTTCTATTTCTGCTGATTTTTCTTCTCCTTCTATTGCTTCTGAACCTAAACTACTAGCATTCTGTGCCTCTCTCATTTGAGCAGTGTTAACATTAGTTTGCATTTCTATTTGACTTCTCAATTTATCTAAAGGATGCCCTGAAATATATAGTCCAAGCATTTCTTTTTCCATTGAAAGTAATTCTCTCTCATTAAATTCTGGCATTATTTTATATGTATACTTTAATTCTTTTATTGCTTCTTGGCTCTCTCCTCCTAAGTCAAACATACTTACTTGTCCATCGAAACTTTTTTTAGAACTATCTGAAATAGAATCTACAATCGATTCAAATGATTCAAGTAAAGTTCTTCTTGTTTGTTCAAAATTATCAAATGTTCCTGCTTTTATTAAACTCTCTATGCACTTTTTATTAACTGAAGCATTTGCAATTCTTTCACAAAATGATGCAAAATCTTTAAATTCTCCATTTCTATTTCTTTCTGACACTATTTCGTCAACTGCTGCAACTCCAACATTTTTAACACTACCAAGTCCAAAACGTATTTTATTTCCATCAACTGTAAATCTTGTATAACTTTTATTTATATCTGGTTTTAGTATTTCTATATTAAGCCTTTTGCACTCATCTATATATGCTGGTATTTTATCTAAATTTCCTAAAAAGCTATTAAGCATTGCTGCCATAAACTCTGCTGGATAATATGTTTTTAAATATGCTGTTTGATATGAAAGGACTGCATATGCTGCTGCATGTGATTTATTAAATGCATATTTTGCAAACTCTGCCATTTCATCAAATATCGTATTTGCTGATTCTGCATCAATTCCGTTTCTTACACACCCTGGTACTATAATATTTCCATTTTCGTCTACTTGTCCATTTATGAATATCTCACGTTCTTTTGCCATTACGTCTAGTTTTTTCTTCCCCATTGCACGTCTTACTAAATCGGCTCTACCTAGTGAGTAACCTGCTAGATCTCTTACTATTTGCATAACTTGTTCTTGATATACCATACAGCCATAAGTTACATTTAGTATTGGCTTTAGTCTTTCATGTGTATATACTGCATGATCTGGGTCTTTTTTATTTGCTATATATCTTGGTATTTGGTCCATAGGGCCTGGTCTATAAAGAGATACTCCCGCTATAATATCTTCTAAACAGTCTGGTTTCAATTCTTTCATGAAGTTTGTCATACCTTGACTTTCAAATTGGAATATTCCAACTGAATTTCCTTCTTGCCACTGTTTATATACGGTTGGGTCACTCATATCTTTATCGAATTCTACATCTATTCCTCTGTTTTGTTTTACTAAATCTTTTGTATCTTGTATAACTGTAAGCGTTCTTAGTCCCAAAAAGTCCATTTTTAGAAGTCCTAGTTCTTCTAATGTTGTCATTATATATTGAGTAGAAATTGTATTATCTCTCATATACAAAGGTACATAAGTATCTACTGGCTCTTTTGTAATAACTATACCACATGCATGTGTTGATGCCTGCCTTGGCATTCCTTCTAATGCCATAGCTATATCTAGTAACTTCCTATATTCTTCATTTGTATCATATAGCTCTTTTAACTCCCTATTTTGTTCCATAGCTTTTTTTATAGTTATATGAAGCTCATTTGGTACCATTTTAGCAAGTTTATCAGTTTCTGCATAAGATACATCTAATGCTCTACCAACATCACGAATTACCATTCTTGCAGACATCGTTCCAAACGTAATAATCTGTGACACATGGTCATGTCCATATTTTCTTCCTACATAATCTATTACTTCTTGTCTTCGTTCATAGCAAAAGTCAACATCAAAATCGGGCATACTAATTCTTTCTGGATTTAGGAACCTTTCAAAGATTAGTCCATATTTAATTGGATCTATATCAGTAATCCCAATTGCATAAGCTACTATAGAACCAGCACCCGAACCACGACCTGGTCCTACTGGTATTCCATTTGATTTTGCATAATTTATATAATCCCAAACTATTAGGAAATAGTCCACATATCCCATTTTGTTAATTACAGAAAGTTCATAATCTTTTCTTTCTATAATCTCTTTTGGTGTATTTTCTCCATAACGTTTTATAATTCCATCGTCTGTAAGTTTCTTTAAATAATCGAAATGTGTTTCAAATCCTTCTGGTACATCATAATTAGGCAGAATTGTATGTCCAAATTCAAATTCTACATTGCATTCATTTGCAATTTTTATTGTATTTTCTATTGCATCTGGCACATTTGCAAAATATTCTTTCATTTCTTCTGGTGACTTTATGTATAACTCATCTGTCTCAAAACGCATTCTATCTTCATCAGTTATTCTTTTTCCTGTTTGAATGCAAAGTAACACTTCATGATTATATGCATCTTCCTTTTTTAAATAATGTGCATCATTTGTAGCAACAAGAGGAATATCAAGTTCACGCGAAAGTTGTACAAGCTTTTGATTAACTAGCACTTGCTCTTTTACTCCATTATTCTGAATTTCTAAGTAATAGTCCTTGCCAAATACTTCTTTAAACCAAGCTGCTACTCTTTTTGCTTCTTCCATATCATTTTTTAATATTGCTTGGTTTATTTCTCCAGCTAAGCAAGCACTACAACATATTAAATTTTCATGATATCTTTCTAATATTTCTTTATCTATACGAGGTTTATAGTAAAATCCTTCTGTAAAACTTAATGAAACAAGTTTTGAAAGGTTCTTATATCCTTCATTGTTTTTAGCAAGTAATATTAAATGGTTATATTTACTATCAAGTTCTGAATCTTTATCATGTCTTGATCGTGGTGCGACATATACTTCACACCCTATGATTGGTTTTATTCCATTTGCTTTACAAGCTTTGTAAAAGTCGATAGCACCAAACATAACCCCATGGTCTGTAATTGCCATAGAATCCATTCCTAACTCTTTTGCTCTTACAGGTAAGTCTTTTATCCTATTTGCACCATCTAATAAACTAAATTCACTATGCACATGTAAATGTACAAATTTGCCCATTTTAATTCTCCTTTAATCTTGTATAAATTACTTTACATTTCGTTTTGCATTATATCACACTAATTATCATTTTACAATTATGCAAAATGAGACTTGTCTATATAATTATTTATTATAATTACATAGATAAGCCTCATTTTGTTATTTTACATTGGAATTAATTAGCCAAAATCTTCTTTAATTCTTCATCATGAATTTTAGAAGTTTTTTCTAATTCTGAAATTTTAAATGAATTAATTTCTACTTTTTTATCAGTAGCTTCTTGATTGACTTTTATTTGATTAGTAGTTTCAACATTCATGTTGTATCCATCAAACAAAGCTGGAATTTGATTTGATAATTTGTCTTCAATAAGAATTAGGTATCTTTTAATTTCTGTTAGTTGTTCTGTATGTTCATCTATTTTAGCGTTTATGCTACTTACTTCTGTCTCTAACTTGTTTACTTTAATATTTAAGTTACTTACTTCTGAAGTTAGATTATTTACTTTAGAATTTAATCCATTTATTGCAGCTGTAGTATTTTCTTCAAATTCTTTGCTCATATCTCTTTCCTCCTCTCCTTTAGCTTTCGGCTATTATATCATGTGTACTATCAGACTGCAATCAGAATCGTTCGACAAATTTCTACAAAAAATCAGCATAAGCTTTATCAATTATACTTAAATTAAACTTATGCTAATTTTTTCACTATATTATATATTTAAAGACCATATCATTGCTCTTGTTACTTTTTTTCTGGTTGCTTCTTCTAGAGCTTTTTTATATAACTCTAATTGTACTTTATATTTTTCCTCCAATACTTTTATATCTCCATTTGGTACATAATCTGTTTTATAATCTACTAATATTAAATTGTCGTTTTTATCAATATAATATAAATCTATAACACCTTGTACTAATATTTTTTCATTTTCTTCTGCCTCTTCGTATATATCTTTTGCTGGTATATTTATATAAAATGGTGTTTCTTTATGTATTTCTTTCGCATTTTTCAAATCATTCCATAATTCTGATTTTGTATAGTTATATAAAATGTTAACATTAATATTTTTTAATTCCTCTTCTGAAATAATATTTTTTTCTTTTAAGTTATATACAAAATTTTGTATTTCTTCTTTTGTATATTCTATTTTCTCATCTAGCTTTTGTACACATAAATGAAGTAATGTACCTTTTTCTGCTGCTGTAAATATATGTTTTTCTTTCAAAAATTTAGGTTCTATTTCTAATTTGTTTTCTTTGCCTTTATTTCTTAGCTCTTTAATAAGATCTTCTATGTCTTTTTCTTGTTCTAATTCTTTTAGTTTAGTAACAGAAGTTTTTGCTTGAATTTTAGAAGATTCAATATATTTATACTTCCAATTTAATCTATCTAAGATTTCTTTATCTATTTTTTTATTTTTCACTTTTTTATTAATCTCTTCTTTTATATCTGCGTTTTTTTCTTCCTCTCTTCTTAATCTTGAAACTAAATTTTGTTTATTGTATGTGTATAAGTTTATAATATTTCCATTATTATTTTTGTATACTAATTCTAACCAATCTAAATATGAAGTAAATTTTTCTACTAATTCAGCTGGTATTTTTTCATTGTTAGTATTAAAAATAGATAAAAGTTTTTCTTTGTTCTCTAATGATTTTTTTAAATCTCTACTTAAACCAGTTATTATTAATTTTTCTTTTGCTCTAGTAAGTGCAACATATAACACTCTCATTTCTTCTGAAATTGTTTCTCTTCTTATTTTTAATTTTATTGCTTCTTTTGTTAAAGTTGAATATTCTATTCTTCTTTCTGAATCTATATATTGAATTCCTATTCCTATTTCTTGGTGAAGTAATATCGAACGATTCAAATCCTGCATGTTGAATCGTTTCCCTGTACCTGCTAAGAATACTACTGGAAATTCTAATCCTTTACTTTTATGTATACTCATTATTCTAATTACATCATCGTTTTCTCCTATAATTTTTGCTGATGATGCATCTTTACTACTATTTTTTACTTTATTAATAAAGTTTATAAAATTAAATAGTCCTTTAAAACTTGCTACTTCATATTGTTTAGCTTTTTCAAATAGTAATTTTAAATTTGCTTGTCTTAAATCTCCATTTGGTAATAACCCTACATAGTTATAGAATCCTGTATCTATGTAAAGTTTCCAAATGAACTCATTTAATGCCATGTATTTTTCTTCTGACTTCCACCTATTTATATTTTCTATAACATTATCTATCTTATGTCTTAATGTAGCTTCTACACTAATTCTAGCTTTTAACATAGCTTCGTAATAATTGCATTTGTTATCTACAAGCCTAATCTCAATTAAGTCATTATCATTAAAATCAAATATGCTAGAACGAAGAACCGCAACAAGTGGAATATCTTGCATAGGGTTGTCTATTATTCTTAGCAAATTCATTATTGTTTCAACTTCCATTGTTTCTAAATATGTATCTGAAGAATCACTAAAAACTGGCAAATTAAGTTCAGAAATTTCTTTTTCGTATATTGGTGCTAAAATAGAAGTAGCTCTTAATAAAATACATATATCTCTTGGTTTTACCTTTCTATATATTTTATCTTTTTTATCATAAATGTGATAATCACTTTTTAATAGTTCTTCAACTTTTTTAGCCACAAATCTTGCTTCTAATACAGATTCTTCTATTCTTTCATCATTCTCATTTTCTGAACTATTTTCCATTTCTTCTAATTCATCTTTTCTTGTATATATGTCATCATCATTTTCTTCTTTTAAATCTATTATATGTAATTCTGCTTTTCCTGCATAATCTATACTTTCAGTTGGCACTTCATAATTCGCACCATAATTCAAATATTCTTTACTATTATATTCTATATTTCCTAACTGCTTGCTCATAATATTTTCAAAAACCTGATTTGTAATATTTAGTATGCTTTCTCTACTTCTAAAGTTTTTAAACAATTGTATTTTTAGTCCAGATTCATCTCGATTAGATTCAGTTTTCAATGAATATTTGTTGTATTTTTCTAAAAATAACTCTGGCCTTGCTTGCCTAAATTTATATATACTTTGCTTAACATCACCTACCATAAAAATGTTGTTTCCTCTTGATATACTTGTTAATAATTTTTCTTGTACTAAATTGCTATCTTGATACTCATCTATTGAAATTTCTTCAAATTTCTCTTGATATTTTTTTGCTATTTCTGTTGGCTCTTCTTTTTCATTAACTAATATTTTTAAAGCTAAATGTTCTATATCATTAAAATCAATAACATTTTTTTCTCTCTTTGCAAGCTTAAATTCGTTGCTAAATTCAAGTATTAAATTTTTTAGTGAATTTATTACTGGATACATATCAAATATATCTTTATTAGCTTCTGCAGAAGTGTATTGTAATATAATTCCATTAAACTCTTTCTTTATACTATCTCGAACATCTTTAGCTTCATTTTTTAAATCTAGTGTAACTTTTTTGTCAACCGGCCACTTTGTCCAACTCATTAAATTCATACTGTTATATGCTATATCCCAAGTGTCTAATTTAATAGCATTTAGATTGTTTATATCTTCTTCAAGTACCATAGAAAATTTTTCAAGTTCTGGAAATTTTAGTGTTTTATTCTTTATATTTTCTAGTTTTTTGACCATTACTTCTAGTTGTATTTTTATATTATCTAATATAATTTTTCCCCATATTGTATTAGAAAAATCTATATTTAAATCAACATTAAGTTCTTCTACCTTACTATTTAACCATTTTTCAGGATATGGATTACTCTGAATATATTTATATATCTCTAATATTAAGTCTCGTAACTTTTCGTCTCCTCTATAATCAGTATATATGTCTAAAAGCTTTATGAACTCTTTATCATTATTCATATACTTTTGCTCAAATAGATTTTCCAATACTTCTGCTTTAATCATTTCTATTTCCGCAGTATCACCTATTCTAAAATTAGCAGACACATCCGCTTCATAAAAATTGTTTCTAATAACCTCTAAGCAAAATGAATGTATAGTACAAATACTAGCTTTATTTAGTAGAGTGATTTGCCTTTGCAATCTTATTTCTTCCGGATTCTTTTCCAATTTGTCGTAAATCGCATCTAATATTCTTTCTCTCATCTCACTAGCTGCAGCATTAGTAAAAGTTACTATTAACATTTTATTAATATCAACATTTTCGTTTATAACTTTATTAATTATTCTCTCTACCAATACTGCTGTCTTTCCACTTCCGTGCAGCAGCAGCAACCAATATATTTTCACCTTTTTCAAATATTGCTTGCTTTTGCTCATTAGTCCACTCCATATTTCCTCCTTGTCACTTTTTGTATCTGTCACCAAGTTACCAAACTACAAAAAACTTTTTAATAATATACTCTATACGTAATATACGCTTTAAGTATATATTATTAAAAAGTTTTTTTCAACATTTTATATATTTTTTGTTTTAACCTGTCCCCAAAGGTGACAAAAGTGGCAGTTCGGTGATAGGCACCATAGGTGACATTATTTAATATATAGCTCTGGGTCTAGACTTTCATTGTCTTTTAATATTTCGAAATGTAAATGTGCTTCATCTGCTATCTCAAATGTAGCTGTATTTCCGACAGTTCCTATTGTTTGCCCTTGCTTTACTTTTTCTCCTTCTTCAACAAATTCTGCTGTTAATAAATTAGAATATACGCTAGAGTAACCATTTACATGCTCTATTACTACTGTAAGACCATATCTTGGATCATTTTTTATTGATTTTACAGTTCCTTCTGCTGATGCCGTTACTACTGTGGTTTTTTCAGCTGCAATATCTATTCCATTGTGTGTTATCCATTCATCAAGTGTCGTTGAATATACTAAATTATCTTTTGCATATTCTCTTATTATCTCACCTTCCACAGGCATTTTAAACTCAGGATCTTTTACAGTCTCCTCTTTCTTTTCTTCCTTTTTGTTTTCTTCTACTTTTTCTCCTTGTACATTACTAGTATTTACTGCATATTTTTTTTCTTCTTCATTTTCTTTGTTATTTTCTTCACTTATTTCATTTGCAACACTATTTGTTTCTTCATTTTCCATCTCATTAACTGTTTTCCCCATTTGTGAGCTTGTTTCTTCCACGGAACTATTATTATTTTCACTCATTATTTGTGTATTAAATTCAGCTATTCTAGTTTTATCCTGGGTATTACCACTATTTAATAAAAACATTGCAATAAAAGTTATTATTGATATAGATAAAACTCCTCCAGCAGTATATAATATTCTTTTTATATCCATATTATTTCTATTAAAACCTCTTCTTTCTCTTCTCATAAAATCCTCCTTCAAAATAACTTAATTATCATAAGTATTTACAATTTTGAGAGTTTTATACAATTTTATATAAATTATTTTTAGATATTTTCTATTTCTACATTTGTGTAATAATGATGGATAATTTCTTCGTATGTTTTTCCTTCTTTTGCTAAGCTATCTGCACCTGTCTGACTCATTCCAACTCCGTGCCCATATCCAATTACTTCAAGTTTTATTTTTTCTTTTTCTTTTTCTGTTGTAATTTTAAAATTAGCTGACTTTAGTCCTAATATGGTCCTTACTTCTACACCTGATAATTCCAAATTTCCTATTTTTATTTTCTTTACTCTGTTTCCATCAGTATATTCCTCTACTTTTATACAATCGTCTTCGTTAAAATCTATTTTAAAATCGCTATGTTCTTCCTTTATTTTCTTTGTAAATTCTTCTTTAGTTAGTTCTACTTCTGAGCTATATTGACTATATGCATCTTCTCCAGACGTTGATACAGATTGTAAGTATGGATATCCAGTTCCTCCCCATACATCCACAGGTGCTTCTGTTGCACCACCACTATTAGAATGGAAAAAAGCATTTATTGGCTTTCCTTCATAAGTTATAATTTTTCCTTTAGTACTATTTACTGCATCTAAAATTTTATTCCAGTTTGTATCTTTTTCGTCTTCTTTCCACTTTTCTTTTCTATCTTTTTCTGATATCCAAGCCTGGCAACAAGTAGAATCATCACATATATTTGCTTTTCCATGCTTATCCTCATTGTTTATAATTTTATATATTGTATAAGTTCTTGCTACAACAGCTTGTGCTTTTAAAGCTTCTTCCTCAAAAGAAGCTGGCATTTCTGCCGATACAACTCCATATAAATATTCGTCTAAATCTATTTCTTCTACTTTATTAGTATCAGTATGTAATAATTTTACTGTTCCATATTTGGTATAATTGTACTCTATTTCATTTTGTACTGCATTTTCTACTACTTCTTTACTGGTTGTTTTTTCTGAAAAATTTGAGGTAAATATAATTGGTATTGAAAAACATATAAATATTAAAAGAACAAAATATATTAAAATTTTTTTCATTTTCTCTTCCTCGTCTAACTTAAGCAATAACCTCGCTTGTATCTTCTAGTTTTTCTTTCATTAAGTTTAAGATTTTTCTTTCTATTCTAGATATTTGAACTTGGTTTATCCCCATTATCTTTCCTACCTCTGTCTGAGTTTTTCCTCTAAAATATCTTAATAAGATTATCTGCTTTTCTTTTTCCTCTAAACATTCTATTAATTCAGATATAGCAATTTTATTTGTAATAAGTGTTTGTTCATCTGTTCCATTGCTTACCCTTTCTATTATGTTCATTCCACTATCTTCATCATTACTTTCTGCTTCATATATAGATTTAACTGTAACTTTACTTTCAAGCGCAACTATAATTTCTTCTTTTGACACTCCAGTTTCTTTTACCAGTTCTTCTATACTAATATCTTTTCCTTTTTTTAAATATTCTTTTTGTAACTCCGATATTTTGTACTGTAGTTCTTTAATCGTTCTACTTATTTTTACTGGTCCTTCTGTTTGTGTATATCTTTTTAGTTCTCCTAATATATATGGTACTGCATATGTCGAAAGTTTTACTTCAAAACTGGTGTCAAATTTTTTTATTGATTTAATAAATCCTATTACTGCAATTTGATATAAATCTTCTACTTCATATCCTCTATCTTTAAATCTTTTTACTATACTCCAAATAAGCCCATTATTTACAGTTATTAGCTTTTCCATAGCAGATTTATCTCCACTTTGTGCTTCTACTATATCTGATACTTGATTTTCATATAAACTTAAGTTTAGCACCTAGCATACTCCTCCTAAACTTGCAATTTCTTCTTTTTCTATATCTACTAAATGCTTTTTTATCTTTTTCCTCATAGTAATTTTAGTACCCAAACCAAGTACAGAATCTATATCAACTTCATCCATAAAGCTTTCCATTATGGTAAATCCCATACCTGACCTTTCTAAATTAGCTTTTGTAGTATATAGCGGTTTTCGTGCAAGCTCTACATTCTCAATTCCTTTTCCTGTATCAGAAATTTCTATTTCCACAGTATTTTTTATTATTCTAGCCTTAATCTTTACGATTCCTTCTGCATCTTCATACCCATGTATTATGCAGTTTGTAACTGCTTCAGATACAGCTGTTTTTATATCAGCAAGTTCCTCTATTGTTGGATCTAGCACTGATACAAATGCTGCTACTGTAATTCTTGCAAAAGCCTCATTGCTAGATTTACTTAAAAACTCTAGTTTCATTTCATTATCATACATTTTTTACTTATCCTTTCTTTTAATTACTTTTTATTTTAAACTTATACTATGATGCTCTTTTCTCTTTCATAGTAATAATTTTACTAATTCCGCTCATTTCTAGTATTCGCTTAACATTAGGATTTATATTAATAATTTCCATTTCCCCACCTATAAGCTTCATCATTTTATATCTTCCAATAATCATTCCTATTCCTGCACTGTCCATAAAAGAAACCCTACTAAAATCAAATATAGCTTTTCTAGGCATATATCTTGTAATTTCATCATCTACTTTCCTCCTTATTTTTTCTACGATATGGTGGTCTATTTCTTCTGTAATTTCCACCGTTAAAAGCTTGTCCTTTTTTATGTAATTAGTATTCACTTTCATCCCTCCTTAGCTTTTTCATATTATATTCTTTTTTACATTTTTTTCCAATAGCAAAATATAAGAAGTTTTGTTGAAATATAGGAAGTTTTCGACAAATATTGATATTTAATAAATTTAAAGAAACACAAAAAGAATATAAATATTAGATGAATATTTATATTTTTTTTAGAAATAATAAATAATAATTCAAAATTTTTTAACCAGATAATAGGAGGTTTTTATGGCAAATGAACAATATATTCTAAATACTGTTAATAAAGGATTAAAAATGGGGATGGACTCTATTTCAACTATTTCTGAAAAGGTTGGAGATGCTAATTTTAAAGATGATTTAATATATCAATATAATCAGTACAATGATATTTTAAATAGAGTAAATACTGAACTTCAAAATTTTAATGACTTACCTTCTGAACTTCCTCCTATGCAAAAAGTCATGGGATATATGGATATTCAAGTAAGTACATTAAATGATAAAAGTAATTCTCATATAGCAGAAATGTTAATTAAAGGTACAAATATGGGAATTATTGAGGGTGTTAAATTAAAAAATCAAAATCCAGATGCAAATAAAACAACTCAAAAAATATTGGACGACTTTATACAATTTCAAGAAAATACTATAGAAAAATTAAAAAAATATTTGTAATTTGAAACAAGGGGACACACATTTCGTTCCATTTTTGGAACAAAATGTGTGTCCCCTTGTTTCATTTCAGTTTTATTTCAAGTTTTCTAATCTCTCTTTTGCTTTGTTTAACAATTCTGTGTAATTTACAAGTTTGTTTTTCTCTTCTTGTACTTTTGCTTCTGGTGCCTTATTTACAAATCCTGGATTAGATAACATTTTTTCACATCTTGCAACTTCTCCTTCAAGTCTTGTTATTTCGTCTGCTAGTCTTTGTCTTTCTTCTTCCATGTCAACTAATTGCTCTAATGGTATATATAGTTCTATTCCATCTTTCAAAATACTTATTGCATTTTCTGGAATATCTTTTTTCTCATTTTTAATTGATATCTTTTCTCCAAATGCTAATTTTAGTATAAATTCTTGTGCTTCTAATATTTCTTTTTCATACTTGTCTGTTACAAATATTAATTCTGATTTTTTAGATGGATGAATATTTGAATTTGCTCTTACATTTCTTACTTCTGTAATTATTTCTTTTAATTTTTCTATAAATTCTTCTTCCTTATCAAAAGCAAACTCTTTTCTTACTTTTGGCCATTTTGCTATTATTAAGTCTTCTGTTCCAAAACATATTAACTTTGAATATATTTCTGATGTAACAAATGGCATAAATGGATGAAGTAGTTTTAGTGAAGAGCCAAATACATGATTTAGTATATTGCTTACTGCTACTCTCTCTTCCTCATTTTCACTATACATACGTGGTTTTACCATTTCTATATACCAATCACAAAATTCATTCCATATAAAGCTGTAAATTTTATCAAGTGCTACACCTAAATCATAGTTTTCTAGGTTTCTTGTTACGTCTGAAACTAATTTATCAAATTTATTCAATATCCATTTATCTTCGATTCTTAACATGTCTGGGTTATATGTTTTATTCTTTTCATATACCTCATAGCAAAAATCTCTTACCTTTTTTTCATCTGCTAATGAATTAATTATGAATTTAGCTGCATTCCAAATTTTATTTGCAAAGTTTGATGCTTGCTCTAATTTTTCTGGCATGTACCTTATATCGTTTCCCATTGTAGTTCCAGAGATTACTGCAAATCTTAAAGAATCTGCACCATATTTATCTATTATTTCTATTGGATCTATACCATTTCCTAGAGTTTTTGACATTTTTCTTCCTTGACTATCACGTACCATACCGTGTATAAGAACGTCTTTAAATGGTGCTTCTCCTGTAAGTTCTAATCCTTGTGACATCATTCTTGATACCCAGAAAGTAATTATATCAAAACCTGTTACTAATACATTTGTTGGATAAAAAGTTTTGTAATCTTCTGTTTCTGTATTTGGCCATCCAAGTGTTGAAAATGGCCATAATGCAGAACTAAACCAAGTATCTAATGTATCTTCATCCTGATGTAAATGCACACTACCACATTTTTCACATTTTTCTGGCATCTCTTTTGCAACATTTATGTGAGAGCATTCATCACAATAGTATGCTGGTATTCTATGTCCCCACCATAATTGTCTTGATATACACCAATCTTGTATATTATCTAGCCAATTAAAATATTGTTTTTCATATTTCTTTGGTATAAAGCTTACTTCACCATTCCTTACAGAATCTGCTGCTTTTTTAGCTAAATTCTTCATTGCTACAAACCATTGCTCTGAGACCTTTGGTTCTAGTGTGTTTTTGCATCTTTCACATTTTGCAACATTATGAACATAATCCTCTGTTTTTACTAAAGCACCTAGTTTTTCTAAATCTTCTACAATAGCTTTTCTTGCTTCTAGTAAATCCATGCCTTTATATTTTGGTACTAAATCTCCCATTTTGTTATTATCATCAAATACGTTTATAATTTCTAGATTATGTCTTAAACCTGATTGATAATCATTCATATCGTGTGCTGGTGTGATTTTTACACAACCTGTACCAAATTCTTTTTCAACAAATTCATCTGCAATTATTGGAATTTCTTTATTCATTATTGGAAGTATACAAGTTTTTCCTACTAAACTTTTATATCTTTCATCTGTTGGGCTTACTGCTACAGCTGTATCTCCAAGCATTGTTTCTGGTCTTGTTGTTGCAACAGTTATATATTTTTCTTCACTTCCAGTTACTTTATATCTAATATACCATAAATGAGTAGCTTCTTCTTTATACTCAACCTCTGCATCAGATATAGAAGTTTTGCAACTTGGACAGTAATTTATCATTCTTGTGCCTTTGTATATAAGACCTTTATTATATAAACTAATAAATTGTTCAAGAACTGCATCAGATAAACCTTCATCTAATGTAAATCTACGTCTATCCCAGTCACATGAGCATCCTAATTTTTTTTGTTGTTCTTGTATTGTTCCACCATAGATTCTAGTCCAATCCCATGCTTCTTCTAAAAACTTTTCTCTGCCTAATTCCTGCTTAGTTTTTCCTTCTTTTTTTAATTTTTCAACAACTTTCATTTCTGTAGATATTGCAGCATGATCTGAACCTGGAAGCCATAATGTATTATATCCTTGCATCCTCTTAAAACGAATTAAAATATCCTGGATAGTATCATCTAGAGCATGTCCCATATGAAGCTTACCCGTTACATTTGGTGGTGGCATCATTATACAATAACTTTCTTTAGTTTTATCCATATTTGGTTTAAAATATCCCTTTTTCTCCCAATCTGAATAAATTCTATCTTCAAAATCCTTTGGATTAAACTTATCATTTAATTTCTTTTTTTCCATAATATTACCTCCTATTTTAAATAAATATATACCAAAAAAAGCTTACCCTATATATAAGGGCAAGCTTCTTACTCACGGTACCACCTTAATTTACAATTTATACAATTTAATGTTTTTCAACAATTAAATAATCTTTCTATAATTGCTTCTTAATTACTTTTAACGCAAGCTACACGTATACAGCTACTATTATTTCACCATATCTGCTCTAAAGCTACCTTCAGTTTTATTTCTATTAAAGGCTTACAGCCAACGACCTTTATTCTCTTTATAGAAAGATAAAACCTACTCCTCTTCTTCTCTGCATTATGTTATATATATTACCATATTTTTTTAATAAATGCAAGAAATTTTTTCCAATACATTCATGCTAATTGTAGTTTTTTCAAATATATGTCATATTTTATTGATAAATATATAGATTAAAACATCTTTAAAAATATTTTTTGTCATTAAAATATTTTATTAGATTTTGTTTTTTTCATTTTATTCCTTTGTTATATATCTATTTCAACGTATATTTTTACTTTTTTGTTTCTGTTTTTTATATTCTTTTCTTATTGGTTATTTTCATTATTTTTTCTAATTAATTCTTTGATTTTTTTACATGTTTTTTCCTTTTTTCTCTTGAATTTATTTATGGTTTGATATATTATATATTGGAATATTTTATTTGTTCGGAGGAAAAAATGCCAAGAAAATCAAAAGATAAATTAGATATACCAGATAATGAGGAAATAAATACAACTAAAACTTCTACTAAAAAGGCTAATAGAAGTAAAAAAGTAGCTGTTAACACTAAAGTAGAAAAAAAATCTACTAGTATAAAAACAAATAAAAGTACTAATAAAAAAAGTACCTCTGTTTCTACTACAAAAGCTACTTCAAAATCCCCAAAGAAGAATAAATCATCTAAGACTGTGGCTTCGAAAAAATCTACAAAAATTGCAAAGCCTGTTATTTCTAATGTAGAATATTATGATTTACCATATAGATATAACGAAACGGTAGTAAAAATATTAGCACAAACGCCTACTACCCTTTTCATTTATTGGGATGTTTCTGATAAAGATAGAGAATTATATATAGAAAAATATGGAGAAGATTTTTTTAGTACCACAAAACCTATATTAATTATTACAAATAAGACTATGAATTATACTTTTGAAGTCGAAATAAACGATTTTGCAAATAGTTGGTATTTACATTTAAATGACGCAGACTGTGATTACTCTGTTGAACTTGGAAGAAGACCAATTTATTCTAATAAAACTATAGATAACTATATATATGTTTCCACTTCAAATGATATGGAAATGCCAAATAACCATATTCTATTTGATAAACTTGGTAAATCTGTTTTCTTTAAAAACGTGAAAAATAACTTTATAGAAGAAAGAGAAATTTCTTCTATAACATTTATGAAAAATATCGGAAAAGTATATAATATTTATGAAATATATAAAGATATATATAAAGATGAACTAGAAATAGAAGAATTAGATAATGCACGATTAAATTCTTCTTCAAATAGTTCTAAGTTTAAATAATATACACGATTAATAAAAAATATATAAATATACTAAAGAAAGGTCTATATAATATGGCAACTAAAAAAGGATATGTAAGTTTTGTGTTACATGCACACTTACCTTTTATCCATCATCCAGAAAGTGAAGATTACTTAGAAGAGCAATGGCTATATGAAGCTATTTCTGAAACATATATACCACTATTATTAAATTTCAAAAAATTAGAGGAGGAAAAAGTTGATTTTAGAATTACAATGTCACTTACTCCCCCTCTTCTTAATATGCTTGATAATAAATTACTTCAAAAGAGATATATTAAATATTTAAAGACACATATCGAATTATGTGAAAAAGAACTAACAAGAACTAAAGATAATAAACAAGAAAATAATTTAGCGAAGTATTATTTTGATAGATATACAAATGATTTACATGTATTTAAAGACATATATGGCTGTAATTTAATTCAAGGCTTTAAGCATTTTCAAGATATTGGTGTTTTAGAAATTATAACATGTGGCGCAACACATGGATATTTTCCAATATTATATGTTACAGAACAAACTGTTAAAGCTCAAATTGCAGTTGGCGTTCAGACTTATGAAAAATATTTTGGAAGAAAACCCCGTGGCATTTGGCTTCCAGAGTGTGGATATATACCTGAGGCTGATAAATATTTAAAAGAATTTGGTATAGACTATATCATTACTGAATCTCATGGAATACTTTACGCAAATCCAACACCTATATATGGCACATTTGCACCAATAGTTTCTCCAGAAGGTGTTATTGCATTTGGTAGAGATATTGAATCTTCTAGACAAGTCTGGAGTTCAATTAACGGTTACCCAGGTGATTTTAATTATAGAGAATTTTATCGAGATATTGGTTATGATGCACCTTATGATTATATAAAACCATATATAGCTTCTAATGGTACAAGGGTTCATACTGGTATAAAATATTATAGAATTACCGGAAAAGACTGTGAAAAAGATTACTATAACATACAATGGGCAAAAGATTCTGCCGAAAAACAAGCTGGTCACTTTTTTAATAGTAGAGAAGCACAGATAAATAAACTCTCGCCTATTATGGGTAATCCTCCAATTATTCTTTGTCCTTATGATGCCGAACTTTATGGTCATTGGTGGTATGAAGGTCCATATTGGTTATATATATTATTTAAGAAGATATATTACGATGATTGCAATTTTGAATTAATTACACCAGGTGAATATATTGATAAATATCCTTTAATGCAAGTATCCACTCCATGTAGGTCAAGCTGGGGTGCAAATGGATATAGCGAGGTATGGCTTAATCAAACAAATGACTATGCTCATAGACATTTGCATGTAGCTGGAAATCGTATGGTCGAACTTGCACATTTATATCCTAATGAAAAGAAGACTTCTCTTAAAAGGAAAGCATTAAATCAATGTGCACGTGAACTACTTCTTGCACAAAGTAGTGACTGGTTATTTATTATAACTAATGGAACTATGGTAGATTATGCTAAAAAGCGAATTAAAGATCATATTGGGAGATTTACTAAACTATATTATCAAATTAAAGATGATAAAATTGATGAATACTTTTTAAAGGATATTAACAAAATAGACTGTATATTTCCAGATATAGATTATATGATTTATTATTAAAAAAGAAGCTATCCATAATTCAAAAATGGATAGCTTCTTTTATTATTAAATTATCTCGTTACTAAAAACGCATATGCTAGTAATCCTAATAATGCTATTAAAAATATTCCTACTAGTATATATATTAATGTAAATGTATTCCTTTTATCTCTTAATTTCTTTTCTTTCTTCTCTTCACTTAGCTTTTCTTCTAAATTATTTGTTTCTTCCATTGTTCATTCCTCCTTTTTTCTAAATGTTTTCTAATTTATATATTTTTTACTTTATATCCATTTTATCAAGTCTAAATTTTGTGGATCTAGTATCATCTCATGTTTAGGCATCACTCTAAATGTATATCCATATTCTCCTCCATTTACTAGTTTTATCTTTGCTGTATATGTATATGTTTTATTTTCTATTTCTTTTTCTTCTAGCTTCATTGGAATAATTTGAATATCATCTACAACACCATTATCTTCAATTCTTCCATAATACACTTCTGCTATAATGCTATCCACAGATATATTTGGCAAGGTCACTTTGCATTTAACGTCTATATAGTTTCCTGCATCTATTGTGATATTATCCAAATTACTTTCTTGAGAAATCTTTATATCTTCCCAATTTCTATATAGATCTTCTTTCCAACTATTAAACTCTGTAACTTTATCTAGCTTACTATAATAGTTGTCGTATAAATTACAAAGTGGAATATATAGCTTTTCTACATAATCAACAAGCATTCTTGAAGTACTAAATCTTCCCCCTGTTGATATTATAGAATTTTTCATTATCTTTACCCATTTTTCAGGAATATTTTCTTTATTTCTATCATAATATGTAGGCAATATCTTATTTTCTAATGTACTATATATATCTTCACTATCAGCTTTATCTTGGACTTCATTGTTTTCATATTCATCATTTAGTCCTATATACCAACCATTTTTTGAGTTGTATCCTTCTGCCCACCAACCATCTAATACGCTAAAATTTGGTACTCCACAAACAGATGCCTTTTGTCCACTTGTTCCTGACGCTTCCATTGGTCTTCTTGGAGTATTAAGCCATACATCAACACCACTAATTAAATATCTAGACATTGCTATATTATAGTTTTCTAACAAGAATATCTTTCCTTTAAATTGTGGTTTCATAGATATTTCATGTATATATCTTATTAAATCTTGCCCCTCTTTATCTGCTGGATGAGCTTTACCTGCAAATATTATTTGTAATGGTCTATTTTCATTACTAAATATCTGTGTTATTCTTTCTAAGTCTTTAAATATAAGTGTTGCTCTTTTATATGTAGCAAATCTTCTTGCAAAACCTATTGTTAATACATTTTCACTTAATTTAGATGTTATTTTTTCTATTTCTTGATAACTATATCCACATCTATGCAATCTTTGTGTTGTGCTTTTCTTTACTAAGTCAATTAACTTTCTCTTTCTTTCCATATGCACAGCCCATAGTTTTTCATCTGGTATATTATTTATTCTTTCCCATGTTTCGTCATTATATATGTTATCTTGCCAATATGGTGCTAAATATTCATTGTATAAATTCTTTATATTTTGTGGTAACCAGCTACAAGTATGTATTCCATTTGTTACGTATGTTATAGGTGATTCATTTGCTGCAATATTTGGCCAAATGTCTCCAAATAGTTCTCTTGAAACCGCGCCATGTAGTTTACTTACGCCATTTTTCTTTCCTGCTACTTTTAATGCTAGCACTCCCATATCAAATCCACTACTTGGATTGCTATTTGGCTTTTTACCCATATTAAAGAAATCTTGTTTACTTATTCCAAGTTTATCCCAATAATCTTTAAAATATGTATCCATCAGTTCTATTGGAAAAATATCATTTCCTGCTGGTACTGGAGTATGTGTAGTAAATACTGTTTTAGAAGATACAATATCTTTTGCTATATTAAATGATACTTTCTTATCTTTTATTGTATTTTCTATTAATTTTAATATTAAGAAAGATGAGTGTCCTTCATTCATATGATATACAGTTGGCTTTATTCCTATTCTTCTTAAAAGCTCTACTCCTGCCATACCTAGTACAATTTCTTGTTGTATTCTTGTTTCCTGATTTCCTCCATATAGAGTTTTTGTTATCCCTCTATATTCAGATATATTTGCATCAATGTCTGAATCCATTAAGTATAGTGTTACACGTCCTACTTTTATCTCCCACACTTTAATATATAGCTTCTTTTTAGGTAAATCTACCGATATTATTAAATCCTCTCCATCTACATCTTTTACAGGTAGTATTGGTAAATTCTCCAAATCTAAATCTCTATATTCAGTTTCTTGTACCCCTTGTCCGTTTATAGTTTGCCAGAAGTATCCATTTTTGTATAAAAGTCCTACCGCCACTAATGGAACACCTAAATCACTTGCAGATTTCAAATGATCACCTGACAAAATTCCAAGCCCTCCTGAATAAATTGGAAGTATCTCGTCTAATCCATATTCCGCTGAAAAATATGCAATTAAATCTCCAGTATTATCTGGATATTTTTTACTAAACCATGTGTTTTTACTTTTTATATAATCTTCAAAATCCTTAACAAATCTATCATATTGTTTCAAAAACTCTGCATCTTCAGATGCTTTTTCAAGTTTCTCTTGAGTTACTTTTTTTAAGAATTTTACCGGATTTTTTCCTACTCTTTCCCATACATCTATATCAATTTCTTTAAACAATTTTAAGAAATTTGTATTCCATGACCACCATAAATTGTTGGCTATAACTGATAATTTTTCAATCCTTTTCGGTAATTGAGGATTTACTATTATCTTATTAAATGTGTACATTAAAAACTTCCTCCTTAAGTATATTTATTTCTTTTTTCCTTTGTCTAAAACTTAAATTTCTTTAAGCATAATTCTCCAATTTTTCTTTATATATTTTATAAATAATATTAAAATATGTCAATGATTTTTCAAGAATTTTTTCTAGGCAAAAATCTATAGTCTTCCTTGCCTTTAGTTCATTTCAAATCTAATATTTTCGTATCTTTTTCTGAGTATTCTTCTGGTTTTAATCCTACTTTTGTTTTCATATTATCCAACATTAATATTACAATAATTCCAAGCACACAGCCTAGTATTGTGAATGTATTTGCTGTTGTTGTAATTCTTAATAAGTTTGATGCCATAAATGTTACTAAGAATCTCAATATGTTTTCTAATAGATTAAATGAAGATGAAATTTTAGTACGTAATTTTGTTGTTGTAAAATTATTCATATACTGTTTTATTAAAGGATAAAATGGTCCCTTTACTATATACTGTACTAAAAATACTATTAATACAGTCGCTACGTTTACTCCGTATGATATATTCGTACTACATATAACGCCTAATATAATAAATGAAAACACTAGCGGAATTGCTAAGCTTGTTAGTGTTTTGTTTCTAAATTTTTTATGAAGCTTGTGTTCGTTTTTAGCTGATATTCCAGATACTAATCCTAATATCGCAAAAATCACACCAAAGTATTGCGATGGTATTCCTATGTCTTGCATAATACTGCTTCTAAGCATTGTTATTGATAACATAATTGCCGATATTAAAGCGCAAAAAAATATTAAATTTTTAAGTCTTGGTGATTTTCCAAATAATCTAAAAGAATTTACTAAATCTTTAAATTCTCCTTTTATTTTGTTAATGCTTATTTTTTCTCTTTCGTCTATATCTTTAAATTTACTTGAAAGGTATATTGAAAACATGCTCATAAGTAAGCATAATATCATTGGTATATATCCATTTATTGAAAATAACACACCTGCTATTACTGCTGATATTGCATCTATGTAGTAATAATATGAAGTACCTTTGCCTTCTATTTTTCCAAATATTATTCCTCTTTTTTCATTTTTTTCTAATGAGTCATATAAAATATTTGATTCACATACTCCTTTTATTATAAATCCTATTGCTGATAATAATTCTCCTATAATAATAAATATATAACTGTTTCCTATAATATATGTAAAAATAGCTGCTGCTATAAAAGAGTTACCTACCATGAGGCTTTTTCTTTTTCCTAGAGAACCTATTAAAATTGTAGCTGGAATTAAAAATATAATTTTAAAAATCGGATAAAAAGATTCTGCTAAAAGGACATCTGCTGCATTTATTCCTTTTGTCTCTGTAAAGAATAAAAATATTATTGCGTAGTAGAATAATAAATCCCATGAAAACGTTTTATATCTTGTATATAATTCTACATTTATTTTTTTAGCTTTGGTGTCTTCCATACTTTTCATCCCCTTTGTACTTTTTTAATTTATATAATCATTTAAGATAATATCCTTTACATGGGTTACAGGTATTGCGCCTTCTTTTATAAGTTCATTTGTGCCATATGAATTGTCACTTGATATGTTGCCAGGAACAGCATATACTTCTCTTCCTTGCTCTAATGCAAAATTTACTGTAATCATAGTTCCACTTTTCTTTTTAGCTTCTATAACCAACACTCCATTAGAAAGTCCACTAATTATTCTATTTCTTTCTGGAAAATGATATTTTTCAGGTTTACTTCCCAATGGATATTCACTTATAATCGCCCCACCATTTATCAATATTTGTTTATATAATTCTATATTTTCTGGTGGATATACAATATCTAAACCACATCCCAGTACAGCTATTGTTTTTCCTTGTGCTTTGATAGCACCTTTATGTGAATATGTATCTATTCCTCTTGCAAATCCACTTATTATACAAATATTTTTTTTAGCAAGTTCATATCCAAATTTATATGCGTTTTCACTTCCATACTTTGTACAACCTCTACAACCAATTATTGCTATTGATTTTTGTTTTAATATTTTTTCATTTCCTAATAAATATATTATTTTAGGTGGTTTATATATTTTTCTTAATTTTTCCGGATATATTTCATCATCTATTTTTATAGTTTTAATTTTACTTTTATCTAAATTTATATTCATAACAATCTCTCCTTTTTAAGAAATTGCCCCCGAAATAAATTTTTATATATTGCTTGTTATCATTTGTTTTTTAATTCTATATTTTTAGCAGCCTTGACTACATTATTCATAAGCATTGCAATAGTCATAGGACCTACTCCTCCAGGTACTGGTGTTATGTATGATGCTTTTTTAGAAACATTTTCAAAATCAACGTCTCCTACAATTTTTCCCTCTTCATTTCTATTTATTCCTACGTCTATTACAACAGCATTTTCTTTTACCATATCTTCCTTAACAAATTTTGGTTTTCCAAGTGCTGCTATTAAGATATCCGCTTCTCTTGTAATCTCTTCTATATTTTTTGTTTTTGAATGACATATTGTTACAGTAGCATTTTTATTTAATAAGCATTGAATTAATGGCTTTCCTACTATATTGCTTCTACCTATAATTACTGCTCTTTTTCCTTCAAGAGGAATATTGTATTCTTCTAGCATTTTTATAACACCATAAGGTGTACATGAAATAAACGAGTCTTCCCCTATTGATAATTTTCCTACATTTATTGGATTAAATCCATCAACATCTTTTGTGTAATTTATAGTATTAAATGCTTCTCTAATGTTTAGATGATTTGGTATTGGACTTTGTAATAGTATTCCGTGTATATCTTTTCTTTGATTTAATTTATTAATTAAATTAATTAATTCTTCCTGCTTTGTGTTTTTATCCATTAAAAATTCTTCAAATTCAATTCCAATTTCGTTACATGCTTTGCTTTTGTTACGTACATATACTTCTGAAGCTTTATCATCCCCTACCATTATTACGGCAAGCTTTGGTTTAATTTCTTGTTTTTTTAATTCTTCTACTTCTAATTTTAATTCTTCTCTTATTTTTTTAGCAAGTTCTTTTCCATTAATTAATTCCATTTTTATTTTCAATCCTCTCTTCACTTTTTATGTTCATTATATATATTTTTCTACTTCTAGTACAAGATTTCCTTTTTTAGTATTATTTAAAATTTCTCCCACTTTAAATCTGCCTTTACCTCTTACTGTAATTATATCATTTGTTTTTACCTCTTTTGAACCTTTTAAAATTAATTCATGATTTACAAATACTTTTTCTTCCTTTATTGTTTCTGTAGCCTTTGCTCTTGAAGTTCTAATAATTTCAGATACAATACTATCTATTCTCATAGATGGAATAATTATATTTATTTTTTCTGTTTTAGGTTCTTCTACCTTTAAATCTTCTATTTTTATTTCTTCAAACTCTGATTTACTAAATCTAGTTAATTCTTTTAATCCATTTAGTATATATTTACTTGCTTCCTTTAGTACTATTAAATCTGCCCCTTCATGCCTTGTTATTATGTCTCCTATTTTTTCTCTTTTCATTCCTATTTTTATAACTCCGCCTAGATAATTTCTATGCGAATAAATTCCTTTTAGCTCATTTGGAAGTACTATTCTTATTATTTCCATTACAGTACTATATTCAAATCTATCCTCTTTAAATATTTCTTTTAATTTTTCAGGATATGTAATAATTACTGTTCTTTCTGCTGTTTTATATCCACCAAATGTTATATAATTTGTATATTTTATTTCACTCATAACTTTTTCTAATAATTGTCTTTGTCTCATATCCAGAAAATCTGTATATTCTATCTTATTTCTTCTTGTAGTAAATTCTATTTTATCTAATAATTTTGATACTAATAGCTTATCTTCTTCATTTGTAAGTTTGTTTAATATATCTTGCTTGTTCAAGTTTTATAATCTCCTTTTTAATCTTCGCAATAATTGTACCATATTTTCTATGCTTTTTAAATGTATTTTTAAATTTTGTAACAGTTTTGTTATATCCATGTAACGTAAATGTAAAGAAAAAACTTGTTTTTTCCTTGAAAATACTGTTTTTTTGTTATATAATATATGTTGAAATTTGTAAAAAAGGAGACATGATATTATGGTTAAAATTTCTAAAAAAATTTTATTTGTTTTAATAGCTTTAGTTTTTATATTTAGTCTAACCACAAGTGTATTTGCATCAGATATTAATATAAATACTAATACAGTTACAGATACAAATAATAGTTCAAGCAATTCTAGTAGTAATTCTTCTAATGGAACTACTTCATTAGAGGTTGTGGAAAACAATGTATGTACAATTAAAATTGAAGATTTAGCAAAGTTTGAGAAAAAGATTACTTCTTTTAATGAAAAAGAAAAATCAGTAACATTAACTTTAACATTAACAAATTTAAAAACAGTTGAGGAAACTACTAAAGATGTTGAAATTTTCTTTGTTATAGACAATTCTGCTAGTATGACAGAAGACTATATTGGAGACCAAACTAGAAAACAGGTAGTTATTAATTCTGCTAACTCATTAGTTGATAAAATATTTGCAGAAAATAGCAATGCTAAAGTTGGTGTAGTAGGTTTTTCTAGTTCACCTTCTGCAGAGGGAACTATAGCAGATGGTTCTCTAAGACAAGAATTAACAAATTCTTCAGAGGATGTAAAAAGTGCTATTTCAAATTTATCTGAATTAGAAGTTGGAGATAGAACAAATATTGATGCAGGTGTGACAATTGCAAGAGATAACTTTTCTTCAGATGAAGATGTTAAAAGATATATTATACTTTTAACTGACGGTGTACCAAATAACGATATAAATGGTAACTCTCAACAATATTCTGATGAAGTTTTATCTAATACAAAGTCTAAATTAGAGTCAATAGAACAAAGTGGAATAGAAATAATTGCTTCTATGATTAACTTAGATGATGAAACAGAACCTACAACCGGTAAAACATATAGAGAATTAGCTGAAACAGTATTTGGTACAGAAGAAAATCCTACTACAAGCAAATATTTCTATGTGCCAGATAGTGAAATAGAAAATAACATAGTTAATGAAATCTTTGATAGTTTAATAATAACTACAGATAATACTTTAAAGAATATTACAATTACAGATTATTTTCCACAAGAAATAATTGATAACTTTAATTTTGAATATGTAGCTACTCCAAATATTGGTGAAGTATCTCAAAAAATAAATACAGAAAACAACTCAATTACATGGAATATTGAATTATTAAGTGAAGGAGAAACAGCAAGTTTAAGTTACAAATTAACACTAAAAGATGATTATGATAAAGATATTATAGACGTAATTTTAAAAACAAATGAAAAAGTTGAAATTACAGGAGAAGATAATAATGGTCCAATAGATGAAGAATCAGACGTTTCTCCTACAATAAGAGTTAAATATAAAGAACCTGATGATAATTCAGATAACACAACATCTCCTAAACCAATACCACAAACAGGAGAAAAACATACAGTTTTTATTGCTATAATTTCTGTACTATGTATAATAATTATTTGTAGATTAGTATATTTAAAGAAAATCACTAATAAATAATAATAAATATAATAAGAATCCTGTGAGCTAAAAGGTCACAGGGTTCTTATTTTTTAATTATATATTTAATTTACCATATTATTGTTTAAAATTATAACGTTTCATTTTTTTGTAAAGAATTACTGATATAACGCTTAAAATAGCAATTATACTTCCAAATATGAAAGACTTTCCTGTTTGAGGTATTTTTCCTCCTGCTATAGTTGGATCCTTAGAACCATCATTATTATTATCATTATTATTATCGTTATTATCAATGTTTGGATCATCTATTGAAATGTCATTTGTTACTATTACTTTACAAGTATCTTCAAAGTTTCCATCATTTGTCCTAACAGTTATTGTTGCTGTTCCTGGACCTATTGCCGTTACTTTACCATCTTCTACTGTAGCAACTTCTTCATTATCACTACTCCATATTAAAGTTTTATCCGTAGCATCATCAGGGCTAATTGTAGCTATTAAAGTATAATCCCTTCCTACTGTTAAAGATAATTCTGTTCTATTTAATTTCACAGATGTAACATTAACTTCTTCTTGCATTGTTCCTTCTGTAGTACAAATAATCTCATCATAAACTGTTGTTCCATCTTGTTTATCTAATCTTGCCCATAATGCAAATGCTTTTGTTCCAGAAAAGGTTGATATATCTATTTTAAAATCTCCATTTTCTGTTTCTTTCCATGCGCCATCATCATACATTGGTGTCAACTCAGCTATATTTTTGTTTACTTCATTAACTTTATCATTATATTCTTTTACCTTGTTATTATACTCTGTTACTTTATTCTCATAATTAGTTTTAGCTGTTTCATACTCCGTTCTAGCTGTTTCTAGTTCAGATTCTTCTGCTTCACTTTCTATTAATGAACTATATTTTTCATATGCTTCATTATAAATAGTTTGAAGATTTTCACAGTCTGCATTCAATGCATCTAATTCAATATCAAGCGCATCTAAAGCTGCTTCACCTTCAGATTGTATATTTTTTATTTGATCATATACATCATCGGATATCTCTACTGCTTGATAAAATAAAGTATAGTTAGTTTCCATTGTAGAGATACTTATATTTCCTTCTCCATTCATAATTAAAAACGGAAAAGATATTAAACCATCTGGGTCTAACTCCACTGAATGAGCATTTACTACTACACTAAAAGAGATAATTAATAAAAATGCTATTAAACTTAATAAAATTCTACTTATTTTCTTCATATATAGTTTCCTCCTAATTTTTTCCATAGTTTCTGAAAGCATATTATCATATTTAAATAAAATTGTAAATATCATATAAAAATTTTGCTAAAAAATAACCCCCAAATTATTTGAGAGTTTTATTTGGTTGGGCTGGCTAGATTCGAACTAGCGCATGCCAGAGTCAAAGTCTGGTGCCTTACCGCTTGGCTACAGCCCAATATTTAATTTTTTAGTATTTTGATTAAAATAATGTAAAATATTTATATGGGGTGGAAGATGGGACTCGAACCCACGGCCTCCAGTGCCACAAACTGGCGCTCTAACCAACTGCGCTACATCCACCATATAATATATATAAATGCAACTGCAGATATTATTTTACCCCATATAAATATATTTGTCAACTGTTTTTTACTATTTTGTTGCAATGTACTAAAAAATTAATACATTGCAACATATAATTTTGCTTTATTTACTTAATATATTTATACTTCTTTTGCCCATATAATTAATCTTGCACTTGTATCATCTGTACATGTTGTTAATGACAATTCTCTTCTTCCTTCTGTATCTCTATTCATATATGAAGAATCACTTGTACTTGTTTCATATTTTTTATATATTTCGTATTCAACTCTTTCCCCTGACGTGTCTGTTATATAAATTTTATCTCCTTTTTGCAATCTTTTATTATTTGAGAAAAAGCTACCATCTCTATAGTTATGTCCTGCTAAAACTGTGTTACCTGGTTCATTTAGTCCTATATTACTTGGATAAAGCATTACAATTCCAACATTTAATGCATTAATACTACTTTGGTAATCTGGTATAATTAGATATTCAACATCTGTTTTAGGTATTTCTATGTATCCTATTACATCATATCCCATATATTCCCAATCTCCTGATTCATTTGAATCATTGTTTGTACTATTTTGATATAATGTATTTAAATCCACGCTTGGTTGTACATCATTTAGAATTGAGTTACTATCTTCAGTAGTGTCATTTATTTGATTTGCCTTATCTTTAAGTTCTTCTATTACCTCTTTTGAAGCTTGTTTTATATAATACTTTCTATATACTCGTATTCCAAAAAATATAAGTAAACCCATAATAATTATTATAACCATTATAAGAACTACAGTTAGTGTCTTACTATATTTATTATTAAACATATTTACTCCTCCCTTGTTTTTTCCATAAGTATATTATATCATATTTTTTTAATATACTCCATACTTTTTTCTTATGATATATTAATTACTTCTATCCTACTATTTTATCTCCAAGCTTTTTGCCTGCTAAAACATGAAAGTGTATATGTTTAACTTCTTGTCCGGAATCTTCGCCACAATTTGTAATCACTCTAAATCCTTTTTTATCAAATCCTTTTTCTTCTGCAATTTTATTAATTATCTGATAAATATATGCAATTAGGCTACTATCTTCTTCTGATATATCTAATAAAGTTTCAATATGTTTTTTAGGTATAACCAATATATGAATTGGCGCTGCTGGATTTATGTCATTAAATGCTATAACTTTTTCATCTTCATATACTATATTTGATGGTATTTCTCTATTAATTATTTTACAAAAAATGCAATTTTTCATTTCATTATTCCTTTCTAAAGGTTTTAATTAATTAAAGATAATATTTCAGTCTCAAACTATTCTAAAATTGCTTTTATTCTTCTTACTCCAGATGAGCTTGATTCCTCTTTCTTTATTTTAAAATGTCCTAATTCTCCTGTATGAGTTACATGTGGACCTCCACATATTTCTTTACTAAAATCTCCTATTGTATATACTTTTACTTTGTCTCCATATTTATTTTCAAACAATCCCATTGCACCTGTTTTTCTTGCTTCTTCTAATGTCATTTCTTCGCAAGTTACTGGTAAATCTCTTTTTATTTGTTCGTTTACTATATCTTCAACTTGTTTTAATTGTTCTTGTGTCATTTTCTCTGGGTGAGAAAAATCAAATCTTAATCTCTCTGTTGTAATATTTGAACCTTTTTGTTTAGCATGTTCTCCTAAAACAATTTGTAAAGCTTTATGAAGTAAATGTGTAGCTGTATGATAGCTAATAGTTTTTTCATTTTGCTCTGCCAAACCGCCTTTAAACTTTTGCTCGCTTCCTAATCTAGATTTCTCTTGATGCTCTTTGAATAGCTTATCAAATTCTGAATTATCTATTGTAAATCCTTGTTCAGCTGCTAAATCTGCTGTAATTTCTGGTGGAAATCCATATGTTTCATATAGTCTAAATATAGTTTGTCCATCTATTACAGTTTTATTCTCCTCTTTTGCTTTGTTTATATATTTTTCAAATTCTCTTTCTCCGTGTGCAAGTGTTTTTATAAATTTATCTTTTTCTTCTATAATCACTTGTTTTATTATCTCTTTATTTTTTTCTAAATCTGGATACATTTCTTTTAAAATTTCTATATTTAAATCTATTAGGTCTCCTAGTTTATTTAAATCTATTTGTAATTTATTTAAATGTCTAGACATTCTTCTTATTAATTTTCTTAAAACATATCCTCTATCGATATTTGAAGGTCTTCCCCCATCAGATATAACCATCATACTTGCTCTTAAATGTTCTGCAACTATTCTTCTACTTTCTATACTATCTTCTTTTGCAAGTTCTTTTAATTTTTCCATTACTGGTTCAAAAAGTTCTGTATCAAATGGCGTCTCTTTTCCCTGTAATAGCATAGTCATTCTTTCTAATCCAAGCCCTGTATCAACATTATGCTGTTTTAGTTTTGTATATGTACCATCTTTAGCTTTGTAATATTCCATAAACACATTATTCCAAATTTCAACATATTTACCACAATCGCATGATGGCTGACAATCAGGTCCACATGCTGGTTTACCAGTATCATAAAACATTTCTGTATCTGGTCCGCATGGTCCTTCTTCTCCTGCTATCCACCAGTTATCGTCTTTCCCATAATAATATATTCTATCTTCAGGAATTCCTGCCTTTTTCCAGCACTCTGCTGTAAGTGTATCTCTTGGTGCATCTTCATCACCAGCAAAACAAGTTACAGATAATTTTTCTACTGGTATTCCTAATTCCTTTGTTAAAAACTCAAAACTCATTGCTACTGATTCTTCTTTAAAGTAATCTCCTAGTGACCAGTTTCCAAGCATCTCAAAATATGTCAAATGTCTATTGTCTCCCACTTCATCTATATCATTAGTACGCAAGCATTTTTGATAATCTGTAAGACGTGTTCCCTCTGGATGTTTTTCTCCTAATAAATATGGTACTAATGGTTGCATACCAGCTGTTGTAAATAGCACAGACGGATCATTCTCTGGTATTAATGGTGCGCTTGGTATTACTTTATGCCCATGATTTTTAAAAAAGTTTAAATATTTATTTCTTATTTCTATTGCTTTCATATTTAATTCCCCTATTCTTTGCAAGTATTCTATTGTCAATATAGACATAAAAATTATATTACATATTTTAACAAATTGCAATACTTTAATATTAGTAAAAAAGACTGAATTTAGTGCTTTAATTCAGTCTTTTTTATTCTTATTAAATTTTCTTATGTATTATCTTTAATTCCAAAAATTAATTTTACAATTCCTCTTAAAAACTTGGGAACTTTTTTTACTACTATAGTCATAATATTCCTCCTTTTTGCTTTATTATGAGCACAACCACATTAATCCTACGCTAACCACCACTACTCCTATTATGAATAGCCAACCTGATATAGGAAGTAATAATACTAGCAAAATTCCTAAACCTAGTCCTATCAAACAAACAGCCAATGTTTTCTTCAAAATTTTACACATCATATTACCTCCTATCATTTATATATTATATTATTGTTTTTTTCTCTTTGTTACCATTTATGTTATTATATATAATATATATTGTAAAATTCATATTTTTGTGTTTTAATATTATTTAATAATTAATTTAATGGAGATATAAATATATGGATAAAAAAACAGCAATAAAAATTATAGATATTTTAAAAAATACATACCCAGATGCTAAATGCAGTCTTGATTTTACTACTCCTTTTGAAATGCTAATTGCAGTTATATTATCTGCACAATGTACTGATGAAAGAGTAAATAAAACAACCCCTTCAATTTTTAGTAAATATTCTACTCCTGAAGATTTTGATAAAATACCACTAGAAACACTCGAGAATCTTATTCATCCTTGTGGCTTTTACAAAAATAAAGCAAAAAATATAAAACTTACTGCCAAAAAAATTATTAATGACTTTGGTGGAAAAATTCCTGATACCATGGAAGATTTATTAACTTTACCTGGAGTTGGTAGAAAAACAGCAAATGTTGTAATGTTAGAAGCATTTAATAAACCACAAGGTATTGCAGTAGATACTCATGCAAAAAGGATTTCAAACAGAATTGGTTTTTCTGAAGAAACTATCCCTGAAAAAATAGAACAGGATTTATTAAAGCTTTTTCCTTATGATTATCTAAAAGATATAAATCACATTTTAATATATCATGGTAGAGCAATCTGTACGGCTCGTTCGCCTAAATGTGAAAATTGTCCTGTCAAAACTTATTGTAAAAGTTTTTTAAGTAAATAAAATTTATAATTTTTATTATTTTTACATATTTTTTATTTTTCACCTCATAATATAAATTGTGGGGTGCTTTATTTTGATAAATATAAATTGTTCTTGTAATTGTAAATATCAAATTGATGGGAAATGCTATCTAAAAGACGTCAAAGTTCAAAAAATTGTTTCTACTAATTTTAGTAAAGAGTGCATTTACTATTCCAAAAGAGTATAATTTAATTGACAAACTTTTCTTTTAATTATATTATATCTATATAATTTTAAGGGAGGGATTTCTTTGAGAACTAATTTTTTAAAAATATCTTTATGTGTTTTTTTAGCTCTATTTATTGTTTTTTCACCTATAGCTTATGCTAGTAATAATATAGAGCCAAGACAAAGTGATGTTACCACTACTTCAGAGAATAGTGACATATTAGCTTCTTTTGAAACAAATTACGAAATAATATATTCAGATTCATATTTCTATGACAATAATGTAGAAGTATCACAAATCATAGATGGTAACGTGTTTGCATATGGTCAGACAGTCAATATAACAGGTGTAATTAGAGGCGACCTTTTTGTTATAGCAGATAATTTGACAATTAGTGAAGAAGCTATAATTCAAGGAAATGTTTTTGCTTTAGCAAATAGTACTGAAATATCTGGAGAAATATCTGATGTCTATGCAATGAGTAGTACTTTTTCACTAAATAACGAAGGTCTTATAGATAGAAGTATATATTTAATGGCAAATTCAGTTTCTTTATCAGGTCAGATTACAAGAGATGCATACATATCAACTCAAAACTTAAGTTTTGATAAAAACTCTACCAATGTAATAGGTGGAAATTTAAACTATAGTTCAAATAATGAAATACAATTAGAAGACGGAATCGTTGGAGGAGAAATAAAATTTACCAAAATAGAAAGGCAATCAGAAAGTGCCAGTGACATAGTATGGAATGTAATTTCTAGCATTATATCTGCTTTAGTATTTACACTAGTTATAATACTAATATCAATATGGTTTTCACCAGACTTTAAAGATAAGGCAGCTGAAATCATAGCTAAAAAGAATTTAAAAGCTTTTGGAATTGGTCTTTTAGTTCTATTTGGAGGAATACTTGCTTCACTTATAGTAGCATTCTTCACATATGGATTTGGTATGGGAATAGGGTTATTTTTAATAGCATTAATAATACTAGCTTATATAGTTTCTAACTCTATATTTAGTATATCTATAGGATCTTTAATTGCAAAGAAGTTAAATAAAGAAAATAATGTAAGCAAAGAAAAACAAGGAAAAACTGGAACATTCATACTTTTTGCTTTATTAGTTGCACTTGCTATTGACTTAATAGGATATATCCCATATATAGGTACACCAATAAAATTTATAACTTCAATAATTGGATTAGGAGTACTTTGTATAAATGCATATAAAAGAAAAAATATAAAAAAATAATATGTTATTTATTGATTTAGTGACAGATCTTTTTCACAATATTCTTGTTAAAAAAGGATCTGTCACTTTTTTATTTACTACTAATAATATTATCCTTAATTATTGTATACTGTTACAAATGTGTATTATAAAAAGTTAAATTTTGGATTTAATCTTGTAAAATTACTCTTCTACCTTTAATTTTTTTACTGTCTCTTTGTAATTATTTGAACTTACTATGCTTGTTCCAGCTACAACAATATCGCATCCTGCTTCTTTTAATTCCTTTACATTATTTTCATTTATTCCACCATCTGCTTCTATTTCTACTTCTAAATGATTTTCTTGTAAATACTTCTTTAATTTTTTTATTTTTTCAATTGTTTCGGGTATTAGTTTCTGTCCACCTTTTCCAGGTTCCACAGTCATTACTAAGACAGTATGTATATATGGTAGGAATTCAAATATATTTTCTATGCTAGTATTAGGCTTTATGCTAACACCTACTTTACAGTTTTGCTCTTTTATATATTGTATCCACTCTAATAATTCTTTCTCACTCTTTGCTGCCTCATAATGCATTGTAATACTTCTTGGTTCGAATATTAAATAGCTCTTTACATATGCCATAACATCTTTTACCATCAAATGAACATCTAATGGTATATTTGTAATAGTATTCAAATATTCTGTATATTCTGTCATAATTTTAGTTGTATTATTTTCTACAAAATCACCATCCATAACATCTATATGAAAATAGTTTATTCCAGAGGTTTCTAAGTTATAGAAAGTTTGTATACAATTTTCTTTTTTTACACTTAATATTGAAGCTGATACTTCCATAAAATTCTCCTTTACTTATTTATTTTTTACTGTTTGATTACAATTACTAAAGCTGGCAAAATCTTTCATATCTATCTTTAGATATTTTTCCTTCTTGCACTGCTTTTTTTATACCACAGTTTTCTTCTTTTTTATGACTACAGTCTATATATTCACATTCTTTTATATATTTTCTAAATTCTATAAAATAATATGCTAAATCTTTTTTATCTATTTCCTTTATATCAAATGTTGAAAATCCTGGTGTGTCTGCTATATATGAACTTTGTCCTATTTTATATAATACTACTTGTGTTGTAGTGTTTTTTCCTCTTTTGTTTTTATTACTAATATCTCCTTCTTGCGCTATTGTTTTCCCTAGTAATAAATTAATTAATGTTGATTTTCCTACTCCTGAATTTCCTGAAAATGCTGTTATGTTATTTTCTAAATATTTTTTTATTTCATCCACTCCCACATTATTTTTAGCGTCTGTTTTTATAACTTCATATCCTATGTTCCTGTATAAGTTATATATATAATCTATCTTATTCTCATCTTCTAAATCTATTTTATTTAAGCAAATAATTGGTTTTATATTCATGTGTTCTGCATAGACTAATTGTTTATCTAAAAGTAATAAGTCTGGTTTTGGTAGTTTCATTGATACTACTAGAATTATTTGTGATAAATTTGCTATTTTAGGTCTTTTTATGTAGTTTTTCCTATCTAGTATTTTCTCTATTACACCTACTTTTTTTTCTTTATCCGTTATCTCTATTTCTACTATGTCACCTGCTACTGGACTTGTTTCTTCTGCTTTAAATTTTCCTCTTGCATTACAATCATATATTGCATTATTTACTTCTACTTTATATAAGTCTGATAAGTTACTTATAACAATTCCATTAAATATCTCTTTTTGCACTAATTTTCTCCTTATTCTCTTCAATTTTGATATATTATATCATATAAATAAAAAAAAGGTAGAGTATTTCTACCTTTTTTTATTTTCCACCCCAACTATTGACATTCAGCCTTTATTTTCAACACTTTATATTAATTCACTTTGTTTAATCTATTGTTAAAACCGGCTTATCTGAATTTAAGTTTAAAGTTCTATCAGATCCTTTTTTAACACCATCTATAAATACTTTTATTGTTACTGTACCTTTTCCTGAAACTGTTAAAGAATAATTTTCATTATCTTTTCTTACATATTCATCTACGACAGTATCTTCATTTACAGTTACTTTTAATTTTACACTTGGATTTATTTCATTTCCGTCTTCATCTTTATCTATTTGTCCACCTGTTAAAGATTTTAAATTAATATTTACAGTTCCCTCTTTTATTTTTTCTATTTTATTTACTGTAAGTGTAACTTCTGTTCCTTCATCTACTGTTGTACCAACATCTATGCTTTGTTTTAGTACTGTTCCATCATCTTTGCTCATATCTTCTTCATAAACTACATTTACTTCAAATCCCAAATCTGTAAGTGTCTTTTTAGCATCTGCCTCTTTTTGCCCTATTACATGTTCCATTGTTATTTGTTTTATTCCTGTACTTACATATATTTTTATTGTTTCTCCTGCATTAACCTCTTCATTGCCTTCTGGGTCCTGTCTTATTACAAATCCGGCTTTTAGTTTATCACTTGCTTCTTCTATCACTTCCACTTCAAACTCTGCTGCTTTAATTTCTTCCTCCGCCTCTTCTCTAGTCTTTCCTACTACTTTAGGTACAACTTTAATGTTTTCACCTTTACTTATTTTTAGTTTTACTGTTGAATTTTCTTTTACTAAATATCCCTCTATATATTGTGGTTCTTGTGATATGATTTTTCCAGCTTCTATTTCTGAATTAAATTCCTCTATAATCTCTAATTGTAATCCTGCTTCCTCTGCTGCCTGCTGTGCCTCTTCTTTAGTCATATTTACAAAGTTTGGCAAGTTTACATCATCTACTCTACCCCAATTTAATACAGCTTGTGTTCCAAAAAAACCTACTACTGGTATTAAAATTAAAAGGATAATTATTATTATATATTTAGCTGCTGGATATTTTTCAAAAAATTGTCTTAGTCTTCCTTTTTTCTTTTTTTCTTTTTCTTCATTTGCATTAGATTTAATATTTCTATAGTTTTCTTCTCCCACAGTATTTATTCTTTGAGTATATGCCATTTCGTTTGAAGAAGTTTTTACAAAATTTCCATCTGGATTTTTTAATGCCATATTTAAGTCTTTAAGCATTTCTGTTGCTGATTGATATCGTAAGTTTAAATCTTTTTCCATTGCTTTCATTATTATTTTATTAACTGAATATGGTATTGATGGATTTAATTTAATAGGTTCTACAGGTTTTTCTTGCATATGTTTTAGTGCTATTGATACTGGTGTATCTGCATCGAAAGGTACTCTTCCTGTTAACATTTCGTACATTACGACTCCAAGTGAGTATAAATCTGATTTAGAATCAGTATATCCTCCTCGTGCATGTTCTGGTGAAAAATAATGTACTGAACCTATTGTTGTTCCAAATGCTGTAATTGTTGAATTAGATACAGCTTTTGCTATTCCAAAATCTGTAACCTTTGCAATTCCATCTTCTGTAATTATTATATTATGTGGTTTTATATCTCTATGTACTATACTATTCTTATGTGCAACTTCTAATGCTGATGCAATTTGAATTGCAATATTTAACGACCATTTCCATGGAAGTACACCATCTTCATCTATAATTTGTTTTAATGTTTTTCCTTGAATTAGTTCCATTACAATATAATATATATTGTCTTGATTACCTACATCATATATTGATACTATATTTTGATGAGTTAAACTTGCTGCTGATTGAGCTTCTGTATTAAATCTTCTAATAAATTCCTCATCTGTTGTAAATTCTTCTCTTAAAACTTTAACAGCTACATATCTTTTTAAGATTTGGTCTTGTGCCTTATATACTGTAGCCATTCCACCTTTTCCAATTATCTCTAGTATTTCATACCTATTTCCTATTAATTTTCCCTCTAGATTCATAAAAAATCTTCTCCTCTTAATTTATTATAATAACAGTGATATTATCATATCCCCCTGCTAAATTTGCTTCATTTATCAAACTATCTGCTGCTTCATTTACATTTTGTTTTACAAGTTCATAAATTCTCTTTTCCTCTACCATATTTGTTAAACCATCTGAACACATTATAAATATGTCACCTTTTTCAAAGTTTCTTGCTCTTAAGTCTGGTTCAACATATGGCGTACATCCAAGTGCCTTTGTTAGCATATTCTTTTTAGGATGAATTTTGGCTTCTTCCCTTGTTATCTTTTTATCTTCTACCAATTGCTGTACATAACTATGATCTTTTGTAAGTTTTCTTATAACTTCTTTTCTAATTCTATATATTCTGCTATCTCCAACATGTCCTATATATGCTTTATTATTATATATTAAACAAACTTCTAAAGTAGTACCCATACCTTCTAATTCTTTTATTTCTTTTGATTTTTCGTATACCACCATATTAGCATATTCGACAGCATTTTCTACTAATTTTAAAATTTCTTCTTTTTCTCTAAAATCACTACTAAAGTTGTTTTCTATATACTTCTTTGCAGATTCTACAGCAAGCTTGCTTGCTATTTCTCCGCCTTTATATCCTCCCATGCCATCTGCTAATATATATAATTTTGGTATAGAATTATCTTTTGAAACATAGTAATAGTCTTGATTTGTTTCTCTTGCTTTTCCTATGTCTGTTTTAGCAAATACCATTATTAATCTTACCTTTCATTTATTCTTCTTTCAAACTTTTTCTTCTAAGCTGGCCACATGCAGCATCTATATCTGAACCTAATTCTCTTCTAATAGTCGCTACAATTCCACAATCATTTAAATAGTCTCTAAATTTAATTATATTTTCATTCGTACTTTTTACATAACTTCCATTTTCTATTTTATTTATTGGAATTAAATTTACATGACAAAGCATTCCTTTAAGTAATTTTACTAATTCTTTTGCATCATCTAAATTATCGTTATTATCTTTAGCTAGTGCATATTCAAAAGATATCCTTTTGTTTGTTTTTTCTATATAATATTTACACGCTTTCATTAATTCTTCTATGTTATATCTATTATTAATTGGCATCATACTGCTACGTTTTTCATCATTACAAGCATGAAGCGATATTGAAAGTGTGCATTGTAAATCTTCATCTGCAAATTTATATATCATTGGCACTAATCCACTTGTTGATATACTTATATGTCTTGCACCTATATTTAATCCTTTTTGATTATTTAATATCTTTATTGCTTTCATTACATTATCGTAATTATCAAATGGTTCTCCTATTCCCATAAATACTACATTTGATATTTTATCTCCAGTATCTTGCTCTACTGCAAGTACTTGTTCTACAATTTCTCCACAACTTAAACTTCTTACAAATTTTATTCCAGTCGAAGCACAGAATTTACATCCCATTTTACAACCTATCTGTGAAGAAACACATATTGTTTTTCCATGATGATATTCCATCAAAACACTTTCTATTGCATTTCCGTCTAATACATCAAATAGATATTTCTTTGTTCCATCTGACGCTTCTTGCTTCTTTAAGATTTTAAAATTGCACATTGTGTATTCTTTTTTTAGTTTTTCTCTAAGTTCTATTGATAAGTTAGTCATTTCATCAAAATCTTTTACTTTATCTACATATATCCATTTAAAGATCTGCTCTGCTCTATACTTTTTTTCTCCTAATGCTAGCATTTCTTCTTGTAATTCATTTAAATTATATTCTTTTATATTTTTCACTGTAATTTTCATCCCTGCTTTATTTGCTAAATTTGTCTAACTTATATCATACTTTTAGTTATTTTTCAATAGTTTAACTGGTCTTTATCCCAATTTTCTTAACTCTTTAATTCTTGCTTCATATGCTGCCATAGTATCCTCTTTTAATGCCACTTCATTATTTAATCCCAACATTTCTAGAATTTTTTTAGTAAATAAGGGATTTAATATTAAAAGCGGTCCTATTAAATATGTACCTATAAAGTTATTCTTCTTTATTCCTTCTAATTTACTTTCTTTATTTATTCCTATTCCCTTTTCTACTTCTACAAATGTCATATCAGTATTATTCCCATAAAGCATTGTAAATTGACTCTTAAACCCTATTATTTCTATATCCTCATATTTACCAATTAGAAAACTATTATGTCTATGGAACATATCTCTTTTGGCATATACATCAAATATACCAAGTCCATCTATTTTAGTTCCATCCTCATTTTCTATGTAGTTTCCTAGTACTTCTAAGGCATTTCCTGTGAATAGGAATACTACATTTTTATCTATTAATTCTATTATTCTTGTCTTATATGGTAATAGTTTAGAAATAACTTTTTCCTGTGTTTTCTCTGTCATTGGTCCTAAATATATTAAATTTACATTTTCTTTTACAAATGCTGGTTCTTCTTCCAATGCTGTTTCTATGAATTCTGCATCTGGAATACATTTTTTTAAATATTTCATATTAAACATATCTCCATACAAATTGCAAAACTCTGGAAATAAAATTTCTATTTTCATCTATATTCTCCTTTTTTCTTTATTTCAATTATTAAATTATTTATAGTTTTGTCTATTCTCTATTTTCTTGGCTACTATCTCTGCTTTCTTTTTCCTCTTTATTCCTAATCATAACTTCAATTTTCTTTTTAGCAGCATCCTTTAATTCCATTGAATATAAATCGTGCAATATAAATACAGTTTCGATTTCATCTAATTTTATATTATCTAAAGCTGATATTTCGTCTCTTTGATAATATATTTTATTTTTATCTATTCCTGCCATTTGTAGCCTTACATATCCATCTAAATACCTTACGCCTGCTAAAATTATTTGTTTTATACTATCATCATTTAAAAATTCATAATCAGTATCATATTGCCAAGCTGTGTTTTCACTTCCTCTTGCTGCTTCATGCAAATCATCTAAAAGTAGTATTACTACCTTATTTCCTTTATACTTTCTTACATAATCGAATACTCTTGAACATGCTATAGGATTCATACCTTTTGCTAAATGAGTAATTACTTTTACTCCGTCTACTACTTCTTCACTATATCTAGTATCTACTATTTTTTGTTTTTTTAATGATGCATTTATTTGTTCCTTACTTAATCCAATTTGCTTTAGCACTGTAATTACTGTAACAATGTTATATATATTTATAATATTATCACTTATTAAATCATATTCTTCTTCTAAACTTCCATTTTTAAGTGTTAGTTTCATATTCTTTAAATTTAAATTAGTTACTAAATAATCTACTTCTGGTGATTTAAAATCACATTTTGGGCAATGTGCTTTTCCTATATGATTATATCTTACATAATCATATACTAATTTTGTATTACATTTTGGACATGCAATTATATCTCTTGAAAGATTTTCACATTTATCCATATCTGTATCTAATTTATCTATTCCAAAGTATACTCTTTTATTTTCTGGTGCTATATTACTTGTAATTAAGTCATCACCATTTAGTATTAATGTAGTTTCCTTTGGAATATATTTTGTAAGTATTCCTGAAATAAATTCTGTATGTGCATTTCTTATAAGTGAATCTCTAAATAGGTTTGTACATACTAAATATGTAGGTGTTAAATATGGATATACCTTTGGTGCACTTCTTTCATCTACTTCTAAAACAGCTAAATCTTTTTTTGATTTTCCCATAAAACTTACACCACTTATTAAGGTAGTAGTAATGCCAGCGTCTATATTTGAACCATATTTATTATCTATAAACACATAATTATTATCTTTTAATATATCTTCTATCATATTACATACAGTGGTTTTTCCATTTGTCCCTGTTACTGCAATTATTGTTTTCGGTTTTCCTACTTTACCTATAAAATCTGGACATATTTTAAGAGCAAATTTACCAGGAAAAAATGTAGCATTTCTCCTAAATAATTTCAATAAGACTGTTCCAAATTTTGCCCCCCATAAAGCTATGTAAAATTTAAATCCTTTTTTCATAATATTTATTCCCCTTACATTAGTTATATATTCTGCCTTAATTTTTTAAGTTTTTTTAAAGTTTATTTGTTTGTTTTCTTATAATTTTCAAAATTATTATATATTAAATAGATATTTAAAGCAATAATTTAAATAAAAAATTAGGCAAAAGGTTTTTAGTTCCTCTGCCTAGTTAAAGTCCCTCTTATTTTTAGCTTTTGAATACTTCATAAAGTAATTTTTCAATGCTTGAAATTCTTTTTTCAAATACCGTATTTGTCATATCTAATATTTTGTTATACTCTAGTAACTTTGAAAACTTCTGCATATTTACCTTATGATTAGTTTGTATGTTTCTTTGAATGTTTATTTGTTCATTTTTTATTTCGTTTAATAGTTCGTTTATTTGTGTAATTAATGCTTCAAGTTCTTCTTTTTCGTTATTAACTTTAGACATATAATCACCTCAACTTTACTATACTTACTATTCTAGCATTATTTAAAGAATAAAGCAATAGTTTAACAAAAATCCGTTTGATTATTTTTTTGAATTTTTTTACTATTTTAAACTATTTTTCCTCCACCTATAACTATGTTGTTTATATAAAATACAACAGACTGTCCTGGTGTTATTGCTCTTTGTGGCTCATAAAATTTCACTTTAGCAATACCTTCTTCTACTTTTAATATTGCTTTAGCTGGCTTTGCTCTGTATCTAATTTTAGCTTCTATTTCAATTCCATCTATACTATTTTCTTCAGTATTAATTAAAAAGTTAAGTTCATTTGCAAATAAAGTATCTGTATATAGTTCTTCTTCAGTTCCTACAATCACTTCATTTTTTTCTTTTTCTATCTCTAATACGTATAAAGGTTCTTTATATGATACACCAAGTCCTTTTCTTTGCCCAACAGTATACTTTATATATCCTGTATGCTTACCTAATACTTTCCCATTTCTTAAAACAATATTTCCTTCTTTAGTATCTAAATTTATCATTTCATTACTTTTGTTACTTTCATTGCCTTTTGCATTACATTTATTATGCTTATTCTGTTCCTTCTTTAAAAAATCTATATAGTCATTATTAGGTATAAAACATATCTCTTGGCTATCTTTTTTGTTTGCTACTTCTAATCCATTTTCTTCCGCAATTTTTCTAATTTCTTCTTTATTATTAAATTCAGCAAGTGGAAATATAACATGAGGTAAAATTGATTTGTCAACACCATATAAAAAATAGCTTTGGTCCTTTTCTTCTGCATCTGCTTTTGCAAGTACATACTCATTAAATTCTTTAGAATAAAAGCATTTAGCATAGTGTCCTGTTGCAATATATTCGCAATCAAGCTCTTTTGCTATTTTATAAAACGCATCAAACTTCATAAATTTATTACATTCAACACATGGATTTGGTGTTTTAGCACACATATATGTACATATAAAGTTATTGACAACTCTATTTCTAAATTCTTCTCTAAAATCCAATACATAATGTTTAATTTTTAATTTTTCACACACTTTTTTAGCATCTGTTATAGGATTTTTAGTAATTTTTTCTGTTTCCTCCTCCCACAGTCTCATAGTAGCACCAATTACTTCATATCCTTGTTTTTGTAACAATATTGCAGCAACAGAGCTATCTACTCCGCCACTCATACCTAATAAAACTTTTTTATTCATTTATATTACTAACCTTCCTTTATTATATTAATTATTATATCATATAATTTAATCATTTAGAATATATGAGTAACTAAAAAATTATCCACATAACATAGTTAAATGTGAATAATCTTAATTTTTTTATATATTTATTCTCTTTCTTCTGGTCTATCTAGGTTACCTTTCTCTTTTAAAAAATGCCATTCAAAATCCTCCATATATTCTAGCATCTCTTCTGCTGTCATTTTAATAAATTCATTTGTTCCTTTTCTTGTAACATAATATATATGCTTATCTTCTAATCTTACATCTATAACGGATCTCATATCGTTTTTATCTTCTTTTGGATTACATAAATTATGTATCTTTATTTTTCTTCTTTCTGTTTGATTTAATAATTTTCCAAATACTTCTTTTTGATATTTTTTTAACTCTATATATCCTTGCATTTTTTCAAATTCTGTAATATATTTCATTATAAAATCTAGTTTGCATTCAAGTATCATATCTTTTGTTAAATCACGATTAGTAAGTTGTGGATTCTGTTCTAAGATATATTCTTTCATTTTAGTTCTATTCATAAATTCTTCTCTTAGCATATCAAAAAACTCATCCATGTATAATCCCTTGAAAGTATACCCAAGTTGACCATCCATTTCTCTTAATTCTTCTTCAGAAAAGCTGTCAAGTCCTTTATATTTGGAGGTTTTGTTTCCAAATCTTTTAGTTTTAAGTCTTCCTTGAATTCTGTATAAATCATCCATCGGATTCATATAATAACAATGCTCTCCTCCATCTGGTGAAGCTATTATATCAATATGCGGAAAAGGAGATTTTGTCTCCTTATTCACGCAGCTTGCCTGTATTCCTGCCTGTTGGAATACCTTTACATATATTTCTCCTATAGATTTGCAAATTATGCTAGTATCTTCATCTACTTTTTTTCCATTATATATTTTTTCTTTTTCTTCATCTGTACCATAGAAAAAATTTGTATTTCTTTTATATGTTTTTCCAAGTTCTAAATATATATACCTCATCAAAGTTACTTTTGATATACCTTTTGGTGCATTTGCTAGTATCTCTTCTACTTTCAAACTTTTTTCCTCTTTCTAATAACTTTTTTGCACTATTATATTCTTTTACCTTTTTGCATTTTTTATTACTTTTCGTCTATATCTATCTTTATATGTACGTCTTTTAATTGTTTTTCAGTAACTGCGCTTGGTGCTCTCATAAGTACATCTCTTGCTTTCTTGTTCTTAGGAAATGCTATAACTTCTCTAATGTTATCAGAGTCTGCAATAAGCATTACCATTCTATCTAACCCTGGTGCTGCACCTGCATGTGGTGGTGTACCATATTGGAATGCATTGTATAATGCACCAAATCTTGTTTCCACTTCTTTTTCACTATATCCTGCTATTTCAAATGCTTTTACCATAAGTTCTGGATCATGATTTCTAACGGCCCCAGAACATACTTCATACCCATTACATACTACATCATATTGGTATGCTAATATATCTAATGGATCTTTTGTTTCCAATGCCTCTTTTCCACCTTGTGGCATTGAAAATGGGTTATGGTTAAAGTCAATTGTTCCCTCATCTGATAACTCATACATTGGAAAGTCTGTTATAAAGCAGAATCTATATACATTCTTTTCTATTAAATCTAACCTTTTTCCAAGTTCTATTCTAACTTGTCCCGCTATTTTTTGTGCCCTTTCTAATTCATCTGCTATGAAGAAAATAGCTGAATTTTCTTGTACGCCATATTCTTTTTCTAATCTTTCTTTTATATCGTCTGTTATAAATTTTGCAATTCCACCAGTATATTCTCCTTCTACCTTTACCCAAGCTAATCCATTTGCACCCGCTTCTTCTTTTGCAAATTCTGTCATGTTATCAAAGAATTTTCTTCCTTGATTGCCTCCTTCTGGTACTACAATTATTTTTACTGTTTTTCCTTTAAATGCATTAAATTCTGTATTTTCAAATAGTTTTGTTGCATCTTGAATAACTAGTGGATTACGCAAATCTGGTTTATCTATACCATATTTTTCCATAGCCTCTCTATATGGAATACGTTTAAAAGGCGTCTTATCAACTTCCCAATTTGTGTGCTTTTTAAAAACAGTTGTAAATATATCTTCTAGTACTTTAAATACATCTTCTTGTTCTGCAAAACTCATTTCAAAATCTAATTGATAGAATTCTCCTGGTGCTCTATCTGCTCTAGGATCTTCGTCTCTAAAGCATGGTGCTATTTGATAATATTTATCAAATCCAGATACCATAAGTAACTGCTTAAATTGTTGTGGTGCCTGAGGTAGTGCATAAAATTCACCCGGATGAAGTCTACTTGGCACTAGATAGTCTCTAGCACCTTCTGGTGAAGAATTTGCTAGAATTGGTGTTTGTACTTCTGTAAAACCTAATTCGTCCATTTTTCTTCTCAAAGTTTTCATTACCTCTGAACGTAATAGTATTGTTTTATGTAGTTTATCATTTCTTAAATCTAAAAATCTATACTCTAGTCTTAAATCTTCTCTTACTTCTCCTGTTTTTTCTGAGTTTATTTCAAATGGCAAAACATTTTTGCATTTGCCTAAAACTTTTATTTCTTCTGCATTTATCTCAATTTCTCCTGTTGGAATTTTAGTATTTTTATTACTTCTTTCTACTACTTTTCCTTTTACACTTATTACACATTCTGTTACTAGCTCATTTGCGATATTCATTAATTCTTCGTTTTCACTTATTACTACTTGTGTAATTCCAAATTGGTCACGTAAGTCTATAAATTTCATTGAACCTAAATTTCTTATTCTTTGTACCCAACCTGCAATTAACACAGTTTCTCCAACATTTGATATGTTTAATTCTCCACAATTATGATCTCTATACATGCTATCCTTCCTTCCAATAATCATTCATTAATGATATATAGTATACTATATTTTACAGCTTATTACAACTTATCCAATATTTATTTTTCTAATATTATAGTTACAGGTCCATCATTCAATAAGCTTACCTTCATATCTGCACCAAATATTCCTTTTTCTACTTTAATTCCTTGCTCTTTACATCTTTCACAGAAATATTCGTATAATTCATTTGCCATATCTGTTTTTGCTGCATTTACGAAAGATGGCCTATTTCCTTCTGTGCAATCTGCATAAAGAGTAAATTGCGATACTATAAGTAAGCTACCATTCACATCTTTTAGACTTAAGTTCATTTTCTCATTTTCATCTTCAAATATTCTTAATTTGCATATTTTTTTAACTAAATAGTCTGCTGTTTCCTTCGTATCTGTATGAGTTACACCCAATAATACTAAAAAACCTTTATCTATATTTCCAACCACTTTTCCATCTACTTTAACTTCTGCATTTTTTACTCTTTGGACTACTAATTTCATTTTTTCACTTCCTTATATATTTATGAACCCGCTCTAGTATATTCACTTAAGTCTGGCATTTTTACGTCTTCTTCTTTTACATTATTAATCTCTATATTAAATTCTGCTATATTTCCTTCTTCTGGCTCATATTTAAGAATAAAACCTGTTTCTTCGTCAACTAAATATATAGTTTCTTCTTTACCTGGTTGCACGCGTAAGCAATTTCTTCCTCTATAGTTTTCGTTTGAAATATAGTAAAAATCATTTCCATAAATATCCATTAATGATTGCATATCTAAAAAATCTTTTTTATATACAAGTTCTTTTGTTGTATCATTTAATGAAAATGTTACATATTGCTTTTTCTCTTTATCTATAGAAACTGCTGTATTTGAATTTCCATCAACCCATGAAATATTTTTATCATTTTCTGTAACAATAATACTACCTCTTACTTTTTTTATAGTTTTTTCTCCGCCTTGTATGTATTCATAAGTATAATTTGTATAATCAAATGCAGATAATATTTTATTCTTTATTTCTTCTCCTGTATATGTTTTAGTATCTTTTGGCACTAAAATTTTTATTCCTAAAATTATTACTAAAACCAAAATAATTAGTAAAAATACTAAAAGTTCTTTCTTCATAAGTTTTATTCTCCTTATTTATTAACTTCTTTATTTACCCAATTTTTTTCTTACATATTCATAAATCATTATTCCTGTTGCAACTGATGCATTTAAACTTTCTGTTTTACCTAACATTGGTATTTTTACTTTTTCATCTGCTATAGCTTGTATTTCTTTTGATACACCATTGGCTTCATTTCCTATTATTATAGCCTTTTTGTTATAATCTATATCATATATACTATTTTTAGTATCTAATGAAGTTACCATTACTTTAAAATTATTTCTTTTTACCTCTTCCAAAGTATCTTTCAAAGAATTGACTTCTATAATATTTACTCTAAAAATTGCCCCCATAGTAGAACGTACAACCTTTGGATTATATGGATCTGCACTATTACTTGATAATATTATTTGTTTTAAATTAGCACTATCTACAGTTCTTAAGATTGTACCTAAATTGCCTGGATCTTGCACCCCATCTAAAGCTATTATTATATCTTCAGAATAATCTATCTTACTACTTATGTTATTCTTCTCTATAACTGCAATAATTCCTTGTGGAGTTTTCACATCTGTTATAAGCTTAAAAACTTTTTCAGTCACATATATCACGTCAAACTTTGCAATTTCATAAAGAGTATCCTTATCTATTTCTCCACTTTCTAAGCATTCTTCGCATATAACTATTTTCTTTATTTTAGATCCCTCGCTAATCGCTTCTTTTACAAGCTTTATTCCTTCTATTATATAGCTATTTTCTAAATCTCTATACTTTTTCTCTTTTAAACTTTTAATTTTTTTAATTATCTCATTATCCTTACTAGAAATTACTTGCATACTAATCATTCTCCTCTAAATTTCAGTCAAAAATCCTTTTATCTTTTCTATTAGTTCTTCACCTGTTATATTTCCTATTTTTAATGTGATATATGGTTCTACACCTGTTGAAAATTTAATATTATATCCATATTTTTTTATTAAACCATCTACTATTTCTGGATTGTATTTATTTTTATCAAAGTAAAATACTATGCTCTTTTGTGTACTTTGTATGTCTAACATATTTTTCTTTTCTGATATTTTTACTATACCTGCTTTTCTACACATTTCTTTTATCCTAGCTACTTCTATTAGATTTTCTAATTCTTTTGGCATAACGCCATATCTATCTATCAACTCATCTATTACATTTTGTATATCTTCTTCTGTTCTACAAAGTGCAATATTTTGATACACCTCAATTTTTTGACTACTATTTTCTATATAGCTGTCTGGTATGTAACTTGAAATATTTATATCTATTTGTATCTCTGGTTCTTCATCACTTTCTGTTATTTCCATACCTTGCATTTCTTTTACAACTTGGTCTAATAAATTGCAGTAAGTATCATATCCTACTTGTTCCATGTGTCCATGTTGTATTTCTCCAAGTAAGCTTCCTGCACCTCTTATTTCTAAATCTCTCATTGCTATTTTAAATCCTGAACCAAATTCAGTAAATTCACGTATTGCTTTTAACCTTTTGTCTGCAACTTCTGATAATAGCTTATCTCGTTTGTATGTTACATAAGCATATGCTTGTTTATTGCTTCTTCCAACTCTACCTCTTATTTGATACAGTTGTGCCAAACCTAGTCTATCTGCGTTTTCTACTATTATGGTATTTGCATTTGGTATATCTATACCTGATTCTAGAATAGTTGTACATACAAGTACATTTATTTCTTTTTTTATAAATCTCTCCATGATATTTTCAAGTTCTCTACCACTCATCTTACCATGTGCAAAATCCACTTTAGCCTCTGTTACTAGTTCTTGTATATCCATTGCCTTTTTAGAAATATTTTCAACATTATTATATAAATAAAATACCTGCCCTTCTCTTTCTAGTTCTTTTGTTATTGCTTCTTTTATAACTTCGGGATCATATTCTAATACATATGTTTGAACAGGTCTTCTATTTTGTGGTGGTTCATATATTACTGACATATCCCTTACACCTAAAATAGACATATGAAGTGTTCTAGGGATTGGAGTTGCTGTCATTGTAAGTACATCAACATTTGTCTTTAGCTTCTTTATCTTTTCTTTATCTTTTACACCAAATCTATGTTCCTCATCTATAATAAGTAAACCTAAATCTTTAAAAGCTACGTCTTCACTTAATATTCTATGAGTACCAATAACCACATCAACTTTTCCAAGTTTTAGATTTTTTATTACTTCATTTTGCTCTTTTTTAGTTCTAAATCTGTTTAAAAGTTCTACATTTATGCCAAAATTCTCCATTCGTGATTTGAAACCTTCATATTGTTGGTTTGCAAGTATTGTAGTAGGTACTAGATATGCAACTTGTTTGTGGTCCATAACAGCTTTAAATGCCGCTCTTATAGCTACCTCTGTTTTTCCATAGCCAACATCACCGCAAAGCAATCTATCCATAGGTCTTTGCTGTTCCATATCTTTTTTTACTTCATCTATGCATCTTAACTGGTCGTCAGTTTCTTGGTAAGGAAATTCCTCTTCAAATTGTTTTTGCCAGTCTGTATCATTATTAAATGCATACCCCTTAGTTTTTTGTCTTTTAGCATATAACTCTATTAAATCTTTTGCAACCTCTCTTAAATTCTTTTTAACGCGTGCTTTTGTATTACTCCATTCTTTGCTTCCAAGCTTATTAAGAGTAGGTGCAGAATCTCCACCACCAATATATTTTCGTACATTATCTAAATTATTGGTTGGTATATAAAGCATATCATTATTTTTGTACTTTATTTTTATATAATCTTTTGTAACACCATCAGCCTCAATTGTATTTACACCTATAAACTCACCAATACCATGTGTTTTATGTACAACATAATCACCTGGCTTAAGATCTGCAAAAACAATTTTTTCTCCTTGCCTAAAAGTAGGACTAGCCTTTTTTTTCTTGACTTCTCCTTCAAAAGCGTCATTTAAACTTATAACAACTAAATTAGCATCATAACACTCAAAACCAGAAGAAAGTCCTCCAGATGACACTTTGGTGACAGGCACCCAACTGCCACTTTTTTCATCTTTAGCAACAGGTATAGAGTTAATAAGTTCTTTTGCTTTCTCTGCCCCTTCTTTTCCTCCTGCTAATATTACTATTTTTTTATTTTCTTTTTGCCATTTTTGTATGTCGTTTTTTAATATTTCTAGTTCTGCTTTATATACATTTATTTGTCTATAGTTAAATTCAAACTTATTTTCTGTTTTGCTATTGTTTTCTTCTAAATATATTGTTTGTTTTTCGCTATATATATTATTCCAATTTTCAAGGTTAAAATCACTTACATTTAGTATTCCTTCTGGAATAAATCTCTCTTTTTCTATCAATGATTTTATTAAATTGTTGTTCTCTATTAGAATATTTTCTGCTCTTTGTGTTATTTTTGCATTTTCGTCTATACATAACATAGTATTTTTAGGTAAGTAGCCTAAAAAGTTCCCAACATTTTCATAAAATTCATTAAAGTATTTGTCTATTTTACTAATATATTCTCCATTTTGAATTGCTTCTATGTCTGCTTCCACTTTAACCTTTGATTTATCATTTATATAACTATTATTACCATTGTTACTCATAACACTATTAGCAGTAATATCTTCTATATTACTGCTAGTTTTTTCTTTGCTTTCTAGGATGTATTTTGCTTTTATTCTTTTACATACATTTGATATAATTTCGGAATATTCTGGTATTATTTTCTCTTTGCTATTTTCTTTTTCTACTTCTTCCTCTTTATTATAATTCAAAATGTACTCGTGTGCTGGATATATAGTTATTTTGTCTGTCATTTCTGTTGTTCTTTGTGAAGATAAGTTGAAATATCTAATTGAATCTACTTCATCTCCCCAAAATTCTATTCTTACACCTGTTTTTTCTGAAAGACCAATATCTACTATTCCTCCTCTTATGCTAAATTGCCCTCTTGATTCCACTAGGTCATTTCTTTCATATCCCATTAGCAATAATAGTTTCTTTAGATTATTTAAATTTTTCTTTCCTGTAAATCCTATATTTTCAAATATACTTCCTACTGTAAAAGTAAGAATGTTTTTATATAGTACTTTTTCTGGTATCATGCTTTGCATTATTGCTTCTATTGTTGTTACAATTATATTTACTTCCTTATTTTTTAATTTATTTAATACATCTATTCTCGCAAATGGTAAGTCTTTGCTTTCTGATACATAGTCATATGAGGCTATTTCTCTTTTTCCAAAGTATTCCACTTTATCTGTAAAATATCTTAAGTCTTTTACTATATTTTTAGCTTGTAATTCATTATATGTTATAACGCAAATTGGTCTTTTTATTTCTTCTTTAATACCAGCAATTACGTGTGATTTTCCCACGAATACTAACCCCGATATATTTATCGGGGTTTTTTTCAACTTAATTTGTTCTATAAGTTCTTTAAATTTGTCTACCTCTTGTAAGCTTTGTATAATTTCATTTTTCATGCTCTCACCTTTTTAGCACTTTTTTATACAAACTATTTTGTTATTGAAATAATTTTATATTTTATAACACCTGCTGGTGCTTGTGCTTCTACTACTTGACCTTTTTTAGCACCCATAAGAGCCACTCCTATTGGAGATTCATTTGATATTTTGTTTTGTGCTAAATCTACTTCTGTTGAACCAACTATTGTATATAGTTCTTCTTCGTCAAATTCCATATCTAAAACTTTAACAGTATTTCCAACTTGAACTGTCTTTGTATCTATTTCAGATTCATCTATAATTTTAGCATATCTAAGCTTATTCTCAAGCTCTGCTATTTTTGTTTCATTTGCAGCTTGAGCATTTTTTGCTTCATCATATTCTGAATTTTCTGATAAATCTCCAAATCCTAAAGCTATTTTTATTCTCTCAGCAATTTCAGCTCTTTTCTCTGTTGTTAAATATTCTAGTTCTTTTTCCAAGTTATCATAACCCTCTTGAGTTAATAAAACTTCTTTTTCGTTTTCCATTTGGTCTCCCTCCTTTTCGTAAAAGAAAATCGTTGTTTTATTATGCAGTAAAGCATAACTAAAGCACAAAAAATAGCGTGCTCAAAACAACTTGATATATATTAAACTAATTTTCGCATTTTGTCAAGATTCGCTTTATGAATTTTCTGTAACTCTTCATCTGATATTGGTCCATTATTACCAATTAAACCAGTTATTCTTATATCATCCTTACTTATTCTTTCATATACAGCTTCTATCTTTTGCTTTTGCATATTATCACATAAAAGTATACTTTCGTATAACTTTACTAAACTAAAACTTACTTCAATATTACCTATTTGTTCAAATTTTTCTATATATTCGTCTGGACATGATATATTAAAATAATTTATATTTATTCCATCAAAACTAGAATTATTATACTTTACTTCTTCTCGTATATTTATTATGATACTGTTTCTATTAATTGTATATTTTTCTAGTTCTTCTTTATTTAAATTTAAATTTATGATATACTTTGCCCTTTTTAATGCTTTTTTCTTGTTATTTGATACAGCTATTAATATTCCATCATTCTCTAGCAAATTATTTTGTACATTTTTTAGTCTTTCTATGTCGTTCGTAACTATATTCGTTACTTTAAAATTCTCTATAAATTTCTTTAAAAAGTTTAAATCTAGTCCTTCTTCCTTTTTGAAAACAATGTATATATCTTCTTGTCTCATACTAGTTTTTTGTTTATTAATAATATATTTTACAATTTCAAATTCCATATATTCCATTAATTTCTTGCCATTCACTATCACTAACTGTTTTTTTCCTAATATAGTACAAATCTCTTCTTTAAAACTTCCTTCTAATTCATTTGCAAACACCAATGTTTCTATTTTCAGTTTTTCTATATACTTAGCTAATCTCTTTTTTATTGATATTTTATTTCTATTTGATATTGCTATTACATAATTATTATCAAATTTTCTTATTTCTATTCCTTTAATTTTTTGAAAAATCCCACTATTTATATTTTCTTCCTTTATATATCCAACTACCATAAAAAACCTCTACTAAATATACTTGTCTTACATTATATTTAGTAGAGATTTAATTTATGACTTATTTTAATATATTATTTCTTTATATCTATTTTTTATTCTACACCTAAAGTTTCTGATATAACCTGCCAAATACTTTCTGGTTCCCTGTCTTTTGCCCAATATGCTGCACCTGCCAAATTATATTCAGTTATTAAAGATAACTTTGCTTCTATAGATTCTTCATCTTCTATCCATATCTTATTCGTTAAGCCATTCTCAACATATTCAACATAGTATTGTTTTAAATCATCATCCCATATCTTTTGTGCACTTTCTGGAATCATTTCGTCTAATGCTTTCATATCCACTTTCCAAATTTCTTCAATTTTCCCATTACTTTCTTTCCATACTCTTGCATAAAAAGGCATTCCTAAAATAATTTTTTCAGCTTCCACTTCTTCTTGCCCTAAGAATTTATCTATATTCACTTTTACCCAATCATATCCTGCATTTGTTCCCGGTACAGCAGAAGAATCTCCATTTTGATCATACGCCATAAACACTATATAATCTGCCACATCTCCTATTACATGTCTATCAAAACATAAAGACCACTCTTCACTGCCGTCAGGTGCTGTAACATCTACAGATAGTACTTTTCCTATTTCATTTAATCTAGGTTTTAATTCTATTATAAATCTTGAGAATAAATCTTTATCTTCGTCATGCATATATTCAAAATCTATATTAATTCCATCTAAATCATATTCCATTATTAAGCTAATTATATTTTCTATTAAATCATGTCTTAAATTATAGTCTTTCATTATTTCTGAAGTTGTTTCAATATATGAGTTGTTTGAAATACTTGGCCATACCATATATCCATTAGAATGTGCCCATTTCACATATTCTTTTCCTTCTTCTCCAGCATTGTCACTAACTTTTCCTCTTCCTTCATCAACTAATGTAAAGAAAGTTGGACTCATTACATTTACACCTTGTATATCTGTTCCTGTTCTATCTGGCACTGAAGAATATTCATAATAGTAATCCCACGCCATACTTATTTTGCCTTTTATTTGCTTTTTCTTTTCTATTGATTCCCTTGTTGCTAATTCATTTACTAAAGCATCTTCTTTTACATATCCAATTTTTCCTATATCTGTCCTTATTTCTACCCAACCATCTATTACATTATTTTTGTTTTCGTCATTTTGCACAACTGTAACTGTTTCTTGTTCTTCCAATTTATCAACTGTTCTTGAAAATACTGTAGGATATGCTTTTACACTATTTTCTTTTTTACTATCTGCCACAACATATTTTCTATCCTTAGAGTCTACTGTTATTGTATTTGTTTCTTCTATATATGATATTTCTACATTATATGTATCTTTAAAACTAGAAAATGGAATATAGTAGGTATCGTTTCTTTGTAAGATAGTGCCAGAAGTAGAAACACTAGATCCGTTATTTATCATAGTATTCCCACCTACAACCATACTCGTAACTTGATTATCTGAAGTGGTAATTATTTGGTTATATTTCTCGTCGTAATAGATATATGGATCAAAGAAGTTTGAAATATCTTCCATAGATATATATATTACTCCATTTTCTATAATAACATCCTTTTTTAGGTCTCCTGTTACATTGCTGTTGTTTATAACTAAATTTGCTTTATCTGTAATCTCTGTATTTACATAGTTTGGTGCATATTTTAGTATAAAAAATGCTAATGCTACAAATATTGCTACAACTATTAATTTATATAATACTTTTGTTTTTACTTTTTTTTCTTCTCTTTTAGCTCTTTTAGGCATATCTTTTCTCCTATTTTATATTAAAATTTTATATAACATCATAAAAACTAAATTCTAACACACTATATCATAAAAAGATAAATTCTGCAATAAAAGACTGAAAAAAGTTATACACATTTTAATCTTCTTACAGTAATTTTATGTTTTTATTTTACAGTTGTATTTTTCTAGTATAGCGAATTTATCGAGCTTCTATATTATGTCTATAAGGAATTTTGTATATATAAAAAAAGGGACACTTTTTTTGTCCCCTTACTTTTATCTTATATTAAAATATATTATAAGTGCACCTATTATTGCAACTATAAATCCTAATATTTTTAGTCCCCATGCAGCTTGGTTTTGGTCTCCAAATCCAAATAATCTTTTTGTTATGATTCTAGCATTATATACCATAACTACACCTACTGCGACTATTATCAAAGCTATAAAACTTATTAATTGTTCCATTCTACATATCAACTCCCAAAACCTTATTCAAAAAACTCTACCGTATATTTACATTCAAATGTTTCATTTGGCTTTAATGATATTATATCTGGTTTCTGAATAAATACACCTGTACTCTTTACTGTATCTGCCGTTGAATACCAAGGTTCTATACATACAAATGGTGCATTTGGTTTTGACCATATAGCTAAATATGGAAAACCTGTAAAATCCATTGCAAGTAAACTTTTTCCAGTTGCTTTGTTCTTTAAAGTAATTCTATGTGATGTTATGCCTTTCATTATTAATGCATCATTATTAAATGTTGTAGGCCCTATAGCAAGTCTTCTTTTATCAATCATTGTATTTCTTGCATATTCTGTCCCTACTAGTCCATCAACTAAGTATAGGAAATGAATTTTATCTTCATCTTCTTCAAATTCTAAATAATAATTTCCTTTCTTTAATTCTTCTTGGTCTATTTTAAAGGCTGGATGTCCACCTATTCCGAAAGGAAGAGTTATGTCTCCTGTATTTATAACTTTATATATAGTAGTCAATTTATTCTCATCTAGTCTATATGTTGTATATAGTTCAAAATCATAAGGATATCTATTTTTAGTAATTTTATTACTTTTTAATACATATGAATGAAAATTATCTAATTTAGTAATTGGTTCAAACTCAAAATCTCTAGCAAAACCGTGTTGTGGCATTTCAAATATTCTACTATTTATAATTGTTTGATTTTTCTTTAGCTTACCTACTACTGGAAATAATACTGGCCAATGTCTCTTCCAATATACTTTTCCATTTTCGTCTACACAATCTAGTCCTTGGTGAATTCTCTCTTCGCCGTTTATTTTAAAGCTTACTAGTTCACCACCCATTTTTGAGGTTAGCATTTTAGCATACATTTGGTTCTCTCCTATTCTACAAAAATCTACAAAATTCATATATATAATATTGTTTTTTTATGTAAATGTCAATACTTTTAAGGTAATTTCATTAAAAATGCGAGATCTAACAGATCTCGCACTTTCTCCTTTCTTTATATTCTTAAAATCGACAAATAATCGCACCATATGGCTGCAGGATTTTATCCGTACTGCCATTTTTGCTAAAGATAATTCTATTGTTTGGATATTTCAGATTAAGCTGTTGAATGGAATTTGTCCTATTTAAATAAGCAACGATAATTCCATTCTCGCTTCTTCTAGTAATTTCCAAAATTCTGTCATCAGTATAAGTGTACATATCACCTTCTGCCAGAATGTCTATGTTCGCTTTTCTAACCTTGCCTAGCATTACATAAAATTGCCTAATCTGCAATTTTTCGTTTTCCCACGGATATGGCTTTCTATTAAACGGATCCTTATTTCCGCATACACCAACTTCTGTTCCATAAAAGGTAAATGGAATTCCTTTCATCAGAAATTGAGCTGTTGCAGCAAGTTCCAGTTTATTAATAGCTTCTTCATTTAGACAGAAATCATTTTCAGATTCCCATTTTCTGAAGCCATAAGTGTCAAAGCCATAATCACTTCTCCATGGTCCTTCTATATCCCATGTTCTGCCTGCAAAAGGGTTTTCTAGCATTCCATTTCCTCTAAGCATATTAAGAGCTCTTGGAGTGTCATGCGTATCTAAATGGTTCCATAGAACGTCCTGTACTTCAACTGGATACTTTGCTATGTTTTTCATACATTCACTAAAATGAAGATGATTTCCATAGCGTACCCATCTGATAATTGCGTCAGACAAAGGATAATTCATTACACTATCCACTTGCCCGTCGTAAATCTGCGGATTGCTTTTTGATAAAGCAAAGTCCCACATTTCGCTTACAACAAGCACCTCTGGATTGATACTTCTTGCTTTTTGCTTGATTTTATCTAAAAATTCTTTAGGAAGAATCTCTCCCAAATCAAGCCGTATGCAGTCAGCACCTGCTCGGATATACTTCTCGACAACCTGACAAGCATATTCCTGATAACCAAGATCATACTTATTGGTTTGAGGCATATCACGGAATCCATACCAGAAAACAGGGTTGTTTCTTTCATCCCACTCGAACCAATTTCTGTACTTTGCATCCCCATTTAAAGCTTTCTGGAAAAACTCGCTTTTTGCACCCATGTGATTAAAAACCAAATCAATTGCAACAAGCATTTTTCTCTTATGTGCTTCATAACAAAGGACTGTAAAATCATTCCAAGTACCAATGTATGGATCAATCTCCCTTTGATCGCCCACATCATAATGATGATTTGTGTTGGTCTTAGAAATCGGACTCAAATACAGTAAATCTACTGAAAGTTCAGAGATATAATCAAGTTTCTGGATAATACCTTGAAGATTACCTCCATAGTAGTATTCATTTCTGTATACTCCATCTTGATCCGGCTGCCAGTCTGGCATAGAATCACTCCAGGATTTCATTCTTCTTCCTTCTATATATGAAGGATTAGGACCTGCTCGGCAGTATCTATCCACAAAAATATGGTATCCTATACTTCCTTTAAACCGCTTCGGAATATAAATTTTATCCATAGTTAATTCTCCTTCCTTTAATTAAATGACAAGGATAAAACTTTTTTACATACATATACTCTACTATCATTTACTCTAAATGTCAACCATATTTTCTATCGTTGGGCAATAACTTTTATAATATACCCAAATAATAAAACTATTAAATATATGCTTTTTATTTATTAAGTAATATATAAATCTAATATAACTTAAAATAAATATTTAATTTCAAAAAATAAAGTTTTGTAATCACTAAATCTATAGTAATCATTACAAAACTTTATTTTTAATTTTTTATAAATATTTATATACTTATCTCTTCTTTTTCTTTTGTACCGAGAATCCAAATCTTCCTATTTTTTTTCCCATGCTATAATAATGTCCATTTGAATAGGCTATTAAGTTACATTTAGAAATATCAAATGCACCTTTTTCATCTATATATTGTTCATCGGTATCTATTGATAATACTTCTGCCACAAACATGTGATGACTTCCAAGTTCTCTTACTTCTTTAACTTTACATTCTATTGCAACAGGACTTTCTTTTATAACGGGACACTTAACAAATTCAGCCTTTTCTTTTGTTAGGTGCATTTCTTTAAATTTATCTACTTTACTACCTGTTTTTACTCCACACCAATCAGTTGCATATGCTAACTTTTCATTTGTAAGATTTATTACAAACTCACCTTGCTTCTTGATTAAATTATATGAATATCTCTCTGGTCTTACTGAAATATAGCACATTGCTGGATTTGTATTTATTATTCCTGTCCATGCAACAGTCATAATGTTTGATTTTTCCATTGTACCACAAGATACCATTACTGCTGGAAGTGGATATATAAAAGTTCCAGCTTTCCAAATCTTTCTACTCATTTTTCCTCCTATATAACTAAATTTCTATAAAACTATATTCTAACATCTGGCCCAAAAGATGACATAAGTAACACTTCGGTGCCAGACATCAAAGTATCAAATGTTGATTCGGTCTTCAAATTTTTCTTCGACTAGTTTACGTAGTTTGCTGTTTTCTTCTTTTTCAAGTCTTGGATCTATCTCCTCTATTTTTATAACTAAGTCTTGTACTTCTTTTAATATACTTACATCTTCAAATAAATTTGCTATTTTAAATTCTGGCAGCCCGTGTTGTCTTGTTCCAAAAAATTCTCCAGATCCTCTTAATTCCAAATCTTTTTCTGCAACTATAAATCCATTGTCAGTTTCTTTCATTGTCTTCATTCTTTCTTTTGTGTTTTTTGAATTACCATCATATATAAGTATACAATATGATTGATATTCTCCTCTCCCTACTCTTCCTCTTAATTGGTGTAATTGAGCAAGTCCAAAATGTTCTGCGTTCTGTACCACCATTATATTTGCATTTGGCACATCTACTCCTACTTCTATTACTGTTGTTGATACTAAAACTTGTATTTCTCCATTTTTAAATTTTTCCATAATCTCATCTTTTTCTTTTTGTTTCATCTTTCCATGTAAACATTCTACTTTAAGTTCTGGAAATATTTTATCTTTATATTCTTCTGTAAGTTCCACTGCTGATTTGCAATTATCATATTCTTCACTTTCTTCTACTAAAGGACACACAACATATGCTTGTCTACCTTTTTGTACATTTGCTCTAATAAATTCTTCTATTCTTCTTTCATAATTTTTAGTAACTGGATATGTTTCTATTTTTTTTCTATTTGGTGGTAGTTCGTCTATAATTGATATATCTAGATCTCCATACAAAATTAATGCTAGTGTTCTAGGAATTGGTGTTGCTGTCATAACTAATACGTCTGGATTTGCACCTTTGTTAGCTATACTTGCTCTTTGTCGTACACCAAATCTATGTTGCTCGTCTGTTACAACTAATCCTAGATTTTTAAATTCTACATCTTCCACTAAAAGAGCATGTGTTCCCACTAATATATCTATTTCTCCATTTTTTAGTTTTTCTAGTACCTCTACTCTCTTTTTTGCTCTCATACCTCCTAGTAATAATTCACACTTTATACCAAATTTTTCTAATACATTATTAAAATTTTTAATATGTTGTTCTGCAAGTATCGCAGTTGGTGCCATTATTGCTGCCTGATATCCACATTTTGCAGCTTTATATGCTGCAATTATTGATACTATTGTCTTTCCAGAACCTACATCTCCTTGCAATAGTCTATTCATTGGTTTATTACTTTCCATGTCTTTATCTATTTCTTCTAGTACTTTTAATTGTGCTTTTGTTAATTTAAAAGGAAGTGAATTTATGACATCAGACATTTTTACACTTTTATCATATTCTATACCATCTCTTTCTTTATCGTACCTAGATTTTAAGCTAGATAAAGCAAGTTGTACTGTAAGTAATTCCTCAAATACTAATCTTCTTCTTGCCTTGTTATATTCAGTAAAATTGTCCGGAAAGTGAATTTGCCTTGTTGCCTTATTTATTTCTTCTAAATTATATTTATTTAAAATATATTCGGGTATTGTCTCTTCAAGCTTCCCTAAAGTTAGTTTTAAACCATTTTCAATAATACTTCTTAATTTATTTTGTGATAAGTTATATGTAAGAGGATATATTGGAATAATTTTACCAGTATTCTTACTAAGGCCTTCTTTATCATATACAGGTTTTGACATTTCAATTCTTCCATATTTTATATTTACTTTTCCATAGAATTGATATCTTTCACCTACTTTAAACTTATTTTTTAGATAAGTCTGGTTAAACCATGTAAGTACACAATCTCCTGTATCATCTCTTACTAGCATTTTAAGCATAACCTTATTACGTGCAAATCTTGTTTCACTCATATTGCTAGCACATACAACATCTATCAAAGCTTCTTCTCCATCTATTAATTCATTTATTTTTTTAGGTTTACTTCTATCTTCATAGTTCCTTGGAAAAAAAGTTATTAAATCTTCTAATGTATTTATTCCAAGCTTTTTTAGAAGCACTAAATTATTGGGTCCAACACCTTTTATATATTGAACATCTTGTTTTAAATCTAACATAAATCCTCCTGACTTTATTAAATCACATTATTACTATATCATATTTTACAATTTTTTTCTATTTTTAAATTATTTTTGTAATATCTTTAACATATATATTAATTAGGTATTTCCGTTTTTTTACATAATTTTGCATTTTTCTATTTTCTTTTTAATTAATTTATAGTATAATATTATTGTTAGGACTTTTAGTTCTATACTTTACATATTGCATAGACATTTTGTCAGAAAAGAGAGGTTATTATGTGGGTATTTTGGTTAATAGCTGCAGGAATATTTTTTATAATTGAAATGGCAACCATAGGTTTCTTAGTATTTTGGCTTGGAATAGGTTCACTTTTAGCAATGCTTACTAGTTTTTTCATTGATAATATATTTGTTCAAGCATTAGTATTTGTTGCTACCTCAACTCTTCTACTGATATTTACAAGACCACTTGTAAATAAATTTATTAAAATACCAAAAGAAATAAAGACCAATGCTTATTCAATAATAGGAAAAAAAGGAATTGTTATTTCAAAAATAAATAATATTGAGGGTACTGGACAAATTAAAATGGATGGAGAGGTTTGGTCTGCTAAATCAGCTACAGACGAAGATATTCCGGAAAATACAGAAATAGAAATAGTTGAAATAGACGGTGTAAAAGCTGTTGTAAAAGAAGCTACTCAAAAAGAAGAAGATAAAGCTTCTGTATGATTTTAGATTAAAATTAATTTTTAAATATATTAGGAGGATATTTTATGGGAACATGGATATTTTTAATTGCATTATTAGTAATTATTTTAATTATTGCATTTAAAACAATCAGAATAGTAAAACAATCAGAGGTATATATTATTGAAAGACTTGGTAAATTCTATAAAATAGCAGATGCTGGTCTTACAATAATTGTTCCATTCTTTGATCACGTTCGTAGTGTAGTAAGTTTAAAACAACAAACAATGGATATACCACCACAAGGAGTTATCACAAAAGATAATGTTACAATTACAATAGACACAGTTGTATTCTACAAAGTAACTGATCCTGCAAAAGCAGTTTATGAAATTCAAAGTTTAAAGAAAGGTATTGAATATCTAGCAATTACAACAATTCGTGATATTGTAGGAAAAATGGATTTAGACTCAACCTTCAGTTCACGTGATGCAATAAATGATAAATTAAGAGTATTACTAGATGAAGCAACAGACCAATGGGGATGTAAAATAGATAGAGTTGAAATAAAAGACATTACTCCACCAGCAGATATCAGAGATGCAATGGAAAAACAAATGAACGCAGAAAGAAATAAAAGAGCTTTAATTCTTCAAGCAGAAGGTGAAAGACAATCTGCAATCACACTTGCAGAAGGTAAAAAAGAAGCTGCAATATTAGAAGCTGAAGCAGATAGAGAAGCACGTATTAGGAGAGCAGCCGGTGAAGCTGAAGCAATTAAGAAAGTAGCTGAAGCTAAAGCTGAAGAAGTACATATGGTATATGATGCAATGATGAGAGCAAAACCAGATGAAAAATTAGTACAATTAAAATCTCTAGAAGCATTAAAAGAAGTAGCAAATGGAGAAGCAAACAAAGTATTTATACCATTTGAAGCAACAAGTGCACTATCTAGTTTAGGTGCAGCAGCAGAAATGTTTAAAAATGATAAAAAAAGACCAAAAAGAAATCAATTAGTAGATGAAACAGCAGTAGAGCATGGAAACTCTGTAACAATCGAAGAAGAATAATTTTGTGTTGTGGACAAAGGGGACACTCCTTTTTGTCCACACTTTTTTATATTATTTTAAATATTTATATACAGTAGATTTCGAGATTCCGTAATTTGCTTGATATTTCTCTTATCGTGACGTTTGTTGTTCTCTTAATTGTTTTGACTAATAATTTTATCTCTTCTCTATTATCAATTTCTTTTAAATTATGTCGTTCTTTAAAATCAGTTATGACTTCTTCTATATCTTCTACATTATTTTTCTCTATATCAATAAATTTATATATTTTAGTTTGATTTATATTACTATTTCTTCTTTTTATTTCATTCAACACATTTGTTAAATTATAATTATTAGCACTTGAAAACTTGTATTCTCTAGCATCATTCACAATGCCAGCCTTTACTGGATTATTATGTATATAATTAATACAACAATAGAAATAGCTTTCACCATAAATCAATTCACTTTTAAATCTATTCCTAAATACCACCCCTACCCTATCTTCCATTTTATTGTACAATATTGCAAATTTCATATTTACGATTTTCATAAATCTAGACATGTTCTCTATATCTCGTATATTTATTAGTATGTGCACATGATTGTCCATGATGCAATAAGCTATTATTTTAATATGATTTTCTTTTGCATGTTCATACATTAACTTTATGTATATTTTTTTATATATTTCTTTTGATAATATATACTCTTTATTTATTCCTTGTGTCATAACATGATAAAACTTTCCATCATATATACTTCTGGCTTGTCTTGGCATAATAATCACTCTTTCTTTTGGGGATTTTTATAGAATTTATTTGAAAAAAATATCTTTGAAAAAATTTTTAATAATTTAATAAATAGTATATTGTGTTTTCCATATTTTGTCAACACCCTCAAATAATAAAAAAATTCTTTGCATACTTCAAAGAACTTGTAACATATATTTTTAAAAGTGTGGACAAAATGGAGTGTCCCCTTTGTCCACACTTTTATATTTCTCCTAAATATTTTGTTCCTAGCATTTTGTCTGGTAAGTATTGTTGTTCTACATAGTGTCCTGGATAGTTATGCGGATATTTGTATCCTTCTCCATATCCAAATTCACTCATTCCTTCTGCCGGTGCATTTCTTATATGCATTGGTATTTCCCCTGTATCTTTGCTTGATACATCTTCTAATGCTTTGTTTATTGCCATATATGATGCATTTGATTTTTTTGCTAAGGCCATGTATATTGCCGCTTCTGATAGTATTATTCTTGCTTCTGGCATTCCTACCATTGTTACTGCTTGCATTGCAGAAGTTGCTATTACTAATGCATTAGGGTCAGCTAGTCCTACGTCTTCTGCTGCTAGAATTACTATCCTTCTTGCTAAAAATACTGGATCTTCCCCACCATCTAGTGCTCTTGCTAAGTAAAATACTGTAGCATCTGGGTCACTGCCTCTCATTGATTTTATAAATGCACTAATGTTATCATAATGACTATCACCATTTTTATCAAATACTGCTTTTCTTCTTTGTATACAGTCTGCTGCAATTTCATTAGTTATATAGATATATCCGTCGCTACTCATATTGGTTGTAAGCACTGCTATTTCTAATCCATTTAATGCTGTTCTTACGTCACCATTTGACACTTCTGCTATTTTTCTTAATGTTTCGTCTTCTATTTTTATGTTATAGCTTGCTAGTCCCTCTTCTGCTACTAACGACCTTTTTAAAACTTTATATATATCATCTTTTGTAAGTGGATTTAATTTACATACCATTGACCTTGATATTAAAGCTTTATTTACTTCGAAATATGGATTCTCTGTTGTTGCACCTATTAGTATTACTGTTCCATTTTCTACATAAGGAAGAAGTGCATCTTGTTGTAATTTATTAAATCTATGTATCTCGTCTATAAATAATATACATTTACCGCTTGGATTTAAAAGCATATTTTGAGCTTCTTCTATTGCCTTTTTTATATCTCCTATTCCTGCAGTTACTGCATTTATTCTAGTAAACTTATATTTTGTTGTATTACTAATAACTCTAGCAAGTGAAGTCTTTCCACAACCTGGAGGTCCCCATAGTATTATGCTAGATAGCCTATCTGCTTTAATGGTTCTATATAGTATTTTATCTTTACCTAAAATATGTTCTTGTCCTACGTATTCTTCCAATGTCTTTGGTCTCATCCTATATGCTAGTGGCTGATTTAAATCCATCATCTATTCCCTTTCTTTCTTTTATCTTCTACTCTTCTACATAAACTCTCTTTACCCTGCTAGATATACCACATAATATTTCATAGTTTATTGTTCCGCATAATTTGGCAATATCTTCTACACAAATATTTTCATTATCCCATATATATACGACATCTCCTACTTTTACGTCTATTCCAGTTACGTCTACCATAAAGTTATCCATGCACACATTTCCTACTATTGGTGCATATTTTCCATTTATATATACCTTTCCTTTATTTGATAATGTTCTTCTTATTCCATCTGCATATCCAAGTGGCACTGTTGCTATTTTTCTTCTTTTGTCTGCTATGTATGTTCTTGAATAGCTTATTGCAGTTCCTTCTTCTACCTCTTTTACATATACTACATGTGATATTAGTTTGGTCGCCGGTTTTAGTCCGATACTATTTTCAATGTTTTCATCTGGCATGTATCCATAAGTTATAATGCCTGGTCTTACTAAGTTAAATCTAGCATTTTCAAAATTTAATATTCCTGCACTTGCAGATGAATGAATATATTTGAATTTAAAACCTAAATCTTTTAATTCTGACAATGTATTATTAAATTTTTCTATTTGAGCATTTGTATATTCCTTGCTACTATCTGCTGAAGAAAAATGTGTATATATTCCTTCTATGTATATATTAGTCATTTTAGATATTTCTTTAGCAAAATCTATTATTTCTTCTGGTCTTTTGCCTACTCTTCCCATACCAGTATCTACTTCTATATGTATATTTTGAATACGATTTTTCTTTTTAGCTTCTTCATTTAATCTACGTACAACTTCAATATCAGATATTCCTGGCACTATATTATATTCTAAAATCTTTTCTACTTCATATGGTAATAGCTCATTTAACGTGATTATTTCTTGTTTGTATCCACATTTTCTTAAATGTATTGCCTCTTCTATAGTTGCTACAAATACTATTTCTATTTTCTCTTCTTCTAAAACTTCTTTTAAAGCTCTCACACCTAATCCATAAGCATTTGCCTTTATAACCGGTGCTACTGTAATACTTTCTCCTACCAACTTTTTAATTTTCTCTATATTATTTCTTATACACGATAAATTTACTTCTAAATAGCTCTTTTCCATTAATTACATCCCCAAATATTTTAATCCTTGCTTAATAATATCTTCTACTGATAATTCATTTGTATCTATTTTTGAAATTGCTAAATCAATATCTCTTCTTGAATATCCTAATACTTGAAGTGCTTCTATTGCATCTTTTGCCTTATCATTTTTAACTGTATTTTGAACAGGTATAAATTCTGGTTCTATTGCTTCTTGTGTTTTCATTTTATCTTTTAATTCTAAAATCATTCTTTGTGCTGATTTTGCACCTATTCCAGGCAAACTCTTTAGTGTATTTAAGTCACCTGTAATTATGGCTAAAGCAAAACTTGATGGTGATATATTTGCTAAAATTGAAAGTGCTGACTTTGCACCTACTCCACTCACTCCAAGTAGCTGTTCAAACATTTTTAGCTCTTCATTTGTGCAAAATCCATATAGACTTATATCATCTTCTCTTACTCTCATATATGTATGAACTTTTACTTCTGTTCCTGTTTCTCCTAATCTATCCATTGAGTTTGCAGACATGAATATTTTATATCCTATTCCTCCAACTTCTATTATTACATTGTCTAAATTTTTTGCTTCTAATTTTCCCTTTATATATGAAATCATTTTGTTCCTCTTTTCTATTAAATTTACATTTGATATTTTATCATAAACTAGAAAAAAAGCAAGTGTTTTACAAACAAAATTTTGCGTTAGTATAAACTTTTAGTAGGGAAAATTTAATAAAAAAATTGAATAAGAGATACCGATTTGATAGAATATTTTTATCGAAAAAAAAACAATATTCAAAAGGAGGTATCTCTTATGTATCAAATTATACAAAAGATTTATGAAAAAAACAATAAAATTTTAAAAGAAGGAGTAAAAAGAGTTTTAAATGGAGAAGATGTTAGTTCTCTAACTAGTGCAATTAAAGACTTTACAGATGTTTTGGGAAAAGAACTTTTTTCTGAAGTTGTAACACAGATAGAAAAATTAGTATTTGAAGATTCTAAGAGGCAAAGTGAATATGAAGCAGTAAGATTTGCAGAAAAAAGTTTAATAACAAAAAATGGAAAAGCAAAGTTTGAAAGAAGATATTACAAAGATAATGAAACAGGCGAAAATGTATGTTTAACAGATAAAATATTAGGAATTGATAAAGGAGAAAGAATAGACAAAAAGGTAAAGGCAGAATTAATTCAAAAAGCAAGTGAACAATCATATAGTAGATCAGGAAAATTAGTTGTACCAGAAATGGAAATAAGTGCAACAACAGTAATGAGAAATGTAAGAAAAAATGACTGGAAAATGGAAATAAAAGAACGAAAAGAAGAAGAAAAAATAAAAGCAAAAAATATATTTATCCAAGTAGATGAAGATCATGTAAAGGAAAGAAATAAAAAAGGACGCACAATATCAAAAATAGTAACAATATATACAAGAAAAAGGACATTAACGAAGCCAGAAAGAATAGATAAGGTAAAGATACCAAGAAAAGAATTAGTGGATAAATTCACATTTTCAGGTCTATATAAAGATACACAAGAAATGTGGGAAGATGTAGCATACTACATAGATTGTACATATAAGAAAGAAGAAATAGAAACAGTATTTGTTATGGGAGATGGAGCAACATACATAAAAGCAGGAACAGAATGGATAGGAAAATCGGTATTTGTGATAGACACATTTCATTTAGAAAAATATATAAATAATTTAAATTTTGATGAATATTTAAAGAAAAAACTGCAAGAAGCAATAGAAGAATACGATCCAATAAGTACAGAAAATATAATGAAAGAAGCGATAAAAAAAGTAGAAGAAGAGATAAAAGAAGATGAAAGATTAGGAAGAAATACGAAAAGATTAGAAAATAGACTAAAAAAAGTAAAAGAAACAAAAACATATTTAATGAATCAATGGGATGGAATAGAAGCACATGATATTTACAAGGACAAATTAACAGGATGTTGCCAAGAAGGGCAAGTACATCATACATTATCGGAAAGATTAAGTACAGATGCCAAGGTATGGAGTGAAAATGGAATAGATGAAATGAGTCAATTAAGAGCATTTACACAAAATAAAGGAGATATTTATCAAAAACTAATAGATATATCAACAGAAGAAAAAAGAGAGAAGAAAATAGAAAAATTAGAAAAAAGGATAAGAAAAAAAGCAAATAAAAAGATATTTGGAACAACAGGAGTAAAAATACCAATAGGTATGGCAAGAGATGAGTTGTATTATGAATTAAAAGATATATGGTATGGAAAGGCAGTATAAGTATTGATAAATAAAGAAATATATGATATTTAAAAAAAGACCTAAAATAGGTTTATTAAGTGAACCTAAAAATAAAGATAAAAATATAAAATTAAATAGGAATCTCAAAAATCAAGAAACAAAGTCTGTTCAAGATTTTAATAAAGAGAAATCCTACTAAAAATTTATGCTATCAAATTTTGCAAGTTATTTGACCTTTATTTTCCTCTTGTGCTATAATTAATATATTATTTTAAAGGAGAAAATATTATGAATTGGCTAAATAGAACGGAAGCTTTAATTGGCAAGGAAAATATTAGAAAACTACAAAATTCTAATGTAATTGTATTTGGTCTTGGTGGTGTTGGCTCTTACGTTGTAGAGGGTCTAGTTAGATCAGGTATTCAAAACATTTGCATAGTAGATAAAGATATTGTTGATATTACTAATATGAATAGGCAATTAATTGCAGATAGTGAAACTATTGGAAAAAACAAAGTGGATGCCCAAGAAGAAAGAATTTTAAAGATAAATAGATCTGCTAAAGTTATCAAAATAAAGGAATTTGTAAATAAAGATAATATAGAAGAAATAATGAAAAGTTATTCTCATATAGATTATGTAATAGATGCTATTGATACTGTTTCTTCTAAATTAGAAATAATAAAATATTGCTACCAAAATAATATTAATATTATTTCTTCAATGGGTTCTGGGAACAAACTAGATGCAAGCAAATTTGAAATTACTGATATTTTTAAAACTTCTGTATGCCCTCTTGCAAAAGTTATGCGTAAAGAATTAAAGAAATTAGATATTAAGTCTCTTACTGTATTATATTCAAAAGAGGAACCTATTAAGACTAACTTAGATACTCCCGCTAGCATAAGTTTTGTTCCTTCAGTAGCTGGCCTTTTAATAGCAGGAAAAGTTGTTAAAGACTTAATAAAATAATACTTTTAGTTTAAATTACTCCAGTAAAAAAGAGTAAAGATTTTTCGCAATAAAAAATATAGTAATATAGATAAAAAACATCATTCTTTATGATAAAA
>CALXWW010000008.1 GCA_944392545.1 uncultured Clostridia bacterium
AGTGACATAATTAGTTAAATTACATCACTTTTTAAAAATATTTTAATAAAATTTACACACCATTCTTGACAAGTTCTTCCTGTTCGTCCAAAATTTTCCTTGTGCTATCGTACTTCGTTCGATAGCCGCATGTTAAAGTGCAGCATTTATCGAACTTTTGTTTTTTGTTTTATTTTTCTACTCCTTCTACCAGCTCTCAGACCTACACATAAAGCTGAGGCCTGAAGGAAATGTCGGTATAGTCATATCTCGCACCGTCGCCGCGATAATCCGCGTAAAAGCGGCTGAAGATGTAATCACCACCTCTGTCGACACAAGGACCGCCGCCGCTTGAGTACTCTGTCGTCCATTCACTACAATTTCCTAAAAAGTCATAAATATTACTATAACAATCTGCAGGGTATCCCCCTGTTTGCGTTTTATTGCTTGTTCCTATATTTCCATAGCTACTACTACTTGTTGTTGCTAACAAATATCCTTTTTCATTTGTTTGACATATAAAATTTAATGCTGTATCCCATGCATAACTACTGATTAACTGACTTGTTGCTTTTATATCGCTTTGTCCATTATACATTGCTTCTGCTTGCTGTTTTGCTTCATCTCTTGTTAGCAATCTATATGGATATTTGTTTGCTTGTACTAATGGTGTTGTTAATGGATCATCTTCTGACTTTCTTTCTTCTTCAGTTCCTGCTTCGTAACGTCCTATATAAAAGCCTCCTTTTCCTCCTTCTGATACTGGCTTTGCTCTTAATAAGAATGCATCAATACTATTTACTCCATCAACTATTGTACATGAACGACTATCTCCTTCTCCATAATAATATGAATCAATTTCGTCATCTCCACTTACTGTTGTTGATCCACTTTCTGTAAATGTTCTTCTACTTAATGCATTTGTTAATTTTCCATCTTGTTCATCTGATTCTGTTATTTTTTCTACTTCTTCCGTTACATTATATGTTCCCGTTGGTATCCACACAAATTGGTTTCCACTATCATCTTCTATTACTATTCCTTCTTCTACCTTTGTTCCACTATCTTCTGCTACATTAAATCCTCCTGGTATTGTTACAGGGTTATCTAAATCATCTTTTATTGTTGTTGTATTATCAAATTTTTTTCCACTCTCTTTTGCTTCCTCTACTTCACTCTTTTCAGGAGGATTTGGTTTATCTGGCTCTTCCGCCATAATATTTGCCATTTGGTCCATTAGTCTATTTAATCCTTGTTGTTCCTCTAAAGCTGCTTGTTCTGTCATATCTTTTGCTTGTTGTGCTCTATCTATTAGTCCTCCTTCTCCTAATACTACATTTAATGTCACTGTTGCTAAAATTATTAGTATTACTATCGTTATTACTAATGCAATTAAGGTTATACCTCTTTCTTTGTTTAAGTGTATGTTGTCTAATATATTATGCATTTTTGAAGTTCTTTGACTTGTTTTTGTTTCTCTTGTTTTGTTAATTAATTGTTTTTCTTCCTCTTTCATTTTTCTTTTTTCCTCCTTCTTATGTATTTTTCTTTTTTAGTCTTATCTTTTTTGTTACTTTTTATTCGTGTTGTTATTAAATTTTTATTGTTTTTCTTTTTAGTCTTTGTTTTAGACTTTATTTTTTTGTCTTCCTTTTTTCTTCCTTTTGTCTGTTTTTTCTTTACCTTTAAAACTTCAAAGTACTTGTACTATCAATACTTTTTGTTTCAAAGAACTTCTTTACTTTTATTTAATTAATAGTCTTTTCGTACTTTTTCGTTTTTATACTTCTGATACATTTTTATTCTACACTAACAATTTTATTTTTTCAATACTTTTTTCATTTTTTCATTTTTATCCATTAAATAAACAGTGGTCTAAAGAAATTACTTTCTCTTGTCCACTATTTATGTCTGTTTTCTTATTTCAAATTTTGAATACTTATCTCTGTCCCACCGTTTCAAATTTGGAACGATTTGTGTGTCCCCTCGTTTCTCCACATTCTAATATTCTTCTGCATTTAAGCTAGGGAATGTAAATTCCATGCTATTTTGTGATAAATAGCCATCCTCTTTATGTGTTTGCATAAATGTATTACTTCCTTTTAGAAAATACCTATAATATGTTTCTTCTGATACATATCCATTTCCTAATATTATCGGATCATCCCATGTTACATCTATAGCATACCATTTGCCATTTAATTGAACATAGTTCCATGCATGTGATTCATTTTCTCCATTTGAGTTTGTTGCTGTTCCACTTACCAGTACACATGGTATGTTCAGTCCATCTAATATGTATTTAAAACTTCTTGCATATCCCTCACATACAGCTCTTCCTTCAGTTAATGCACCCGATATAGAATATGGTTCTAGCGCTTCTAAATTGGTATCATATTCTATGTTTTCTATAAGCCAATTATGTACTTCTTTTACTTTTTCATAATCACTATATCCATCTAATTGTCTTGCTATTTCTTTTCTCATTGACTCTAATAAATTAAGTTTTGCATTTAATATTTCTGGATTTTGAAAATTACTTTTTAAATATGATATGTTATCTCCATTTGAAATTTCTACATTATGTATCGATAAATTAGACATTGACCTTGTAGTTAATGTTAATTTTTCCACATCTATATAGAAGATATCTGTATTATCATATGTATATGCGTTCCAAGCTGATTGAAACGCTTTGTTTAATATATTCTCTCCATTTTCAGTGTTTAATAAGTCACTAAATTGTGTGCCAAAGTCAATAGTATATGTGCCTGACCTCATGTTTTCTTTGTTTTTTTCAAAACTATCATATATTATCTTTCCATATTCATCTAGCTGGTCATAATAATATTTATACCCAATATTATCATATCCTTGCCCTTCGTTATATAGGTTTGATAAATCTGTATATTCTTGATTTTCGTATACATTCTGAGCTATCTCTGGACTTGAAACACTATTTGTCCTTACTAATACATTTGCATCTATTTCTATAGTACTTTCTTTTTTCATGAAGTCAAAAATATCCACATACACAATCTCATAAATTAGAAATCCTATTAATACTAAAATTAATATAGTTAATATAACTGATATTATTGATTTTCCTTTATTATTTTTCACTTTAATTTACCTCACGCATTTGTTTTATCATTAAGTCTCCAAATACCGCATATCCCATTTGAGGATCATTTACTAGTACATGAGTTACTGCACCTATAAATTTTCCATTTTGTATTATTGGTGCACCACTCATTCCTTGTATAATTCCTCCTGTTTTTTCTATCAATTTTTCATCTGTTACTTTTATAAGCATACTTTTGTTGTCTGAATTATTTTCTAAGAATATTTTTTGTATTTCGATTTCATAGTTCTGTACTTTTCCATTTTCTAATTCACACATAATTTGTGCTTTTCCTGTTTTTATTTCACTTCTATTTGCTACTTCTAATTCATTATTTTTATTTATACTTAATTTAGTAGTATCTAAAACATTACCATATACTCCAAAGCTTGTATTTTTGCTAATACTTCCTATTGTTCTTTCACCTTCTATTATTCCTCGTATTTCTCCTGGTGATCCCCTCTCACCTTTTACAATGTCTATAATATTTGTATTTACAAGTTCTCCATTGGCTATATCTATTAGTTCATAGGTGTCTACATCATTTATCCCATGACCTAATGCACCAAATTCACCTGTTGATGGTTCATAAAAGGTTATTGTCCCAACTCCTGCTGCTGCATCTCTTACCCATAAACCTAGTTTGTATTCATTATTACTTGTCTTTGCTGGCAATATATTAGCTACTTCTTCTTCATTTTTATCATTTATATATTTTATCTCTATATTGCTTCCATTTGAATTATTTACACACTGTATTAACTCATCTGTATTACTTATTTCAATATTATTTATCTCTATTATTTTATCTCCTGTTTCAATACCCGAATTTTCGTATGGTTTTTTCCCCTCTATTTCAGACATACCAACAACTAAAACACCTTCTGTATATAGTTTCATTCCTATTGCTTTTCCAAGTGGTACAACTGTAGTTTTAGGAATTACATTAACAGTTACGTCTTTAACTGAAAAAAGATTAAATAAATTTAATTTTAATTCCATTTTTCCAGTTTCTTCTACAATACTATTATTTAAATTACTTGAAGCTGTTACTACATTTGAATTTTTTATATTAATTCCTAAAAATGTATTTAAATTTAGTGCTTCTCCTTGCATTAAAATTATATTATTGGGAAGCATACTAATATTACAAACATATATATATATTATTAATATGAATATTATTATCAAAAATTTTTTTAAATTTTTCACAGGTTATCCTTCTTTCATCTTTTATTTATATATAGGATAACCATTGTTAAAAATTTTAAACTGTATTTTATTGTAATCTTTAAGGAGATAAATTAAATTATCTCCTTATGCTAAAACTATTTATCCTAAGTTGCTTAAATCAAAATTAGATTTATATAAATCATATCTTTCTCGCGCTAGTGCTGTTAAATATGATTTTCTTATTTTTGCAATATCATTTGAGTTATATATAATGCTTGTTTCATCTTCATAATGTTCAATAGTTCCATCTATTATGTCATCTGTATCATAATCTGCTGTAGCTTTTACAATACAATTGAAACATCCAGTTAATATATCTCCGTTACATGCTTGTAAATAATAATGTCTTTCATCTGATTCTGATATTCTTAATGTTTGTCTTTGAAAACTTGCCGTTGGATATGCACCAATTATTGTTAAAGATCCGTCTTTTACTCCTTTAATTAGTTCATCACATCCTGGTTTATGATATTCTCTATTATTACTTCCATTTTCCTTTGCTATAATATAAATATTTTCTGATGTAACCACTTCTTTATTTATATTGTTTGTAATAACCGCATAATTATTATAATATCTGTAACCTATTGACATACCTTGCATGAAACTAACTAAAGAAACATTATTTAGTATTTTATACCAATCATCATTTGACATGACTGGCATTGCATAATTATATAACGTTGTACTGCTATAGTTTGCTATTACTGTACTTAAATTTGTCTCTATACTTTTACGTATAACAGCTATTCTATGATTATTAAATGCTGACGACGATAACATTGGGTCATTGTTCTCGTCTGCATAAAAGATTTTTGTATTTCCTGTATTTTCTGCCAAATAGTTACCATCATTCCCTATTGGTGTAATTCCATCTTCATTTTTCAAAGTATTTGCTTGTGTTATATTTCCTAATTTATCTCTTACCCATAAACTAAATTCACGTGCTTGATAATAATAGTCAAATGCACTGGTACTTAGCATATTACAGCTTTTTGCATATTCTCTTATTGTTGCATCATTTACATATGTTTTTATATAATTTTGATACCAAAAGATTTTTGGCGTTCCATCTTCATTATACAATAGATTTCCATTATCATCATGGTCTTGATAAATTTTTTGATTTTGATAAAAAATATATCTATAATCACCTGCTTTTGTTTCTCCTGTTTCCTGATTTTCTATTGTAAGTAGATGCTCTGTTAAAATTTCTGGTTCTATTAGAACACCATCATATTTTAATGTTTTATTTGTTTCATTTATATTAGTTACTGAATCTGGATTGATTAAATAACCTGATTTTGTAACATATCCATCTGTTCCGCCAAAATCTCCATATACAGTTATTTCATTATCTAATGTATAATTTACAACTATTACATTGCCATTATTCAATTTATATTTAGCAGAATAATATACATATGGTTTTAAACCAGTTTGATAATTATTTCCGTCTAAATTTATTGAAACCTTTTCATCTTCATCTACCCCAACTGTGGAATATACGTTATCATAAGAAGTATATATATAGTATCCATCATATAAAGTAAATAATAATGCTGGTACATATACTTGTAAGTCTTCTGCAGATAGTGCATACTCATTTGTTGAAGTTAAAAGAGAATTATAGAAAGTATTTACAGATGCTTGTATATCTCTTATTTTAGAATCACTAATACTTGAATATTTATTGTTTGTTGTATTTAATTGAAATGCTTTTACTGCATCATACGTGGCATTAATTAATCTATTATCATATGCCGTTTGCATTTTAATTGCATCTATTTGATTTTGAATATATGAAGACATTACCATCGAAATTGGTACAATTATTATAACAAATATAATAGCTAAATGTTGTAATTTCATATTTCATTACCTTTCTTTTTTATAAAAAAATAGAAGTAGAATAAACATTACTCCACCCCTACATATATGTTATTGTAGAGACAGATTTTTATATCTGCCCAACAATTAAAAGTTAATTTCCACTTGTACTACCATTAACAGATACTATACCCGAATGTTGACCAGCAATTTCATAGGAATTGTTTCCTGAAATTGCATAGAAGAAGTTTCTTAACATTTGAGAGATTGTTTGGTTTGTATTTTTTACTGTAACAGTTATAATATCTCCTTCTTTAAGAGTTATTCTTCCTGTTTTATTTAACTGATCCATTATTTGAGTTGTATATATATTGTAATACAAATTTTCTCCTATTTTAGTTGGTTCTGCTTGTGTAGTTTTTACACCTGGATTTTCGTCAAGTTGTTGTATTAGCATCTCTACATCAAATGAATTACCTGTTGAATTTAGTTCACCTAAATATGCTTCATAATCATCTAATGTCATTTTTCCAGTTGTTCTAATATCATCTACAAATTCTGTAGTCGCTGTTTGTACAGCCAATTGAGATATATCGTCAGTTCTTTCGGCAAGTGACATTAATGGAAATATAAACATTAAAATTGCTGCTAAAAATATTGCTACAACTGTTATTAAACTATCTCCCATTTTTTATACCTTCCTTTCTATGATATATACATATATTTTACTATTTTCTTTAGTATTAGTCAATTAATGTATAAATTATTACTCTTTTCTTTTTTGGTTTAACATTTGCCACTTCGCCTGTTTGTCCATTTTGAGTTCCACTTAAATCGTTATATGTGTATTCTCCAAGACTTTCTCTAAATTGTGAGTCTTTATATTCTTCAATAAAACTGCGGTTTCCCCAACCATTTATTGAATCATTTCCATAATCGTAGTCCATGCCATTTCCACTTGGCGCTATAAAAGTACCACCAGATAAAAACATATCTAGATTTTGCTTATAGTAGTTTGTATTTCCTGTCCATGGCTCATGCCTTCTTGTTTCTTCATCTACGTCAAAAGAGCAAATCTTAATGTCTTGATTATTATTATAGTATCTATTAGTATATCCTGTACTCCATAAATCAACGTCAGTTTGTGTTTTGTATAGTTCTAATGGTGTACCATCTGAATCTCTAAATATTACAGTATAGTTTTCTTTATAGTATTTATATAAAGTTGGTATAATAGTTTCTAATCCTACTATTCTATCCTGGTCTTTCATATCACTTACTTCTGTATATTCCATTAAAGCTGTTACATCACTACCTTGTAATACAATGTCACTTGTTTCCCTTGCCATAGTAAACATATATATAGCAAGGGAAAGTGCCATTACAAATACAAATATTGCAAACGCTATTTTTAAAGCATCTACTGCATTTTCCATAGATTAATTCCTTTTTACTAATTTGCTTTTATTCCTACTTGTGTAATACGTCCAGTATCTGGATCAAATCCAAGACTTACTGTGTATTGTCTTCCTGATAATATTTTACCTTTTATAGTATTAATTTCCCCAGATGTTGTGCCCTTTGTACCTGTTTTTGTAGGCGCTGATATATCTTGTGCTACACCTTCTATTAGTGAAACCTCTTTTGATGGGTCTGTAGCAGTTACATTATGGCTTCTTACAGCATCACATAGGTTCTTTACCTGTGAACCATTTTTTACTCCTTCATAATTTAAAAATGTCTGATTATATGTTTCAATTTGTTGTGGTGTCATATCTGCTGCACCTTCTGCTGTTTCACTTGCACCTCTAAATACAAGCATTCCTATTCCTATAATTGCTATTGCTAGTAATATTGCACCTGCAATAATTAAAGCTTTTGAAGCATTCTCCATAAAAATTTCCTCCTTATATTTCTTATCTATATGTTTTTAATATTAATATCCTAATCCTCTATTTCTGTAAAAATTAATGATTTTACGTTACCATTTTTTTCATGATAAGTTATTTCTGTACATTCGAAATCTGCTGTACTATATGAGTTTATAAATTTCTCAATTCCATTATTTAAAATCTTTTCTATCTCTACTGTTGTATAATCTTCTTTATAAATGAGCTTTACATATACCTTTATAGAATTCTCCCCATTATCAATGTACAACCCCTCACTATCCTTTTCAATGTTATTTTTAGCATTGGTATCTTCTGTTTTATTTATAATACTAACCAATTCTGTTCCTAACATTTTTTTCTGATAGTATGATTTATACTCATTGTTTGTTCTTTGTGTTTCCTGCATTCCTATTCTATAATTATATAGTGCATATGTTATGGCTACTAAAATAACCATAAATATAATCAATATAAGTAAAATTTTATTTTTCATAATATACTCTTTCATTATAATATTTTAGTTGTTTTTACGCAATACTTTTTACTAAAATTCTACAAATTTAACATAATTAACTAATTTGGTATTTTCATTAATTCTTGGTTCATCTATACATTTAAAATATTTAGTTTCTGCCATAGTGCCTGAAGGTCCTTCTGTATATACAATTGAATTATTTTTCACAAGTTGTACAAGCTCACTTTGACTCATTGCTTCTAAATTTTTATACGTATGAGTTCCTATTTTCAAATCAATTTGTATATAACTAGAACTGTTTGATGCCTGTCCTATTTCTTCAATTCCATTTTGAGTGTTTAATTTATTGGCTAAATTAGCCAATCCCACTATTTCATGAATTGTACAACGAATTGGCTCTATATTTCCTCCATTATCACTTGACGTAGTTCCATAATACTTAAAAAATTGTTGGTTGAAATTTGCTATTTGTGTTTCTTCTATTTCTGCTGTAGTCGTAGCACTATATTCTCCCATGGTATCAAATAGATATACACCAATAGAAATTATCATAACACCTAATAATATTTCAGCTGCCATAATTAGTGCTTTTGAAGCATTTTCCATAATTTCCTCCTAACTATTTTTCTTCAAAGTACATAGAACTAATTCTACCATTTTCGTCATTATATATTACATTTTTACATTCAAATTTCTTACCTGTTCTAAACTCATTATATATCGTTGTTAAATCTTTATATTTTTGTATTTCTGTAAGTAAACTCGCAGTTGTGCTATTAGATTGTAAGTAATTATATTGTATGTCATAATCCATCATTGAGCTTGGTGGATTCATACCAAAATCTAATGCTATTTCTCTATTTTTTTTGGAAGAATAATATTTTACACTTCTATTATTATATTCTCTTCTGTTTTTTTCATATTTTGATATTTCTTCTTCTATTTTCTTTTGCTCTTCTGCAATTCTATCTATAGTATATCTTCCTGCAGGAAAATATGAAGAATTTACTATTCCATTTGTTTTTACTGTTATTTCTATACTATCAAAACCTTCATATTTTACATCTGTAGAATTATTATAGTCTTCTTGAAGATTTGCTAAGGATAAAAGTTCACTACCATATAGTGTTCTATTAAACTGTTCGAATTTTTTCATGTATTCTAATCCCTTTAAATCTCCAGCAGCATCTCCTTTTTCTTGTTCTAAAGATGACAAATTGTCATATCCAACTACGAGTAAACCAATTACTAAGATTGCCATTAAAACAGATCCAGCCATAATAAGTGCTCTTGATGCATTCTCCATATTTTATTTCCTTTCTTTTTTATTAATACTTTGCTGCTATGCCACTCATTGAAGCACTCATACTTGTCATACCTATAAATACTAAAGGTATAATTAAGTATCCAACAAATATAACAATCATTGGTGCAAAACCTATTCCTCTTCCTATCATGCCTTTTTTAGAAATTAATCTTTCGTTTGATTCTTTTCTACGTGCTTGATAGTAATCCCTTTCTGTATCTAGCTCATCAAATGCATCTGCAATAGGTATTTTTTCAACTGCCGCTTGTAAACTTTCTACAATACGTATAAATTGTTGATATGATACATCTTCTTTTAATTGTTCTAGTGCCTCCCAAGGTCCACTTTCATAATTATTTACACATTTGCTTATTGGTTCCTTGAAGATATTTGCATACATTTCAAGCCATTCTAATATAATTTCAACATTTACTCTCTCTATTCTCATAAGCATTAGGATAATTGTTTGAAATTGCATTACTTCATCTTCCATGTCCAGTTGTCTCATTCTTGCTTGGAATTTTAGAATCCATATTGGTGCGTTATATGCAACTATTGCAAATACCATTGATAATAATAATTCGAACCATTGCATGTTTTCACTATTTACTAATTGTATTTTTCCTAATACTCTTTCTGCTGCCACTTGAATTTCCTCTGCTGAACTTTCTAAATAGTCCTTATTTATTTTTCCTCTTTCCATCGCTTTTACTATGTCGTTTACTGTAACAGATGTATCACCTTTAAAATGCAATATATAATCATTATCTGATTCTGTTATTGCCATTGCGTCTTTTGTGGCTGCATCTGACATTTGTCCTATAATATTATAGTCTGCCGTAGGATCTGTATAAACATTCTGAATTACTATGTTATGTAAGTACATGATTATAATTATTGATGCTATAAATGTAATGATACACAATAAAATTCTATTTATGTATATCCATTGAATTTTATCTTTTGATGCAGCATCTTTCATGTCTTGTTGTAGTTTTCTATATTCTTTTGTTCCCTGTTTTGGAATAAATAAATCCACAAATTTCTTTACTAATTTTATTTTATATAGTTTTGCCTGCCATGGATTTTCTGTATTTTTAGTGTTTGTATTTACAGACCCATTGTCTTTTAGCTTTCTTGTTAGCAAATAACATACAAATGTCATTATTAATATGAATATTTGCATTATCATACCTGCTTTTCCTTCATAAAACGAAGCAGTAAAGCTAAATTGGCCCACAGCCCAATTTTTTATAGGTTCCATAAATAGTATTGGAACTATTGAGATAAATGATAAACTTTGAAAAACGTAATCCAACTTATCTCTTTTCAATATTTCAAGTTGCATCTCTTGCGTAATATTGTTGAGGTTTTTTAAATATAAAGATGCACCATCTACTTTCCTATCACCAAATTCTTTCGTAAGGTATGAAATTCCTGCGAATTCCTTCAAATAAGCATTTGGTGCAATATCATAGTATTTTTCAAGTTCACCTTCTGGATCATTTGAAATAAGCACTTCATATATTTTTTCCGCTTGTCTTGCCATTTCTGGTTGTTCATCATCTTGCGCAACTTGATAGATTGCTTCTTCTACCATGTTATATTCATGATACGCATGTCTAATTTCAGAAAAGAAATTAATTTGTTGCTTTAATAATTTGTTATCTATTTTGTCAACCATACCACCTATAATAGTATCTGTCAAAAACACTTCAAATACTAATAGGAATACCATTAATAATGCATTTTGTTTTGTCATCATTACTATTATTATTGTTAGCGGTATTATTATAAGTATTGCATTAGTTAATATCTTTGATGTTTGCTGTCTTGTTAAATATTCATCATCTATATTTATTATTTCAAGTCTTCTTCTTATTTTTAATAAATATCTTTTTATAAATGGTATTTTTAAATATTTAACATATAACTTTTGATATAGTATTTCTTTTGAAAACTTTTTTTCCTCTGTCCCTACTCTTAACTTTTGTATCTCTCTTATTCCAGATGCTTTCATTTTTCTTTGAAGCACTAGATAAGCAAGTACTATAATGCCAAAGAGAATTCCTACACCAATTAACATATACTTTAATATATCATTAGACATTGATTAAGTAGCACCTCCTTGCCATTTACTGTGTCTTTTTAGGTTTTCTGCCTCTTTTTGCTGTTTTTGTAGCATTTGACATCTCAAATATGCCATTATCTGGTATATCTTCTGAATCTTCATACTTTTTCATTTTTATTCCCCAATTTCTTTCTAGAAATTTATCAAATTCTACAACATCGCTATCATCCATATTATTTCTCATTTCACGAATATTGTGTTCTGAAATAGGGTTTGTAAGTACATATGCACCATCATGATATTCTAATATATTAACATATTTGTATAATTCTCTGTTCGTACTTTTTGTGAAGTACACCGTTGCATTGTCCATAAATTTGTCTAGTTTTCCTTCTATGGTCTTTTCTTTTCTATGGTCATATGTATATTCATTTTTTTCTTCTACTGGTATACATTCCGTTACTCTTTCAATATATCTTCTACCTCTAAAGTCTTTTACTAAGTGTATATCAAAGTTTAAAACTTGAACAACTTGTTCTTCTGCTGTTTTTTCATTTCTAAAAACACCCGCTCTTAACATTGAATTACGAAGTGCTGTTACTAAGTCTGGGAATGTTTTGGCATGGTGAGTAAATAATGTAAACTTAGAAGCAACCTGTGCTGATTGAATCATCCAAGATGCAACCGGGTCTGTTGCAACCTCTCCGGATTATATTAACAGAACCATCTGTCTTTTTCTGAACGTCCAAGCAGTCTTGTCCAGAAACTGTTTCTGTCTCACGCATTGATAAAATATTTCTTGTTGGATATATCTTTCTTAGGTGAAGCTCGAATGCAGTTTCAGTAATACGAAGGTTCATTGTTTCATATATATTTTCTATCATAGCCATAAGCATTGTTGTCTTTCCGGCATCCTTGCTCACCAGTAAGTGATATAATTCTTGCACCCTTTACTAAAAATTTTAATAAATCTATTGTTTCTTCTTTTCCTGGGAAACGAACTATCTGTTCTAGTGTTGCACGCTTTACATCAAATTTTCTTACGAAAAATGCCCATGTTTCAGACATACTTGGTCTAACAACAACAACACGAGAACCATCTTTCATTTCATTAATTTTATATCCGTTTGTATCAGATAATTGTCCAGGGTTATTGTATTTATATATATTTTGACATACTCTTTTTAGTTCTGCCTCTGTTCCAAATGATAAAAATGCTAAACGTATTGATTTACCAGCAAACATAATCCAAATACTGTCACATGCACGTGGCACTTTATGCTCTGATATTTGAGATAAATAATCCCCATCCGTTTGTGCTACCTGACTTAAGAATGACTCTGGAAGTCCTGATACACCACCAGAAATACCATCTATATTCATGTCTCTTATCTCATCTATACTGCTATACCCTTTGTATTTTTGATATATTCTTTGCACTACAACATTTATTTTATCTTCTAATGTTAATACAAAGTTTTCTTTTTGGTATATATCATTTATTTCTTCATCTGTTATAACATAGCAAGGTTTTGATTCACCTTCAACGTATTTAAGTTTAGCCAAATCATACTTCTTAATTATTTCTGTTAGTGCTTCATATCCAAATTCTTGTTTATACATGTATAGTATAATTTCGAATTTATCTTGTGCTGTTAAAATTGATGGTAGGTCAAATGGAATTGCTTTAGATACGTTTGTCTCATTTACTCCATACTCTTTATACAGTATGTCATAAATTAATTCTTTTACGTATTTCTTATCATTAACGTCTCCATATGTACATCCTTTTAAGGCTCTTTTTAGTTCATATTTCTTATTTTTTCTTCTTTTCAATTCTTCTTCTGAAAGTCCTATATCGTATAAGTTGATTTTAGTTATTTCATCTAATCTTTTCTTTACGAATTCCATCATCATATCTAATGTATATGTTTTATCGTCAACTTCTAGTATATCTTCCTTTTGCTCATTTTTTCTCTTATTAATGAAATTCAATAGTAATGCTATTGCTACTATTACGACAATTACTATTAACAATAAGTTTATCATAGTCTACTCCTTTCTAAAGGACTATATCTTCATTTGCAATTCCTGTAATTTATATATTATTGCATCATCTGTTCGTTCCACTTCGTCTATGAACAAACGGTTTCTATCATTTTCATCTGTTTTCTTAAGTCTTAAGAAAAAGTCTATTACCTTTCCTTCCGAACACGCCTCAAAATACAATGTATTGTACGGAATTGCTAAAATCTCTTTTCTCTCTTTTATGTAGCGTGTTACATTTTTTATATTATATTTAGAGTATGTATCATATCTTCCCATCAATAGCATTATATTTTTTCTTCTGTAGAAATCATCATTTTCTCTTAATTTAACAAAATCATTAATCGTTTTTAATCTTTGTGTTAAATTAACTATTATTACGTCAGATACATTTATTATATTTTCTTCATTTTTCTGGTCCATACTTCCGCTTAAGTCTACAAAGATTAAATCATAATATCTATCTGCATTTCTCAAAATCTCTGGATACTCTTTACAAATTTGGTTATATTCATTATAGTCTTCTGTAGAAGGTGATAATAGTACATCCAATCTTTCTCTTAATATTGTTTTAGAATAGTTTTTCACTATATCATTACTTGTTTTGTTACTTGTAAGTATTTTTACTAACCCTTCTACTCCAGAATCCACACCAATACTTACTCTTTGTTTTGTAACTATAGGTCTATTAAGTTTATCTAACTCCCAAAAACAATTTTCTAATGTTTTGTCTCTAAAACTAGTTGAAACTATCAATATCTTATAACTATGTTCCACAGCCATTTTTGTTGCAACAGCAACTAACGATAATGTTTGTCCAGTTTCTTTTCGTTCGTTGCTTTTAAAAGTTATTATTGCCATTATTAAACTCCTCTTTCTAATTGTTTAAATATTTTCTTTATTTTTGAATATTCATTTTGGTTTAATATTTGTTCTACTATATATATTAGTGCTTCTTTGTACTGTGCGCTTAATTTTTTAAACTTTATTTTTGCTACTCTTTGGTTTTCTGCTATAACACTTTGGTCTCCTACTTCAAATGGAAAATATATTATTTCGTCGTTCCATACTATCTTATATCCTAAAGATAAATAGTTTAAGTAATCATTATCTTCTTTACTTGCTGTTCTTGAAAAAAGTACTTTTGTTAAGTTAATTACTTCTGTAAGTCCACTTAGTATTTCAAGTCCTTTTTTAAGTGTGTATAAATCAAATCCTGTAACAAAATAATTTCTTTCTGAACTATTAATTTCGAAATTTATAAGACTTGTATATGAATCTATATCAATTAGTGCTATATCATATGGTAGTTCTACGTGTAATGGTATTCCTAGATATTCTTTTATTTCATCAAAGCTATTAAATCCTACAGCTACATCTATCTTTTCAAATTCAGTAATATAAGCTTTAGTAGGCTGTATAACTGGGACTACATATTTTGCCTTTTGATTAATTGTTGAATCTATTACTAAAACTTTTTTGTCTGTTGCTACTAAAATTTTAGCTATATATAATATTAAGTCTATTTTGTCATAGCATCCTATAAAGCTTACCTTTCTCATATTTCCTCCTAAATTTTATTCTATCCACCTATTGACTCTATGTATAATTCTCTTTCTTCTTTTAGGCTTGTTATTTCGTCTTCTGTCTTGTCTATTACATTATCTGCAGCATCTTCATTATTTACTGCATTATTTATTCCAGGTCTTACTAAAGCATTGTTTGAATTTAATACTGTTAATAATTCATTTTTTGCTTCTTGAACAATATTTGGATCTCTTTCTATTAATGCTCTTGTTTCATCATTTGGTACATATGTTACTGTTGCAGCCTCTTGAATTCCTGGTTCTACATATCTTGTAGCATATAATTTTGCACCATTCATTTTATAAGATTCAACTATAGCACAACTCATCATTAGAATTTCTTCTTCTGTTAAGTCTATCCATATACAATTTTCAGAGTCCACACCAGCTAATGTAGGAATTGTTACCTCTTTATGAGATACTACTATTAAATTTCTACCATCTGGCGTTCTCAATCTTATATCTATATATTCCCCTGTTTGTAACTGGCTTGGCAATGTTATAACATTGAACTCTTCACTTCTTAAGTCATTTCTTATTGCTTCTCCTTCATACGTTAAATCTGTTGTTAAAATAGTTCCTGGATTCAAGTCAACCTTTGCTTTAAGTCCTGTTGGTAAAAGTGCACCTGTACTATCTGCTGTTGGATTTCCTTCTGCATCCCTTGATTGAGCACTATAGAATGTAGATGTGTCTGTTGCTACACTTAAATTTACTTCTACACCTTGAACTTTATCAGCAGTTATATCTGCCCCTGATGCTATTGTATCTACAACAACATAAGCATACACAGTATGTGCTGATACTTCTTCCATTTCACTATTTAATTTAGATATTTGCAATATTAAAAATCCTATTATTACCCCCGTTATTACCAATGTTATTAAAATTCCTAATAAAAAAGAATTATTTGCCTTCCTTTGCATTGGATTCATTGCCATAATTTATTCCTCCTTGTTTTTTACAAAATAGTATTTCATATTTTATTTTACAACAATATATAAGAAAATACAATAATATTAAGCTCGTTGTAACAAAAACTTAATATTATTGTAATATTATTGTAATATTCTATTTTCTCCTACAGCAACAGCAATTTTGTCTTCCCACTGTATTCCCTCTATTACTTAAAAGTAAAACTGGATTTGTTTGATTTGTAGTAACTGTAAATTGTGCTTGCGTATTTGCGTTTTGCGATAATCTGTTAGCTGTATTTAAATTATTTTCAGTACTAGCTAGATTAGCAAAATTGTCACAGCAATTATTAACTATATTGCAACAATTTTTATTTTTTCCTGTTACACCAGTTGCATAGTTTGAACAACTATTACAATTATCAATTCTTGCAATTATATTGCATATCGTTTTAGTAATAATTGCTGTTATATATGAAATAATAGTATATACTATTGCAAATATCAAAAATCCATAACCAAACACAGCATATGTTAAAATTAGATATATTGCAAAAAAAGTTGCAGCTACTAATGCAGGACATTTAAGTATTTTTAGTAATACTACTGATAAAATTATAGTGGCAATTGGAAGAGCCAAAAATAATAATAATGTATTCATCATAAAATTTCTCCTTTAATGATACTGTTTTATATATTTTATGTTGACACATTATTATTTGTTACTTTATTTAATTAGTAGGTTGAAATTTTTTATTCATAATCGACTTTTACTAGCATCAATCCATGTGCAGGTAGTGTTTTTCCTGCTTTTGTTCTATCTTTACTCTCTATTATTTTTGGAATATCGTCTGCTTTTATTTTACCGAATTCCAACCTCCACTAGAGTTCCCGATATTATTCTTACCATGTTATATAAAAATCCATTTCCAGTTAATTCTATTCCTATGCTGTCTCCTTCTGTTATTATATTTGCTGTATATATTGTTCTAACACTACTTTTGCTACTTGTTCCACTTGATTTAAATGCCTTAAAGTCATGTTCTCCCTCAAAGTATTTTATTGCTTTTTTCATTTCTGACACATCTAATTTTACTGGCATATGATACACAATATTTCTATAGATTGCTGTTCCATATTTTGAATTATCTATTACATATCTATATGTTTTTCTCTTGCAATTAAATCTACTATGAAAGTTTTCGTCTACTTCTTCAGCTGATTTTATTCGTATAGAATTTTTCACTTGAGAATTTATTGCTATTGGTATTTTTTCTATATCTATATTAGAATTCGTTTTAAAATTAGCTACTTGTCCCATAGCATGAACACCTGCATCAGTTCTACCTGATGCAATAAGATCTACTTTTTCTTTTGTAACATTTTCTATTGCTCTTTCTATTTCCCCTTGAATATTTAATTTATCTGGTTGCTTTTGCCAACCGTTAAAATCTTTTCCGTCATATTCTATAACTAATTTAATATTTCTCATTTTTATTCCTATTTATCTTATTTATTTTAATCTAATTTTTGATTGTTTTCTATTTTTTTGTTTGCTTTCTTATCAGTTTTTATTATTTTAATTTTACTTTTCTTTACTTCTTCATTCCCAAATTTCTTTGTTACCAAATTTTTTATAAGAATGTTTTTCAAAGCCTCTTCTTTTAAATCCACTATTAAGTTTCCATCTTTTGCAATTGATATTTTGCTTGTTTCTTCTGATATAACTATCGCAATAGCATCAGTCTCTCTTGATATACCTATCGCTGCTCTATGTCTTGTTCCTAACCCTTTTGATATTTGATTATCGTCTGACAAAGGTAATATGCAAGCTGCTGCTGCAATTTTATTTTTACTTATTATAACTGCACCATCATGTAGTGGTGTTTTAGGCACAAAGAGATTTACTAGTAATTGTGGCGATACTTCCGCATCTATTTTTACTCCTGTGTCCATTATGTCATTTATTTGTATATCTCTTTCTAGTACAATTAGTCCGCCAACTTTATTATTGGATAATTCTTTTGCAGCAATTACAATTTTATATATATCCTCTTTTGTTTTTGTCTCTAAATTTTTTTCAAGTCCAATTCCGAAAAATTTAGTAAATTTATTAGTTCCTAATTGTTCTAGCATTCTTCTTAATTCTGGTTGGAATATAACCATTAAAGCAATTACACCATATGTCGTAAATATAGTTAAGAGCCAATTTAATATTCTAAATTCAAATATTCCACTTAATATTGTTACAAATACTATTAATACTATTCCTTTTAGAAGTTGCCATACTCTAGAGCTTCTTGCTGATTTTATAAATTTATATGCTATGTACCCAACAATGAGTATATCTAATACAAATATTATTAATTTAAATGGATTGTTTGAAATATCTACAACATATTCTTTTATGCTTATCCAAAATTTATTTATATTTAATGAAAAAACATCCATACACTTTCCTCTTTTATTACATACCTATTAAATAATATATTAGTGATGAAGCTACTGCAAGTACCATTAGTACTGCAAGTATTGCAGCCACTATTCTCGTTGCGATTTTACCTACATCTCTTTTATTTTTTTGCCTCTTATTTGCTTTTTCCATTTTTCCTGCCTCTTTATTTTTTATTTAGGTTTTTATTAAAGGTTTTCCTATAACCTATTTTCTAATAATATAGATTTGAAAATAGCGAAGTTACATCAAATGGTTTTATTGTTTTTGGTGCACCATAATCCACTCCGTAAGTTTCTACTGTTACACTTTTTATAACTGGTTGTTCTTTTGGTGTATCAGATAATATCTCATTTCCATCTTCGTCTTTTGGCTTTTTATAATCTTCATCTACTTCTTCATCTCTATAATATACTTCTACATTAGCAACTTTATCTACTACATCCATTCCCTCTATTACTTTTCCAAATGGTGCATATATTCCATCTAGCTGCATATTATCTGTTGACATTATAAAAAATTGGCATCCTGCTGAATTATATCCTTCTTCTATATATCCATATCCACTATAATCACTTCTTGCCATTGATATAACGCCTTTTTCATGTTTTATATTATTAGCGTCATCTCCATTTGCTATAAATTCACCTTTTATATTATATTCAGTATCTAAAAAGTCCTCAAATTCTGAATTTACGTTTTTATCTTTATCTGAATTTTCTTTCTCATATTTTCTCTTATAGCTCTTAAAATCAGAATATGAATTTATTACAGTATCATTATCTAATGTATACTCCCCATCATAATATTCATCTAGTATTGATTCAAATAATTTTTTATTGTTTAACACTTCATCTAAATCGTATATATCTTCAAGTAGAGGAGATGCCGAAGTATCTCCATCTTTTGCACCGCCTTGTATAACAAAATTTGGCATTGTTCTATGGAAAGTAGTTCCATCATAGAACCCTCTATTTGCTAATCTTATAAAATTCGCTACAGTATTTGGTGCTTTGTCTGGATATAATTCCACCTTTATAGTTCCATAATCTTCTATCTCTATAGTAGCTACCGGATTTGGTATATCTAGTGTCATTTTCTTATATATTCCATAGCTTGCAAAAACAATTCCTGCTAGCATTAAAATTATTCCTAATATTAATAAAATTCTAACTCCTATCTTGTTCATTTTCAATTCCTCTCTTTTCATAGTTTTAGATATTTTTATATTCTATTTTATAAATTACTTTATATTATCTATTCAATAAAACTTTAACATAATTACATAAATATAATAACATAATTTTAAATTCATTACAAATGTATAATTTATAGATAACTTTATACAATTTTAAATAATTAACTTTAATACATATATTATCAAACTTTATACAATTAAATTATCGAATACAAATTGCTCTTGCATTCTTTTTAGTGACTGTTTAATTGTCCTTGCTCTAATCTCTCCAATTCCATCAACTTCATCTAATTTTTGAATATCTGCTGCCAAAATATGTTGAAAAGATTTAAAAGATTTTACTAAATTCTCAACAATAGTGCTTGGCATCCTTGGTATTTTGCTTAAAATTCTATATCCCCTAGTATAAACGCCAACTTCATCATAATTATCAAAATCTTCATATCCCAAAAGATTAGCTATTTTTTCTGGCCTTACAAGATTTTCATATACAACATTTTTTAGTTCTTGTAATATCTTATCAGCATTTCTCTTTTTTCCTGGTGCAATATAGTCTTTTATTAACAGAAGTTCTTCTTTTTCTAGATCTCCAACAGTCTCATCAAGTTGCATCTCTAGAAGTCTACCTTCTTCTCCAAGTTCGTCTATTGCTTTATCAACTTCTTGTGCAATTTTCATCACTAACTCTGCTCTTTGAATTGCAGTAATCACATTTTCAAGTGTTACTATATCATTAAACTCATACTCATTAAGAACATTTATCTTATTATCAAAAACCTTTTTATATTTTTCAACAATTTGTAATGCTTGATTTGCCTTTGAAATAACGTCTGCTGAATTTCTTAACACATATCTTTCATTTCCCTTAAAAAGAGTTATTATTCCTCTTCTTTGAGAAATACTAATTACCAACGAACCAGTTTGTTTTGCAGTACGTTCTGCAGTTCTATGTCTTGTACCAGTCTCATTAGTAGAAATATCTGGTGATGGTATTAATTGAGTGTTAGCATATAAAATCTTCTTAAAATCAGAACTTAATATAATTGCACCATCCATTTTTGCAAGCTCATATAATTTTGCTGGGCTAAAATCCACATCCAACTTAAAGCCACCATCGACTAGCTTTAGAACAGTCTCATTATCAGCAACAGCTATTAAGGCACCTGTTTTAGCATTTAAAATATTCTCTAAACCACTTCTTATAGAAGTACCAGGTGCTATCAACTTCAAAATTTCTGAAATACCCTCTGCCAACTTATTCACTCCTTTATTGCCTTTTGGAACAGGTTTATTTCCGACAAAGTTGTCGGAAATAAAGACATGTATATTTATATTATTTAAGTTTTATCTTTGTTTTAATTATTTTAGCTTCAACTCTTTTATTGCCTCATTTATGTTTCTAACACCTATTATATCTAATTTGTACTCTTCTTTCAATAGTTTTTTATTACTTTCTGGTATAATACATTTTTTAAATCCTAGTTTTTCAGCTTCTTTTATTCTTTTTTCTATCATGTTAACAGCTCTTACTTCTCCGGTAAGTCCTACTTCTCCTATTGCTACTACATCCTGTGGTATACTTATATTTTTATAACTTGAAGTACATGCAAGTATAATGCCTAAATCTACAGCTGGTTCTGTCAACTTTATCCCACTTACAACATTTAGATAAACATCTTGCCCGCCTAAATTTATTCCTGCTCTTTTTTCCACAACTGCAATTAATACTGCTAATCTATTATAATCTATTCCATTTGCTGTTCTTTTTGGTATTCCAAATACACTAGGAGTAGTAAGTGCTTGCAATTCGACTAAAAGCGGTCTAGTTCCTTCCATGCTCGCTATAATTACTGAACCCGCCGGATTATCATTTCTTTCTGAAATAAGAATTGAAGATGGATTTGTAATTTCTACCATTCCTTCATTTTTCATTTCAAACATTCCCACTTCATTTGTAGAACCAAATCTATTTTTTACACTTCTTAATATTCTATATGAAAAATATCTTTCTCCTTCTATGTATAGTACAGTATCAACCATATGTTCTAATACTCTTGGTCCAGCAATATTTCCATCTTTCGTAACATGACCTATTATTATTGTAGTTATTCCGTTATCTTTGCACATTCTCATAATTCTTGCTGTTATTTCTCTAACTTGACTAACAGTTCCTGCCGCCGAAGTAATCTCTTCTGAATACATTGTTTGTATAGAATCAATAATCACAAGTTTCGGATTTACTGAAATTATTGTATCTTGAATATTATCAATGTTAGTCTCTCCTAAAAACATTAAATCATCATTATTTATGTTTAATCTATCCGCCCTAATTTTAACCTGCTCTGCCGACTCTTCACCTGAAATATATAGTACCTTTCCTTCTCCTTTTACCTTATCACAAAGTTGTAAAATAAGTGTGGACTTACCAATTCCTGGCTCTCCCCCCACTAACACAAGAGAACCTTTTACCAGTCCTCCTCCTAAAACTCTGTCTAGTTCTCCTATTCCAGTACTTGTCCTAGCTGTTTCTATGCCTTGTACTTCTTTTAATTTACGAGGCATATTTTTTTCTTTACTCACACTACTCTTTCCACCAGCTGTGCTTGAAGTATTTACTACTTTTTCTTCATAAAAACTATTCCACTCATTACAAGCAGGACACTTACCAAGCCATTTTGCTGACTCATATCCACAATTACTACACACAAAAATTGTCTTTGCCTTAGGCATAATCCATTCCTCCTTGTTGCTTTAGTTCCTATCGTATTTTTGACATGTCTTTTCCGATAACTAGAGTGCCAAAATGAACATTGCGTGTGACCATGCTAGTCCAATTACCCAACTTGGTTGCATGGTACTATTGTTTATTTGCTCTCCTAAAAAGCCATGTTCATTACAGCTCTTCACTATAAATTCTATACATTCTTGTAGTTTTTTCTTTTCACCTATTTCTTTGTAATACATTGCCATCCACAATGTTGAAATTACCCATGGGCAATTTCCTTCCATGTAGTGGTCTCCTTCAAATCTCAAGTATCCTCCTGTATATGTTCTAAGTGTCATGTTTATTTTTTCAACTGTATTTATTATTCTTTTTTCTTTTGGCTTATACATTTTAAAGGGTACTACTGTTCCTAATATGCTTATATCTGTTAATTCATCTTCTGTATTTCTTTTTAGCGTTTTTGTACTTTCATTATACATATTAGCATTTATATATTTTTCTATTTCTTTTCTATAGAAATCTAATTTCTTACTTAATTTATTTATGCTTTCTAGTTTCAATCTATTTTTTTCTTCATATTCGGGTTTAAATATTTCATACATTTCTTCTATAGCATTAAAAGCTGCATATATGCTTGCTAATGAGTATAAACTTACTCCTTCATGCATTTCCCATAAATCATAGCTTACTGGTAATTTGTTTCTATTTTCTGTGTGATATGTTTTTTCTATTTCGTTTTTTACTATATCGCTATCATCATGTAATCCTAAAATATTATCCATATATATGCACAAGAATTTTACTGCATTTTCGCACATTTTTAATACTTCTTTTAAGAATTTTTTGTCTTTTGTTTCTTTATAGTGTTCGTATACTCCATATACCACCCCAGCAGTTTCATCTATTTGATATCCCCAACAAGGTGCTAAACGTCCATCTGTATAAAATCTTTGTTCCCACATTCCATTTCTGTTTTGTGTATTTTTGCAAAATATTTTATAAAACTTTTCTGCTTCTTTGTTCATTTTTAGTTTATCAAATGCTCTTGTTATAAATACTGCATCACGTGGCCAACAGTAAGCATATCTACCACATTGAGTTAAGTTTTCATCTACTTCTACCGCTGCTGCTACTCCTCCTGTTTCTTTATTTGTTAATAGTGGAAATAGAAGTATGCTTCTTTTATATATCTTATTAAACTTTTTGTTATACTCCGTATTTTCTTCTTTTAATTCTATGTTGACATGTTCTTTTACATATTTTCGCCAATATTTTTCCACTGTATTTTGTTCTGCTTCTACATCTTGCTTTCTAATATTTTCTATATTTTTCCACATTTCTTCTGGATTTACTTTATTATTTTCTACAATATATAAATATATATCAAGTTCTTTAGTTTCTCCTGGTTTTATTACACCTAATTCATAATTAATGCTAGAATCAGAGCTCATTCCTATATAATCCTTATCACTTATTATTCCGCTCTCTATGTTATTATCCGTATCATTTAGTTGATGTGTATTTATATGTTTTTTTGAAAACATGCACAATGTATTATTATGGCTATACTGCATTAGTACATTGTTTTCTATTTTTGAACCAACCATATTGTTTGGGTTCGATAATAGTTTTGAGTGTACTAAAAAATTCACATTTAAATCAATAATATTATTGTTCTTAAAAATATATCTTTTTATTAAAACACTATTTTTATTTGAAATAAAATCTACTTGTTTAATACTTAAATTAAAATATGTATTTTCTATCTCGGTATTTAATACATTAGTATCTTCTATATAGTATTGATTATATCTATTATTTTGATCTTCATGTAAATATATTATACAAGAGTCATTTATTTTGACTCCTGTATGAAAAAAATCTAAAAATTGCTTAAAATCCGGTGTGTTATACATTAGTCTTAACATTTCTCCATGGTATGTAAAGCTTGCAGTTATGTCTTTTCCTCCAATTATAGCATCATTAAAATACTTATTTTTCATCTGTTTTCTCTCCTATTTCAGCTATTTGTTCTCAACTATTTTTACTATTTGAGATTCTAATTCTTTTAATCTTTCCTTTATTCTAATTATATCTGCATCAGTAGTATTTTTTTGTAAATATTCTTCCTTAACAATAGTAGACATATCTTCTAATTCTTCTTTTAGAGTATTCATTCTTTCTAATACTTCTAGTTTTAAATATCTTTCCCTTGCTTTATCTTCTGTCTTACCTACCATTTCTATATCTTTTCCTAGTTCATATTTTTCACCAAAATCAGGTATTGTTATTGGTATTTCTGTGTTTTCCTCTAATTTTTGTTTTAAAACGACTTGCCCTTCTGGTTCTCCATGTACTAAAAAGATATGTTTTGGTGGATATGTAAAAGAATATACAAAGTTCATAAGCCATTCTTGGTCCGCATGTCCAGAATAACCTTCTATATATTCTATTCTAGCATTTACAGCTATTTCTTCGCCAAATATTTTTACTTTTTTTTCTCCATCTACTAATTTTCTACCAAGTGTTCCTGGTGCTTGGTAACCAACAAAAAGAATTGTACTATTTGGATCCCATAAGTGGTGCTTTAGATGATGCTTAATTCTTCCAACCTCACACATTCCACTTGCAGATATTATTATTGAAGATTCTTCGCTTGCATTAAGTTCTTTTGATTCATCTGCTGTCCTTGTAAATTTTAGTCCTGAAAATTCCAGAGGATTATCTCCTGCATTTATTATTTCTTGTGTTTCTTCATTAAATAAATTCATATTTTCTTTGAAAATCTCTGTTGCTGATATTGCGAGCGGACTATCTACATATACAGGAATACTCATTAATTTTTGATATTTTTTATAAAATTCCTCATCATGTTTTACTTCTTTTATTCTATTTAATTCATATAGTATTTCTTGTGTTCTACCAACTGCAAATGATGGTATAACTACTGTTCCACCTTTTTCTAATGTTTCATATACTATATTTAAAAATATTTCTGCTTTATCATCATTTTTCATGTGAAGCCTATTTCCATATGTAGATTCCATTATTAAATAGTCTGCATCACTTATCATTGTTGGTGGAGACAAAAGAGGTATATCATTATTTCCTAAATCTCCCGTGAATACAATTTTCTTTGTTTCTTCATTTTCTGTAATCCATACTTCGATAATACTTGATCCTAACATATGACCTGCATCATTAAATCTTACTTTTATATTTTCATCTATATCAACTATTTCGTCATATTGTACTGGTCTAAATATTTCGAGTGATCTGGCCGCATCTTCTGCTGTGTATAATGGTGGAAGTGGATTTTCTCCCTTTCTTTCTCTTTTTCTATTTTTCCACTCAACTTCCATTTCTTGGATGTGGCCACTATCAGGAAGCATGATAGAACATAAATCACATGTTGCTTTTGTTGCAATAACCTGCTTTCTATATCCTTCATTATATAGTTTTGGTATTCTTCCTGAATGATCTATATGTGCATGTGTAAGTAGCACAAAGTCTATTTCATCTACGTTAAATAAAAATGGTGCTTCATTTTCAAATTCATCTGCTGCTGAACCTTGATACATTCCACAATCTACTAAAAACTTCTTTCCTGCCCCTTCTACTAAAAAGTTAGATCCTGTCACTGTTTTTGTAGCACCTAAAAAAGTTACATTCATAAATTCCTCCTTTATATGAATAGCTTTATTTTTTTCTTTATTTTTACTGTATCTGTCTTAATCTTTAATGAACTTTCTATAATAGTATCGTCATAATATTCTACATATAGTTCTTTATTTTCATATTTACATTGCATATTTAAATTTTGCAAACATATCATTTTCATATCAAATATCTCTTTTAAAATTTGATATGTTAATTCTGTATTCTCTGAAAAAATATCCCATATTTTAAGTTCTTGCGCTTTTTTTATTATTATTTTTATTACTTCTTCAAACTTTTCTTTTAAAACTTCTATATCTTTTATAGTTTTTTCATAATCTATTGGAATATATCTGTAATATCTTAGTTTATATATCCAATTAATTAGCTTTTCTTTATTTTCTTCATTTATTTTAGCTATTTCTATCTGTACTTGATTTAAGAACTCTGTTGCTAGTTTAATTAAAGTATCCTCTTTATCTAATTTAATTATTTCTTCTAAAAATTTTACTTCCTCTTCTAATTTACTTTTCTGTTCTACAAATTCTTTTGGCAATATAATTTTATTACATTCGTCTATTTTTTCTATTAGTTTAATTCTTTCTTTATCCAATATTCCTACCAAATAACTTACACTAAATATTTTTTCTTTATTTGGTAATTTTTCATTTCTTGCATAATATTCTTTTTTTAGTAGTTCATTATTATTTAGTATTTTATCAATTTTTTCTATTTCTTTCGTATATTCTTTTTTTTCTTCCGTTATTTGATTTATAAAAGACCTTTTATCATTAAATAATTCTAATCTTGCTTCTTTCTCTTTCTTTATTTTTTCAAACTTTTCATTATATTCTGTATCATTTGCTTCTAGCATATATTTTTTTATTGCTATTTTTGATGCTACATCAAATATCTTTTTTTGCTTTTTATTGTTAATGTTTTTTCTACCATTTATCAATAATATTGTTTGATATATATAATTATATTCTATGTCTTTTATTTCCTTTTTATCTATATCCCATGACCACCCATTGAAATCTCTTATTAGCTCTATATTCGAATCAATTTCTCCTGATTTTAATAATGTAAACAATGGTTCTTCTATATACTCATAAGTTAATTCTTTCAAACTTGGAGATATATCCAAATTAAATATTGCTGTTAATAAAATAAATTCATTTTGAAAGCAAATGATTTCTCCGTTTTTCCTGTCAACCTTAAATAACATATTATCTTTTTCCAGCTCTTTTGCTTCTTGAGTTCCTGTTTTTACTAAAAATATTTTTAAGCATTTTTCCTTAATTATTCTTAGTAAATTTTCTATATATTTTCTTTTTGACGGAACTTCTACTTTTACTGTTTCATAATCTTTATATGCATTTTCTATTTTATATAGCATACTTAATAAAAGATTTTTCACTTCATAGGAAAATAGCTTATTTTCTAAAATTTTTTCTAATTCATTATTATAATCTTTTATATCTATATTAAGTTTAGATAAAATTTTATTTTTTTCCATATTACTCCTCTTTAGTAATTTTATTCTTCGCTATTGCTACTCATTTTCAGTTCTTCCCATCTTTCTTTTGGCATAAGTACCTCACGAGGTTTGCTACCCTGAAATCCGGAGATTATGCCTCTTTCTTCCATTTGATCTATTATTCTTCCTGCTCTTGCATATCCAACTTTAAAACGTCTTTGTATGAACGAAGTGGATGCCTGTCCTGTTTCTACTACTACATCTATTGCCTCCATTAATAATGGGTCTGTGTTATCATCTTCATCTCCAGAGTCTATTTCTTTATCTGTACTATTTGCATTTTCTATTTGCTTTAATATTTCGTCATTATATGTTGCTTCTCCGTTATTTTTAACAAAATCAACTATCTTTTCTACTTCTTTATCTGATATAAATGCACCTTGTATTCTAGTTGGTTTTGGTGCACCTGCCGGATAAAATAGCATATCACCTTTTCCAAGTAATTTTTCTGCACCTGCCATATCTAAAATTGTTCTTGAATCTACTTGTGAAGATACCGCAAATGAAATTCTTGATGGCACGTTTGCTTTTATTATACCTGTAATAACATCAACAGATGGTCTCTGCGTTGCAATTACCAAATGCATACCAGCTGCTCTTGCCATTTGCGCTAATCTACAAATTGAATCTTCTACATCTTTTGGTGATACCATCATCAAATCCGAAAGCTCATCTATTATAATTACAATTTGTGGTAGTTTATGTCCTTCTCCCTCGCCTTCTAGTGCTTCATTATATCCTTTTATATCTCTTACATTTTTACTTGCAAACAGACTATACCTATTCACCATTTCTTGAACTGCCCATGCTAGAGCACCTGCTGCTTTTTTAGGATCTGTAACTACAGGAATAAGTAAATGTGGTATACCATTATACACAGAAAGCTCAACTACTTTTGGGTCTACCATAACAAGTTTTACTTCGCTTGGTTTTGCTTTGTATATGATACTTGCAATTAATGTATTTATACATACAGATTTACCAGAACCTGTGCTTCCCGCAATAAGTACATGTGGCATTTTTGCAATATCTGTTACCACCTCATTACCTGCCACATCCTTTCCTAATGCAAAAGCAAGTTTTGATTTATGGTTCTTAAAGCTATCACAATCTACTATATCCCTTAACGGTACTATTTCATTTTCTTTATTTGGAATTTCTATTCCTACTGCTTGTTTACCTGGTATAGGTGCTTCAATTCTTATTGTTTCCGCTGCTAAATTAAGTGCTATATCATCTGCAAGATTTGCAATTTTACTTACTCTTACTCCTTCTGCAGGCTTAAGTTCATATCTAGTTATTGCAGGGCCTACAGAAACATTTTCCACTTTAGCTGAAACTCCAAAACTATATAGAGTTTTTTGTAATTTAGTTGCTGTATCTGCAACAGCTTTCTTTCCTCCTTTTACAGTCTTTTTATCTCCTTCTGATAATAATTGTATTGGTGGGAATTCGTAGTGCTCATCTTCTACAGTCAAAGTATGTTCTAACTGTAATACTTGTTTCACTTTTTCTTCTTTTGTTTCCTGTTCTTCTTTAAATAAATTTGCTTCTAATACATCTGGATTCGTAATTTTCTCTTCTTTCTTGTTCTTTCCCCCTATGCTGAATGGAATTATATCATCATCTTTGTGGTCATATTTTTTGATTTTTTTATTTTTTTCTTCTTCCGAAGAATCATTTAAATTTATAGTTAACTGTTCTGCTAATTGTTCAGCTTCTCTCCTTTGTTCTTCTTTTTCCCTTAATCTTCTCTCTTTTTTAGTTTCTTTTCTATCTATTTCAATTTCTTCTCTTTTTTGCTTTCTTGTAAGTCTAGCTTCTTCTCGTTCTGATCTTCTTTCTTCCTTTTCCTCTCTTCTGCTATCTATAAAATCTGCTATCATTTCTGCTGGTTTTATTCCGAATATAAATACTAAGAGTATTGCACCTACTCCTATGCATAATATTACGGTTCCTATTTCACCAAGTAGCCCTATAAGTACAGATGCAATTCCCGTTCCTATTGCACCACCACCTATATCTTGTGTCCCTCTTTCATATCCCTGACTAATTATAGTTGAAAATTCATCATTTATATCAAACGTACCTTTCGAAAATTGAAATACACTAAGCATAGTAGCAATGCATATTAAAAATATTCCATATTGTACTAACTTTGATATCAAGTACTCTTTATCTTCTGAAGTCATGTATATAGCTATTAAAAATGTTCCTATTGGAATTATATATTTTATAGACCCCATTATTCCTCCAAGTATTGGACTCAAATGTTCTCCTATATATCCTGATTTTGTGTATATTAAAATTGCAAGTAATATACTTATAAATAACATAAATACTACTGCTACATTTATATCTAACTTATTTTTCTTTGCTTTTCTACCTCGTTTGGCCAAAGTATTTTCCTCCTTTGAAGATATCTCTAATATTATCCACTGGTATTATATCATAAGGCTAACAAAAAGCAAACAAAAATTTAAAATTGTAACATAAATGTAATAAAAATTAATTTAAATAGCTAAAGAGAAAATTGGATGCATTCTATAAATAAAAATGTATCAATTTTCTCTTTTATTATTGACTGTTCTTTTAATATTAGTTTAGAAGTAATAAAAATATAATCTTATATACCCTTTAATCATTCTCTGATATTTATCTCTACAAGCATCATAGATAACATATAAAATAAAAAATAGGAAATCCTATTTTTTATACTTTTATTTTAATAATATAATATATAATGTATAATAAATTTCAAAACGATTTCCTATTTTAACTCTTTTCTATTATTTTTTATTACTTTTAATGCATCTTCTAAAGCGACTTCAATTCCTGCTAAAACTCCATCCGCATATTCTTCTGTACCACTTTTTATTTCTCTTGACATTTCATTTGCAGTCTCTATTATTTCTACTTTCTTTTCATAAGCTTTTTTAGTAATTTCATGTTCATCTATCATAGATATAATTCTGTTTTCTGCTTCTTTAATTATTTCATCTGCCTCATTTTGAGCTTCAACTAATATTCTTTGTCTTTCTTCTTTTACCCATTTTGCTTGTTTTAACTCATCTGGTAATTTTAATCTTATTTCTTTTATTATATCTAAAATTTCTTCCTTATTAACTATACATTTACTTGAAAACGGTATACTTCTGCTTTTATCAAGCATATCTTCTAAAGCTTCTAATAAAGTAAATATTTCCATAATCTTACCCCTTTCGACTTAAGAATATTAGATAAACTCTTCCATATTTTCTTAAATCATACATTTCTACTTGTAATTTTTCTAACTCTTTTAAATCTCTTTCTTTTTCATCTGTTTCTACTATTATTATTCCATCTTTTTGTAATAGTTCTAAAGAAATAATTTGCTTTACTGCATTCGCAGCTAAATTCTCCTTGTATGGAGGATCTAAAAATATAATATCAAACTTAATGTTTGCATCTTTTATTTCTTTTAAACATTTTCTATAGTCTTGTCTAAATAATTGTGCCTTATCTATAAGTTTAGTTCTCTTAAGATTATTATATATCATTTCAGCTGCCTCATGAGATTTTTCACAAAAATATGCTTTTTTAGCACCTCTACTTAAAAATTCTATTCCTATAGCACCGCTTCCTGAAAACAAATCTAAAACTATACTGTTCTCTATTTTATTTCTTATTATATTAAATAAAGATTCCTTTATTCTATCTAAAGTTGGTCTTGTACTTATGCTATCTATAGAACTTAATTTTGTTCCCCTCGCTGTACCGCTTATTACTCTCATAGTTACCTCTACTGATATACTTACATATATTTTATATTTTATTTTCAATATGTCAATAATATTAACATAATTGTAACATACATTTAATAATTCTGTAATACTGTTATATTTTTGTAATATTTTGCACAATGATATTGATTTATTATACTATATTTTTTTCACAATGTAAATAAATACGGCATAAAAAGCTAGGTATTCCATATACCTAGCTTTTTCTTTTGTATATCTACTAATCAATCTTTATTTACATCTTTTAATAACTCTAGTTGTGATATTAATAATGATTCCATTTTTGCTTTATATACGTCCATTTGTTTCTTTAAGTCGTCTAGTTCTTTTGTTTTTATTGTTATTTGTTGTTCTAATTCCATTAATTGTCCTTTTGCTGTTCCTTGTGCATCTTTTACTATTTGTTCTGCTTCCTGTTTTGCTACTTTTTTTATTTCATCAGCTGTGCTCTGAGCCATTACTAAAGTATTTTGTAATGTTGATTCTAGATTTTTATATTTTACTAAACTTGCCTCTAGTTCTGCAATCTTTCCTTTGTTTTCATTTGACTCTTTATATAGTTTTTCATAGTCTAGTGTTAATTCATCTAGGAAATTATCTACCTCTTCTACACTATAGCCGTTCATCATTTGTTTTGCAAATTTCTTGTTTTCAATATCCAATGGTGTATACATATTGTCCCTCCTAAACTCTTTATATAACTATATTTAATTGTTCGAATTATTTCTTAGCCATGAAACAGATAACTTATTTTTTATTTCTTCTCTTGCCATCTCATTTGTTATATCATAGTTAAATGGTGCTACTAAAAATATAGAATTTGATACTTTTTGTAGATTACCATCAAGTGCATGAACTGCACCACTAACAACATCAACTATTCTTCTTGCAACATCTTTATTAACATACTCTAAATTTACAATAATTGACTTCTTCTCTTTTAATAAATTACAAATACTTTCTGATTGTTCAAAAGTAGTTGGTTGACAAATAACCATCTTAACTTGTTGTGTTTGTGGCATATTAACAACTCTGTTGCTTCTTCTACCCCAAATTCTTCTGTCTTCTTCCTCTTCTTCTTGGTTATCTATATCTTCATTTTTATCATAATCTAATTCTTCTGTTTCTTCCTCTTCTTTTTCTGGCAATCCTAACATACCCCATACTTTTTCCATAATTGCACCTGACATTTTATAACCCTCCTATAATTTTATTCGTCATTGGTTTCTACTTGTAATATAGTATCTATCATTTTTGTATTATTGTCAATAGTTTTTTTGTTTTGTAACATATTCTTAATATAATTGTAATATTTTTGTAATATTTCTTTGTAGTAATTTGACTATTTAAGTAATATTTCGTCATAAATTGCAATATTAACCATATTTCTTATTTCTTCTATTGTATATCCTATTTTTGATAGTTCATCACTCGTATAATTTGTTACTATAGAATACTTTTCATTTGTTCTTAATACTTTTACAATTATTTTATCTTCATAGCCAATTCTTGTTCTTGTTACGTATGAAATTTGATTTCCGTTCTTTTCTTCTTTTTGTATAGCAGCATTTGGCACTCTTAGGCCTGTTTTACTCCACCAGATAATGCTAAAAGAAATCTTTCTATATGAAGTTAATTCTTCAACTCCTTCTTCTATTTTTAGAGTTAATATATATTCTTTATCTTCTATTGTTTTATACTCTATAGTTGCTTTTGTTTCTTTGCCACTTGGCAATTTTATTGTTACCTCATCTCCAACTTCTGCAGATTTTGCATATTCTGAATCTAGTACACAAACTATATAGCAAAAATAATTATCTACTATTTTTCCAGCTTCACTGCTCATTGGAATGATTTGTCCTGTTTTTAATTTTAAGTCATCTAAAAAGTCCTTTGTATACTTACCAAAATCGTCTGCTGTAAAAATTTCCTCATAACCATCTATTCTATATGATACTATTCCACTTCTTGTAGATTCTAAAGTTTTTGCACCTGAATTTAGTTTATTTTCATATTCTTTTCTTTCATCTATTAGTTTTTTCAAATATGAACCTGCCGGGCTTTGCTCTCCTGCAATTTTAGATTTCTTACTCATATTAGTTAAAATTTCTTCTTTATTATTTTGAATTACTTTTAAATCACTTTCCCCATATAGTTCATTTATTTTTAAGTCTATTTGTTCTTCTAATACTTTTGTATCTATCAAACTATTTTCTTTTGCCATTGCTTCATCAATTTTTGCGTCTAATTCTTGTATTTTTCTTACTAGATTTTCTTCGTTATTTGAATAATATCTAAAAATAGGCTCTCCTTTTGCTACCTTTTCTCCTTCTATTTTTATTTGCTCTAAACCGTTTTTATAGTTTTCTCCTTTTAATATAATTTCATCTCTTATTATGTACCCAATTGCTAGTTCTTCTTCTTTTATTTGTCCCATCTCAACATATACTGTATCTGTCGGGTTCTTTATTAACTGCACAACCGTATATATTATGTATATAATAGCACATAGCAACAAGAGCATTAGAACTTTTTTTCTATGCTTCTTTAAAATTTTTATAAAATTATTGTTTTCTTTTTTCTTTCTACTTTTATTTTCTACTTCTACATTAGTTGTTTTTTTCACCGTATTCCTCCAAAATAATTTTTATATTATTTTGTATATCGTCTAATCCATTAAGCCAAATTAGATTATTATATTTTCTAAACCATGTCAGCTGTCTTTTTGCATATCGTCTAGTTTCTCTTTTTATTTTTTCTATCATTTCTTCTCTAGATGTTTTTCCATCTAAATACTCTATTACTTCTTTATATCCCAATCCTTGAATTGCGGTAGGCATGCCTTTATATTTACTTATTAAATCTTTTACTTCTTCTATTAATCCTGTCTCTATCATAATGTCTACACGTAAGTTTATTCTTTCATATAGTTTTTCTCTGTCCATTGTTATTCCAAATAATATATAGTCATATTCCGGTTCATTTTTTCTAGATTCTAACTCTAACTCTGTTTTTGTTTTATTTGTTGCATTATATATCTCTAAAATCCTAAATATTCTTTTTTTATCGTTATGACTAATTTTCTTTATTGCTTTTGGATCTATTTTTGCAGCCTTTTGATAAAGCTTTTCTAGCCCTTCTTCTTTTTCTATCTTTTCTAATTTTTCTCTATATTTTAAATCCACTTCTATTTGGTTGTATTCTACGTTATATATAAGTGACTCTAGATAAAGTCCTGTGCCTCCAACAATTATTGGTACTTTTCCTTTTGAAAGTATTTCTTTTATTGCTGTAGTTGCATCATTTTTATAATCTGCAACACTATACCTTGTTTCTGGAGAAATGCAATCTATTAGATAATGCTTTATTCCTTGTATTTCTTCTATAGTTGGCTTTGCAGTTCCAATGCTCATATCTTTATATATTTGCATGGAATCGCATGAAACTATTTCTCCATTTATTTTTTTTGCAAGTTCTATTGATAGCTTAGTTTTTCCCGAAGCTGTTGGTCCACATATAACTATAATTTTTGGTTTGTTCATTATGTTTCACATCCTATTTTATTCTAATGTATCTACTATAACATTATCAGTATTTTCTAGTATACCTTCTGCTACATTCTCTGCAATGCTATTATTTTCATCCACTTCTTCACTTTTAATTTCGTTTACAGTTTCTATATCTATTTGGTTTGATTGTGATTTTGTGTCATTAACATTTATACTTTCTTCTTTTGTAGAATTTGCTATACTATTAAGTGCTTGTTGTTGAATTTGATAATATTTATTATTTTTTTCACTTATCATATTCTCAACTTGTTTTTGTATGTTTTCAAAATATACGCACTCTATTATTAATATAATAAATAATATTAGGCATAAAGCTACTCCTCTGTTTCTTAAAACTCTACTGCTTAATTTATTATCTCTAAATTTACTATATGATCTTGCAAATAGTGGGAGTACTAGTATTCCATTTATTGGAACAAACAGAAATATTATCAAGTCTTTCCCCGTACGAGAAACATCTGTTATTTCAATATTTCTAGTGCTTATCCAATATATTATTAAAGTAAGTAAATACATCATTACTGTTCCTGCTGCTATATATATTAGTTTCTCTTTTTGAGTCATGTTATCAAGTGAACGATACATAAGTAGTATTGAAACAATATTTAAAATTAATATAAACAAAACAATTATTATCATATTTGTATCTCCTCTTATTTTCTAGAAAATTTTTTTTCTATATCTGTTTTTGTCATTCTTATAGCTGTTGGTCTTCCATGTGGGCATGTAAATGGGTTTTGTAGTATTAATAACTTCTTCATTAAACTATCAACTTCTTCTTTAGTTAATACCATATTAGCTTTAACTGCTGCTTTACATGCTACTGTAGCAATAAACTTTTCTTCAATCTCTTGTTTTGCAGTTCTTGCTACTGTGTTTATTTCATCTAATGTTTCTAAAAATAGTTCTTTATTATCTAAGTCCAAACATACTGTTGGAACTCCACTTAATTTTATAGTGTTTTCACCGAATTCCTCAAGTACAAATCCTGCTTTTTCAAAAATTTCCATATTATCTTTTGCTATTTGCATATCTTTATGGCTTAAATTTATTATGTCTGGAAGTAGCATTAGTTGTGAGTCTTTATTTGTCTCACTGTAGTAATTTGCTTTTATCTTCTCATACATTATTCTCTCATGTGCTGCATGTTGGTCTATTATGTATAATTCATTATTCATTTCTATAATTATATATGTAGAAAATGCTATTCCAATGAATTTGTATTCTGGAACTTTATTTTTTGGTAGTTTGTCAAATATAGATAGATTCTCAATGGTTTTCAGTTCATCACTTTTAACTTTATATTCTAAGTCTTCTTCCTCTATCTTTTTTTCTTCTTTTTTCGTTTTTCCAAAAGTAAGTGCATACATTTCATCAAAATCTTTATAATTTAGATCTATTTTTAAATCATCCATCTTCTGCATTTTTTCATTTATCTCGTCTATGTCTATTTTTTTAGTTTCTTGTAAGTTTATATCAGCTGTATTTTGTGTGTCATTTTCTAAATTACTTATATCTTTTTTATTGTTATATATTTGTGCAATAAAGTTTTGAGTATCATCTGTTTTTTCTTCCTCTTGTTTTTCATCCTCTTTTTTCCTGCTAAATAGCCCAAATAATCCGCCTCTTTTATGCTCTTTTAATTCATCTTTTTCATTTTCTTCAAAATCATATTTCTTTCCTATATTTTCTCTTACTAAAATTTCTTTTTTATCTTGCTTAATATTGCCTTCTACTTTTTCTATTTCTTGTGCATTATTTGTACTAAAAGGTAAAACACTATTTTCTGTATTTTGATTGCTTTCTAAAGTACTTTGCTCTTGCATCTTGGTATTAAAAAGAACTCCTAAATTATCAATTTTTTCCTTTATCTCAGTATTAAAACTATTTATATTAGAAAAATTAGTAGCTTCTGTATCTAGTTTCCATGCACTTTTTTCTTGTATTTGTTTATCCAATTCTATTTTAGTTTTATCTGGTATCAAATCTTCTTTTAATAAGCTATCTTTTATTGCATGATAAATTGCTTTAAACACCTTATTTTCATCTTCAAATCTAACTTCTAGTTTTGCTGGATGTACATTTACATCAACTTTTTGTGGATTCATTTCTATATTTAGTACCATAAAACCATATTTTCCTATTGTAAGTAATCCTTTATATCCTTGTTCAGCAGCACTCGTTAATATTTTATCTTTTATATATCTTTTATTTACAAAGAATAGCTGATTTGCCCTATTAGAGCGAGCTATGACTGGCTTTCCTACTACCCCCATTACTTTTATATCTTCATAATCATAATCTACATCCACAATATTCTCAGCAACATCTTTGCCATATATGCTGTATATAACTGATTTCATATCTCCATTTCCGGAAGTTTGTAATATTACTTTACCTGAGCTTACTAATTTAATAGATATTTCTGGGTGTACTAAAGCTATTCTTGTAACAACGTCTTCAATATATCCAGCTTCTGTAAAGTCTTTTTTTAAGAATTTATATCTTACAGGAGTATTATAAAATAGGTCTGTAATTGTTATTGTACTTCCCTGAGGGCAACCCACTTCCTCAATATTAATTATATTTCCACCCTTAACCTCTACTTTTTTTCCTATTTCATTGTCTGCTGTTTTTGAAATTAATTCCACATGGCTTATTGCTGCTATACTAGCTAGCGCCTCACCTCTGAACCCCATAGAAGTTACTGTTTCTAAATCTGATGCTTCTCTTATTTTACTTGTTGCATGTCTTTCAAATGCCATTTCCATATCATCTGGTAAAAAACCTTTACCATTATCAGTAATTCTTATATATGATATTCCTCCATTTTTCGTCTCAATATTTATCTTATTTGCACCTGCATCTATTGAATTTTCCACTAATTCTTTTACTACTGAAGCTGGTCTTTCAATTACTTCACCCGCTGCTATTTTATTTATTGTTAGTTCATCTAATAAAACTATATTACCCATCTTATTCCTCCGAATTTATTCTTTACTTTTCTCTTCTTGCTTATTCCATAGAATTATATCATTAATCTATATTTTTTGTATAGTTTTTTATAAAATTTTTACAAAATATATTTTTTAGTTTTACTTTGTAACCATTTTTTCTATCATGAATAATATATACCATACAAAAGAACTTTATAAATACAATTTAAAAGTTTTGTAAGGAGGTAAATAGATGGGAAATTGTTGTTGTAATAATAGCGAACTACTATGGTTTATAATCCTATTCTTACTACTTTTCTGTTGCGGAGGTAACAACTGTTGTAGTAACTCATGTAACAATTCTTGTGGTTGTTAATTACATTAATTTCTTTAATTTGAAAGGAGGGGAATTATATGCCAGAAAATAGAGGTTGTGGATGTGGCTTTGGTTTTGGTGACGATTGCTGCTGGATAATAATCGTATTAATATTAATATGCTGCTGTTGTGGTGGTAACAGAGGAGGATGCTGCTAATTCTATTTAGCAAATTCAATATTATACACATAATATATTTTTATAAATATTCAATTTTATATAATTCATAAAAATATAGTTAACAAAAAAAGAAGATTTAGATTTTATTCTAATTCTTCTTTTCATTTACTTTATTTTCCTTTTGTTTTTCTTACTATTTTATTATCTTCTTTTCTTCTTTCAGTTTTAATTTTTTCTGGTTTTGATTTTCCATCATTTTTTCTTCTGTCTTCGAATAAATTACCTTTTTTATCTACTATCATACGTTTCTCTCCTATCTTTTTATTATTTATTTAATATTTTTCTATAATTATCTTAATGTATTAATTTATAAATAAATTTGGCTGGGGTACTGTGATTCGAACACAGGAATGTCGGAGTCAGAGTCCGATGCCTTACCGCTTGGCGATACCCCAATATTTATTTGGACAAAAGGGGCTCTTTTTTGTCTAATTTTATATGTCTGCCCTTTTGTTCCAAATTTAGAAACAAATCTTTGTACCCTTGTTTCACTTTTATTTTATTGCTTTTCTTCCTTTAAATACCGCTACTTCTTCTAGCTCATCTTCTATGTTTAGAAGTCTATTGTATTTAGCAACTCTATCTGTTCTACATGGTGCACCTGTCTTGATTTGTCCTGCATTTGTTGCTACTGCAACGTCTGCAAGTGTAGTATCTTCTGTTTCACCACTTCTGTGTGATACAACTGCTGTATATCCTGCTTTATGAGCAAGTTCTATAGCATCTAATGTTTCTGTTAGTGTTCCTATTTGGTTTAATTTTATTAATATGCTATTTGATACTCCAATATCAATACCTTTTTGTAATCTTTTAATATTTGTAACAAATAAGTCATCTCCTACAAGTTGTACTTTATCTCCTATTTTTTCTGTTAGCACCTTCCAAGATTCCCAATCTTCTTCTGCTAAACCATCTTCTATTGAAATTATTGGATAGTTGTTTGCTAAATCTACTATAAAGTCTACCATCTGCTCTTTTGTTTTAAATTCTCCTGTTTTCCAGAATAAGTATCCATCTTTTCCTACTTTTTTAGCTTCATCGAACATTTCTGTTGCTGCTGCATCTAATGCTAAACATACGTCTTTTCCTGGTACATATCCTGCTTTTTCTATTGCCATCATTATTAGGTCCAAAGCTTCTTTTTCGCTTGATACATTTGGTGCAAATCCACCTTCATCTCCTACTGCTGTTGATAATCCTTTATCTTTTAATACTTTCTTTAAGTTGTGGTATACTTCTACACCCATTCTCATACATTCTTTAAATGTTTTTGCACCTACTGGCATTATCATGAACTCTTGTACTGTTAGTCCGCTATCTGCGTGTTTACCACCATTCATTATGTTCATCATTGGAACTGGTAATTCTTTTGCATTTACTCCTCCAATGTAATTGTATAAGCTCATTCCTAAAGATGCTGCAGCTGCTCTTGCTACTGCTAATGATACACCAAGTGTTGCATTTGCACCTAATTTTGCTTTGTTTTCTGTTCCATCTATTTCTATTAACATTTTATCTATTTTCGCTTGGTTATATACATTTTCTCCTTCTAATTTGTCAGCAATTATTTTATTTACATTATCAACTGCTTTTTGTACACCTTTTCCTAAATATCTATCTTTATCTCCATCACGTAGTTCTACAGCTTCAAAACTTCCTGTAGATGCACCAGATGGTACCATTGCTACACCTGAAAATCCTCCTTCTGTTACAACTTCTACTTGAACTGTTGGATTTCCTCTTGAATCCAATACTTCTAAAGCTTTTACACTTTCAATTCCTAAATAATCTTTCATTTTGTTTACTTCCTTTCTTTTTGTTATTATTATATTTTAAGGAAAATTCCTTATTATACACTTTTATTTTTATTAAGCTTTTACAAATGCTTTAAAATTTGACTTTTAACACTATTTCGCTGTTCTTCTATTTGCTCTATATATGTTTTAGCTTTGTTTCTTTCTTTATTTTCTTTATTTCTTAATAAATTTCTTACTTTCCTTTTTTCTTTTATTGTATATGTATAGTGTTGCTCTTCAAATTTATCTCTTGCTTTTTTTTCTATTTGTTTCATTTCAGTTTCTGCAATAAATTCTTGTTCTTTCTTTTCCCTATTATAATCTACTATTTTTTTAACTGGATTTTTATATATTGCTTCTGAATAAGTTTCAATATCTGGTCTAAAATATATGTTTTCATTTATATAATTACGTATAAGTTTTTGTTCTTTGCTTGTAAATGCTTCTTCAGGTAATCCTAAATTAATATATTTCCAAATAATATGTCTATCCATATTTGAATATCTAGTATTATTGAATTTTTCATAGTTATATTCTATTTCAAATTTTAACCCTTCTACCCTTATTGTCACATTAGTCCATAACCTATGATTTTTTTCTCTAAATAATTCCCATATTTTTTTTATTTCAAGATAAAGCTTTTCTACAAGCTTTATATATTCTTCTTCATTTAAACTAAACTTATTTGGTATTTCATATACATTCACAGGATTTTTCTTTAATATTCCTCTTGGGAAATAGTAAAAGAATAACTCTCCTGTTTCTAGCCCTTTCATTTTCTCTTCTACAGAAGCATATAAATATATTTTATCCCATCTTTCTGGGATTAGGTAAAATAATTGTTTCTGTAATTCAGAGTATATTTTTCTTATCTCTGAATTTCTTATCATATATTCCTCCAGTTATTAGTATTTATTATATTATTATACTTTCTCCTGTCATTTCTTCTGGTTTCTCTAATCCCATTAAATCTAACATAGTTGGTGCTAAATCTGCAAGTTTTCCTTCTTTTAATTTAGCATCATCCTTTCCTACTAGTATAAGTGGTACTGGGTTAGTTGTATGTGCTGTATGTGGCTCTCCTGTCTTGTAATCAAGCATTTGTTCACAGTTTCCATGGTCTGCAGTAATTAGCATTACACCATCATTTTTTCTTATCGCATCTACTACTTTTCCAACACACTCGTCTATTGTTTCTACCGCTTTAATTGCAGCTTCTAAACTTCCTGTATGGCCAACCATATCTGAGTTAGCATAGTTTAGTATTATACAATCATATTTTTTTAAGTTAATTGCTTCTAACACCTTATCTGTTACCTCATATGCACTCATATCTGGTTTTAAATCATAAGTTTCTACCTTTGGTGAAGGAACCAATATTCTATCTTCTCCTGGATATTGTTTTTCTTCTCCACCATTAAAGAAAAATGTTACATGTGCATATTTTTCTGTTTCTGCAATTCTAAGTTGTGTTAGTCCTTTTTTACTTATATATTCTCCAAATGTATTCTTTAATGTTTCTGGTTTGAATGCTATTTTTACATTCGGCATTGTTTCATCATATTGTGTAAAGCATACATAGTATAAATCAATTTTCTTAGTTTCAAATTCATTAAAGTTTTTATCTACTATCGCTCTTGTTAATTCTCTTGCTCTATCTGGTCTAAAGTTAAAAAATATTACAGAATCATTTTCTTCTATTTTTGCTACTGGTTCATTGTTTTGGCATATAACTGTTGGTTCAACAAATTCATCAAAAACCTCTTTTTGATATGAACCTTCTATTGCTGCTATTGGAGAAGTAACCTTTACTCCTTCTCCGTTAACTATTGCTCTGTATGCTTTCTCCACTCTGTTCCATCTTTTGTCCCTATCCATTGCGTAAAATCTACCAGAAATCGTTGCAATTTTTCCTACACCTTTTTCCTTCATTTTCTCCTCAAGATTCATTATATATCCTTCTCCTGAAGTAGGTGGTGTATCTCTCCCATCCATAAAACAGTGTACATATACATTCTCAAAGTCTTTTCTTTTTGCAAGTTCTAAAATTGCATAAAGATGACGATTATGGCTATGCACTCCACCATCTGATAATAGTCCTAAAATGTGTAATTTAGAATTATGTTTTTTACAATTTTCTATTGCTTCTACTAATTCTGAATTGCTAAAAAAATCTCCATCCTCTATTGATTTTGTAATTCTAGTTAATTCTTGGTATACAATCCTTCCAGCACCAATATTAGTATGTCCTACCTCTGAATTTCCCATCTGTCCATCTGGTAAACCAACATTTAATCCACTAGTATATATTTTTGTTGTTGGACATGTCTTCATTAGTTTATCTATATTAGGTGTATTTGCCAGTTCTACGGCATTTGCCTCTTTATTATCATTTATTCCAAATCCATCTAATATCATTAGCATTGTAACTTTTTTGTCCATATCTTTTAATTCTTTTTCCTTTCCTATTACAATTTTTATGTTTTATTTTCTAGCTATTATTATAATTTACAATATCGGCAAATTCTTTTGATTTTAAACTTGCCCCACCTACTAGCCCTCCATCTATATCAGACATAGTAAATAGTTCTTTGGCATTTGAAGCTTTTACACTTCCACCATATTGTATTATAACTCTTTCTGCCACCATTTGTCCATATATATTTGATATTTTATTTCTTATTGCTTTTATAGCATTATTTGCATCTTCTGAAGTTGCTGTTTTTCCCGTTCCTATTGCCCATATTGGTTCATAAGCAATAATTGTATTTTCTACTTGCTCATTAGTCAATCCATCTAATGCTTTTTCAGTTTGAGAAGTTATAATTTCTTCTGCCTTTCCAGCCTCTCTTTCTTCTAGAGTTTCGCCCACACATACAATAGGTTTTAGATCATATTTAAATGCAGATTTTATTTTTTTATTTACAGTTTCATCTGTTTCCGCAAAATATTGTCTTCTCTCAGAGTGTCCTATTATTACATATTCTACCCCTATAGCTTTAAGCATTTCTCCAGAAATTTCTCCCGTATATGCACCACTTTCTTCCCAGTGCATATTTTGTGCGCCTATTTTTATGTTTGTGTTTTGTGCTGTAAGTAAGCTATAGAATAAATCTGTATATGGTACGCAAAGTACCACTTCATTTTCACTATTCTTTACAAGTGGTGTTAGTTCATCTATAAATCTTATAGCTGCATCTGGAAGCATATTCATTTTCCAATTTCCTGCAATTACTTTTTTTCTCATATTTCACTCTCCTAATAAAATTCAAAATTGGACAAAAGGGACTGTTTACTTTTGTCCAATTTGTTCTATTTTTCTATTGATTCTTCTTTTTCTACTACTTTTGCTTTGCATGTTTTAGGTTCTTTTTTTTCCTTTTCATCTTTATCTGTTAAGCATGCAATTCCAGGTAATTCTTTACCCTCTAGTAGTTCAAGTGAAGCACCTCCACCTGTTGAAATGTGTGAGAAGTTATCTTCTAAATGTAACTTTTTAATAGCTGCTACAGAATCTCCTCCACCTACTATAGATATAGATTTTGTAGCTGCTATAGCTTCAGCTACTCGTTCTGTTCCTATACTAAATTTTTCTACTTCGCAGATTCCAAGTGGTCCATTCCAAAGAATTGTCTTTTTATCTTGTAATTCATGTGCAAATGTCCTTGCTGTCTTTGGTCCTATATCACAACCTTGCCATCCTTCTGGTATTGCATCTGAAGATACAACTTTGTCCGGTGCTGTTTCTAAAAAGCTTATAAATGCTTTTTGTTTTGCTTTTTTATCGAGTTCTTCCTCTGGTTCTGGCACCTTTGGCGCTACTACAGTATCTTCTGGAAGTACTACTTTGACACCAGCTTTTGCTGCTTTTTTCATTATAGCTTGTGCTTCTCCTATTTTATCTTCTTCGCATAAAGAATCTCCTATTTCATATCCTTTTGCCTTTAAGAAAGTATATGCCATACCTCCACCTATTAATATTTCATCTACTTTATCAAGTAAGTTTTCTATAACTCCTATCTTATCAGATACTTTTGCACCACCTAGTATAGCTACGAATGGTTTTCCTGGGTCTTCTAATGTTCCATTTAAGAAACTAACCTCTTTTTCCATTAATAAACCTTCTACAGCTTCATCTACATGATGAGCGACACCTTCTGTAGAACTATGTGCTCTATGTGCTGCACCGAATGCATCATTTACATATATACCATCTGAAAGATTTGCAAATTCCATTGCTAATGTATCATCATTTTGTTCTTCCCTTGGGTCGAATCTAACATTTTCTAGAAGTGCAACTTCTCCATTATTTAGACCACTGGTAACACTTTTTGCACTATCTCCTGTTACATCACTTGCAAATTTAACATCTGTGTCTAATAAATCTGTTAATTCTGATGCAACTGGTCTTAAAGAGTATTCTTCTTTAACTTCTCCCTTTGGTCTACCTAAATGTGAGCATAGAATAACTTTTGCACCTCTATCTCTTAAATATTCTATTGTTGGAAGTGCAGCTGTTATTCTTGTATTATCTGTTATTTTTCCATCTTTTAAAGGTACATTAAAGTCGCACCTTACTAATACCTTTTTACCTTTTACGTCAACATCTCTTACTGTTTTTTTATTCATATTTACGCCCCTTTCTAATTTAAGCATTATTTTACACTTTTTATATCTTGTAATTCAAATCTATATTTTTGTTTTACTTCTGGATATTTATTATGATCTACCTCTGACATAAACATATTATAGGGTCTAATGTATAATTCATTATCTCCATATAAAGCTCTATATACTACATATTTTTCTCTTGTCTCACTATGAGTAGCTACGTCTTCTATAATATAACTATCTCCCTTAAAATGTTTATATACTCCATGTATTTTTAATTCTCTATCCATTTTATTCCTCTTTATAAAAATATATTTTTACATTATAACTACTACTATTAAAAAGTTTAATAGTAGTAGTTATTACAATATATTATTTATTTGATATATACATTGCTAAATCAACTAGTTTGTTTGAATATCCCCATTCGTTATCATACCATGCAACTAATTTAACAAAAGTATCTGTTAAAGCTATACCTGCTGATGCGTCAAATATAGATGTATGTTCATCATGAATAAAGTCTGATGATACTACTGCTTCATCTGTATATTCCATTATACCTTTCATTTCATTTTCGCAAGCTTTTTTAACTGCATTACAAATTTCTTCATATGTTGCAGGTTTTGCAAGATTTACTGTTAAGTCAACTACTGAAACATCAACTGTTGGTACCCTGAATGACATACCTGTTAATTTTCCATTTAATTCTGGTATAACTTTTCCAACTGCTTTTGCTGCACCTGTAGATGATGGTATAATATTTGCGGCAGCTGCTCTACCACCTCTCCAATCTTTTTTAGATGCACCATCAACAGTTTTTTGTGTTGCAGTTGTTGAGTGAACTGTTGTCATTAATCCATCCTTTATTCCAAAGTTATCATTTATAACTTTTGCAAGTGGTGCTAAGCAGTTTGTTGTACAAGATGCATTTGAGATTATATTCATATCTGGAGTATATTTATCATTGTTTACTCCCATAACAAACATAGGTGCATCTTTTGATGGTGCTGATATTATAACTTTTTTAGCACCTGCATCTAAATGAGCCTGAGCTTTTTCCATTGTTGTAAATACTCCTGAACATTCTAATACATAATCTACCCCATCTTTTCCCCAAGGAATATTCTTTGGATCCATTTCATTATATACTTTTATCTCTTTTCCATTAACTATTAATTTACCTTCTTCAGAAGCAATAGTTCCATTAAATCTTCCATGAACTGTATCATATTTAACCATATAGGCCATATAATCAGCTGCGATAAATGGGTCATTTATTGCAACTACTTCTACTCCTTCTCTAGAAAGTGCGGCTTGAAAAGCTAGATTTCCTATTCTTCCAAAACCATTAATACCAATTTTAATTGACATATAAATTCCTCCTATCTTTATGCTATAACAGCATACTTTATTTTAGTATTACCTAAACATAAACATTTTATATCAAACTCACATATTTTTCAAGTATTTATTCGTTATTTTCACAATGTATAAACAAAAAGAGCATAAAAAAAACACAATAAGTAATATTTTACATACCTATTGCGCTTTTTTATTATAATTTGATATCATCTGTTATTTCTATTTCTTTAAATAAAAAGTTTTTTACCTTTTTTCCTGTTATCTCATAGAAAAAGAAGTCGTGAACTTTTTGTCCTGTAATTTCTTGTGTCCAGAAATCATGTACCTCTTGGAAAACTTTTTCTTGCTTTGGTGTTAATTCAAGAGCTATATCTTGGCATAAAAAATTTCTTATTTTTGTCCATACGCTTACTTCTGTTGGTAAATTACTTGTATTTACACGATTTTCCATAAATTTATTTCCTCCTTCGTGGTCTAAATAATAATTATTACTATATTTATACTACATTTTCTTTTATTAATCAAGTAAATATTTTTTATATTTTCAAATTTTAAAATCAAATTCCGCTATAACCATTTATTTATATAGTGTTTGCTGATTTGTTACATTTTTATTACAAGTTTGTTACAGAAATATTACGATGTTTAATTAGTATTTTTCATTAACTATGCTATCTGTCCCATCATTCTATACTAATTTAATTTTACTATATTTATATATTTTTATTTTTTCTCTATATCTCCATCTGTCTTCCTAAAAAACTCGGGAGTTTGACACTTCACATAAATTGTTAAAAGCATTATTCATTGAAATAATGTGTTTTTTTGGATTTTTTCTATCTTTTTTTGTATTTTTTCTTGCGTTCTTCTGCGTGTTGTTGTATAATACACATATCATAACACAAGGAGAAATAATATGAGATTAAAAATAACAAAGTGCAAAAATGTCAATATATACTATGTAATAAAAACTGTATATGTAGATGGTAAGGAGAAAACTAAAACAGTCGAAAGATTAGGAACTGAACAAGAAGTCATTCAAAAAGCTAATGGTGAAGATCCTGTTGTTTGGGCAAAAAAATATATTGATGCTCTAAATAAAGAAGAAAAACAAGGAACTCAAAAAGTTTTAATTCCAAAATCTCCATCAGCTTTAATTAAGAAAGACAAACAAAATTCATTTAATTGTGGGTATTTCTTTTTGGAAAAAATCTACTATGCCTTAGGTTTAGATAATATATGCAACACCATATATAATAAATATAAAATTACATTTGATTTAAATAGCATATTATCAAGATTGGTTTACAGTCGAATAATTTATCCTTCTTCAAAATTAGCTACATATGAATTATCAAAACATTTTGTTGAACAACCAATTTTCGAATTACAACATATATACCGTGCATTGGAAATAATTACCAAAGAAAATAATTTCATACAATCTGAGCTTTACAAAAATAGTTTAAACATTTCAGATAGGGCAACTGGTATACTTTACTATGATTGTACCAATTACTTCTTTGAAATAGAAGATGAAGACGAGTTTAGAAAATACGGACCTTCTAAAGAGCATAGACCAAATCCAATTATTCAAATGGGACTTTTTATGGACGGTAATGGTATTCCTCTAGCTTTTAATATTAATTCTGGAAATACTAATGAGCAACAAACTCTTACTCCTCTTGAAGAAAAAATAATTCAAGATTTTAAGTTATCTAAATTTGTTGTATGTACTGATGCAGGACTTGCCTCAACAGATAATAGAAAATTTAATGATAAAGGGGATCGTGCTTTTATCACTACTCAATCAATCAAACAACTAAAAAAACATTTAAAGGATTGGGCTCTTTCTCCTACTGATTGGAAATTAGCTGGTTCCGACAAGACATATAATATTAACTCTGTTCAAGAAAAGTTAGAAAATACAACAGATGAAACCAAAAAACAAAAAATTAAAAATTTAACATTTTACAAAGAAAGATGGATCAATGAAAATGGTTTAGAACAAAGATTAATTGTGACATTCTCTTTTAAATATCAACAATATCAAAGACATATTAGAGAAGGACAAATTGTGCGAGCCAAAAAAGCAATTGAAAATAAAAATTTTAAATTAGATAAACGTAAACAAACTGACTTTAAAAGATTCATTAAACAAACTAATATAACATCAGATGGTGAAGTTGCTGACAAAGGTATTCTTTCAATTGATATGAATATAGTTGCAAAAGAAGAGCTTTTTGACGGTTTCTATGGCGTTTGTACAAATTTAGAAGATAATGTAAAAGAAATAATCAAAGTAAATCATAGAAGATGGGAAATAGAAGAAAGTTTTAGAATTATGAAAAGTGAATTTAAAGCTAGACCAGTATATTTAAGTCGTGAAGATAGAATAAAAGCACACTTTGTCATTTGCTACATTTCCTTGCTAATACACAGACTTTTAGAGAAAAAAATTGAAGAAAAGTTTTCAAGTTCAGAAATTATCTATTGCTTAAGAAATATGAATTTACTAAATCATGGAATTGATGGATATGAACCTATTTATACAAGAACTGATTTAACTGATTTATTGCACGAAAAGTTTGGCTTTAGAACAGACTATGAAATTACTAGTCATATGGAAATGAAAAAAATTTTAAAAAACTTAAAAAAATAATTCACGGTACGCAAAATCAATTTAAGCTCAAACCAGTTATACCAATGGTTTGAGCTTTTAAACTGTCAAATTTAGGATTTATACTACATTTTCTTTTATTAATCAAGTAAATATTTTTTATATTTTTAAATTTTAAAGTCAAATTCCGCTATAACCATTTATTTATATAGTGTTTGCTGATTTGTTACATTTTTATTACAAGTTTGTTACAGAAATATTACGATGTTTAATTAGTATTTTTCATTAACTATGCTATCTGTCCCATCATTCTATACTAATTTAATTTTACTATATTTATATATTTTTATTTTTTCTCTATATCTCCATCTGTCTTCCTAAAAAACTTGCTGCTGATTGTACAACTTTTTGTTCTACTTCAGACATTTTTGTTCCTTTATCTTTTGCTAAAAGAATTACTGTTCCTATTGTATCTCCATCTGATATTATTGGATATACTACCTGTGAATTAAATTTTCTTTCTTTTGTATCATTTTTAGTAATAGGTACTGACATATCATTATTTTCTTTACTTGTATATTTTTCTTTATCTTCCATTATTCTTTCTAATTCTTCACTTATTCCTTGCTCTAAAAATTCTTTTTTTGGTCCACCAGACACAGCTATAACAGTATCTCTATCTGTAATGCATGCAATATGGCCTGTAGTTTTAGCAAGTGTTTCTGCATACTCTGTTGCGAATTCTGAAAGTTCACCTATAGGTGAATATTTTTTTAATATTACTTCCCCTTCTTTATCAGTAAATATTTCTAAAGGATCTCCCTCTTTTATTCTTAAAGTTTTACGTATTTCTTTTGGTATAACAACTCTACCCAAATCATCTATTCTTCTTACAACGCCTGTTGCTTTCATAATTTTCCTCCTTTTAAATTTTATGTTTATTCTTATTATTACAAAAGAGGAAAAATTTTATACATTTTTTTATTAAATTTGAAACAAGGGGACACACAAATCGTTCCAAAATCGGAACGATTTGTGTGTCCCCTTGTTTCAGTTTATTCTTCATTTGTTATTTCTTCTTTTTTATATTCCTTTATTACATTTCCAAGTTCATCCGCAAAATCTTGAAGTATAACTAATTTTATTGTAGGTTCTTTTCCATCTATATAGTCGTCCATAACTTGTTTTAATTTTTTAAGGTTTGGCAATTCGTCTTGCAAATATTCTCCATATCTTTTTGCTCTATCTAAAAGTTTCTCTTTTATTGTTACTATATCTTCATTACTTGCACATGATATTCTTTGGAACATTTGAAATACATCATAATATCTAAATATTGGAACTTGCATACATTCTTTATCAAATTTATCATAAAATTGTTCCATTTTCATTGGTATATATTTAAATATTTCCTCTGCTTTTTCTCTATACATTTTTTCTTCTAGTTTTTCATTTATACTATTAAAATATTGAAGTATCTCTTCCATATCTTCTGATTTGTCTTCTTCTATTGCCAAACTTGCAAGTTCCTCTTCAACGTTTGGACAATAGCTTGAATTTAACGAGCATATATTCATACCGTTTAGAAATATGCTTTTTATTGTTTTCATATCATAATCAATAAGTCCTTTTCTCACAAAATGTGCAAAATATGCAAAAAGTTTAACTACATTTATTAGTTCTATTTTTCCATTTTTTACATCATCTATTACTTCTGAAATCACCCCACCAAATTGATCATCTGATATTTTCCAATATTCTTCTGTAAGAAGTCTTTTATATCCAGGTAATTTATCTGTATCTACAGTATTTATTATTAACTCCATGTCTCGTTTAAATGCTTTCATATCGAAAATACGTGTACGTACATACAGTTCTATAAATTTAAAGAATCTATATTCTGCTTTGAAATTATAGTAGTAATTATTATCAAATTCTTTTATATAGAATTGTCTGTTGTCCATAAATACTCTTGATGACACAAGTATTGCTTTATATTCTTCATTATCATTAATATTTACAAATTTATCTTTTGTAATCTTTCCTGCTTTAATTTCAAAAGATATTGCTATTGTAAAGATTAACATTGTTTGTAATACTCTATGGTTTGTATTTGGATATGATTTATTTACCATATCAAATATTTTTTTAAAATTGGTTAATGAGTGTTTTAAAATTCTTAAGTTTCTCGTTCCACTTTTATTAAATGTAGAAATGATTAAATTTGTATTTTCTCTTAAAAATCTAATTAAATCTGGACAGTTTTCATATCTCATTAAAAGTCCATTTATTATATACGTAAATTCTGGTGCATATTCAAAAGTCTCTCCAATTAATTTTTCTTTAATTCTCTCATAATCGTTTGCTTTATCAAAAACATATTCAATAGTATCACGTATTCTTTCAACCATTGGTTTATCTGTTTTTATATTAAGTTTATTTTCTTTATCCAAAAGATACGTTGCAATAAAGGTTTTCATTTCTAAGTTACTATTTTTTAATTTTGTAGATAATTCTTTTTCGTTACATATTATTATTGTTTTTATATGGTCATGCTCAACAAAGTTATTAATGTAGCCCAATATATCAATAACGTCTACATTTGCTCTTTCCAAGTCATCAAAGCAAAGGACCTTATCTTCTGTAGAGAAAAATTGACCATAATTTATCCTATCTCCATTTTGAGTAACTCCAAAAAAATTTGCCATATCCAAACCTGTTTTTGCATACTCTGGTATATTTTTTACTCCACTTGCATCCATATACTTTTTCAAGTTTTTATCCATAAGTTGAGTAGTTTCTATAAATATTTTTTTGCTTATTTCTTCTAAATTAGATATACCATATAAAGACATATATATTGCAGTGTATCTTTTTCCATTAAGTTGCATTGATTCAATTTTAGGCTTTATTTTATGATTCCAAAAGTATGTTTTTCCGCTTCCCCATTCACCATTAAGCATTATTGCGTAATCTGTATAATCTGACCTTATATAATCTAAAATACTTTCAACTAAATCTTCCATTTGTTTCTCCTTTCCTTCAAATTAGACAAATTTCATTTCACAAAGAAACTACTTATATTCGTCCAAATCATTATTGCTTTAGTTTATTTATTCATTATTTAATCTTTAGCTAAAGTTAATATTCCAATTTGTTTTATATTTGCTTTTGATATTTCTTTTATGCATGCTTCTATAGTAGCACCTGTTGTATATATATCATCAAATATTAAAATTTTTTTATTTTCTATTTTTTCTTTGTCTATCAATTTATATACATTTTTTACATTATTTTTTCTTTCTTCTTTATTTAAACTACTTTGTACTTTATTATTTTTTACTTTTATAAGAGTATTTTTATTCATCTCTATTCCTGTTGCTTTTGCTAGTTCTTTAGCAATTAGTTCACTTTGATTATATCCTCTCTTTGCCTTCTTTTTCTTATGTATTGGAACTGGGATTATTATATCATAACTTTGTATAAAATCAAAAGCTTTTTTATTTTTTACAATAAATTCACAAAATGTTTTATACAAATATGATTTGTTATTAAATTTATAAGTAATAATTAATTTTCTTACTAATTCTTTATATTTAAATATATGTAACTTCTCTATTTCTTCATCTTTATATGTTCCATTTTTGTTAGTGCCTTCTAAAAATATAGCATATTTATATAATTCTTTTCCACATTTTTTACACAAATATCCTTCACCTAATTTATTACAAATTCCGCAATTAGGTAAAAAAATATATTCGAGAGCTTTTTCTAAAAGATTCATTTTGACCTCCTTTTATATTTCCCCCGAATATTTATTTTTATATTATTTTTTATTTGTTTCAGATTTTACATATTAACTATTTTATATGTAAGCCCTGTATTTCTTTTTTTGTTGTCATTATTGTTTATCATAAAATCTATTATATTTTTACTTCCTATTACAATCAACATTTTCTTTGCTCTTGTCATACCTGTATATAACAAGTTCCTTGTAAGTAACATTGGTGCTGTTTGCCAAATCGGCATAATTACTACGTCAAACTCACTTCCGCTGAGCTTTATGTACTGTTATAGCATAAGCATGTTCTATTTGCTCTAGTTCATTATATTGATACCAAACCTCTTTATCATCATCAAATTTAATTTTAACTTGTTTGTTAAAATCATCTATAACTTCTATTGTACCAAATTCACCATTAAATACTCCACTTCCACTCTCAAAAAACGGTTCTTTTCTTTCCCAATATATATCATAATTGTTTTTTATTTGCATTATCCTGTCACCTTCTCTAAAAAAGTTATCTCCAAATTTTTTCTCTCTTTTAAAATCCGATGATGGATTTACAGTATTCTGTAACAATTTATTTAATTCTTTAGTTCCTAAATCTCCTTTTTTTGTAGGAGTTATTATTTGAATATTCTTCAAAAAGTCATAGTTTCCATAGTTTTTTAATCTTTCTCCACTTAAAGATAGAATATTGTATAATATTTTTTCTTTACTTCGTTCATCTACATAAAAGAAATCATCAATGAAATCTGTATTCTCTTGTTCATTTTTATTAGCTCTTAAGTTTTCTATTTCTTCTTTTGTTATAAAGCTTTCTCCTTCATTTACTCTGTGTGCATTCACTATTATTTTACTTTTAGCAGCTTGTCTAAATATTTTATTAAGTCTAATTGTAGTTATTCTCTCTGACTCAATAATATCCTTTAATACATTTCCTGGTCCTACTGATGGTAGTTGATCTATATCTCCTACTAAAACCAACTTTGTTCCTTTATATAACGCTTTGCATAAATAATTCATTAAAAATATATCCACCATCGACATTTCATCCACAATTACTATATCTCCATCAATTGGCGCTACAGAAAAATCTGGATTTATTCCTTGATTTTCATCTGAAATTTTTCCTATTTCTAATAATCTGTGTAATGTACTTGCTTCGTTTCCCGTTGCCTCTGTCATTTTTTTAGCAGCTCTTCCCGTAGGGGCACAAAGTACTGGTTTCATTTCATTATGTTTGAATATATCTATTATTGTTTTTATTATAGTAGTTTTACCAGTACCAGGTCCGGCCAGTGATAATACAAACATTGTTGTCGTTTATTGCTCTTATCGCCTCTAATTGTTTTTCTGATAATTCTATACTAGATTTTTCTTCAAATAGTTTTAGTTCTTTTTCGAATCTATCTATTTTCTTTATATTTGTATATTTATCCAAATCTATCAAACGTCTTGCAACATTCTCTTCAGCTTTATAATACTGGTATAGATATACCCATTCTTCGCCATCTCTTTCTTCGATTACTAAATCTTCTTTTGCTTTCATAGTTATAATAGAATCTTCTATATCATTTTCATTAACATTTAATAATTTTTTTACAAACTCTATTAATCCTCCATATTTTGTACAGCAATGGCCATTATATGTCATAAGTATCAGTGCATGCTTTATACCACTTCTTATTCTTTTTTCATTGTTATACTCAAAACCAAGTCCTAATGCCATTTTATCAACTTGTTCAAAATCCACCTTATTAACTAAATCTACTAATATATATGGATTACTTTCTATTTCATCTATTGCATTTATTCCTAACTCTTTATATATTTTTTCTGCATTTTGTGGACCTATACCAAATTTATCTAAAAAGCCAACTAATTGCCATACTTCCCAATTTTCTATAAAAGTATTTGCTATCTCTATTGCTTTTTCTTTTGTTATGCCTTTAACCTGTGCTAATTTTGATGGTTCAAATTTAAATACATTTATTGTATCTTCACCAAATGTATCTACAATATTTCTTGCAGTAGCAGGTCCAACTCCTTTTATTCCACAATTAGCAAGATAATTTTCTAATGCTTTTGTTGTTTGTGGCATCATTTTTTCAAAAGTATCTACCTTAAACTGAGTACCGTATTCAGGATGCTCTATAAATTTTCCAATAACTTTAAGGGTATCTCCTATATTTACAAAAGGCAGATACCCTACTATTGTAGTTTCAGAATCTATGTTTCTAAATATATCATCTAGAATCTCTTTCATAGAATTATCATACTCTAATTCTATTTGCTCATTTTCATCTTTACTAGACTCGTTTTTTTTACTTTTCTTTCTATTCTGTTTTATACTATCTTTATCCAGCTTAAAAACAGCAATACAATAACTATTTATCTCATTTTTATATATAATTTCAATAACTTCTCCTTGTAATTCCAAATGTATAACCTCTTTTTGATAAATTATGTTTTAAATTATATCACATAGAAAAATTATTTACAATAATTGTGTGTATCTTCATATCAGTTAGCTTCTTTAACACTATCTATCACTTCTTTGCATTCTTTCCAATTAACTACCTTTATTTCAGAATAGTCTTTACTTAATTTTTCTAATATTTTCATTGTATCATCTGTAGAATCTAAATCTGTTACAATTACATCCTTTACAAGTTCTTCTTTTCCATACAATATTCTAAATAACATTGTGCGTAAAAATCCCTCTATTTTATTTTCTTGATTTTTTGCAGCTACAATTATATATATACCATCCGACTTTAAATTTGTATATGTACAAATATATATAATATTTTTTATTATTTCACATAATCCATAAAGAGCAAAAGTCCATAATATTCCGTTTAATAAAAAATCAAGCATTATTTTACCTCCACTACTACTATTATAAAATATGCAACTTTTTTATATATTTTATGTTGTATATTTATTTTTGTGATTAGGTATATAATTGTTTGCTTTCACAATTTTTTTATATCTTATTTTGCGCTTACCAAACTATTATCTTTTTATAATCCTGTTTCCAAATGTGATAAACACAAAAAAATACTACCTATTTTGGTAGCATTTTTTTCTTCATTCACCTTATACTAATTGTAATATAACTACTTCTGCTGCGTCTCCTCTTCTTTGTCCAAGTTTTAAGATTCTTGTATATCCTCCAACTCTTCCTTCATATTTAGGTGCTATTTCGTTAAATAGCTTTGCAGTTAAGTCTATATTGTTTCCATTTTCGTCTTTTACTTTATTTAATGTTTTCATCATTTTTCTTCTTGCATTTAATCTTGATGGCATATCTTTTTGTCTTTTTTCAGTAGTTTCTTCTTTAACTACTTTTAGATATTCTTTACCATTTTTACTCTTTGCAAGTTCTGTTACTTTATTTCCCTTAGCGTCAAGTTTTGCTTTTGAAACTTTTACATCAACTGTTTCAAAATTATCTTTTTCTTTCATAGCTAGAGAAATTAAGCTGTCAGCTATTGCTTTTACTTCTTTTGCTCTAGCTTCTGTTGTTTCTATTTTTCCATGTAATATTAAATCAGTAGTTAGAGTTTTAAGCATAGCTAATCTAATATCTGTTGTTCTGCCTAATTTTCTATTAGTTGCCACGGTTTTTCCCTCCTCTTTATGATACTTTCTCATTATTTTTATTTAAAAAATCTTTTTACTCATCATCTTTTCTGAAGTCTAATCCTAATGCATGAAGTTTGTTAGTTACTTCATCTAAAGATTTCTTTCCTAAATTTCTAACTTTCATCATATCTGCTTCAGATTTATTTGTCAAATCTTCAACTGTAGATATTCCAGCTCTTTTTAAACAGTTAAATGATCTTACAGATAATTCAAGATCTTCTATTGACATTTCTAGTACTCTTTCTTTCTTGTTTTCTTCTTTTTCAATCATTACTTGAGTATTTTTTGCAGTTTCTGATAAGTCTATAAATAGCTCTAAATGACCAGTCATAACTTTAGCAGCTAAACTTAATGCTTCATATGGTTTTAAGCTTCCATCTGTCCAAACTTCTATAGTTAATTTATCATAATCTACTCTTTGTCCAACTCTTGTGTTTTCAACAGAGTAATTTACTTTTTTAACTGGTGTATATATTGAGTCTATTGGTAACACACCTATTGCTTGATCTGGTTTTTTGTTTTTTTCAGCATTGTTATATCCTCTACCCATATCAGCTGTTAGTTCCATCTTTAGTGTTCCACCTTCTGAAACTGTTGCTATATGTAAATCTGGATTTAAAATTTCTACTGTTCCATCTGTAATTATGTCTCCTGCTTTTACTTCTCCAGGTTGTTTAACATCTATTCTTAATGTTTTTTCTTCGTTTTTATCTAATTTTAATCTAACATTTTTTAGATTAATAACTATTTCTGGAACATCCTCTACTACATTTGGTATTGTAGAAAACTCATGTAAAACACCCTCTATCTTTACACTTGTAATAGCACTTCCAGGAAGTGAAGATAGTAATATTCTTCTTAATGAATTTCCAATTGTTATTCCATAACCTCTCTCTAATGGCTCACATACAAATTTTGCATAATTACTATCATTGTCAATTTCTAAGCATTTGATATTTGGTCTTTCAAATTCTATCATTTTTACCTCCTAATTTTTTAGAAGTTAGAGGTTGGTAGTTAAACTTTATTTAACTTTTACCCTACTTCATCTTTTATTTAATTTTAGAAACTTCTTATTTCTAAATTTTATTCTTCTAACTTCTAGCTATTATTTAGAGTAAAGCTCTACTATTAAGTGTTCTTCTACTGGTAGATCTATTTCTTCTCTTTCTGCTAATCTAACAACTTTACCACTTAATTTTTCTGCATCTTTTTCAAGCCATGCTGGAACTGGTCTTGCTATGTTTTCTTCTACATTAGCTTTAATAGTTCCATTATCTTTTCTAATTTCTCTTACAGAAATTACATCTCCTGCTTTTACTAAATATGATGGTATATCAACCTTTTGTCCATTAACTTCAAAAGCACCATGTGTTATAAGCATTCTTGATTGTGCTCTTGAACTTCCAAAACCTAGTCTATATACTACATTATCTAATCTACTTTCTAATATTTGAAGTAATACTTCACCTGTAATACCTTTTTCTGTTAAAGCCATTTCAAAGTATTTTCTAAATTGTTTTTCACTTACACCATAGTAAGCTTTAGTTTTTTGTTTTTCTCTTAATTGAGTACCATATTCAGAAAGTTTTTTCTTCTTTTGGCCATTTTGTCCTGGTGCATAATTTCTTCTTGATATGCTACATTTGTCTGTATAGCATCTTGAACCTTTTAAAAACAATTTCTGTCCTTCTCTACGGCAAATACGGCATTGTTCATCTTTATATCTTGCCATTTTTAATTTTCACCTTCCTATTTTATTTGTCTATTTTAATTTTTATTCTAAACTCTTCTTCTTTTTGGTGGTCTACAACCATTGTGTGGTATTGGAGTTACATCCTTAATACTACTAATTTCTAATCCTGCTGATTGTAATGACCTAATTGCTGCTTCACGTCCAGAACCTGGTCCTTTAACATAAACTTCTACTGATTTTAGTCCATGTTCCATTGCTGCTTTAGCTGCTGTTTCTGCTGCTTCTCCTGCTGCAAATGGTGTGCTCTTTCTTGAACCTTTAAACCCAAGTTCTCCGGCACTTGCCCAAGATAATACATTACCTTGAGTATCGCTTATTGTAACTATTGTATTATTAAAACTAGAATGAATATGAGCCATACCTTTTTCTATATTTTTTCTGTCTCTTCTTCTAGTTACTTTTTTTGTTACATTTTTAGCCATTTTAGTTTTTCCTCCTTTTTAGAAATATTCCTATTCTGTAAAACTCTTTTTTAGTTATCTTATAATTTAAATTTATGCTTTTTTGCTTTTACTTACTAGTTTTCTAGGACCTTTTCTTGTACGAGCATTAGTTTTTGTTCTTTGTCCTCTAACAGGTAAACCTCTTCTATGTCTTAAACCTCTATAGCATCCTATTTCTGTAAGTCTTTTAATATTTAAAGCAACTTCTCTACGTAAGTCTCCTTCTACTTTATAACCTTCCATAGCTTTTCTTATTGCTGCTACTTGGTCATCTGTTAAATCTTTAACTCTTATGTCTGGATTTACGTCTGCTGCTTTTAATATTTTTTGTGAGCTTGTTAAACCTATACCATAAATATATGTTAATCCAATCTCAACTCTTTTTTCTCTAGGTAAATCAACTCCTGCTAAACGAGCCATAATTTTTAGCACCTCCACTTTGTTTTGTTTCTTTTTTCATTTTTTATTTATTTGTTTGGACTTTATTAAAGGTGAAATGCACTGATTTCTTATGAATCAGTCTTTAATATGTTTTCAAACAATATATAGAACACAAACCCGATATATAACTGTTAGATTATATTCTAACAGTTACAGCCGCTAATCTAGATTTGTGTTATTAACAATAATTATCCTTGTCTTTGTTTGTGTTTAGGGTTTTCACAAATAACTCTAATTACACCTTTTCTTTTTATTACTTTGCATTTTTCACATATTGGTTTTACTGATGGTCTTACTTTCATTTTTTACACCTCACTATTTTAGAATATTATATATATATGTTTTTTGGGTTAATCTATTTTTTATTTAGCTCTCCATGTAATTCTTCCACGATTTAAATCATAAGGAGATAACTCTACTTTAACTTTATCTCCAGGAAGAATTTTTATATAATTCATTCTTAATTTTCCTGAAATATGAGCTAATATTTGATGTCCATTTTCAAGTTCTACTTTAAATGTAGTATTAGGTAAAGTTTCAACAACTGTTCCCTCTACTTCTATAACATCCTCTTTTGACATGTTTCCCTCCATTTTTAGTCAATTATACTATTTTACAATAAATACCTGTATAGTATATAACAAAATTAAACTAATGTCAAGACTTCTGGCTCTTTTTCTGTAATTAAGATTGTATTTTCATAATGTGCAGATAAGCTTCCATCTTGTGTAAGAATAGTCCATCCGTCATAATCTTGATATATATCTCGCGCCCCTGCTATAACCATAGGTTCTATCGCTAGCGTCATACCTGGCTCTAGCCTTATTCCTCTTCCTGCTTTACCATAGTTTGGTATACCCGGATCTTCATGCATTTCTCTTCCGATTCCATGTCCTTGAAATTCTCTTACTACATTATATCCATGACTTTCTACAAATTCTCCTATTGCATGAGATATATCTCCTATTCTATTACCTTTTACAGCATACTTTATTCCTTCAAAAAATGCCTTTTTAGTTATATCTACTAATTTTTTTGCCTCATCTGAACCATTTCCCACTATGAATGTTCTTGCTGCATCCCCATTATATCCATCTTTGTATACAACTAAATCTATACTAACTACATCACCATCTTGTATTACTTTTTTATGAGATGGTATTCCATGGATTACTTCATCATTTATTGATATACATAATGTTGCTGGGAACGGAGGTACTCCTCTCATACCGCTTGGATATCCTTTCTGTGCAGGTATTCCTCCATTTTCCTTGATTATCTTTTCAGCAAACTTGTCTAATTCCATAGTAGTCATTCCTGGTTTAATAATTTTTTCTATTTCTTTGTATACTAAACTTGTGACTCTACAAGCTTCTTTCATTAATTTAATTTCTTTTTCTGATTTTATAGTAACCACTTTTTTCTACTTCCTTTTATATTCCTCTAGAAAACTTTTAATATCTTTTACTGCAGTTTCAACTTCTTTTGGATAAATTGAATATAATGCATTGTTTTTTCTATAAAAATCTACTAAATCTTTAGAATTTCGACGATAAATTTCCAATCTTTTTGTAACTGTTTCTTTATTATCGTCATCTCTTCTTTTTAATTCTCCACCACAGATATCGCATATTCCTTCTTTTTTTGGTGGTTTTGTTTCTTTATTATATATTGCACCACAAGATTTATTTGAACAAATTAGTCTATTTACAACTCTTCTAATTATTTCATCATCTGGGACATCCAATTCTATAGCTACTCTTTTAGCATCTGGTTTATTTTCTTTTAAGAAATTCTTTAAAGCTTCTGCTTGCATAGCTGTTCTAGGAAATCCATCAAGAATTGCACCATTTTCAACATCTTTTTCTAATAATCTTGTTTTTACAGTTTCGATGACCACGTCATCTGGAACTAATGCCCCACTTTCCATATATCTTTGTATTCTTTCTCCAAGTTCTGTTTTTCTACTTATTTGGTCTCTAAATATATCTCCTGTTGAAACATGTGTTAATCCTAAATCATTTGATAAGATTTTACCAATTGTTCCTTTTCCACTACCTGGGGCACCTAGCATTACTATATACATTGTAATCACAACTCCTAATTCCATTAACTTAATTTTGTTATATATTTTAATATTGATAAACACATAAACTCGTTCCATGTTTTTACATGTTGTACATAATTATATCTTATCAGATTTATATTAAAATGTACAACATGTATATGGAACTAGCTATTATTTTTTATTTTATTCTATTCTAAGAATCCTTTGTAATGTCTCATTACTAATTGAGATTCTAGTTGTTGTATTGTCTCTAGCGCAACTCCTACAACAATTAATATTGAAGTTCCTCCAAATGCTATATTAACTCCTGGTATGAATTTCATAAGCATTGGAAGTATTGCAATTATTGCTAGATATAGTCCACCAAACCATGTTAGCTTACCTATTATAGCTGATAAGTAATCTGTTGTTGGTTTTCCTGCTCTTATTCCTGGGATAAATCCACCATTTCTCTTTATATTGCTTGATACTTCTGCTGGATTAAATGTTGCATATGTATAAAAAAATGTAAATCCTACTATTAGCAATAAGTATACAACTGCATTTGCTATAGTATATCCCCAACCAACTGTTGAAATTGATGAAGCTATTGAGAAATTATATATTACACTCCAAAAACCTGTCTGACTAGTTATATCTGGTATAAACATTTGAATAATCATTGCTGGAAATGTTAAGAATGATGATGCAAAGATTATTGGCATTACACCTGCCATAACTAATTTTAAAGGTATATGTGTGTTTTGAGCCCCTACCATTTTTCTTCCAACTACTCTTTTTGAGTATTGTACCGGAACTCTTCTTTCAGCTTGTTGTACAAATACAACTGCTGCCACTAATATAATAGCACCTACTATCATTGCGATTGAAATTAATAATCCTTGTGTTGAGAATTCTCTTGTTATTGGATTCTCAGATATTATTGGCATTATTAAATTCCAAATAGAAGTTACTGCACTAGGTAAACCTGCTACTATACCTACAAATATAATCATTGAAATTCCATTACCAATTCCTTTATTAGTAATTTCATCTCCAAGCCACATAAGTAAAGCTGTACCAGCCATTAATGATATAACAACTGTTGCACCTGTAATGAAACCATTATTTATGAATATTCCTAATGAATTATATGATAAATATAACGCTAAACCTTCAATTAAAGCTAGAAATACAGTAAGAATTTTTGTATATTTATTAATTTTCTTTCTGCCTTCTTCTCCTCCCTCTTTAGTTAATCTCTCTAAAGCAGGGATTACCATACTTAATAATTGAATTACGATTGATGCAGTAATGTATGGGCTTATAGACATTGCAAAGATAGAAAATCTTGAAAAAGCCCCACCTGAAATCAAGTCTATAAGTGCTGCCATACCATTTGTTTCTCCAAAAGCTTCACTTAATGCAAAAGTATCAACTCCTGGAACTGTTATATAACAACCTAATCTGAATATTACTATTAATAGTAATGTGTATAATAATTTTTTTCTAACGTCTGGTGTTTTTAGTGCATTTTTTATAGTTTTAAACAACTAAATCACCTCTGCCTTTCCTCCTAAAGCTTCTATTTTTTCGATAGCTGCTTTAGTAAATCTTACAGCCTTAACTGTTAATTTTTTCTCTAATTTTCCGGTTGCAAGTATTACTATTCCGTCATTAGCTTTACTTATTATTCTATCTTTAATTAAGCTTTCAGCTGTAACTTCTTCAGTTGTAGCTTTATTAAGCATTGTTAAAGTTACTTCTGTATAATTTTTAGCATGGATGTTTGTAAAACCTCTTTTTGGTAGTCTTCTATATAATGGTGTTTGACCACCTTCAAAACCTCTTCTTACACCACCACCAGATCTTGCTTTTTGACCTTTATGACCTCTTCCTGAAGTCTTTCCTAATCCAGAACCAATTCCACGACCTACTCTAGTTCTAGTCTTATTTTTTTGTGCTGGCTTTAATTCGTCTAATTTCATCTTGTTATCACACCTCCTACTTTTTAAATTTATTCTATAAAATCTCTTCTACTTTTTTACCTCTTTTTTTAGCTACAGTTTCTATAGTTTGCATAGCTTTTAATCCTTCTATTGTAGCATAAACAACATTTCTTGGATTATTTGTTCCTATTATTTTTGTTCTTATATTTCTATATCCAGCAAGTTCTAGAACAGGTCTAACACTACCACCTGCTATAATTCCAGTACCTTCTTCAGCTGGTTTTAATAATACACTAGCACTTCCAAATTTTCCAACATATTCATGTGGTATTGTTGTACTAACGATTGGAACTGTTACTAAATTCTTTTTAGCATCTTCAATAGCTTTTTTAATAGCATCTGGAACTTCTGATGCTTTTCCGTTTCCTACGCCAACGTGTCCATTTTCGTCACCCACAACAACTACTGCACTAAATCTGAAAGTTCTACCACCTTTAACAACCTTTGCAACTCTATTAATAGCTACAACTTTTTCTTTTAATTCAGATGAATTTTCTGATTGCACTTTTCTTTCCTCCTTTTCTTAATTAGAATTCTAATCCGCCTTCTCTTGCAGCTTCAGCTAGTTCTTTAACAACTCCGTGATATATATATCCGCCTCTATCAAAAACTACTGTTTTAATTTTCTTTTCCATTGCTCTTTTAGCAATTAATGTTCCTACTTCTTTTGCTGCTTCTTTATTAGCTTTTTTAGTTTTTACTTCTTTGTCTAATGTTGAAGCTTGAGCTAAAGTAACACCTTTTACGTCATCTATTACTTGAACATATAAATTGCTATTGCTTCTAAATACGCATAATCTTGGACATTCTGCTGTTCCAGAAACTTTTCTACGTACTCTTTTATGTCTTCTTATTCTTTCAGCTTTTCTATCTGTTTTTGTAATCATTATTAAAATCTCCTTTCTAACTAATGTTGTTGCACTAGTTTATTTCTAGATTTATTTTTATTTTCTATCTAAATTTTATTTTTTACCTGCTTTACCTTCTTTACGTCTAATATGCTCTTCTGCATACTTAATACCTTTACCTCTATATACTTCAGGTGGTCTCTTTGTTCTTACAACTGCTGCTGTTTGGCCAACTAATTCTTTATCGATTCCTCTAACTGTTATATGGTTGCTATCAGCAACATCAAAAGTAATTCCTGCAGGTGGATCCATCTCAACTGGATGAGAATATCCTAAATTCATTACTAATTTATTTCCTTTTTTCTGTGCTCTATAACCAACACCATTAATTTCTAATTCTCTTTTATATTCATGAAGAACACCTTCAATCATGTTGTTGATTAATGTTCTTGTTAAACCATGTAAACTTTTGTTGGCTGCTTCATCATTTAATCTTGTTACTGTAATTGTTTTTTCATTAAGAGTTACAGTCATATTTTTATGTACTTCTCTTTCTAATGTTCCTTTTGGTCCCTTTACAGTAATGTGCTTACCATCTATTGTAACTTCTACACCATCTGGTACATTAATAGGTTTATTTCCTATTCTTGACATTTTAGTTTTCCCTCCTTTTTTAGCTTCAAAAATTACCATATGTAAGCAAGAACTTCTCCTCCTAAACCTTCATTTCTTGCTTCTTTATCTGTTTTTATTCCTTTTGAAGTAGATATAAGAGCTATACCTAAACCATTTAATACTCTAGGTAATTCATCTTTTGATGCATATACTCTTAAACCTGGTTTACTTATTCTTTTTATACCATCAATAACTCTTTTTCCTTTTTCATCATATTTTAGAGTTATTCTTATAATTCCTTGACGAGAATCATCTATTTCTTCAAATGCTGCTATATATCCTTCTTTAAATAGGATATT
>CALXWW010000009.1 GCA_944392545.1 uncultured Clostridia bacterium
TTTGATAAAGAAATAAGAAAAATAATTGCATAAATTATATATTGGATTTTGTTGCTATTGAATTTTGAATGCACATAAATAAAAAAATTGAGAAATTTTCAGAAATCGCTGGAAAAAAATAGAGACTTCTGATAAAATACATATAGTAAAAAAGGAGCGAAAGATGTTAAAAGTAGTAGAAACATTCAGTGGAATAGGAAGTCAAGCAAAAGCACTAAAAAATATAGGAATAGATTATGAAATAACATGTACGGCTGATTGGGATATTAATGCTATGATTGCATATGATCTTATACACCACGGAAAGCAAGATTTAAGTAGATATAAAAATATGACAAAGCAAGATTTAATACAAACACTAAGTAAATATACATTAAGTTTGGATGGTAAAAAACCAGCTACAGAGAAAAATATACAAGATTTAAGTGAAGAAGTATTAAAGAGGGTTCTATGTGCAATAAAAAGAAGTAATAATCTAGTAAGTATTACAGATATTAAAGCAAGAGATTTACCTAATAAAATAGATTTATTAACATATTCATTCCCTTGCCAAGATTTATCTGTAGCAGGAAATTGGCACGGAAATAAAAGCGGTATTGATAGAAATGCACATAATAGATCAGGAATGTTATGGGAAGTTGAGAGAATACTAAAAGAAAGAATTACTGAAAAAATGCAGTTACCAAGATTTCTATTAATGGAAAATGTAAGTAATATCTTATCTGATAGGCATAAAGATAATTTTAAAGAATGGACAGATTATCTAGAGGAAATAGGTTATTACAATCAAATATATACATTAGATGCAAGTAAATTTGGAATACCACAAAAAAGAGTAAGAACATATATGCTTAGTGTATTAGTAGAAAATGATGCTAATAAAAAAAGAAAAGTAGAAAACTATTTCAAAGAACATAATCTAGAAGATGACAGGTATGTAAGAAGTTTGAATATAAAAGAAAGAAAACTAAAAGAATTTTTAAGACTAAATTATAATAATGAAATATACAGAATGGAAGCTGATATGTGTCAACCTAATGATACACCTTCTAGAAAAGACATATATGAATATAATACTAAGATATATCATAATAAAAAAGTTGTAGCTCAAACAGTTCCAACGGTTACAACTAAACAAGATAGACACCCAAATTCTGGAGTAATAGATTACTGGAATGAAAAAGAAGGAAAGAGTAAATTTAGATATTTAACACCAAGAGAATGTTTCTTATTAATGGGATTTGATGAAGAAGATTATAATAATATAGTAAGTAACAACTTTGAACATAGAAAAAGATATTTCTTTAATATAGAGAAATTAAATAGAATGGCAGGAAATAGTATTGTTGTAAATGTATTGGAAGAAATATTTAAGCAAGTGGATTATATTAATAATATAATCTTTATGGAAGAAATGGAATTACAATTTGCTCAAACATCTTCTATAGATAGAATAAAAAATAAACTAGCAGGATTATTTAATGCTCAAAATGAAGCATATCAAGTTATAAAATAGAAAAATGTAGTAGAAAAATCTACTACATTTTTTATATATTTGACAAATAAATAAAAAATATGTATAATATATATGAAAAATGTAGTAAAAAGAAAGGAGAAGATATATGGAGTCTAAAAGAGATAGGTTTAAGAGAATAGCAGAAAACAGAACAAATAAAATCATAAATATGATTGATTTATTAGGTAATTGCTCAAATAAAAACAATTATGAATATACTGATGAAGAGGTAAAAAATATTTTTAATGCAATAGAAATCTCTTTAAAAATAAGTAAAATGAAATTTGTTGAAAAACAGGAAAAAGGAAAGTTTAAGTTATAATAATTGTAGTAGGAAAGGTAGAAAAAGATGGAAGAAATAAGAGGATGGTACTTCCCAGATAATAAGGGAGGTCAAGACGAAGGATTTGAGAATCAAGGTATTAATCAATTTAAAATGAGTCCTTATGGAAAACTAGCAAGAGAAATTATTCAAAATTCATATGATGCTAAAATAAAAGGAGAAGATAAAAAAGTTAAAGTGGAATTCAAATTAGTTAAAATGGATAAAAATAGAATTCCAAATCTCGAAAGTATAAAGGAAAGTATAAACGCAAGTGCAGAATATTTTCCTGAATCAGAACGATTAGAAAAATTTAGACAAGTTGCTAATGAAAAATTTGAAAGTGATACAATAGATGTTTTAAAAATCAGTGATTACAATACAACAGGATTAGTAGGAATTGAAAAGAGAATAAATAGCGCTTGGTATGGGTTGATAAAATCATCAGGAAATTCTACAAAAAGTGGAGTTAGTGGTGGATCGTATGGTTCAGGAAAACATGCTGCATTTGTTTTTTCATATTTTAGAACTATATTATATGGAACATATGTAGAAGATGAAGGATATGCATTTCAAGGAAAGTCAATTTTGTGTTCTCATAAGAAAGATGGAGTTGTTAAAAGTAATATAGGTTATTGGGGAAATATAACAGAAGATGAATGCAAGCCGATAAGAAACCAAGAAACGATGGATGAATTTTATAGAAGAAATCAAACTGGAACTGATTTATATATAATAGGTGCGAAGTTAGAAAAAGAAGAATGGGTTGAAAATATTATATATTCAGTAATAGAGAATTTCTGGAAATTAATTATAGAAGATAAGTTAGAAGTAAGTATTGTAAATGATGGAAAAAACATAAATATTGATTCAAAAAATATTAGAGCATTAGCACAAATGGGAAAAGAAGAGAACGCTAAAATAGATGAACATGATATTTTTAATGCTTATAAATTTATAGAATTAAATGACAGTGTTGAAGAAGTAAGATATGGTAGCATATGTAATGAAAATGATGTAGAACTAAAAATTGCAAAATTGCCACAGTATCCAGAAAAGAAAATTTTAAAAATGAGAGATACTGAAATGAAAATAAATATATTTTCTCCTAGAAAGAGACCTGTTAATTTTATTGGAATACTTATAGCAAAAGGAGAAGAACTCAATAAACAATTGAGAGAGAGTGAACCTCAAACGCATGATGCATGGAATGCAGATAATATAGAAGATGAAGAAGATAGAAGAAAAGTAAGAGATACAATAAGAAAATTAGATGTATGGATAAATGAACAAATTGACTCATTATCGTATGTTGATGACATTGAAGAGTTTGATGCAGAAGGTCTTGATTTTTTAAATTTAGAAGATGACGATTCTAACGGAATAGAAGAAATGCAAAGACCTTTTGACGAAATAGTAAGTAAAGAAGAGGATGAACAAGAAATTTTAGCAGTTCAAAAAAATACTAATCTACCAAATGGTATTGATAAAACAAGTGGAGAAGATCCAAAAATTGGTGGTGAGGGCGAAGGAAATCAAGATAGGATAAGAGATGGAAAAGAAAAGAAAACTGGTAATGGAAATAATACAACAGGAAGTGGAGAAACATATCATGAAATAAGAATGAAATATGTCAAGACACCTTATGATAGTGAGAAAAATATTTATAGAGTAATAATTAGAACTATAGAAGATTTAGAAAATTCTGAAATTCATTTTTTAAGATGTACAGACTCTGGTGAGTTAGAAAAGATAAATGTAAAAAAAGCTTTCTTAGATGGAAAGGAACTAGATGTATCAGGAAACACAGTAAAAAATATTAATTTAAGAGAAGATGAAGATACAAAAATAGAAGTTGAATTTGAGACTAAAAGAAAATGTATAATGGAGGTGAGAGTGTATGTTCAAGATTAAAGGAAATTATCCATATCCAGTACTTTTAGAAGATAATATTGATTATAAGAATAGTACAATAAAAGCAAGATATCTATACCAAGGATTAAAAAATGGACATAACATAAAAATAGAATGTGTAGTAGATAATATGGAAATAAAAAAGTTAATTGAAGATAGAAAAGCATGTTATGCTGTGCAAATAGAATCACCAAATGCAATGTATAGAAATATGTTCGAATTCTATAATGGAGACGATATTAATATAACGTTAGGAAATGATGAAGTCATAGATTATATAGATATAGGAATTGCCATATTAGTTAAAGAAGATATCGAAAATTTTGAAAGCGAAGATTTTGTTGATGCATATAAAGATATAAAGATGAAAATAAACAAAAATGAAATTTTAGGAGTATGCCAGAATGTAAGAAAAATAATAGTACTTGATGAAGAAGTTTTGAAAGAAGTACACTCAATTTTCAATTTACAAAAAGATTCAAAAATAGACCATACTACATATGATCCTAATTATGACAGAATATTAATAAGAGTTCCTGAAGAAATAGGAAATTATTATTTAACATCAAAAGGAAATAAGGAAAAAATTACAGTTTTAAATTCAATATTATTTATGCCAGTATTAACTAGTGTAATCAATGATATGAATGATGCTGAAGAAGAATTTTCCAATAGACTTTGGTTTAAAACATTAAACAATAAAATAAACGAAATTATCAAAGAAAAACATATGACTAGAGAAGAAATATTTGAAAATCCATATGAAACTGCTCAAATTTTATTAAAAAATATAACGGTTGAATCAATTAATGAGTTTAAAAAATTGTTAGATAATCAAGAAGGAGATGATGAATAGATGAAACAAAAAATATTTAAAACAAAAATATTAGATAAGTTAGAAGAAGATATTATAGTAAATAAAGAATATTATATACATATGGAAGAAAATCCTACTTGGTTAATAGAAATGTTTAGAGAATCCGGAAATAATAATTTTGAAGTAAGTAGTAAAATAGAGGTAGAACCTTTTGAATTAATTTTAGGAGGACCAGAAACAGATAAACAAAATGCTAGAATAATATATGAACATCTAAAAGAATTAAGGCCTGTACAAGCGGTTTCAGCAGAATTATGGACATATATGACACACATACAATTCCCAGAATATATGGCTAGTAGATGGAAAATTAATGATAATGAAAATGAGAAAAAATTAAGAGAAGTTATTAAACAAAGATATTTTGCAATAAGAGGTTCTAAAGGTGTTATAAGAAATGGTATAGCTAGATTATGGTGGGCAGGATATTGGGGATATGATGAAAATAGAGAAGACCCATATGAACTTGTTGATATAATACTTGATAGACAAGAAATATATGAACATATTTCAGAACGTTCTTATAATAGAAATAAAAATATATTGATAGCAGCTTTAGAAGCAATAAAGGAAAATGATTTATATAGTAGAGATCCATCGAGAGCGTTGTTTAAAAAAATTAATTCTTATGGTAGTGATAAACATTTAGATGCTTTGGATATATACGAGGCAAGAAAAATGGTAGAAGAATTAGTAGAAGAAATTAAAGAAAGTGAAGAAAAAGAATTAGCATTGGTTTAAGGAGAAAGTAAAATATGACAATAATTAAAGAAAATATAGGCAAAAATATTATTTATCAACAAACAGAAAAAGAAACTTTTGATAATTGTGAGAATGTAATTGAAAGTTGGACAAATTCTTTTAATTTTATAGAAGAAAGTGATAATAATAAAGGACTTAGAAAACCACAATTAGGAGCATTATTTGCGATAAAATCTCATTGGAGTGTTTCTAACGAATCTGCAACTATTGTTATGCCTACAGGAACAGGAAAAACAGAAACAATTTTAAGCACGATTGTTTCGGAAAGATGCAAAAAAGTATTAATCTTATTACCAAGCAATTTATTGAGAGAACAATTGACTAAAAAAAGTATTTCATTAGGAATATTAAAAAACTTCGGAATTATAAATAGCAATGCGCAAAATCCTATTATTGCTTGCTTAAAATCTAAACCGGATAGTAAAGAAGAGCTTAAACGAATAATTGATAAGTCTAATATTATAATATCTACAGTAAAATTAATAAGTCTATTTTCTGAAGAATTATTAGATACATTAGTTGAAAATTCAACGGAATTAATAGTAGATGAGGCACATCACATAGTTGCTAAAACATGGAATAAAGTAAAATATAAGTTTAAAGGAAAAAGAGTATTACAATTTACTGCCACTCCTTTTAGAAATGATGAGAAGAAAATTGATGGTAAGATAATCTACAATTTTCCATTAAAAAAGGCTCAAGAAGAAGGGTATTTTAAACCTATAAATTTTAAACCTATATTAGAATTTGATAATAAAAAATCCGACTTAGCTATAGCTAAATCAGCAGTTGCACAATTAAAAGAAGATATGTCAAATGGATATAAACATATAGTCTTAGTTAGAAGCAATAACAAAAAAAGAGCAAAAGAGTTATTTGAAGATGTTTATATGAAATACTTTAAAGAGTATAATCCAGTTTTAATAGATAGTAGCTTGACAGAAAAACAGAAAAGAAATAGTATGGAGAAAATAAATAACTATGAAGCAAAAATACTGGTTTGTGTAGATATGTTTGGAGAAGGAATTGATATTCCTAATTTAAAAATTGCTGCAATACATGATAAATATAAAAGTTTACCAATAACATTACAATTTGTTGGGAGATTTGCGAGAAGCAGTGAGGGATTAGGAAATGCTACAGTAATAGCTAATATAGCACAAGATGATGTGAAAGATGAACTTAAAAGTTTGTATTCACAAGATTCAGACTGGAATATATTGTTACATACATTTTCTACTAGTTCAATAGAAAAAGAAGTTGAGTTACAAGAATTAATAAATAAATTTGACCGTAACGAAATAAATGATATTAACTTAAATCAACTTATACCCAAAGTAAGTATGATACCATATAAAATAAATTCTGATAAGTGGAATTGTGAAAAATGGACTGAAGTACTAGATGAACAGAAATGCAAAGTATCGATAAACGAGGAAAATAAAATAATTATAATAGTGGAAATGAAAGAAGAAAGTATAGCATGGACTAATAATAAAAATTTAAGCAATATAAAGTGGAATTTATATATTATTTATTGGAATGTTGATAAAAATATAGCATTTATTAATTCAACAGATAAGTCTATTTGTAATAGGTTAATGTCGAAGATATTTGATGATCCAGTAAAAATTAAAGGTGAAGACATTTTTAAATGTTTATACGGAATAAAAAGATTGATGCTTGCAACAGTAGGTCTTAATACTGTAATTAATGGACCAATAAGATATAAAATGTTTACAGGTGTAGATATAGCAGAAGCCATAACAGAAGCACAAAGGGGAAATAGTACAAAATCAAATTTATTTGGATTAGGTTATAATGGTAAAGGGAAAATTAGTATAGGTTGTTCATATAAAGGAACAATATGGGCAAGATGGATAGAGACAATCGAATTCTGGAAAAATTGGTGTGATGAGATAGCTGAAAAAATTTTAAATAAAGATATTGATACTAATAATATTTTAAGGGGAGTTTTGATTCCAAAAGTTATACATGAGAGACCAAAAGAAGTTCCTATATCGATAGAATATCCTATTGAATTGGATTATAATAATGATGAAAAAATAGAAATAGTAACTAGCTTACATCAAGTTCCGATATATGAAACAGAATTAAGAATAATTAATAATACAGAAATAAATAAACCAATAAAATTTAAATTATATAATGATAATTTTTCAATAGAATATGAAATGAATTTTAAAGATGGAAATGCTTCATTTAAAAGGTTAAGTAAAACAATTGCAAAAATAAGGTTTGCTAATAGAAATGAAATCGATTTAGTAGATTATTTCAATGAAAATCCGCCAAGAATAAGATTTGCTAGTCAATCTACATTGGAAGGGAATATGTATATTGATTCAAAAGAAGAAAATAATATGGAATTAGATAAATCTAACATAGAGGTTTGGGACTTTAGTGATATAGACATACATAAAGAATCTCAAAAAATGGGAAAGGTAAAAGACTCTATACAATATAAGGTTATTTCAAAGCTAAAAGACAAAAAAGATTATTCTGTTATTTTTGATGATGATGGTTCTGGAGAAATTGCAGATATAATTGCAATAAAAGAAGAAACAAATAAAATCAAAATAGAGTATTATCATTGTAAATATGCAAAAGGAGAAAAACCCGGTTCTAGAATAGACGATTTATATGAGGTGTGTGGACAAGCTCAAAAGTCAGTTGAATGGAATCAAAATGGCACAGAAATAATAAAAAGGATGATAAAAAGAGAATTAAAGAGAAAGTCAAAAACAGATATATCAAAGTTTGAAATTGGAAATATGGAAAAATTAAATGAGATTTTAAACAAACTTGCTATATTTGATTATACTTTAGATATAAATATAGTACAACCAGGTGTGGATTCAAAAAAAATAACAGAAGATATGAATAAAATATTATGTGTAACAAAAAAATATTTAATGGATACATATGGGATAAAATTTAAAATAATATGTTCGTAATAAGATAAAGGATACAGATATTTAAATAATATTTGTATCTTTTATCAAAATATTCTCCAACAACTCAGCACTAGCTTTATCAGTAGACTCTAAATCGTGAACATAAAAATTCATAGTAGTAGTAGGACTAGCATGTCCTAATTTATGAGAAACAGTTTTAACATCAACATTATAAGAAATAAGCAAAGTAGCAAAAGTATGTCTTAAATCATGAAATCTTATATGAGGGAATCCATTCTTTTTCAAAAATTCAGAAAACCACTTTGGACCAGTAGAGGGATTCATAATTTTACCATTATCAGTAGTAAAAATATTTTCTACACCGTGCCACTTATCTCCAAGAGCTAATCTCATTTTACTCTGTTCAACTCGCCATTGTTTCAATAAATCAAAGCATATGCCAGAAATTACAACAGTTCTATTACTAGAATCAGTTTTTGTTGCCTTTTCATTGATACCTTTATGCCCTAAATAATAAACACTTCTATTAATAGTTATTTTTTTATTTTTAAAATCTATATCATCCCAATGTAATCCAACAATTTCACCTCTTCTAAAACCACCTAGCATTGCTAATATTACAAAGCATTTATATTTTAAAGGTGCTGTTTCTAATAATTTATTAATTAATCTTTTAGATGTTTCTTCATCATAACAAGTCATTTTTGTTCTTTTATATTTTGGTTTAGTAACTTTAGTGCATGGATTATAAGGAACTAAATCCCATCTATATGCAGCGCTAAACATACTTGATATTATTTCATGAACCCTGTGAATACTAGCAGGGGATAATGGTTTAAAATTCCCATTTACATCTTTTCGATTAGTAAGTTTAGTAGATAGCATATTATATAGATTATCAATGTCTAAAGGTTTGATTTTATCTAATCTTTTACTACCTAAATAAGGTAAAATATGTTTATCTAATTTCTCGTTATAACTTTGATATGTTGTGGGGGAAAGATTAGGCTTTACATATGTTTCTAACCATTTTTTACTAAATTCATTTAGAGTTGTTTTGCTAGCGGAGTATGTACATCCACCTTCCACTCTAGAAATAAGTTCTGCCATTTTTTTCTCTGCATCTCTTCTAGAGGTAGCATACACAGTTTCGCTTATATATTTACGCTTACCATTATTGCTGAATCCTTGACTATAACGAAGCCTATATTTATTATTTCCCATTTCTATAATATTACCTGCCAAATGAAATTACCTCCTTACATCATTAATCCAATTAATAAATTCGTCTTTAGTAATCTTTCTATCTTGATATTTTTTCATTTGTACAGGATAACTAATTTTCCATTTATCATATTTTATTTTGTGTTCTTTAATATCCGGGTTTCTTTTTACCCTCATAGAAAGAGTAGAAGAGGTACTTCTAATTAAAGTAATAATTTCATTATCCTTAATCTTTGCTTTATATTTTTTATCTGCTCCTACAACTTTACATGTACGAGAAGGATCATCAACAAGTGGATTATCACAATATACTTCATTACTTTTAGATGTAGGGATAAATAACTTACCACAATTTGCACATGTTTTTATATGCAAGATTTCTAATTCAAGTAAATTAATAAAAGATATAAATAATGAATTTTCTAACCTTAAGCAGCTATAGAAACATGGTGCAAATTCAAAATCTTTAGAAGAAATTGTATTAATTAATTCTTCAGTAGTAAAATTAGTTAAATTTATATCTGTATCAAAGAAAGAGTCATAATCAAGGGATATTCCTTTAGCATATTTCTGAAATTTAGGAGTTTTGGTAAAATAAATATTATCATTACATCCATGAAAAGATAAAAAGTACTTTTGCTTTGGGGTAAATTTATTAAGTTTCTTATCTCCAGAATCATTAAAACAAAATAATATTGATTCTTTGAATTCTTGTTGCAATTTATATAAATCATCTTTTACATGGTTAAAAAATTTTGTGAATATTTTATCAAAATCACTAACCGTATAAATAAGATAAGAATTTAATAGATTTAATGAATCAAGTTTTAAAAAAATATCTAAACCATATTTAAAAGCAAATTTCTTTAAATCATTTCCATCATTTAAATTTATATTTAAAAAATCAATAAGGTAAGTTCCTATAGGTTGTACTTTTGTTTCAAAATAATCAACATCATGTAGAGTATTAAAAAAAACTGCTTCATAGACTGGAGTATTTTCAGTAACAGATTTAAAATCTATAATATGAAATGGATTTTTATCTTCATCAATTCCATATTCCATTAATAGTTCTTGGTCTTGTGAATCAAGAATATATGCTTTAGTTAATTTTCTATATTTAATTATTTCCTGATTTGATTTCAAATCAAAATAGATATTGAAGTGATTGTTCATAGTTAAATCCTCCTGTTAACAATTTAAAATTCAAAAAATCTTAACTTTCTATTTATAACTCTTTTTAGTTGATACTATTGCATTTGAAATAAAATTATATTATCATACCTTTAATGTTAACAATAACAACAATAATTTAAAATAGTTTAACATAGTATTAAGTTATTGTCAAATCAAATTCTGAAGGAGGATATATTATGCACAATTTAGATATTAGAAAAGCAATAGAATCTAGCAACTTCAAATATTGGCAAGTAGCAAATAAACTGAAAATGACAGATGGAAATTTTAGTAGATTACTTAGAAATGAATTAGGTGAACATGAAAAAAATAAAATTTTAAAAGCAATAGAAGAATTAATGGAGGAAAGAAAAGAATGGAACAAAAAGAAATCATATATACAAAAAAAGATGTAATTGAATATTATAAACCAATGTTTACAGAGTGGTCTCTTTCTAAAATAATCAGAGAGGGAAAAATAAAACATATAAGAGTTGGGAGAAGAATATTTATTACGAAACAAGCTGTAGAAGAATATATTAAAAATCAAGAAGAAAGTTCACTAAGAGAAAGTTTGCACATTTTATAGATGTATAATTTAAATATTTTCAAACAAATAAAAGAGTATTTAAATCCACAGCAAGTTGCAGAATATTATCTTTTAGGCAAAGGAAAGAAATCTGGTAATAATATATTTTATAAGTCACCATTTAGAGATGAAAAAACAGCTTCATTTTGTGTGAATAATGAAAAAGGATTTCATGATTATGGAACTGGCTGGCATGGAGATATTATCAGTTTTGTTCAAGAACTATATCATATATCAGCAATAGATGCAGCTAAAACTCTTATAAAAGATTTTGCATTATCAATTGAAATAGAAAAAAAGCCTGATTATAAAAGAATAAAAACTCAGAAGCGTAAAAATATATTAAATAAAAAAATAAGAGAAGCATTAAATAATTGGTTTAATACTACTTTTAGTAAATTATGTGATGTCAATAAAATTAATGAAATATGCATAGAAACTTTATGTAAGAGTATAAAAAATATAACAGATTTTGAAAATGACGATTTAACAAATGCTCTACAATATTTATACTATAAGCAAACAGAAATAAATTTGTGGATAGAAGAATTTATAAAAGTAGAAACAGAGTATGAAAAAATAGAATTATTTAGGCACAGAAAGGAAATTGAAACAATATGGACATAGATGATGTTACTTTAGAGGAATTAAAAGATTTAGGGATAAATCCTGAAGAAATAGAAGAACTAGATGAATATAAAGAATATAATAATATGTTATATGGGACTCCTTATGTGTTTGGATATGTAGGTCTTCAAAGAAAAGTAAAAAAAGGTAACTCTGAGGAATTAAAGACCCTTTCAAATTTTATGCCTATTCCAACAAAGAAAATATATATAGATAATGGGTTAGAAGTGGAAGGATTTTTAGAAATTGCAGCAGTATTAAATAATAAGATTAGATTAAATCCAGTAAAAGTTAATTATAATAAATTGGAAAATATGTCATGGATATTCAATCCAACATGGGATTTACTTCCACAAATATATCCTCCAAAATCAAATCATAAAGAATATGTATATGCAGTAATTCAAAATTTATCCAAGGATATTAATAAAGAAACAATATATGAACATACAGGATTTAGAAAAGTAAATGGAAAATTAGTATATCTACATCAAGGAGGAGCAATAGGTGATAATAAAGATATAAAGGTAGATTTATCCGGAATTAATTTGGAAAGATATAAATTTACAAATAAGAGATATGATTTAAATGAAAGTATTAAAACATCTATATCAATATTAGATTTGTCTAAGAAAGAAATCACAATTCCATTATTGGCACTTACATATTTATCACCATTAAGAAGTTTATTTTTAGAGGAAAATATTCCATTAGGATTTGTGACATGGATTGTAGGGGAAAGTGGTTCGCAGAAAAGTTCTTTATCATCTATAATGGTTTCTCACTTTGGAGATTTTGAAAGAGATACATTACCAGGTGGATTTAAAGATACAGTAAATAGTATTGAGAAGAAATCATTTACATTGAAAGATACATTATTTGCAATAGATGACTATTATCCTAGTCAGACATTACAAGAAGGGAAGAAGATGGATGCTGTTGCAGAGAGTTTATTTGGATTATATGGAGATAGACAAGCCAGAAGTAGAATGAAACAAGATGGACAAACGGTAAAGATGGGATTTAGTGCAAGGGGTATGTGTATTGTTACAGGAGAATCATTTCCAAGTATGGCAGAAAGCAGAACTGCAAGAGCATTAATAATAGAAATGGCTAGAGGAGATATTGATTTACAATTGTTATCTAAATTGCAGGAAAGAAAAGACCAATTGTCATTTTGTATGAAAGAATTTATTCAATATATAATTGAAAATTACAAAGAGATAAAGAAAAATTGTAAAAGTAAATTTATAGAATATAGAAATAAAGCAAATCAGAATTTTGCTCATGGGAGAATACCAGAAATTATTGCATCAGAATATATGGGAATAGAATTATTTTATGAATTTGCTTATAGCAAACACACGATAGAGTTTGAAGAAATGAATAAACTTAAACTAATGTCATGGGATAACTTAATTAAGGCAGCTCAAAAGCAAAGTATGAAAACTGAAGAAAATAGAACTGACAACATGTTTTTTAGAGGAGTTCAAGGATTATTATTAAGTAAAAAGATATATTTAAAAAGCTATAAGAACAATCAAAGAGAACCAGATATACCATTGTCAACATTTGTTGGCTATTATGATGAAGAAAGGCAAAGATGTTACTTGCTACCAGATGTTATATATAATGAAATTGTCAAGTTTTATGCAATGCAAGGAATCAAATTTCCAGGAAACGCAGGCTCTACTTGGAAATATTTAAAAGAAGCGGGAAGATTATTTCCAGGAGAAAAAGACAGGAATAAAACGAGAAAATCAATCAATGGAAAGATGGTAACATTTATAGAAGTATTAGCAGTAGATGTATTTGGTGAAGAAGAAAGAAAATTTGGGGATTATTTAAATAAGTTTCCGGTAACCCCCGAAAATCACAGTAAAAATATATCAATAGATGATGTAGAATTACCATTTTAGGAAGGAGGATAAAATGTTTGTTGATAAAAATTTTAACATTGAGGATTATAAAAAGATAATAATGAGGAAGTATAATCTAACAGAAAAACAATGGCAAGAGGTTGTTGCATTAGCTAATGTCTTTAGAAAATGCGATGATGTAACTATGTTTCCACCATTTATAATGTAAATAATTTATATAATAATATTAAAAAATTACACATGTTTTTAAAATATGTGTAATTTTTTAACTTTTTAACACATATTAGTTTGAAAAATTGTCTAAATAATGGACTTTTTCAAATATTGTTGGTATAATATGTAAAAAAGTGAGCCTGTTATGATTTGGCAAATGAATGGCAGACATTCCAAACAGGTTTAGAAAGAATGGAATTCGACTATGAAAATGCACAAATAGCTGATACTGCAACCGGAAAAATACAGAAGAAGTATTTAATTATTTAATAAATGAAAAATACCTAAGATAATTTATTTGATGAAACATATTGTTATAAATTAGCAGAATATTTTGAAGAAAATAAAAGGTATTTTATATAAAAGATAAGAATACCGAAAGAGAATAAAATTCTTTCGGTATTAGTTTTATAAAATTGTTAGGAGAAAAGGAGTATTAAAAAAATTAAATGTACAAGTTTGTTAAAGTATTAGGTCATATAATAACATGGTGTATATGTGCTGTAACAATAGATAAAATAGATGTATCAGAAAGTTTTATTTTAAATTATTTTATAATATCACCTATAATGAATGAAATATTATGGGCATTATCATATTGGACTTGCAATATGATAATTTATAAAAAACTGGATATAGATATACCAACAGTAGGAAGTATAGGGTATTCTATTACTTACGTTGTGTATGCATTGATTTTGTTTGTGGTATTAATTGTATTGAAGGAACTTGGAATTATACCAATATTTAATGATTTTGATGAAAACTTTATTAGTTGGATTACACAATATTTTAACAATAAAATTATGAAACTTTCGAATAGAATAGTAAATATTTTAAAAGCAACAAATTAGTAAAAAAGATGAAAAATGTCGAAAATTATATTTTGTTACAAAATTCGACAACATTTTTAAGAATAAAGTGGTAATATATTAAAAAGGAGGAAAATATGTATAATTTTTTAAAAGGAATTTTTGATGATTTTAATTTTCATGCCAGAGTAATTCCAGCCCTAATTATAGCTTTACCTGTGTATATATTTTTAATATTAAAAAATATAATTTCATTAGAGTTTGGAGATACAATTTTAATTAATAGTAGCATTTTTATTTTATTAATAATTGTATTTTATAAAGTAATAAGGAATTTAGGAAAAAAGTATGAGAAAAAAATGTATGATGAATTGGGTGCAAAGCCAACAACAATAATTTTGAGATATTCAGATGACACAATAGATGAAATAACTAAAACTAGATATCATAAAAGACTAAATGAAAAAGTAAAAGAATTAAATTTACCTACTAAAAGAGATGATGAAGTTAAAGAAGATGATATAAAATATGAATCAGCTATAAATTGGTTAAGAAAATATGCAAATTCAAATAGAAATAAGGAACCTAGAGTCTATCAAGAGTTAAAAGATTATAATTTCTGGAGAAATTTATATGGGGGCAAGTATATAATTTTATTTAGCTGTTTGGTGTGTATAATTATAGAAAATATCACTTTAATGAGATATGAAATTAACCAAATAATTGCTAACCCTTTTCCAACTAGTGTTCCTTTAATAGCGATGATAGTAATATTTATAGTCACATGTACTATTGTAAATAAAAAAGTAGTTCAAAACAAAGCTTTTGACTATGCTAATACATTGTTGGAAGTATGTGATAGTTTAGAGGAGGATAAAATATGAAATATGAAATTGATTTTATTGGAATAAATAAAGAAGGAAAAGATGCTGATGCTATATGTTTTAGGTACTTTAACGAGACTGATTATAAATATCATATAGGTATATATGATGGAGGAACAAATGACTATGGTATTGAGATGAAAGAACATATAAAAAAATATTATAAGCAAGAAAATGAAAAAATAGTAATAGATTTTATAGTTTGTTCACATTCTGATTTAGATCATGCATCTGGATTAACTGAAATTTTAAAAGAATTTGAAGTAAAAAAAGTATATGTGAATTTACCTTGGTTATATGTAGACGAATTATATGAAATAATAAAAGATGGAAGAATAACAAAAAATAGTTTAGAAGATAGATTAAGAAAATCATACAAATATGTTGATGATATAGAAAAAATATGTATAGAAAAAAATATACCAATAGAAGAATCTTTTGAAGGTACTAATATAGATGATAGGTTTAAAATTTTATCACCATCAAAAAAATTTTATATAGATTTATTAGCAGAATCAAGTAAAACACCTGAAACAGAGAAAGAAAGCTTTGAACGAATGATATTTAATAAAGTACAAAAAATTTTAAATAATATTAGAGAAACTTGGGATACGGAATATTTAAGAGAAGATGTTAGTACATCATCTGAAAACGAAATGTCAATTATTTTATACGGGGATATGGATGAAGAAAAATTTATATTTATGGGAGATGCTGGAATTAGAGCAATAAATAAAGCTATAGAATATATGAAAAAGCAAAATATAAATTGTAAAAAAATTGATGTTTATCAAATTCCACACCACGGAGGAAGAAGAAATGTGTCAACAACATTGTTAAATAAATTATTAGGAAGTAAAGTTAGTGAAGGATATGAAGATGGTAGAGCAGCTTTTGTATTAGCGGCTAAAAATTCGGATCACCCAAAGAGAATGGTGACCAATGCATATAAGAGGAGAGGAGTAAAGGTATTTGAAACAAAGGGAAAGACGATTAGACATCAACATAATACACCAAATAGAGAAGGATGGACAGCTACAACAGCAGTAAAATTTTATAATGAAGTAGAAGATTGGGACGATTAAAGCTAAAATTAATTTTAGCTTTTTTTCGATGGTTTCTATGTCACATCTTGGTCACACTTTCTCCAAAACTAGCCAATTTTAAGCATATTTTAACACAAACAAAGTATTAGTAAATTTACCGATTAACTTACTCTAACAATGCATAACACAATTATACAAAACACTGCAATATCAACAATTACAGGCTCATAACCCGAAGGTAATAGACTAATATATATATTATTAATAAAACAAGTAATACATATAACAGCAAAGAAATGAAAGGTAGTAAAAACATAATATATATCAAATATAAAAGTAGATAATTTAAAAATATATTAAACTAAATATTCGTTGATAATAATTGTGCATACCATATTTATGTGATAAAATAGCATAAGAAATAAAGTATGTATACAATCAAGCAAGAATAAAGATATAAGAAAGGAAAAATAAAAATGGACGTGTTATTTGCAACAACTAATCCGGCTAAGGTTAGAAGATTTAAATTGCCACTTGAAGAAGAAGGAATAAATTTATTAAGTATAAGTAATATAGGAAAGAAAATTGACGTAAAAGAAGATGGAAGAGATGCATTAGAAAACGCTATTATAAAAGCAAGAGCATACTATAATCTTACTAAACTAATTACCATAGGTATGGATGATAATCTATTTATAGAAGGTATTCCAGATGATAAACAACCGGGTACATTTGTAAGAAGAGTAAATGGAAAAGAATTAAATGATGACGAAATGATAGAATATTATTCTAATCTGGTAAAAGAACATGGTGGAAAGTTAAAAGCTAAATGGGTATATGGAATTGCAATTTGTAACGGAAAAGAAGAAAAGACTTTAACATGGAACAAATCGCATTTTTATTTAACAGATAAGCAAAATTCAAAAAGAAATCCAGGATATCCATTAGATTCCATAAGTATATCACCAAAATTTAATAAATATTTTGTGGAACTTACAGCTGAGGAAAAACTAGAGATAAACAAAGAAAGTTCTGAAACCGAAGTGATAAAATTTTTAATTGACAACATAAAATAATATAAAAATATTGAAGAGGATTTTAAACAATGATATCATACATATAAATATTTTAGAAAGGGGAAATAATACAAATTAAATGTATTATAAGAAAAATATGTGTAGTAAATTAAAGAAAATTATATCATTCATATTTATATTTCTTTTTATATTTCTATCATTTACACCTAGCGCAAAAGCAGATGATGATAGTAGACTATATTTAGATAAACTTAAATTTGATATAAATGTGAACGAAGACGGAAGTATGGATGTGGTAGAAACTTGGAATATTGACATATCACATGTAAATACATTGTATAAAACATTTGAGACGGATAAAGAAAAATTTACATCAATTGAAAATGTACAGGTAAAAGATATTACTGCAGATAAAGAATTTTCACAGATAAATGAAGAAATGTACCATGTAACTAAGGATTGCTACTATGCTCTAACAAATTCGAAAGGTGATTTTGAAATAGCATGGGGAGTTGGATTTGACAATTCATATGCAACAAGAACATATGAAATTTCATACACAGTAAAGGATGCTATTGGTAAATATAATGATTATGCAGAGCTTTATTGGCAATTTATTGGAAAAGATTTTGAGGTTGATGCAGATAAAATAACAGGAAAAATAACCCTCCCTGATAAAGCCGGCGCAGAAGATGATATAAAAGTTTGGGGACATACTGAAAATTTAAATGGAGAAATTTATGTAACAGATACAGATGAGGTTAAATTTCAACTAGAAAATTTTGATGCGGGAAGATATGTGGAAATAAGAATTCTATTTCCAACTGAAATTGTAACAAGTTCTGGAAGAACATATAATGAAGATAGATATGATGATGCAGTAAGAGAAGAAAGAAAATGGGCAAATCAAGCAAATCTAAGAAGAAAATGGGAAGAAATACAGGATGACGTTGTAGCAACATTTGTTATTTTCATTGTAATATCTTTATGCATAATATTTATAGAAAAAGCAACGAAATATGGCAAAAAATCAAGTGAACTAAACAAATTTATGCCAGAACAAAATCTAGATTATTTTAGAGAATTACCAGAAAAAGATGTGACACCTGGCGAAGCTGTATATATATTAAAAGAACCATATAATACTTTTAATAGTAATTTTGGAAAAATATTCTCAGCAACATTATTAAATTTAAAGCTAAAAGATTATTTAGATTTAAGAGTAGAAAAAAATGATAAAAAGAAAGATAAAATTTACATTAAGAGATTAAAACAGGCAGATAATAACTTAAAGACAGATGAAAAAAGAATCTTAGAATATATATACAAGGTAAAGAAAGAAAAGTCAGAAATCGAAATAAAAGAATTAGAAGACTACATACAAAAACATTCTGCTGGTGTAGAAGTACTAATAAAAGGCTGCGAAAGGAATATAGAAAAGCAGTTAGTTGAAAGTGGCATATTAGATGCAAAACAAAAAGAAGAGTTTTTAAACTATTCTGGTTTAGCAGGAGTATATTATGTATTTGCCATAATGACGCTATTCTGGGCATTACCACTTTCAATAGTACTATTAGTAAATGGACTTATATGTTCAAGAATAAAGAAAAAATTCAATGTATTAACTCAAAAAGGTGTTAATAGTAAAGAAAAATGGAAAGGCTTAAAGAAATATATGGAGGACTTTTCATTACTAGATGAAAAAGAAATTCCAGCAATAGAAGTTTGGGAGAAGTATTTAGTATATGCTACAGCATTTGGAATAGCTGATAAAGTATTAAAACAATTAAAAACCATATATCCAAATATAGATGAATTAGATGCTGTACACACCTCGACATATATGTATTTCATGTATCATAGTAATTTCCAAACAAGCTTTAGTAATTCGATAAGCTCATCTATCTCTAGTTCATATTCTTCAGCAACTGGAGGTGGAGGAGGATTCTCTGGCGGAGGCGGTGGTGGCCGGAGGCCGGAGGCGGTGGTGGAGGAAGATAATCCTCTAAAACCCAACTAAATATTACCACTAACGGCATAATTTTACTTGAAAAGTTTTGATTAGTTTTATTATGTAATTTAGCTAAAAATAACCTTTTGGTATATTTTCAAAATTATAATCATATAATAATAAAGAAAATATATCAGGAGGTTTTTTATTTTGAAATTTTTAAAAAATAAATGGCTTTGGATAAAAAATATCTTAATTCCAGTAGTGTTGGGAGGAATAGTAGGATTAATAATATCTAATTTTATGGATTATAATGAATTAAATAAACCACCACTTTCTCCACCTGGATTTATATTTGGAATAGTATGGACAATTTTATATATACTAATGGGAATTTCTTATGGTATACTAGATTACAAAAATTTAATAGACACCAATACAAAAAACATATATTATTTACAGTTGTTTGTAAACCTATTATGGCCTATTGCATTTTTTGTTTTTAAATGGAGATTATTTGCATTTATATGGCTTATATTCTTAGTGATTTTAATTATAAAAATGATGATTGAATTTTACAAAAAAGATAAAACAGCAGCATATTTGCAAATACCATACTTATTATGGAGTATCTTTGCAGCTTACCTAAATATTGGAGTGTATTTATTAAATAAATAATTATCAAAAAATATATTTAAAACTAAAAAAGAGGTATATTTCATGTCTGAATATACCTTTTTTATTCATATAATAATATAATTCTATTTCCGATTTTGTCTACCATCTTATCTTCCTTCAAAAGTTTTAGTTCCCTCATCATAGCACTTCTGTCAACACTTAAATAATCTGCTAAATCGGTTAGAGATAATGGAAGTTCAAATGTTTTAGATAGCTTTCTTGTGGATATGAGGGAAAAGTACATAAGTAATTTGTCACGAGTGGTTCTTTGAGTTAAAAGTTCTATTCTAGTGTTTAATTCTGTAATTTTATTAAGAATTAGTTCGGGTAAATGCTCAGTTAAAGTATTATGAAACTCACATCCATGGGTACATGGATCTTTTAATTTATCATAGATATAGAATAGAACAGTACATTTGGATTTGGCTTCTACTAGTAATTCATTGTTTGTAGTTACTTTATAAAATACTTCGCCAAATAATGCATTCTTAGAAAAATGCTCAACTATAGTTCTATTTCCGTTTAAATCATATCTAACTAAATCAGCATTTCCTTTTAATAAAATACATAACTGATTACGCTTTTGTATATATGTAGTAATTATTTGACCTTTAGAGAAGGTCTTTTTTTGTGCTTTATTACAATTACAAGAAAAATTATAATAAAAGTTTTCAATATTAAAATTGCTATTCATAATCTAAAGTCACTCCTCATATCTACATAAAATTATTATAAAGGAAACAAGCTTCAAAATCAACAAAATAAAGGAAAAATTACCAATAAAAATAAATTATTTAAAAATATTCATAGAAAACATACAAACTCTAGCCTTTAGAAGATAGACTGCATAATATGTGGCTTATGCAACAGAAAAAAATGAAGAAAAATATATAATAAAGTAAATTAGGCAAAAGATTGTAAAGAAGGTGGATATATGAAAGTAATTAAAAGAGATGGTAGGGCAGTAGATTATGACAGAATGAAGATTAAAATTGCAATAGAAAAAGCAAATCAAGAGGTGTTAGCAGTAAATAGAGCATCAAGTGAAGAAATAAAGGAAATAATCACATATATAGAAGGACTTAACAAAAAGAGAATTTTAGTAGAGGATATTCAAGATATAATTGAAGAGAAGTTAATGGAATTAAAAAAATATGAACTGGCTAAAAAGTATATAGTGTATAGATATACAAGAGCATTGGTTAGAAAGCAAAATACTACAGATGAAACAATTTTAGGAATAATTAGAAATGATAGTAATAATGAATATTTTGAAAAAGATAATATGACAGCTGCAATGCAAAGAAACTACATATCAGCAGAAGTATCAAGAGATTTAACTAAGAGATTACTTTTACCAGAAAAAATTGCAAAAGCAGATGAAGAAGGCATTCTTTATTTCCATAATGCGGATTATTTTGTACATCCGATGATAGGAAATAGTTATATAAACATAGGAGATATGTTAGATAATGGAACTGTTATAAACGGTAAAATGATAGGGTCTCCAAAGAGATTTTTAGTAGCATGTATAGTTGCAACACAGATTATTGCAGGATTGTCAGGAAATCAATATGGTGGTCAAACTATAGATATGTCCCATTTTGGTAAATATTTAAGAAAAAGTCATGAAGAATTTAGACTTCAAATAGAAAAAGAATATAAAGGAAAAATGTCAGAAGAATATATTGAAGACTTAACTAGCAAAAGGGTAAAATCAGAACTAGAATTGGGAATACAAATGATACAGTACCAAATAAATGTATTGGAAACTATAAATGGCAAAAAACCAGTTGTTACACTATTTTTATATATAAAAGAAGATGACGAATATATAAAAGAAAATATAATGATTATAGAAGAAATCCTAAAGCAAAGATATCAAGGAATAAAAAATGAAGAAGGAATAGAAATTACTCCAGAATTCCCAAGATTAGTTTATGTATTAGATGAAAATAATTCTCTACAAGGAGGAAAATATGATTATTTAACTAAACTTGCAATTAAATGTTCATTAAAAAGAGGATATCCAAGATACCTATCTGCTAAAAAAATGAGAGAGAACTATAAAGGAAACGTATTTGGACCTATAGGAGAAACAGATTTCTTAACTCCAATAAAAAATGATAAAGAGGAATATGTTTTTGAAGGAAGATTCAGCCAAGGGATTGTAAGTATTAACTTACCTCAAATAGCTATTATATCAGATGGAGATGAAAATAAATTTTGGAAACTGTTAGATGAAAGGTTAGAATTGTGCTTTGAAGCCTTAATGTGTAGGCATTATGCATTAATAGGAATTCGTTCTAGTATAAGTCCGTTGCATTGGGAATATGGTGCGTTATCTAGAATAGAAAAAGAAGAAAAAATAGATAAAATGCTATTAAAGAATTATTCAATAATAACATTAGGATATATGGGAATATATGAAACTACAAAACTTATAAAAGGTGTATCACAAGCAGAAAAAGAAGGAAAAGATTTTGCAATAAAAACAATAAAACACTTAGAAAACACTGTGGAAAAGTGGAAAAAAGAAACAAATATAGAATTTGTATTAAGTGCAATAAATTCTAAAGAAGTATTAACTAGATTTTTAAGTATAGACAGAGAGAAATATGGAATTATAAAAGATGTAACAGATAAATCATGCTACACAGGTTCATATTATCTAGCACAAAATGAAGAATTAGAAACTTATGAAAGATTATCAATAGAAAGTGAGTTTATTAATAATTCTTTAGGAGGGGCAATTTCATATATAAAAGTAGACGAAAATATAGAAGAGGAAGAACTAAAAAAGCTTATGAAATATATATATGAAAATATTCAATACATTAAATTAATAAAATAGTTACCAAATAAATAAATTACATAAAATAAAAATATGGGAAACAAGACTCAAAAGCCCTATAAAATAAGAAAAAAATTGTAACATAAATGTAATATTTAAAATTGTTTTATTATAAAACAACAGTCTCTAGTGCAAAATAAGTCGAAAAAATAAAAAAACATAATCTGTGATATTTGCAACAGAAATTGAGCAAAAAAGAGATATAATATAGTCAAATTTAAATAAAGGGGACAGGGAAAACCTAAATACACCTTTAGGAAAGGAAGAAAAATATGCAAGTAATAAAAAGAGATGGAAGAGTAGTAGAATTTAATCCGGAGAGAATAGTAAAAGCAGTAACATTAGCTATGTCACAAACACCAGGAGGTGTAGATATAGATTTAGCAAATAAAATAGCTGCAAGCGTTCAAAAACAATTTGAAGATAAAAATCAAGCATCTGTATATGAAATTCAAGATGCAGTAGAAAAAAAATTAATGGCATCTTCAAGAAAGGAAGTCGCTCAAAGCTATATTACATATAGATATAACAGAGATGTAGCAAGAAAATCAAAAACTAAAGAAGTATTTTTAGATATAATTGGTGCAAAAGCAAATGATATAACAAGAGAAAATGCTAATATGAATGCAGATACACCTGCAGGAATGATGATGAAATTTGCATCAGAGACAACAAAACCATTTGTCGATGATTTTCTATTATCTACAGAAGCAAGAGAAGCTTTTAAAGGTGGATACATACATATACATGACAAAGACTATTATCCAACAAAATCATTAACATGTCTTCAACACCCATTAGATAAAATCTTAAAAGATGGATTTAAAGCTGGACATGGTGCATCGAGACCAGCAAAAAGAATAGAAACAGCAAGCATATTGGGTTGTATTTCAATGGAAACTGTACAAAATGAAATGCATGGAGGACAAGCTATACCAGCATTCGATTATTATTTAGCACCTTATGTAAGAATGACATATAAAGAGGAAATAAATAAAATAGCTGAATTTGTAGAGAAGGACTTATCACACCTTTTAGATATAGAAATAGAAGATTATCTAAAAAAGCCTGTAAAAGGATTACAAGGAGATAAAAAATATATACAAGAAGCAATAAATAACACTGTAGGTAGAGTACATCAATCAATGGAAGCATTTATTCATAACATGAATACAATCCATTCAAGAGGTGGAAACCAAGTTGTATTTAGTTCAATAAATTATGGAACAGATACTTCAGCAGAAGGAAGATGTATAATAAGAGAAGTATTACTTTCAACTGAAAGAGGAGTAGGTAATAACGAAACACCAATATTCCCAATTCAAATCTGGAAAAAGAAGAGAGGGGTAAATTATCTACCAGAAGATAAAAATTACGATTTATATAAATTAGCTTGCAGAGTTACAGCAAAAAGATTCTTCCCAAATTTTATAAACTTAGATGCTACATTTAACCAAAATGAAAAATGGAATGCAGAGGATCCAGAAAGATATAAATATGAATGTGCAACAATGGGATGTAGAACAAGAGTATTTGAAAATAGACATGGAGAGAAAACTTCAATAGGAAGAGGCAACCTTTCATTCACAACAATAAACTTACCAAGGCTTGCAATAGAAGCAGCTTTAGAAGCACAAGAACAATTGGGATTAAAATTTGATCTAGGTAGAGGATCAGAAGAACATATGACAGCAGCATTTAAAAAAGCTGTAAAGAAAATATTTATGCAAAAACTAGATAAATATGCAGGAGTTGCAGCAAGACAATTATATGATAGATATAGATTCCAATGCACAGCGATAGCTAAACAATTTCCACTTTTAATGTCTGGACTCTGGGTAGAAAGTGAAAATTTAAAACCATTCGATAGTGTAGAACCAGTATTAAAACATGGAACATTAGGAATAGGATTTATAGGCTTAGCAGAATGTTTAACAGTACTTACTGGAAAGCATCATGGAGAATCAGAAGAATCACAAAAATTGGGATTAGAAATAGTTGGAGAATTAAAAGAATTAGTATCAGGATTTTCTGATAGATATGATTTGAATTATTCTGTACTAGCAACACCAGCGGAAGGTTTATCAGGAAGATTTACAAAAATAGATAGAAGAGAATATGGAACAATATTAGGAGTAACAGACAGAGAATATTATACAAATAGTAACCATGTTCCAGTTTGGTATAAATGCACAGCAGAGCAAAAAGCAAAAATAGAGGCACCATATCATGAATTAACAAGAGGAGGACATATCTTCTATATAGAATTAGATGGAGATGCTACGCATAATCCAGAAACAATAGAAGCTGTTGTGGATTTAATGGACAAATATAACATGGGATATGGAAGTGTAAACCATACAAGATCAAGATGCATGCATTGTGGATTTGAAAATGCAGATCCAAACTTAAAAGTTTGTCCACAATGTGGAAGCGAAGAGATAGACACAATTCAAAGAATTACAGGATATTTAGTAGGAACAACATCACGTTGGAATAGTGCAAAACTTGCAGAATTAAAAGATAGAGTAACACATACAGGACTTGATTCTGACGAAATAAAGGGGGCATAAAACTATGAATATGGCAGGATTCTATGATGAAAGTATATCAAATGGAGTTGGATGGAGAGCAGTATTATTTGTGAGCGGTTGCCCACACCATTGTCCAGGATGCCATAATGCCGTAGCACAAGACTATAATTATGGACAAAAATTTGATAAACAAGCTATAATAGATAGAATATGTGATAATTCTATATTAAAAGGAATTACAATTAGTGGTGGTGAACCATTATGCAAAGAAAATATTCCAGAAGTATTAGATTTTATAAAAGAGGTAAAAAAAGTAAGGCCGAACTTTAATGTATGGTGTTATACAGGATACACATTAGAACAATTAGAAGACAGAAAAGATGAAGTGACAGACGAGACTTTAAGAAATATAGACGTTTTAGTAGATGGAAGATTTGTAGAAGAAAAGAAAAATCCTACATTAAAATTTAAAGGTTCTGAAAACCAAAGAATATTAGATGTACAAGAATGTTTAAGGGAACATAAAATAGTACAAATGGCACTATAAAATTTATAAATTAAAGAGCGATTAGGAATTAGTCCTAACCGCTCTTTAAAATCCAATTATTTCATTATATGTATCTATAGCAAACTTATCAGTCATACCTGAAATATATGTAATAATAGATAAAAAGAAATCTTCAGGTTTTGTTATATCGAATAAAATTTTATTCTTTAAGTTTTTTCTATTTCCATCTTTAGAAAAATTATTAAACCAATCGATAAATCCATTAATTAAAATAGGGTAAAATCTTTTTAGTTTAGTAAGATTTTTAAAAGTGTTTTGGAAATCATATGATTCTTTTAAGGTTCTATAAATTGTAGTGATAACAATGTCAAAATATTCATTAGAAGCTCTCAGAATATTAGAAGAATATATATATTTATAATTAAACTCTTTAATTTTATTCATAAGTTCTAATGAATTATTAGAGAAGCATAAGCCTTTTTCTGGACTTGAATTTTGACACAAATCATAAATCAAATTATTAATAATGACGGTATTATTAATAGTTCCACTCCTATATCCTAATAGATTATATAATTTATCCAAATGATCATCTAAAATTCCAATTGTCATTGCATCTTCAATATCTCTACCAATATAAGATATTTTATCAGAGATCTTAACTATGCAACCTTCCCAAGTATATGGGGCAAATTGATTAGGATATTTATACTCATTTAAATCTATAAACTCATCTCTTGGTACTATTATATTTTCATCAATTTCACCACAGTGGGAAATAATACCATCCCTCACAGCATAAGTTAAATCTAAATTTTGTTTGTATCCTTCGTTATCTTCCAATAATTCAACACTATCTACGAAATATAAACCATTCCTTTCATGCCAAAAAGAAGAATTTAAATCCTTTTTACAAATTTCATTTAAAATTTTTTCACCTTTATGACCAAATGGACTATGACCTAAATCATGTGCTACAGCAATAGCTTTAGTGAGCTCTTTATTTAGACCTAAATAATTTGCAATAGTATAACTAATAGATTCAACATGATTTACATGCTCTATACGAGTACAAATATGGTCGTTTTGAGGAGAGTAAAATACTTGGGTTTTATGTTTTAATCTTCTATATGCATTACTATGAATTATTCTAGTAAAATCTCTTTCGAATTCAGATCGAATATCGTTATTTCTGGAATATAGAGGGGCCTCTCGAGAAATCGCATTGATCCATTTTATATTATTTTTGTTTGTAGCTTCATTTAAAAAAGAATTATACATGCAAATACCTCCTATCTAAAAATAATAATAACAATTTAAATAAAAATAGTCAACAAAAAAGTAAAATAACTTAAAAATAGCTAGAAATCAACTGGTTTTACTAATAGAAAAAACAACACAGGAAAATACGAACATTTTTTTGCAAAAAACTATTGACAATTAAAAAAATAAAGTATAAAATAATACAAACAAAAGTTCAAAAAACAAATTAAAGTAGGAGGCTGATTTTATGAAAGAAATAGGGGAAAATGCAAGTAGATTAGTAAAAATATTTGGAACTAATTATGAATTAAAACTGATATACAAACGTATAAAAAATCCAAAATTAGATTTGAAGGAAAGAGAAATAGAAATAAGCCTTCCAACTAAATACAAAAAAGTAAATAATAATTCAATAATAGATATATTATTAGAAAAAATGTATGAAGCAATAGCAAATAAAGAATTAGATAATATAATGGAAAAGGTAAGAACAACACTTAAATTTGCACCAGAAGACTATAAAATATTAAAATTAGATAAGAGATTAGGAAAATGCGTTGCAAATAAATTAGTTATAAATCCTGAAATAGTAAAATATAGAAAAGAAATTATTGAATATGTTATCTTTTATGAATTTTGTCGTTTGAAAATCAACAAAGGTGGCAAAAAAATGTACGATATCTTAAAACAATATATGCCTAATTATGAAAATTACGAATATGAATTAATAGGAATACAATATTAATAGATGTAGAATATGCATCTTCTACATCGCAAGAATTAAAAATTAAATATTTGTGCACAAAATCATACTACAAGACTAAAATAAATAAAAGTAGTATGATGATTAATTTAGAATACAAATTGTAAATGAATAAAAATATAATGAAAAAACTAATAACTAATAGAATTATTCCTTTTATAGTATGGCCATACGATATAAGGTTAGAAACGGTTAAATAATTCTATGAGTATAAGTAAATTATATGATATAAGAAATGCAAAAGCAACACTTTTTACAAAAATTGTAAAATTTAACAAAAAAACTGTTCTTTTTTGTCGAGATATGTAAGAATATGTGTGAACAGTTTTTATAATAATATATTTAATTTGTATTTAATACAAGCTCTTGATATTTCTTAGTTGCGATTTCAGGATTATAGTTGCTATTAAAATCTTTTATTGGTGCAAATTCCCTATTGGCATCAACTTGGAGAAGAGCTATATTATCAAAAAACGAAAATGCATCAAAAACGAATTGTTCGAATTTGTATATATTAGGACTTTCAGGTACCTCTTTCATTCCTTCAAAATTAACAAAAGCATTCTTCCTAAAGGCTCTGTGATAAGGTAACTTAATATCTATCATTTTCTTTATTGCTTTTAAGCTAAATATATGTGCTAACATGTTTTTTTCTCTGTATAAATATTTGCCAGATTTATCTTTTAGTTTAGAAATCTCTTCTGTAAAGTTTTCACAATCTACAATAGCTGGTTTATTATTTTTTCTAGCAAAAACCCAAGAAATATCACTAGGCGATTCTTTAAATAATGTTTTAGAACCAATTTCTAATTTTGAATTTATGGTATTTCCTATAAATATCGGATCTAGAGGATCTAATAACACATTATCAATACCACCAACAAACAACCATTGCAATTTTTTTTGTTCCATATCTTTAATTAAATTTGCTTTTTTTAAAGAAGCAAATAAGTTACCATTACCATTTGAAGCTAAGTTTATTTTATATATTTCGGAAAGAACTAGTTTACCGTTAATGTCGATTATTGGCATATCTTCTTGCACGAAAAAAACTATATTATCTCTTCCATAATCAAAAAAGTTATTTTGCTCAAAAAAACTAATTGTATCAAAATAATTATGAGTGCTTGTCATTATATACCAAGGAATATTTACTTTATATTTTAAAGAATAATACTTTAAATAATCGCATAAAATTTCAAATAAAGATTTTTTTGGCTTTGTATCTAAACAAAATGTTCCTTTTGGACCATTAAATCCTAGTCTTGAACCCTGACCGCCTGCTAAAGTAATGACTCCAACTTTTCCGGATTTAATGGCTTTTATGCCTAAAGAAGAGAGTTGCTTTTTCTGGCTAGCAGATAAACATTCTTTTATAGAATAATTTAAAGGTTCAATATTTTCAGTAGAATTTAAAACTTCTAACTTAGATTTCTCATATAAATCTAAAATTTCATCAAAATTTATTTTTAAAATCTGATTAAGCAGATCTGACTTTTGATTTTCGGTAAGTTCGTGATAGAATTGTATTAAATGTTCCTGATTATATTTACTTAATATTTCTTTTACTTTATTCAGTTTATCTTCCATAAAAAACCTTCTTTATAAATTTATTGTAATATAATTTATATTATTATAATTGTTTTGCGTTTATGTAATTTGTGGCACTACGTAATTCGGTTATTACTTTGTTTTTGCTAGGCAATGTGGATTTTTCTAAAAGCTTAATTTCCTCTTCTATATCATAAGGAAGTCTTATCAAGTTAAAACTGATAGAAGAAAGCATTTTACTATTTAAAGCACCCTCTAGTATAATATATGATGCTACTGTGGAAAATTTATTGGTTTTATCAAAAAAATTATCATTCATCATTTCTATAGGCATACCAACGCTTCCAGGATTAAAAATAGTTTTATTATGTGTTCTTACAATATTCGGAGTATGAATATGACCATAGCCTACTATATCTGGAATAGGATCTGAATTAGTTTTACCTATAAATTCAGTATTTTCAAATAGTTCGATTCCGCTATGTAACTCTGTGGCAGAGTAGATTGTATCTTCATTTGAAAACATTGGATTAAAAACATAATCCAATCCAAATGGGGATGAATGGAAAAGTCTTATTAAATAGCCACTCATATAAAAATCATACACAACTGGTAAATTATATATGAATGAGGCACGATCTTCACCAATTAAATCTCTTGTCCAAAATTTGCCTTTTGGAATGTCAGGCCTAGTTACAGCTTCATCACAATTACCTTTTAGAATAATATCACACTTTTCTTTTAAGAGGTCTATAACTTGGTCAGAATTACAACTTTTTAAAACACTATCACCTAAACAAAAGATATGGGAGATACCTCTAGCTTCTATATCATTAATTACAGCTTTAAGGGCTGTTATATTTCCATGTATGTCAGAGATAATTGCAATTTTATCCATAACTACACCTCCTTAAATATAATAAAAATATTATATTATAAAAATTAAATCATTTCAATACAAAAGAGATAACAGTTGAAAAAAGTTTGTATATTATATATAATAAAGAATATTTAATCAAGGAGGATGAATAATGCTGAAACATATAGGAAATACACCAATGATAAAAATAAAATATAAAAATAATAATACCGGAAAAATAAATTATATATATACTAAATTAGAATCATATAATCCTACAGGAAGTATAAAAGATAGAGTTGCATACTATATAATAAATAAAGCTAAGGAAAGAGGAGAGTTACAAGAAAAAATGCCAATAGTAGAAGCAACTAGTGGAAATACAGGGATATCACTTGCGGCAATTGGCGCATACTATAATCATCCGGTATATATCTATATGCCTGATTGGGTAAGTGTAGAGAGAGTGAAAATTATGAAAAGTTATGGTGCATACGTAACTCTAATATCAAAAGAAGCAGGAGGATTTAGAAAATGTTTAGAAGAAGCAAAAAGATTTGCAAAAGAGAATAATGGATTCTTAGCAAATCAATTTTCTAATACAGATAATCTTTTAGCGCATTATGAAACAACAGGCGAAGAAATAGTAAATAAACTTTCAGAAAAAGTATCAGCTTTCGTATCAGGAGTGGGAACTGGTGGAACTTTAATAGGTATTGGAAGAAAGTTAAAGAAATATGATAAGAATGTAAAACTGATAGCACTAGAACCAGAAAAAATGCCTTTGATTTCTCAAAATAGAATCATAGGGAATCATAAGATAGAAGGAATAGGTGATGATTTTATACCTGATTTATTAGATAAAAATATGTTAGACGAAGTAATTTTAGTAAATGATGAAGATGCAATAAATATGGCTAGATTATTTTCTAAAAAACTTGGATTGGGAGTGGGAATTTCATCAGGCGCAAATGTTATTGCAAGCATAATTTATCAAGAAAAAGAAAACAAACCAGTTGTTACTGTATTTGCAGATGATAATAAAAAATATTTAAGTACGGATTTATCTAAAGATATAGATAATAATTCTAAATATATATCAAATAAAGTAGAATTATTAGGATATGAAGTTATTTAATTTATACGGATTAATTATAACTTGTAACATTATGTCAAATCAAAGACTTTTTTCATAAGATATTAGTAAATATATATGAAAGGAGTTTTTTTATGCATAAAAGAATAGTTACAATTTTAATGATATTAATAATATTGATACTATTTAGCGGTTATTCATTTGCCTTATCACCATCTAGTAATGTGATTTACAAAGGAATAGATGTAAGTGAGTGGCAAGGCAATATTGATTTTAGAAAAGTAAAAGAAGCGGGAATAGAAGTAGTATATATACGATCAGGTCAAGGATTTAGTTATGAGGATGCAAAGTTTGAAAGAAACTATGAAGAAGCCAAGAAAAATGGACTAAAAATAGGAGTATATCATTATGTGACAGCAAGAAGCGTAGAAGAAGCTAAACTACAAGCACAGTTTTTTGTTTCACTTGTGTCAAAAAAACAAATAGACTGCAAATTAGCAATGGATTTTGAAACATTTGGAAATTTAAGCAAAACACAGATAAATAGGATAGCATTGGAATATATTAAAGAAGTAGAGAGATTGTCAAAAAAAGAAGTTGTAGTATATAGTAATACCTATACAGCTACAAATATCTTTGATAAAAAAGTAGCAGAATATCCACTATGGGTAGCGCAGTATGGAGTAAGTAGTCCACAAGACAACGGAAATTGGGGAAATTGGGTAGGATATCAATATTCTTCATCAGGAAGAGTTAATGGAATTAATGGAAATGTTGATTTGGATCGATATACAGAAGATATATTCTTAAGTACAAGAGAAGAAATACCTGAAGTAGAAAATCCTAAATGCGACTATGAAGATAGGATAAAATACAAAATTAAACCAGGGGATACTTTATCAGAAATTGCTCTAAAATATAGTACGACAGTAAGTCATTTAGCACGAATAAATAATATTAAAAATCCAAATTTAATTTATGCGGGAGAAATAATTATAATTTCACATAATCATAATAATTGTAATAATCAAAAAATATATACAATACAATTTGGAGACACTTTGTCAGAAATAGCATTAAGATATAATACAACTGTATCTAAACTAGTAAGGATAAATAATATAGCTAATCCGGATTTAATATATGCAGGAGAAGAATTAAGAATAAATTAAATAGGAATTTTACTAAAACCTCTATTCCAGTATTGACAAAATTCAAGTTTTTAAGTTATAATATTACTTGTTCATATAATAAAATAACAAATTATGAATCCCAAACCAAACACTTAGAGGTGTAATACTGGAAGGAGGGGAATGAAATGTCAGAGGTTAAAGTTAATAATGGAAATATAGAAGATGCCTTAAAAAGGTTTAAAAGACAATGTGCAAGAAACGGAGTTTTACAAGAGGTTAGAAAGAGAGAACATTATGAAAAACCAAGTGTAAAAAGAAAGAAAAAATCAGAGGCAGCTAGAAAAAGAAAATTTTAATTAGATAAAGAAATAGGAGTGAATATGAAAATATAGCATATTTACTCTTTTTTATTGTATACTTTAAAGAAAATATTATATAATAAAACAGAAAAGTAAAAAAGTATAAAGGAGGAAATATGAATTACGTAAAAACAGAAATAAAACAAGGGATTAATCTTCATAACATAAATACAAATAAATTTAAGACAAATTTATTTGCTACATTTTTAGCTACACCATTAACGAGAGAGAATGTAACTAAAAATGCGCTACTCGCAGCAGTTTTAAGAAGAGGAACTAAAAAAATAAAATCACAAGACTTAATTAGTAAAAAATTGGAAGAAATGTATGGCGCAAGTTTTGATTGTGGTATAGAAAAAACAGGAGACAACCAGGTAATAAAATTTTATCTTGAAACAATTAATGAAAACTTTTTACCTGAAAAGGAAGAATTAGATAAAAAAAGCATAGAAATATTATTTGATATAGTTTTTAATCCATTAATTGAAAATGAACAATTTAATGAAGATTATGTAGAAAGCGAAAAGAAAAAATTAAAGCAAATAATAGATGGAAAGATAGATAATAAAAGAGCATATTCATTTGAAAGATGCATAGAAGAAATGTTTAAGAATGAGCCATATGGCTTATATAAATTTGGATATATAGAAGATTTAGATTTAATAACTCCTAAAAGTTTATATAAATATTATTGTGAATTATTACAAAAATGTAAAATAGATATATTTTTGTCAGGAGATTTTGAGGGAAAGAATATAAATGAAATAATAAAAAATAATTGCGAAATTAATAAACTTACAGAAAGAAAGCCTGAATATATTGTGAATATGGAAAAGACAGAAATACAAGAAGTAAAAAAGACAAAAATTATAGAGGAGAAAATGCAAGTAGGACAGGGAAATTTAGTGATAGGATTATCATCTAATAGTCAAATTGAGAACTCAAAATTTATCATGTCAGTATATAATGCAATACTAGGTGGAGGTGCAAACTCAAAGCTATTTCAAAATGTAAGAGAAAAAAATAGCTTAGCATATACAGCAGGCTCAACATTTAAAAGACAAAAAAATACTATATTCATAAGATGTGGAATCGAAATTAGTAATTATGATAAAGCTTTAGAGACAATAAAAAAACAAATTGAAGATATGAGAAACGGCAAATTTACAGAAGAAGATATAGAAAATTCAAAGAAATTAATAATATCATCTATAAAAGGAATAAGTGCTGAACAAGATTCAGAAATAACTTATTATTATGGGCAAGAATTGTCAGATACTTTTACAAATATAGAAGAATATGTGAAGAAAATAGAAAAAGTAACTAAAAAAGAGTTGGTTGAAGTAGCTAGAGACATGTGGATAAATACAATATATTTTTTACGTGACTAAAATATGATGAGAGGAGATAGTATTGCAAAGATGGAAGTAATAGAAAGTTTGAAGTTAAAAGAAAAGGAATACATTGAAAAGTTGGATAATGGTATGACTGTAATAATTATACCTAAACCTGGATTAGAAAAAAAATATGTTATATGGGGTACACACTTTGGCTCAATAGATAACAGATTTATTATGCCAGAAACAAAAGAAGAAGTATTTATTCCAGATGGAGTGGCACACTTTTTAGAACATAAGATGTTTGAACAACCGGATGGGACAAATAGTTTAGATACATTAATGGGGTTAGGCTTAGATGCAAATGCATATACATCAAATGACCATACAGCATATTTATTTGAGTGTACAGACAATTTTTATGAGGGACTAGATGAACTTATGGATTATGTACAACATCCATATTTTACAGAGGAAAATGTTGAAAAGGAAAAGGGAATAATTGCACAAGAAATAAAGATGTATGATGATGAGCCAAGTTGGAGATTATACATGAATGCAATGGATTGCATGTATAAAGAAAACCCAATTAAAATAGATATAGCAGGGAGTGTAGAGTCTATTAGTAAAATTACGTCAGATGTTTTATATAAATGTTATAACACATTCTACAATCCTTCTAATATGGTAATGGTTGTATGTGGGGATTTTAATCCAGAGGAATTAATTAAAGAAATAAAAAAGAGATTATTGCCAAACAAAAAGCAAGAAGAAATAGAAAGAATTTATCCAGAAAAAGAAAAAAAGATTAATAAAAAATATGAAGAATTAGAAATGGAAGTAAGTTTGCCTTTATTCGCATTTGGAATTAAGGATATAGAAGAAAATGCTAATAAAGAAGAGCTTGTAAAAAAACATATTGCAATAGAAATACTATTAAATATGATAATAGGAAAAAGTTCTGATGCATATAAAGAGTTATATGAGAAAGGAAAATTACTTTCAGAACCAGATTTAGATTATGAATTTAGTGATGAATATGCACATATTTTAATATCAGGCCAATCAACTAGCCCCAACGAAGTAAAAGATAAAATAGAAAACAAAATAGAAGAATACAAAACAAATGGGATTAATGAAGAAGATTTTAACAGAATTCGTAAAAAAGTATATGGAGACTATGTAGTAGAATATAATAATGTTGGTAATATAGCAAGAATGTTTTTGGCAGACAAGATGAAAAAAATAAACAGTTTTGACTATATAGAAGAGTATAAAAATGTAACAAAAGAGTATACAGAAAATGTTTTAAAAAATGTCTTTAAAAGAGAAAATATGATAATGTCTGTTATAAAAAGTAAAAAATAAAAAGCATATGTAGAACAATGTCGAAAAAACACGCATAAAAATTGGCATAAACCGCTTAAAATCAACAAAAACATATTGACGATTTTGTAAAAATATGGTATTTTTAAAACGTACAAAAGAGAAAATGTGAAAAAGGAGAGTGGTCTTATGTTAAATGATGAAATTTGTAAGTTAAGAGAAAAGTTAAATAATAGCATAATTAATGGAGAAGATTATGAAAAAACATATAAAATAAGTGTGGAATTAGATGAATTAATTGCAGAATATTATAAGATAGAGCTTGAATTAGAAAATGGTAAAATAAAGAAAACTAAAAAAGTAGCACACAAAGTTTAGAAAAAATATATTTAAGTGATATAGCTAATAGAAATGGAAGAAACTTGAAAATTAACATAAAAAATGGTATAATATATTTTGTAAACCATTTTAAAACTTTTTCTTTAAATAAGGAGGAAGAAAAACATGAGAATCCGGAGAACATTATTTTGGATCGTAGTTCCGAGTGTCACCTGCCTTATAGCTGGTATAATCTTTGCTAGCACTGGCATCACTAACTTTGGGGTTACGATACTGGCGGTCATCATGGCGGCATGCGTAATTGAAGCAGGTATCGAAAAAGGAGTTTCAGAAGCATTTGCGGTAGCCGTATGGCTTCTTGAAACCATGACAGGCTTCTTACTGAAGGCTATCTTCAGTGGAATGTTCGGAGATATGCCGACATTGCTCTACATTCTATGCTTGGCAGGACTGACGGTCATGGTGCTACTGAACATCACTTATGTGAAAGAAATGTGGAAGGATGTGAAAAAGCGGTAGTTTGAGTCAAGCTACCGAAAAGAGCAACCCCTAAAAAGGTTGCTCTTTTTTGTTGCAAAATTATTACAAAAATATTATTTTTTTGTTACAACTATACAAATGTAAATAAATATGTTATTATAAAAAAGTAATATAATATTAAAAAAATGTTGAAAAAAGGAAAATGATATATTATAATAAATTAAAGAGGTGGAATAGTGAAAAGAAATATAGTGTTTAAAATATTTACAATAGTAGCTATAACCTTTATTATATTTATACTAATAGCATTGAAAAAAGAGTAGACTATAAAACTAGTATGGAACATTATTTGATAGGAGTACTTATATTCTTTTGACTAAGCTAAGTTTTAAAAGTAATTATAGAGATAACACCAAGATTTTTTAGGTAGGTGATAGTGGATGAAAATGAAAGTAATTGTGACGATTATTTTAATATTAATGGTAATTATGTTACCAACAGTATTAAATCTTAATATAGTAAAAGCCGGAGATAAGTTCGAAATGGAACAGTTTGAGGATGGCAGTGGTGGAGGCACTGGAGGATTATACAACGAAGAAACGGGAGGAACACCATCAACTATAAATCCGGGAGGAACACCATCAACTATAAATCCGGGAGAATGGAAGCCATCTAATTTTAACCCAAATGATATGGATGAAGTAGTGGATGCTGCAGGAATCATAGTTAGTGTGATAAGAACATTAGGTATAATTGTATCTGTAATAGTATTACTAATTATTGGTATTAAATATATGGTAGGAAGTGTCGAAGAAAGAGCAGACTATAAGACTAGCATGAAACCTTATTTAATAGGAGTACTTATATTCTTTGGATTAAGCCAATTTTTAGCAGTAATTATAGATATAGTACCAGGAATTTTTAAGTAGGTGATAGTGTATGAGAATAAAAGTAATTGTAACAATTATTTTAATATTAATTATAATTATGTTACCAACAGTATTAAATCTTAATATAGTAAAAGCCGGAGGCAAATTTGAGATGGATCAATTTGATGATAGCACAGGTGGAGGAACTGGCGGAGGAACGGTAGATACTACAATAGAGGATATTAAAGATGGGGTTGGGAACTTTATGAGCGCAGGTAAAAACCAGAATAACCCTCTAAACCAAGAAGGTTTGAAAAGTGTATCAAATACGGTGTATAATATATTATTAGCAGTAGGAATAATAGCGGCAGTTATAGTAGGACTAATTATAGGAATAAAGTACATGGTAGGAAGCGTTGCACAAAAGGCAGAAACCAAAGAATTACTTGTGCCATATATAATAGGCTGTGTGATAATATTTGGTGCATTTGCTATTTGGAAGATAATAGTAGAATTACTAAACCAAACACAGATATAATAACAAAGATTTTAAAATTATCTCAAAAAGAGATATGTATATAAATTATATAAATAAAAAGGAGGAAAATCATGAGAAAACTAACTAAAATATTAACATTCACTCTATTAGTTGTAGTTATGATGACAATGTTTACAACAATGGTAAAGGCAGCAGATGATACAGTAGGGCAATTATTCAACACGCAAGCTTCAAATACAGAAGGTTTAGTAAATGTTGGAGGAAATATTGTTAGTGTTATAACAACAATAGGAATTATAGTTGCAGTAATTGTATTATTAGTTTTAGGTATAAAATATATGATGGGTAGTGCAGCAGAAAAAGCAGAATACAAGAAAACAATGATACCATATTTAGTTGGTGCTGTATTAATATTTGGTGCTTCAGCAATTGCCAAAGCAGTAATTGCTATGACAGGATCATTAACAGCAGGCTAGAAATATTACAATTATATTACAAAAATATTACAATTATATTAAAAGTGCATTTTAAATGCACTTTTTTTGTTTTTTTATATCTTTTTGAAGAATTATCTGGTATAATAAGGTGTAGATAATTATGAACAAAGGAGGAACAAAATGGGAACATACAATTTACCAAGAAGTGTAAAGGGCGAAGGTCGAATTTTGTTTGTATTTACAGGAAAAAGTATGATATATACAGTAGTAGCAGGAACATTTGGATTAATATTTTACTTTATATTTTCTCTATTTGATTTAAGAATGGTAGGACTAATTATAACAGCGGTATTTGCATTAATGGGTTTTGTTATAGGGACTATAAAAATGCCTAATATAGCAAAATTTAAATTCACACAGAAAACAGGTGGAGAAAATATCGATGATGTCATAAAAAGAGCAATAAAATTTAGAACAAAAGGAAGAAAGATATATATATACAAGGAGGAAAAAAAAGATGGTTGATAATCTAAATGGTTTAAGATCAATGTTAGCAATAATAATTGTAATAATTGTTATGTTATTATTGGCACTAGTGGTAGTGTATTTCTTATCAAAAACAAAAAAAGAAAAGAAAGAAAAAACAATAAATGTTCAAGGAAATACTAAAGAAAAGGAAATAAAAGCTAAAACCTTTACTGTAGAACCGGTATCAAATTTTATGGAGTTTGATAAAGTAGAAGATAATATGATTGTGGAAAAAAACGGATTAAAGTATGTAATGGTTATAGAGTGCCAAGGAATTAACTATGATTTAATGTCTGGAGTAGAAAAAAATTCAGTAGAAGAGGGATTTATACAATTTTTAAATACTATTAGATATCCTATACAAATTTATGTACAGACAAGAACAATAAATTTAGAAAGCAGTATTCAAACATATAGGGACAGAGTAAAACAAATAGAAGCAGATTTTGAAAAACAAGAAATTAAATATAAAGAAATGAAAAATTCTGGAAACTATACAAAAGAACAACTAGATAAAGTTTACTATGAACTTACAAAACAAAAAAATCTCACAGAGTATGGAAAAGATATTATATATACTACAGAAAAAATGAGTTTAAATAAGAATGTATTAAATCAAAAATACTATATAATTGTGCCATATTATCCAGAAGAATTAGGACAGAATGATTTTGATAAAGAAGAAATACAAAATTTAGCTTTTTCAGAATTGTATACAAGATGCCAATCACTTATAAGAACACTTGCAGGATGTGAAGTTGGAGGAAAAATATTAACTTCAAATGAACTTATAGAGTTGTTATATGTAGCATATAACAGAGATGAACAAGAAACATATGGATTGGAAAAAGCATTAAGAGCAGGATATGATGAACTATATTCAACAGCGCCAGACGTATTTGATAAAAAAATGAGAGCATTAGACAAGAAAATTGAAGAGGAAGCATTTAATAAAGCAAATGAAAAAGTAAAAGAAGCTCAATCAGCGAAAGAAAAAGCACTAAATAAAAAAGAAAATAATATTGATGACTTAATTGATAATTTGGCAAAATTAATAATCGAACAAAATACAGCAGGAATAGGTTATGACGTGGCACAGGATGCAATAAAGAGTATAGATGAAGACAAAAACAAAAGAAACAACAAAGAAAATGATAAAGGAGGTACAGTAGAAGATGTCAAAGAGAAAACAAAGAGAAGAAGAACAACAAAGACAGCTTAATGATTATACAAGACCAGATGAATATGAAATCTTAAAGAAAAAGACAATTAAAGATTTAATAGCACCTTCTGGAATTGACGCAAGCAATATAGATCATTTAGAAATTATTTCTAGTGTAACTAGATATGCAAGAAGCTTCTTTGTATCTACATTACCTAGAATGTGTACTTTCCCAGAATTATTTAGAGATATGTACTTATTTGGAGATATTAATACCTCTATATACATAAATCCAATACCAGAATCAAGATCACAAAATGAATTAAATAGAGTAATAAATGAACTTGAAACAGAAAGAATTGTCGCAGCAGATAGAGGAAATATAAATAGAGAAAGTGATTTAGGACAGAAAAGATTAGAAGCAGAAGAATTAAGAGATGAAATAGCAGCAGGATTTAATAAATTATATGAGGCATCTATAGTATCAACATTATTTGCATATAGTTTAGAGGACTTAGAGAGATATACTAAACTTTTAGCGACAGAAATGTCAAAATCGCTTGTTGGAATAAAAAGTGCATGGGGAATGCAAGAAGAAGCATTCAAATCAAACTTACCTCTAATGGAAGATAAAATAAAAAAGACACATACATTTGATAGAAGATCGATGGGAACAGTATTTCCATTTACAACGTCAGAAGTTGGACATCCTACGGGTGTACCACTTGGAATAAATAAGCAAACTGGAGTGCCAATACTTTTTGATAATTTCCATAGTTCACTTACAAACTACAATATGGTTATATTTGCTAAATCTGGTGCAGGAAAATCAGTAACTATGAAAACATTAATATCAAGATCAGCAGTTTTAACGGGAGTTCAAAGCTTGGCCTTAGATGCTGAAGGTGAATATAGTATAGTTGCAGAGAGCCTCGGCGGAATAAATGTAGTTATAAGCCCTACTTCAAAAACAGTTATAAATATATTTGATATAGAAACTGAAATAGTAAAAGATGAAATAACGGGTAGAGAAAAAGTTGTACTAAATGTAGAGAATAAAGTGGAGGACGTTACACAAGCATTGCTTACAATGGCAAAAGGTAGTACAAGAAGTGAAGAAGTAAATGAATTAACAAAACAAATTATTGCTGAATCTGTTGCAGAAGAATATGCAGCGCATGGAATAAATAGTGATCCTAATAGTTTATTTGAGGCAGCTAATGGAGAATTTGGTTCGAATATGTTGGGAAGAAAGAAAAAGAATATGCCAACAATAGGATCTTGGTATAGAAGAATACAGAAAAAAGCAGAAGATAATAAAAATCCAGACTATAACTTCCATTACAGTTATTTACTAAAAGTTATGAAACAATATATAAGAGAATATGATGGACAGATGGCATATTTTGATGGACAATCAACATTTGACTTATTAGAAGGTACACTATTCATAAACTTGGATATATCTCAATTGGAAGAAAAATTTGCGAGACCACTTGCACAACAAATATTACTAGAGTGGATATGGGAAAAATATGTTAAAAAGAATAGTGAAGATAGAGCAAAAGCTGCTAAAAAGAGAGTATTAGTTGACGAGGCGTGGATGCTACTTCCATTCCCAGAAGCTGTAGATTTCTTAAATACAATGGCAAGACGTGCAAGAAAAAGAAATGTTTCACTTGCAATAATTTCACAAAGATTCCAAGATTTTTATGAAAAACCAGAAGCACAAGCAGTTCTTACCTCATCAGATACAAAACTATTTTTAGCACAGGATAAATCAGAGATACAATATCTAAAAGAAGTATTTAAGTTAAGTGAAGGAGAGGCAGGTTTCTTAGTAACTTGTTTAAAGGGTGAAGGACTACTAAAAGTAGGAGGAGACAGTGCAATAATACAAATAAGACCAACAGCAAAAGAGTTTGAATTTGTTGAAACAAACTTAAATAAATTAATGCAAAAAGGTAGAAAAACAAACAATAGATATTAGGGGGAAGATATGGAAATATTTACAAATAAAAGTTTAGTACTAAAGATAGTAATAGCCCTGGTAATAGTAATCTTATTTAACTTTTGTGCACCTACATTAAGCCATGCAGGACTACTAGAAGATATAGGAGGAACATTACTTGGACCAATTGTAGACTTGTTACTAGCCATAGGGGACTCTTTTATAAATTTGGTACAGAGGATAGTATTTACTACTACGTATACGCCTTTAGATGAACAGCGGTAATCCGGTTGTAGATGAAAACGGCAATCCAGTTGTAGAACAAACAACTATAGAGAATTCTCTTATAAAAGTGACGGTACCAGAGAAAACATTTTGGGAGAAAGTAGTAAATTGGGCGGCAGTAGCAGTAGCAGTAGTAGCAGTTGTAGCACTTGGACCAGCAGCACTAGCAACAGCAATAGCTCTTGGTGCGGCTACGAAATATGTAGGGCACATAATAGTAGAAGCAGCATTGCCAGAAACTTTTTATTTACCAGTTTATGCTATTAGTCCAGAAGAAATATTCCAAAATAAAATAGGATTATTAGATGTGAACTTTTTTAATCCGAATTCATATGATAACATGCAAACTATAACGGGGCAAAACATAATACAAGTATCAACAGCATCGAAACTACAATCTACAATTTCAAGTTGGTATTTGACATTAAGAAATTTTGCATTAGTAGTATTATTAGTGGTATTGTTATACATTGGAATTAGAATTGTAACAAGTAGCGCGGCACAAGATAGAGCAAAATACAAAGAAAAATTATTTAATTGGATAGTAGCAATGTGTTTGTTATTCTTTATGCACTATATAATGGCATTTGCTACAACAATAGTTGAATCTATATCAGAAGGAATAAATAATGTAAGTGAACCTATAATAGTTAAATTGCCTAATTTGGGAAATCGTGATTATCAAATGGAAGTAACAGAAACGAATCCAGATACAGGCAAGAATGAAACAAAAGTACAAGGGGCACAAGAATGGTTTGCTACGGCAAATTTAATAAATACAAACAATAGTGATGAATACTTGTGGGGAACCAACTTAATGGGAACATTAAGATTAGAGATGCAGATGGATTCGAACTTAACTGAGGATAACCAGTTATTAAGGCAATTGGGATATGTAGTACTATTTTTAGTAATGGTATTTTATACAATAGCTTTTTTAGTAGTATATATAAAAAGATTAATAATGCTTGCTTTCCTAACAATGATAGCACCATTAGTTGCAATGACGTACCCATTAGATAAAATGAACGACGGTAATGCACAAGCATTTAATATGTGGCTGAAAGAATATGTATTTAACTTATTAATACAACCATTCCATTTAATACTATATACAATGTTAGTAGGTTCAGCTTTAGAATTTGCAAAAGATAATATGATATATGCTATAGTAGCAATAGGATTTATATTCCAGGCAGAAAAAATATTACGTAAATTCTTTGGATTTGACAAAGCAAGTACATTAGATACAAACGGATCTACTGTAGGAGGAATGCTTGCTATGGCAGGTATAAATCAATTAAAGAGGATTGGCAACATGGGTAAGAAGAAGGACGGAAAGAATGGAGGAAATTCTGGAAACGAAAATACTTCACCAAGATTAAGAACCGCAGATAGAGGAAAGAGCGCAAGAGAGCGTTTAGACAGAGCTCAACAAGACGGTTCAGACAATTCTCAACAAATGATACCACCTTCAGAGAATGATGAGAATAGAACAGCGCAACAAAGAATGCTGGATGCATATGATGAAAATTATGGAACTAATGAATGGGACCCTCAAGAAAGAGATGCATGGGCTAGAGATGTGTATGGCAACCAACCAGAGGGTATGAATTATACTGCAGAAGAATATGCACAGATTTTAAGAGATAGTGGATATGAAGAAGATGAAGTACAATCAATGGTTAGAGATTCTTATGGAAGCAGAGAGAATGAAGAAGCTATACCACCAGCATCATCAGGTTCACTAGAAGCAGAGATACCAGAGCCAGCAGAAAATTCTACAGCCCCTCAAAGATTAAGGGATAGATTTGCAAGAAGCAAGGTATCAAAACCAATTAAAGGAATAATGGGAGTAGCAGGCGCTGGACTAAAATACGCAATACCAAAAGCAGGCAAGTTATATACAAAGGCAGCGCTAGGAATAGCGGCAGGGACTATAGGAGTGGCTGCAGGACTTGCATCTGATAATGATATGAACATCCTTAAATATGGAAGTGCTGGTGCAGCAACTGGATGGGCTGTCGGTAATGCGGCAGGAGGAATAGCAAGTAATGCTGGTCACAAGGTGGAAGAGATAGGCGAAAATATAGCTAGTACATATACATTATCAGCAGGAGGCGCAGAAGCAGAAAAAGCAAGGTTACAAGCTAAAGAGGATAGAGCAGCAATGAAAGATAAAGATAGAAGAAAAATGTATCTAGATAAAGTAAACAACGCTTCTCAAGCTAACATCAAAGAAATATTGAAAGATGCACAAGAATACAGAGAAAGTGGAGTTACAGATGATAAACTTATAATAAAAGCAATGAATGCAAAAGGCTTTGGAGATGGAAGAGCAAATAACGAAAGAGTAATACTTGCTCAACTTGCTAATGAAACAGGAAAAGATAATAAGAAAATTGAGGACATAAAGAAGAGATTAAGCAGTAGAGGACTAAGTAATGAAGATGTAAACAAATATATTGACGGAATTAGAGAGATTACTGGTGCAGTATAAATATATTTAACATTGAAATGGAACAGAAAGTTATCTCTGTTCCATTTTATAAAATAGGAGGACTTAAATGAGAAAAAAAATAGCAGAATGGTATGTTAGAAATAAACAGAAGATAATGTTTGTAATATTTTTCTGTGCTGTAATAGTTGTTATTAGTTTAATAGTAAGATTTCTTGCTAAGATGGAAAGAGATAATGTAGCAAACAGCATTCAAGGAAATATACAAAAAGGACCTACACAAGTAGCAAATTTTACAGACATATATGTAGAAGGAGAAGAGTCTGCTTTAACGGGAGAGAAAATTACAAGTTCACAAGTGAAAATGTTAGAATATGTAAATCAATTTGTGGACTTATGCAATACAAAACAAGTTGAAAAAGCGTACAATTTATTATCAGATGAGTGCAAGGAAGAAGTATATCCATCGTTAGATAGTTTTAAAAGAAATTATTATAATACTGTCTTTAATGGACAAAAAAGAAATATTTCGGTTGAATCATGGGCGAAAAATATATACAAAGTAAAATATGAAGTAGACGCATTATCTACAGGAGTATACACAGAGGAAAATACGCTTCAGGATTACATAAGTGTAATAAAAGATGATAATGGTGAAGGAAAGTTAAATGTAAATGGATATATAGGAAGAAAAGAAATAAACAAAGTGAAAAATAATAGCAATATTAATATAACAGTATTAAGAAGTGATAGCTATATGGATTACGAAACATATACATATAGCATGACAAATAATACAAGTAATACCATTTTACTAGATGATAAAGAAGATACCAACAATATGTATATAGAAGATGAAAATGGAAACCAGTATACCGCGTATATTAATGAGTTAAGTGATGCAGAACTGATGCTAACCCCTGGAGAAACTAAACAAATTACTATTAAATATTATAATAAATATGGTTTAACCAAAAATATAAAAAATATAGTATTTAATAAAATTATTTTAAATTATAACGAAAATGAAGCAAGACAAGTGGCAGGAGTTCAAATAGAATTATAATAGGAGTAAATTATGGGAGAATTTTTCGAAAGCATGAAAAAGAACATGGCTAAGGTTTTAAAAAAAGCAGGAAAAGCAATAGCTAGAACGGTGATGCCGATAGTTTTTATAATTTTTATACCACTTATTTTATTATCTGGATTAACATATGAGCAAACAAGACAGGATGCTTCGCCTAAACAAGGAGATATGTCAAATGTCCCATATGCATCAACCAAATATACTGCAGAGGTTACAATAGACGAACAGGGTAAAATAAGTACATCAATGACAGCTCAAGAGTTATGGGATGAAATGATAAAAAACAACAGTAGAGTGGATGAATATTTAAGAGGTCCAGAAGAATTACTAAAACTTATGAGTGCTGAAATTGTAACTAGTTATCCAGACACTAGACCTAATCCAGACGAGGCAATAGACTGGGATACTTTGAATAAAAATATAAATTCAAACGAAACACAAGGAATTATAAAATTTAAGAGAGCAAAAGATGATGCTACAACTGTTACAATGTCATATGTAGACAGTAAGACATTTTATGATTGGATAGAACAGTATAATACAACTGGAGATGAAGCGACAAAAGAAGAAATAATAACTCATTTCACTATAGAAAAGAAAGCAGACTCAACTTCAGCAAGTAATATTACATCGTTAGATAATGTATTATTCATAGGAGATTCAATTACTGTAGGCTTAAATAGTTCAGGACTAATTCCAAATGCAACATTTAAGGCAGAGAGTGGAACAAAACCATCAGATTGGTTATCAAAAATAGATACATTACCACAAAATTCAGATGATATAAGTTGTGTGTGTATTATGCTAGGAGTAAATGGTACAGGTGAAATAGAACAAATGAAGCAGTTAATTGATTCATTATCAGCAAGATATACAGGAAAAACCATATTTGTACAAAAAGTTTTACCAGTTGCAAATACATATACAAATTATGAAACGATGAACGAAGGTATAAAAACATATAATGACGCAATATCAAGTTATTGCAATGGAAAATCAAGTGTTAAATTTATAGATACATCAACGGGGTATGTTGATTCGTCAGGCGCGGCAAAAGCAGAATTATTTGACGGAGAAGGATTACACCCAACGAATTATCAAAAGTTAAGAGAGAATATAGAAAAGGCAATAACAGGAAAAACTTCATCTGAAAACTTAAGTGCAAATAGTAGTTCAAAATACAGCGTTGTTGTAGGTGCGTGGAGACAGAGATTTGAAGAAAGAAAAGCTATAGGAGATGAAGACCCAGAAGAAGAATATATATCAGGAACTACAACATATACTATGACTACACAGAAAATAGATTACCAAAGTATGGTAAGTGGATATACAATGCCATTTGACTATTTATGGGCTCTTCTAGTAACAGGAAGAGAAAAAGACTTTGTAATGGATTTGGCAGATTTAGTATATAATAGTGAAATAGAAATAACAATACATGATAACTATACAGAAGTTACAGATGTTGATACATATGAATATACAAGAAAAACAAAGGTAAATACGCATGATATAACTGTAACAGGTAGTTGGAGTGATACTACATATAACGGAAGTACACCACCAGAAAAAATTTATGAAGAAAATAAAGAGGGTTCTACAGGTGAAATAAAAAAAGACTATAAAATAGAACATACTATAGTAACTACAACAAATACATTAGATATTAGTTTAACTAAAGCGAATGTATGGATTGTAAATTATGCAAAAAAATATACACATGAAGAAGAAAATACAATAGCAAATGAGCCTATAACTAGTGATATGCCAACTGTTGAATACCCAGATTCACCAGAGAAATCTGATAACGCAGATCCATGTGGAATTGGTGCGGCATTTGAAAAAGAAGTACAAGCAAAATACGAAGACAAAGATTCAGTAACGACTAATATGACTTGTACATCAGATTACTTCTATAGTGTTGAAGGAACAGTTACAAATAATAATACTGTAGTAACAAAAAAGTACACATCTTCACCAGCCGAAATAACAGAAAAAACTGACAAAAATTCAGACACAGATAACTTTGTAACATTGTTTATAGATAACTACGATTTTAGAAATAATATACTAAGTGCACCAGATTGGTTATTTGAAATATTAGAATCAAATCAAAAAACTGTTGATATGGTAGATTTAACTAAATATCTTATATATAAAGCAACAGGAATAAGTTATAGTGTAACAGAATATGACTTCTCAGCATTTGATCCAAAGAACTTTAAGCGTATAGGTATAGGCACTGGAGATCCTTTAGCAGAATTTTTAAAAAGTTATGAAAATGAATCGTTAAGAACATATATGAATGGAACTTCTAATGACTATAGTTCGGTTTCAAAATATGTAAGTCAAGATAGAACACAATATAGATTATATTATACTTCATTTGATGGCTGCTATAATTTTACATATGGAGTTATGGTTCATAGTAGTTATGGATTGAATAATAAACAATATTTTGCTGATGAAGGAATAGACTTACAAGATTTAGTTAATCGTGCAATGAATGGGGAAGATGTATATGTGGATGTTGAAATCATAGATAGAATTTTTATAAGAATCATAAATGATAGAAGAAATAGTCTAAAAGAAATATTAGAAGAACGCGGAGTAAGTATGGAACCTCATCAAATTGATGCACTTGTTAGCGTGTCATATCAATATGGAAACTGTGGACAATATTATAGCGGCTCAGAGAATATAGGAGATTTATATAGAACATATTATCAAACAGGCGACGTTGAGGGATTTAAAAATAAAGCACATGCTGAAACAGGAGAGGGAGGAAAAGCATACTACTTTATTGGAGATTTGTATAAAGCTAGAAAAGAAGCTACCTGGACATTATTCCATGAGGGAAAATATATATTATCTAATGGAGAAGAAGTGACAGGAGGTGCTGGTGTGGTAGAATTTGCTTTACAGTTTGTTGGAGAGAATCATACAAGATTTACAGGCTATAGTCCAAGTAATGGAGTCACAGATATATGGTTCCCAGCCGACTGGTGTGCAATGTTTGTTTCTTATTGTTATAATGAATGTGGATTAATACCAAATGTGTTACCAAGGCCTTTTTCTGCATGTGGTATAATTAGTGAGTTATATAATGCAGGTAATCCAAGAGTAAAGATAGTTGGTGATAGGGGAGTATTCAAAGGAGTACCAAAGGATAATTACATTCCAAGCCCAGGAGACATAATATTCTTTAACTGGGGAACTGATACAAATGCGTCTCATACAGGAATAGTTGTAAGTTGTGACGGAACAAAGGTTTATACTGTTGAAGGAAATTCGGGAGGAGAAAAGTGGCCTCGAAGTATTGTAAGAGAAAAAGAATACAGTTTAGACGCAGCTTGTATTGTAGGGTATATATCTTTAAATGAATAAACCCAATAACATTAAGTATAGAATATGTTAAGGAGATATTAAATTATGAAAAAAGTTATTATAACGTTAGTTACAATACTTGTGATATTAATTATTGTTTTATGTTATATAAACATAAAGGCTAAAAATGAATATGATGACGAGCTGAAGTTGCAAGAAGAACTATATTTAAATGGAATAAATAATCCTGGGCTTGTTATAAATGGATTAACTCCAAGTGAAGTAAAGGTAGATAATATATTTTTTACAGTAGAAGAATGCATAAAAACATATATAAAAAATGCTACGGATAATAACAATCAAATTTTATATAGCTTATTGGATTATAAATATATTGATAAGAATAGTGTAACTATTGATAATGTAAGTGAACTTTTTATAAAAGATGAAAGTAATCATTTAAACAAAACCATAGAGGAGTATGGAATTTCTCGGAGTAAATTATAGTACTTATTACGCAAAGCATTTGTTTGGAGAAAGCGAAATGTATTTTATGGTTAATTTAGATTTATCAACAAAAGCTTTTTCTGTAATACCAATTAATAAAGAAGAATATACAACAAAAATTTCAGAAACAATTGCGACATCTAATAGTCAGGAAGATAAAGTTGAAAGAAATGAATATAATATTATTCCATATAAATATTATGAGGAAGAAGATGTAGTAGATAGATATCTTCAAGATTATATAGAATTAGCTTTATTTAATCCAGAAATAGTTTACGAAAAGTTGGATGAAGAATACAAAACTAAAAAATTTCAAAATTATGAAAGTTTTAAAAACTATGTTAACAATAATAAAGAAAAATTAGAAACTATGTGTAAGTCAATAAGAAAGAAATATACTGACTTTGAAACATATCAAGAATATGAAGAATATTATAGCCAAGTATCTAAAATGGATTTACAACAGTATAAAGTAGAAGATAATATGGGAACAAAGCGATACATATGTATTGATGGTAATGGCTCTTATTATATATTTGATGTAAATTCAATAATGAATTATACTTTGATTTTAGATACGTACACAATAGATTTGCCAGAATTTGTTGAGAAGTATAATGAAGCTAATAGTGCTGAAAAAGCAGGAATGAATTTAGAAAAAGTTATGAATGCTTTGGCAGATAAAGACTATAAATATGTATATGATAAATTAGATGAAACATTTAAAGCTAATAAATTTCCAACGCAAGCAGATTTTGAAAAATACGTTCAGGAAAATTTATATTCATATATAGAAACGGAATTTTCTAATTATAAAAACAGTGGAGAGCTACATATGTATGACGTAACATTTAAAGATAAAGCTAATGAAAAGAATGAAGCTATAACCAAAACATTTATAATCAAACTTCTAGAGGGAACAGACTTTGTAATTTCATTTAATGTATAGCAATAAAGTAAAAAACATAAAAGAAGGAAAAATAAAAATTCCTTCTTTTATATTTTTCCTATAAATAACATAAGTTAATACAATAAATTTGAAAAAAATAAAAATATAAAGTATAATATATATAATTCAATTATGTATAAGAAGTGTTATGGGAGGTAGAAGATGAAAGAAAAAAACAGGGAATCTATAACAGAAAATATATTACAAATGCATACAAAGCTTTCGACAGAATTTGAAGAAAAAGGCCAAGAAGTAGAAAGCATTGGCTACTATAAAGATTTTAAAATAAAGAATTCTGGTCTTGCTATAAGTGATGCATATGTTGTTAAATTAAAAAATAGTCAAGATAGTAAAGCAATAGATGAAAATGAACAAAAACAAAAAATAATATATGAAATAAGAGATGAAGATAATAATTTAATAGCAAGTGTAAATGAGCTTGGAGAAATACAGTTCGAAGAATCATATCTAGAATCACTAAAAGAGATAAATGAAGGATATTATGATAAATTAACTCTTGAGGAAGCAGAGTTTGAACTGCCAGAGGAGTTAGAAAAGGATGATATAGTTTTAAGTAGAGAAGAGATAGAAGAAAGACAAAATGAAGAAAGAATATCTGATATTTCTAAAGCTATAGGAACTAAAGAGATAAACTCATATTCAGAAATGAAAGCAGATCAAACTCCAATGTTCGACAAAGTTATTAACAAGCAAGAAATTGACCCAAATAGCAGGGTTACGCAGGGAGAAACTTTAGCAGATATGATACCTGAAATAAAAGAAAAAGGAATTGTAAAAGTTGGCGTGGTATATTCAGATTATAGCAAAGGTCAAAACGGAAGATTTTCATTTGTAGGAATTGATAAGAATGGTCAAATTCAAACGATAGATAGTTTAGAAAATACGCAAGGTGCAACGACAGGACAAACAATAACATCTATAAATAGTAGAGATGGGAGTTTAGTAGAGCAAGAGCAAGTATCTGGTTTAGTAAGGATAAACGGAAGAAGCACTACAAACGGGCAGGAGGAAATGTTATCTGTGAGAGTTGGACAATATGGTATTCTAGAAGTAGATTATGTAAGAGCAGATTTGAGTAGAGAAAAAAGTGAAAGATATTTATCTGCACCAATAGAGACAAAAAATCAAAGACCAACTTCGAGAGAAGTAAGAGATGTAATGGACAAAAATAGAAATACAGAGATAGAAGGAGAGCTAGAAAGAGCAGAAGGTGAAATTGAAAGAGATGAAGATACACAACTAAGAAATATAGATGATACAGCCTCAAATGACGAATTAACACCTGATGAAGTAATAGTGTTAGAAAATGGAGAAGAAACAACGATAAGAAAAGAAGCAGCTAAGGCTAAAGTATCTCCAGAAGAATTTGCAAGAAAATATAACGAAAGAGGAGGAAAGACTCCTGATGAAAAAATAGAAGCTATTCATGAAGAGATAGAGGAAGAGTTTGGAACACCGTTAAGAAATAGATAATCTTTAATCATATAAAATCACCTTTTAAAATATAATTTAAAAGGTGATTTTTATGTCTAAAATAACAAAGCATACGTTTTTAGTAAAATTAATTATACTATTATTAATATTTATTACCATAATTATAACTATACCAATATCAAGTTTAGCAACAGACAATGTAGATGAAATAGATATAAGTTCAAGGATAGCTTTAATATATGATAGAGCTTCTGGAAAAATTTTATATCAGAAAAATGGAAACAAACAAACACCTATGGCTTCAACGACTAAAATTATGACTGCAATAGTGGTATTAGAGCAAGCTAAATTAACAGACACAGTAACAATTAATTCAAAAGCAGCAAGCATAGGAGGATCAAGATTAGGATTAAAAAAGAATGATAAAATAACAGTAAATGATTTGTTATATGGATTGATGCTTCGTTCAGGAAATGATGCGGCTGTTGCACTTGCTATTCATGTGGGAGGCAGTATAGAAGGTTTCGCTGATATGATGAATAAAAAAGCAATAGAATTAGGATTAACTAATTCTCACTTTATAGTGCCACATGGACTAGATAATGAAGGCCATTATACAACCGCATATGAATTAGCCAAAATAACCGATTATGCGCTAAATATAGATAAATTTAAAGAAATAGTTGGAACTAAAGTAACGACTATTCATATAAATGGATATGCAAAAACAATAAATAATACAAACAATTTACTTGGAAGTGTATCTGGATTGTATGGGGTAAAAACAGGATTTACAAATGGGGCTGGAAGGTGTTTAGTAACAGCGTGCAAAAGAGATAATTTAGATATAATAACAGTAATAATAGGCGCAGATACAACTAATATAAGAAGTAAAGATACAATAAAATTAATTCAATATGCATATACAGAATTTGAAGTAGTTAATATAAAAGAAATAGTAGAAGAGAAATTTGAAGCTTGGAAAAATATTAACGAAGGTAGAATATATGTAAACAAAGGCACGAAAAACAAAGTAAAATTGTATTTAGAAGAATTACAATATACAAAGATGGCGGTAAGAAAAGAAGAAATAGATAAAATCGATATCTTAGCAAATACAATATATTATCTTGAAACACCTGTAAAAGAAAATGAAATAGTAGGTAATATGAAAATATTACTAAATAATGAGTCAATAGAAGTATTAAACATATATGTGCAAGAAGAAATACAAAGAAAAGAAATAATAGAATACTTAAAAGAGTTCGTAAAACTTCAATTCTTTTAAATAATTTTTACTTTGTATTGACTTTTATATATTTTTTTGCTATTATATTAATTGTTCTGCTTAATATTAATATATGTAGTAAATGCGAAAGTAGCTCAGTTGGTAGAGTGCAACCTTGCCAAGGTTGATGTCGCGGGTTCGAGCCCCGTCTTTCGCTCCATTTTATTTTATATTATTTAGGTGTACTAAAAAGAAGTTTATAGCATATATTATATTAAGTTATATATGGCGATATAGCCAAGTGGTAAGGCACGAGTCTGCAAAACTCTGATCCCCGGTTCGAATCCGGGTGTCGCCTCCAACGACGTTTCTGTTCGAACTAATAGAACAGTATTGATACAAAATCAATCAGAAAATAAAACTGGTTGATTTTTTTGTTGCCTAAAAACAATATAAAAATCATCCAAATGAAAGGATGGTGCAAATAAATGAAGATAATTAAGCAAGAACTACAATTTGAAGAAAGTCTAAAGCAAAGACTAGAATTTATATGTGAATTTTCTAAAGTTACTCCTACTTTTATTAATGGTAGTATTAGAAAAATTGAAAAAACTAATCTCACATATATTGAACCACATAGAGTAATAATTAAAAATATTACATTCTTAGTTTTTAATTATTCAAATGATGTATATATTTCAAATTTAACTAAAAAGATTAAATTATCAGAATTAGAAGAATATATAAAAAACATATAAATACCAGTATTTGACATTTCTTAAAATTATGATATAATATCTTATGTAAACATTTGAGTTTATTAGGAGATGATTATATGATGTTGAAAAAATTGCATTTTAAAATAAAAATTTTACAGAGATGTCATTAGTACCATTGTGTATTATGATATCTCTTTTTTGTTAGGAGGTTTTGAAAATTGAATGATGAGAAGAAAAAATGTGGTTTATATTTAAGAGTTTCAACCGAAGACCAAGCTCGTGAAGGTTTTAGTTTACCAGAGCAAAGAGAAAGATTAGAAACATTTTGCAAATTTAAAGGTTATGAGATTGTAGATTATTACGAAGATGCTGGAATAAGTGCTAAAACTGGTAATTATAGACCAGAGTTTGAAAGATTAAAAAATGATATAAAAGCTAAAAAAGTAAATACAATAGTTGCTTTAAAACTTGATAGAATAACTAGAAGTATTTATGATTGGGAAAATCTTATGACCTTTTTAGATGAAAATAATGCATACTTAGATTGTGTAAATGATGAGATAAATACAACAAGTGCAAATGGCAAAATGATTTCAAGACTTTTAATGAGTGTAAGTCAAAATGAAATCGAAAGGACAAGTGAAAGAACTAAAATAGGTATGGCAGGAGCAATAAAACAAGGACATATTCCTCATGTCGCTCCACTTGGCTATAAACACGAAAATAAAAAATTGGTAATTGATTATACAACAAAAGATATAGTTATTAGAATATTTGACTTGTATTATAATGGTATGTCTTATAAGAAAATTAGTAATCTGCTTAACAAAGAAAAAGTATTAGGAAAAGATAATTGGCGTGATTCAACTATTGTTGGCATTATTGAAAATGAAATATATAAAGGTGATTTTGTTCACGGTAAAAATACAAAACATCCTACTTACTATGAAGATGTAGTCGAGCCTATTGTTTCTAAAGAAATGTGGGAAGATTGCCAAGTGCAGAAAAAGAAAAATTCAAGAAGTTATCAAAGAACATTGACATATTTATATTTGCAAAAGTTAAAATGTCCTAAATGCAATCGAATATTAGGTGGTAAAGCTACTACAAAGAAAAATGGTAAAGTTTATTATTACTATTATTGCAATGATTGTAGGTTCCAATTTAAAGAAAATATGATAACAGAATATTTCAACCAGTTCATTAGTGAATTAGTAGAATACGACTCTGTTGTAAATCAATTCTTCTTGCCTAT
>CALXWW010000010.1 GCA_944392545.1 uncultured Clostridia bacterium
AATATAAAATCAGCTATAAAAAGAGTTAGTGTTATTGAAAAGAAAACATTAAGAAATAACATGATTAAATCTGAATATAAAACAGCTGTAAAAAGATTTGAAGAAGCTGTATCAAATAATAATGTTGAAGAAGCTACAAAATTGCTTTCAGTAGCAACAAAGAAAATAGACCAAGCTTGCACAAAAGGTGTTATTGTAAAAAATACAGCAGCTAGAAAAAAATCTAATTTAGCAAAAAAATTAAATGCTATGAACGCATAGTAAAGTCTAATAAAAAATTGTGCACAGTTTTTTATTAATTTATTAAAAAAGGATTATTTCACAATCCTTTTTATTTTTTATATTAATTATTTATATTTTTTTACTACAGTAACTTGGATAAAACTTCCTTTGATTTTCCTTATATAATATGCTAACATAAAATAAATTGCTGTTTATTATATATTTTGTACTTTTACTATTTTTGTAGGAGGAGATAAAATGATTAAATTAATTATTTCTAATTTTAAAAATATAAATAAAAGTATTCTTTCTGTACTTTATATAGGTTTAAAAATCTGTTTTATACTTCTATTATTATCTACTTTCATATTAAGCCTATACCATTCTATACATAATTTAAGTTTATTCAACACTGGAATAAGTCTTTTTAGAACAAGTCTTTTTTATATTACCTTTTTTGTCATGTGTGCCATTGGAATTGATACTATAAAAAAGGAATTCTAATTTGTTTGTAATATATATTAAAATATAGCAACTAATAATTAAATATTAGTTGCTATGTCTTATGTTCATGAAATTATAATTGTATCAATGCTAAAGTAACTTTCTCCTTTCTCTATTTTTTTGATTAACTTTTAAATAAGATTAAATTAAATTGTTCTAATTTAATTCATATAGTTTTTGTATAACTTTAATATACTTTAGAGGAATCTGCTAATATTTATATTATATATAGGGGTGATATAGATTTTATAAATAAAATTTATTTGATTATAATTTGAACAGATCAAAATATCTTGGATTTTTATATTTGTTTATGTATTAATAAAATTTGCATTTGATACAATTACACATATATTAAAACATATAACATGCCATTTTGCAAGTAAAATCGTATAACAAAGTTCGACATAAATCTGCAATTATTTAAGTGAAATCCATCTCAAAACATGAAAAAATGTCACTCTGGCTCTAATCACCAAAGTGACATTTTTTATTTTTTCAACTCTTCTATGAACATTTTGTTTAACATTTGTGGATTTGCTTTTCCTTTTGTTTCTTTCATTGCTTGACCTACTAAAAATCCTATTGCTCTATCTTTTCCTGCTTTGTAATCTACTACTGATTGTGGATTAGCAGCTATTACTTTTTCTACTACTTCTTTTATAGCACTTTCATCTGATATTTGAATCCATCCTTTTTCTTTAATTATCTCTTCTGGATTTTTTGGATTTTCGAATAGTTCCTCTACAACTTTTTTACCAATTGCAGAACTTATTGTTCCTTTATCTATTAATTCCACTAATTTTGCTAGATGTTCTGCTTTAAAAGGTATTCCATCTGGCTCTAGTTCTTTTTCATTTAATATTCTTGATATGTCAGATAGAAGCCAGTTTGCAACTGATTTTGCGTTTCCGCAAAGTCTTTCTGCTGCCTCAAACATATTTGATAAATATTTAGAAGCTGTTAATAATTTTGCATCTTTTTCTGATAATTTAAAATCATTAATATATCTTTCTCTTCTGCTTTCAGGCATTTCTGGCAAATTCTTCTTTATATTTTCTATATATTCTTCTGAAAGTCTAATTGCTACTAAATCTGGTTCCGGAAAATATCTATAATCTTGAGCATCCTCTTTATCTCTCATAGAGAATGTTCTTCCTGATACATCGTCCCATCTTAATGTTTCTTGTTCTATTTTTCCTCCATCTTCAATCACACCAATTTGTCTATCTGCTTCATATTCTATTGCTCTTGTAATTGCTTTAAAAGAACTCATATTTTTCATCTCAGTCCTTGTTCCAAACTTTGCCGCACCTCTTTTTCTTACAGAAACATTTACATCCGCTCTAAAAGAACCCTCTTGCATTTTACAATCAGATACCTCTATATATTCAAGTATTGATTTTAACTTTTTCAAATATCTATCAACTTCTCCACTTGAACGCAAATCTGGTTCAGAAACTATCTCTATTAGTGGAACACCTGCTCTATTTAGATCAACTAAACTTCCTCCACCAAATTCATTGTGATTTAACTTTCCAGCATCATCTTCTATGTGAATTCTTGTAATTCCTATTTTCTTAGGATTTCCTTTATCATCTTCTATTTCTATATATCCATGCTCACAAAGAGGTTTATCGAACTGTGATATTTGATAAGCTCTTGGTGTATCTGGATAAAAATAGTTTTTTCTATCATTTTTACTATCTTTTGATATTTCACAATTTGTTGCAAGTCCTGCTTTTACAGCATATTCTACAACTTTTTCATTTAATACTGGTAATGTACCTGGCATTGCCATACATATTGGACAAGTATGTGTATTTGGTTCTCCACCAAATTCAGTAGAGCATGAGCAAAATATTTTTGTTTTTGTTGAAAGCTCACTATGAACTTCTAGTCCTATTACCATTTCATAATCATTTGCCATTATATTTCCTCCTTAACTAATTATGCTTCTTTTTTACTATCTTTTTCGGTAGAATAGTATTTGATTAAATTTATGAAATACTAATTATTTCGAAAAAGTAGGCTTATATTTATCTCTAAACTTGTACTCTTGTTCAAATGTATATGCTGCATTTAATATTTTCTCTTCCTCAAATTTATTTCCTATTAATTGCATTCCTATGGGCATATTATGGCTATTTACCCCACATGGTACTGATATTCCTGGAAGTCCTGCTATGTTTACAGAAACAGTACAAATATCTGCCAAATACATTTCTAAAGGATTTTCAGATCTTGTTCCGATTTCAAATGCTACTGTTGGTGAAGTTGGTGTTAATAGCACATCATACTTTTCAAAAGCTTTATCAAATTCTTTTTTTACTAATGTACGAACTTGTTGTGCTTTTTTATAGTATGCATCATAGTATCCTGATGAAAGTACATATGTACCAAGTATAATTCTTCTTTTTACCTCTGGTCCAAATCCTTCGCTTCTTGAGTTCCTATATAACTCTCTTAAATTACTAAAGTTCTCTGTTCTATATCCATATCTTATTCCATCAAATCTTCCTAAGTTTGAGCTAGCTTCAGCACAAGCTATAATGTAATAGGTTGCTAATGCATATTCTGCTATATCTAATGAAAATTCTTCTACCTCTGCACCTAATTTTTTGTATATTTGTATTGCTTCTTGTAATTTTTTCTTAACTTCTTCATTTATTCCTTCCCCAAAGTATTCTTTAGGAATACCTATTTTTAATCCTTTTACATCATTTTTTAGTGCTTTTGTATAATCCTTCTTTGGATTATCATATGATGTCGTATCTTTTTCATCATGTCCGGCAATTATATTTAATAACATTGCTGCATCTCTTACATCTTTTGTTATTGGTCCTATCTGGTCAAGTGATGATGCAAATGCTACTAAGCCATATCTTGAAACTAGTCCATAAGTTGGTTTTAGTCCTACAACTCCACAAAAAGATGCTGGTTGACGAATCGATCCACCTGTATCACTTCCGAGTGCCCATGGTACTAAATTTGCTGCAACAGCTGCGGCACTTCCTCCCGAAGATCCTCCTGGTACCGCATTTAAATTCCAAGGATTACATGTTTTCTTAAAATATGAATATTCTGTAGATGCACCCATTGCAAATTCGTCCATATTTAATTTTCCTAAGCTTATTATTCCTTCATCGTTCAATTTTTCTACTACTGTAGCATTGTATGGTGCTACAAAATTCTCTAACATTTTAGAGCTGCATGTTGTTCTTACACCTTTTGTACACATATTATCTTTTATTCCTATCGGAATACCTGCAAAATCACTGTTTAGTTCTCCCGATTCTACTTTTTCTTCTATCTTTTTAGCTTTTTCTATTGCTTCATCACAAGTAGTTGTAACAAATGCTTTTACTTCTTTTTCTTTTTCATTTATTCTTTCTACATATGCTTTAGTTATATCTAGTATACTTAACTCTTTGTTTTTAATTTTTTCTTGAAGCTCATGTACTGTTAAATTGGTTATATCCATATTTTTACCTCTTTTCTTTATACATCGTAAATTGTAATCTATTATTGTATTACTTTAGGTATTTTAAACATGTTTCTATCTTGTTCTTTAGCATTCATTAATAAAGCTTTATTATCCTCAAATACCTTTATTTCATCTTTTCTGAATACATTAACTCTGTCATTTTCTCCTATTGTCTCGTCTAATCCTTCTGTATTGGCATTGCTTACTACATTCGCAAAATTTAAAATATCTTGAAGATTAGATAAATAATTATCTAGTTCTTCTTCTTTTATGTTTAAATTCGCTAATTTTGCAATATGCAATAATTCTTCTTTACTTACATTTGCCATATTTACCAACCCTTTCTAGTATCAATATTTTTCTATTATACATAGTTTTTATAAAAATTACAAGTATAAAATATTAAAACAACAAAGTAAGATATAAATTAATTGTATTCTTACCTTGTTGTTTAATATAGTTTTTTAAGCATTGTTTACTATTTATATTAATTTTCTATTTCCATTGTAATAATTCTTTTATCTCTTTTTCAACTTCATTTAAATCTCTACTATTATCAATATTTAATACATTGATATTTGGATATTTTTCCTTTATCTCTTTAGCTAATTTTAAGTATTCATCTTGTTGATTGCTGCTACTATTTTTGTTAAATTCTGTATATTTTACTTTTGTTTTTCCCTTTCTATCTAGCCTGTTAGTGAACTCATCTGGATTACTTAAGTATAGAGTAATATAGTAAATATCAAAATCCATTTTTGCTAGTTTTTCAATTAATTTATCAAATACATCTGTAAAAGAGTATTCTTTAAATCCTAATCTGCAGTAAATTTCTTCTGTAAAAAAAGTTCTATCAAAAAGCAGATTAATACTTTTATTTTGTAATTTTTCTATATATTCTAATAAATCTTCATACATTACTTTTGCTTTTTCTTTTCCTTCTGGAGATATATCTGCTGTTCCACTTAATCTATATAAATTTGTATATGGTATTGCATGTCTTATATAATCTGTTATCGTTGTTTTTCCTACTCCTTGTGGTCCTTCTACTATTATAATTTTTGAATTTGCCATTTTTATTCATTCCTTTTCTTTTTATTTTATCATTAATTATATTACAAATATCTTTTTATAAAATTTCTAACTGTATTCCAATATTTTTGTGGCTCAATTAATTGTGCTTCTGCATGTCCTGCACCACTTATAACTAATTTTTCCTTTTTACACGAAGCTGCAGAATAAAGCTTGTCTAACATAAAAAACGGCACAAATTTATCTTTATCTCCATGTATAAACAAAGTTGGTATTTTAGATTTTTTAATTTGATTTATGCTAGATGCTTTTTTTAAAGAATATCCCGCCCTTAGCTTTGTAATTATATTTGCATTATACATCGCCGGAAATTTTGGTATATGAAATATAGTTTTTAGTTTATCTGAAAATTCTTCCCATACCGACGTATAACCGCAATCCTCTATTACAACCCTTACATTACTAGGTAATTTTTCTCCACTTGTCATCATAACCGCTGCTGCACCCATTGAAATCCCATATAATATTATTTTAATATGTCCATATTTATTTATTAGAAAATTTATCCACTCTATTAAGTCAATCCTATCTGTCCAGCCCATCCCAATATATTTTCCTTCACTTTTTCCATGTGCTCTTAAATCTGGAATTAAAACATTATATCCATAATTTAAAAATTGTTTTGCCGCACCAACCATAAAATATGCAGAATCTGTATATCCATGCACTGCTATAACCCAAGTTTTACTTTCCTTTTTATTTTCTACTATATGACCATGTAATTTTATTTTTTTATTCTGTATATATACATCTTTAGAATTTTCTTCAAGCCATTTTGTATTTTCTATTTTCATTTGCTCTTTTATCTCATCAATTTCTGCATTAAAAATTATTGATTTAGAAGATTTTGGGTTGAGCGCAAGATTAAATAAGAAATTACCTGTTATATACGCAGTTATAATTATTAATAGTATCAAGATGATTAAAATTATTATCATTATTCTCTTCCTTGTAATCACATTTTTTCTTTGAAATTATATATTAATATCCACATTTTTTCAATGAAAATGTGGATACATTTTACATTTATTTTAGCCATCTCTTTAACAGCTTATTCAATTTTATTTATTTTCTTCATCTTTGTTATCTTCTACAATAATATCTACTGGCTTTTCTACTTTTTCTGCTGTTTCTGACTTATTCTTTTTATTTTTATTTACTAATGCAACTATTACTACTATCAGTAGAATTGATATAAGTATTATAGACAATACCATTGGCAAATTTGAACCTTCATTTGGATTTTGCATAATATTATTTGCAGTTTTAGTAAATGTATTAGATATCATCTCTTCTAGTGTAAGTGATGTATTATAGTAGTTTGCTTTAAAATATCCCCAGAATATATCTATTGCTTCATTATCCATTATTGTATCTACACTATTTCCACTTAAATATCTAAACTCTCCTTCCATCTCTTGTTTAGAATCATTAGCACATTGGAAATATGCAAATATGAAATGTCCTTCATCTTCAAATTTTTTGTCATATATATCATTTAAATATTTATCTGCTTCTTTTATATTAAGATTTGAACCATTCCAAAAATCATCTGAATATTTTATAAGTAATACATATGGTTGTGCACCTGTCTCTTTGTAAAAATCTTCTAAACCTTCGATTAATACTTTTTCACTACTTACCCATCCAACTTGATCTTCATACCAGTCTGACTTAGTTACAACTCCATCTAATTTTTCTCGTACTTTAGTACTTCTGTCCACTCCCGAATTATTTGAACTAATACATCCATTAGTAGCGCAACCTTCATAAAAACTTATGAATATGTAGATAATAAATATAATTATCAGTGTCGTAAGTCCTCCACCGCAACCACAACCGCTTCCATATCCACCATAGTAGCTTGGTCCAAAATGAAATCTTGGTCCAGTGCTAAATCCAAATCCTCTAGAAAAACTTCCTCCTGAAGAACGTCCCCCTCCAGAAAATCCTCCTGATGAACGACCTCCAAATCCGCCTCCACTTCTGCCAGATCCTCCTCCACTTCTGCCCATTTTATACCTCCATGATTTTATTATTTTTTTAAAGTATATCATTGATATATTTTTCTTTCAATACAATTTTTAAAATTATTAATAATTAAAAGTTAATTAATTTGTTTAATATTTCAACCTTGTTTTATTCTATACATAAATGTTTTACCCTCGTGAATTTTCACGAGGGTATTTACAAAGTTATTCTTCTAAATACTGACACAATCCAAATAAGAATTCAGAATTTGTTACAACTCCCTTATCAGTAGAATGATATTCTCCGAATATCATTCTAATTTCCGGGCTTCCATGATCAAACATCTTAATAATTGCCGTGCGTATGCATCTCTCTACTCTACTCGGAGTAGTTTTGCACTTCTCCGCCACCTTCGGGTATAGTTCATGCGAGAGTGAGACACCATAAATGTTTTCGCAATTATGTAAATACAATATTGCTTCTTGGATATAGACTGATCCTTTTACATTAAAGGACCACCCTAACTTTCTCAAAACTTCATTAAGTCTTTTTTTGAATTTTTCATCATCTTCAATCCATGTTTGACTGCTGTAACTCTCAGACAGCTTGGATTTAAGCTCATCAAGGAGTTCTGAAATTTCCTTATAGCCCCATCCCATTCTTTCTAATTCTTCAATTCTGGACCGTTCGTTCATGATTTATCTCCTTTGTATAAAAATATTATGCCTACTGGCATTAATACTATTATATCTTTTATTTAATATTATGTCAAGTTTTAGTGGTTATATTATATTTTCGATAATTCATCTTTCAATAAACAATTCCACAAACTTTAATTATATTTCTTACACAAAAATGTCTTATGATATTATCATAAGACATTTTGAAAATTAATCTTCCTTTTACTAAATGAAATATACATATATCATTTTAAAGAAATACTTAACGTTTACCTTACCAACATCTTTCAATATAATTAAATGATACTAATTTCCGTAATAACTGTCTATTAATATTTGTTTTAATTCAGTAACTAATGGTACTCTTGGATTTGCAGTTGTACATTGGTCTTCAAAGCTTCTTTCTGCTAGCATATCTAATTTTGCCATAAATTCACTCTCGTTAATTCCAGCGTCTTTAAAACATCTTTCTATTCCTAAATCTGCATTTAATTTTTTAATTTCTTCTATTAAAGAATTTACTCCCTCTTCATTTGTATATGCTGGGAAGTTCATTCTTCTTGATAAATCTGCATATTTTTTGTCTGCTATAAAGTACTCATATTTAGGGAATGATACAAATTTAGTTGGTTTACTGCTATTATATCTTATAACATATGGAAGAAGTATTGCATTTGCTCTACCATGTGATATATGGAATTCTCCACCAATTTTATGTGCTAAAGAATGGTTTATTCCTAAAAATGCATTTGTAAATGCCATTCCTGCTATTGTACTTGCATTATGCATGTGTTCTCTTGCTTCTTTATTGTTTCCATTATTGTATGCTTCTCTTAAATTTTTAAATACAAGTTCTACAGCTTTTTCTGCTAAGCCATCTGTATAATCTGATGCCATATTTGAAACATAACTTTCTATCGCATGTGTTAGTACGTCCATACCTGTATCTGCTGTAATCCTCTTTGGCAAGCTCATTACTAAATCAGGATCTACTATTGCAACGTCTGGTGTTAGTTCATAATCTGCTAAAGGATATTTTTTGTTTAGTTTTTTGTCAGTTATTACTGCAAATGATGTAACTTCCGAACCTGTTCCAGATGTTGTAGGTATTGCTACAAATTTTGCTTTTTCACCGAGTTTTGGAAATTTGTAAGTACGTTTTCTAATATCCATGAATTTTAGCTTTAGTCCTTCAACATCTGCATCTGGATGTTCATAGAAAAGCCACATACCTTTTGCAGCATCTATCGGACTTCCTCCACCCACTGCAATAATTACATCAGGTTTAAATTCATTCATCATTTGTACTCCTTTATTTATTGTTTCAAATGACGGATCTGATTCCACATCAGAAAATATTTCCGAATGTACGTAAGTTTGTCTATTTCTCAAATGATATAATATTTTATCAATATATCCTAATTTTACCATTGATTCATCTGTTACTATAAATGCTCTTGTTATATCTGGCATTTTTTCCAAATATCCTATTGAGCCTGATTCAAAATATATTTTTTCCGGAACTTTAAACCATTGCATATTAACTCTCCTTTCTGCAACTCTTTTTATATTAATTAGGTTTACACTTGATACATTTGCTGTAGTTGAGTTTCCACCAAATGTACCACATCCAAGTGTAAGTGATGGCATATTCGTATTATATATATCACCAATTGCACCATGAGTTGATGGAGAATTTACAATAATTCTTCCTACTTTTACCCTTTCAGAGAATTTAAGAATAGTTTCCTTATCTTGCGAATGAATTACTGCAGAATGTCCAAGTCCACCAAATTCAATTAATTTTTCTGCTAAAGCTATTCCTTCATCTGCATTTTCTACTACATAATATGCAAGAACTGGACTTAGTTTTTCTTTAGAAAAAGGATATTCAATTCCTACTCCATTTTCTTTTAATACTAAAACTTTAGTATCTTGTGGAACTTCTATTCCTGCTTCACCAGCTATTTTATATGGACTTTGTCCAACTATTGCAGAATTAAGCGCACCATCTTTTTCTTTTATAAACATAGTGTCTCTTAATCTATTTGTTTCTTCTTCTGATAGAAAATAACAGCCAGATTCTTTCATTAATTTTTCAAATTCGTCTTTTATTTCTCTATCCACTATTACAGATTGCTCTGAAGCACAAATCATACCATTATCAAATGATTTTGACATTACCAAGTCATTTACTGAAGTTCTTAATTTTGCTGTTTTATCTATATAGCATGGAACATTTCCAGGTCCAACACCTAAAGCTGGTTTTCCACATGAATATGCAGCTTTAACCATCCCAGTTCCTCCAGTTGCTAAAATTAAATTTACGTCTGGATGATGCATAAGTATATTTGTAGCTGTTACTGATGGCTCTTCTATCCATAAAATGCAATTTTCTGGTGCCCCTGCTGCTACTGCGGCATCTCTTAAAATAGTAGCTGCCTCTACACTACATTTTTGTGCTGATGGATGAAATCCAAATACTATAACATTTCTAGTTTTTGCTGCAATTATTGACTTAAACATTGTTGTTGAAGTAGGGTTTGTAACTGGCGTGACACCTGCAATTATTCCTATAGGTTCTGCTATTTCAACATAACCCTCTTCTTCATTTTCAGATATAACACCTACTGTTTTATCATATTTTATACTATGATAAATATATTCTGTGGCAAACATATTCTTTGTTATTTTATCTTCATATATTCCTCTTCCTGTTTCTTCCACAGCCATTTTAGCAAGTTTCATATGATGCTCTAATCCTGCCATAGACATTGCTTTTACTATCCTATCTACATCTTCTTGAGTTAACTCCATATACTCTTCAGATGCCTTTTTTGCTTTTTTCATCAAATCATCTATCATATTTTTTATTCTTAATTGTTCTTCCTCACTAACTTCCTTACTCATATGTTCCTCCTTCGATAACCTTATATATTACAAAAATATAATATATAATTAGTTCTTTATTGTCAAGTAATTATCATGTTGTTTTATGCTGTTTTTTAATATTTTTTAGACATGTTTCCGCACATGTTTTTTTAATTCGTCATCAAAGACCAATAACTTGTATTATTTTACTATTTATTCATAAATTTATATATAAAATTAATGGCACTGCACTCTAATGCAACACCATTTAAAATTCTTCCATTATTCAATCTTTTTAAATACTAGGAGTACTATTTTCATATCTAATATTTTTAATATATAACTTTATTATTTTTTTCATATTCATTAAATAAGCCTATGCATCCTTCTCTATCTATTTGCTTTAATTTGATTAACTCCTTATTTTTACCTTCTAAATACTCGTATATAATATCATCTCTAAAACCTATTTTTCCTGCATCTTCTCTTGTACATGCATAATACACCTGTTTAATATTAGCCCAAATAATCGCTGACAAACACATTGGACAAGGCTCACATGAAGTATATAATGTGCATCCTGATAAATCATAGGTTCCTAACTTTTTACATGCCTCCCTTATTACCGTTACTTCCGCATGTGCTGTAGGATCATTACTTGCAAGTACCATATTATTTCCTTTTGCAATAATATTTCCTGATTCATCTATAATTATAGCACCAAATGGTCCCCCTTCATTATGACTCACACCATGTTCTGCACACTCTTTAGCAATTTCCATAAATTTATTCATAGTATATCCTCCTTAAAATAATTATCTTCTATGAATAAATACTATACTTTATATTTTTTGTCAATATAAAAATATATGCGTGATTTTTATATTATTTTATTTTTTGAAAAAACTTATTCAAACTATAGTATTTTTAGCCATTTTGTGATATATTTAATAAATAGTTAAAATTTGCAAAGAGAGGGTTGATATTATGTCATACAACTTTACTGAAATAGAAAAAAAATGGCAGGAATATTGGGATAAAAATGAGACTTTTAAAACTGACGTATGGGATTTTTCTAAGCCTAAATATTATGCACTAGATATGTTTCCATATCCATCCGGCCAAGGTCTTCATGTTGGGCATCCTGAAGGATATACTGCAACAGATATTATGTCTAGAATGAGAAGAATGCAAGGTTATAATGTACTTCATCCTATGGGGTGGGATGCATTTGGACTTCCTGCGGAACAATATGCAATAAAAACTGGTAATCATCCAGCAGGTTTTACTAAAAGGAATATAGAAACATTTAAAAAACAATTAAAAATGCTTGGACTTTCTTTTGACTGGAGTAAAGAAATATCTACATGTGATCCTAATTATTATAAATGGACACAATGGATCTTTAAACAATTATATGAAGATGGACTGGCTAAACTTATTGAAATGCCTGTAAATTGGTGTGAAGGATTAGGATGCGTACTTTCTAATGATGAAGTTATAAACGGTAAAAGTGAAAGAGGTGGCTTCCCTGTTGTACGTAAAAACATGAAACAGTGGGTATTGGATATTCCACAATATGCCGAAACTCTTTTAAATGGATTAGATGAAGTAGACTGGCCAGAATCAACTAAAGAAATTCAACGTAACTGGATAGGTAAATCTGTAGGGGCAGAAGTTACTTTTAAAGTTTCAGGTACTGATAAATCATTCACTGTATTTACAACAAGAGCAGACACTTTATTTGGGGCAACATATTGTGTACTTTCACCTGAACATGAATTAGTAAATGAAATCACTTCAGATGACTGTAAAAAAGCTGTTGAAGAATATAAAAAAGCAGCCGCATCAAAATCTGATTTAGAGAGAACAGAACTAAATAAAGAAAAAACTGGATGCTTTATTGGTAGCTACGCTATAAATCCCGTAACTGGAAAAGAAATTCCAATTTGGATCTCTGACTATGTACTTGCAAGTTACGGAACAGGTGCAATTATGGCTGTTCCTGCACACGATGAAAGAGATTATGAGTTTGCTAGTAAATTTGGTATAGAAATTATTCCAGTTTTAGAAGGTGGAGATATTTCTAAAGAAGCCTTTGTAGGTGACGGTGCTCATATTAATTCTGACTTCTTAAACGGACTTGGTAAGGAAGAAGCAATTAATAAAATGATTTCATGGCTTGAACAAAAAGGTATAGGAACTAAAAAAGTAAATTACAAATTACGTGAATGGATATTTGCAAGACAACGTTATTGGGGAGAACCAATTCCTATCGTGTTTACAGAAGGAAATGAAATTCATGTATTAGCTGATGAAGATTTACCTTTAGTTTTACCAGAACTTGAAGATTATGCACCATCCAAAACAGGTGCCTCCCCACTTGATAAAGCAACAGATTGGGTTAATACTACATTTGATGAAAAACCTGCAAAAAGAGAAACTAGCACAATGCCAGGTTCTGCTGGTTCTAGCTGGTACTTCTTAAGATACATAGACCCTAACAATGAAAATGAGATAGCTAATCCAGAATTACTAAAACATTGGATGCCAGTTGACTTATATGTGGGTGGTCCAGAGCATGCAGTAGGACATTTGTTATATTCAAGATTTTGGAATAATTATTTATATAACAAAGGAATCGTTCCTGTAAAAGAGCCATTTGCAAAACTTCGTCATCAAGGTATGATCCTTGGTTCCAATGGAGAGAAAATGAGTAAATCAAAGGGAAATGTTATAAATCCTGATGATATGGTAAAAGAATATGGTGCAGATTCTTTAAGAGTATATGAAATGTTTATGGGACCTATAGACGCTGCAAAGCCTTGGGATCCAAATGGTATTGATGGTTCTAAGAAATTCTTAGATAGAGTATGGAGACTATTTGTTGAAACAGATAAAGTACAAGAAAAAGAGAATACAAACTTAGATAAAGTATATAACTATACTGTTAAAAAAGTTACAAACGACTATGAAAATATGTTCTTTAACACAGCAATATCTCAAATGATGATTTTTGTAAATAGCGCTACAAAAGAAGATATTCTTCCTAAAGAATATGCTGAAGGATTTGTAAAATTACTAAGCCCCGTAGCACCACATATTGCAGAAGAATTGTGGAATAGGCTTGGGCACAATGATACTATCACCTATGAAGCTTGGCCTACATATGATGAATCTAAATTAGCAGATGAAAGTATCGAAATTCCTGTTCAGGTTAATGGTAAAGTTAGGGCAACTGTCCAAATAGCTGTGGACTCGGCCGATGAAGAAGTGAAAAATATTGTACATGCAAATCAAAATGTACAAGCTCAATTAGAAGGAAAAACAATAGTAAAAGAAATATATGTTAAAAATAAAATATATAATATTGTTGTGAAATAGATTAAATTGATTAAAGCAATTAAGTTCATCCTTAATTGCTTTAATTTTTTATTCTTTATTTTCTTTATCATTTTCACTATTTATGTTTTCTTCTTTATTTTCCTTCTTACTACTGTAAATTACTGCCCATACTATAACTCCAACTACTACAGCAATTACAAGTATTATTGGTATTATTATAGATGCCATTGTTCCTAGAATTCTAGTAATTTGAGTAGACACTGACGTTATAGGTTCTACATTTTCAATTTCATCTGGTTCTAATAATGATGAAATATCAGTTCTTCCTAAAACTGTTGTACTTAATAATATAAGTAAGCCTAATATTATTATCCCTATCTTCATTAATTTATTTTTCATTTATCTTTCCCCCCTTTTTTATCATTTATTATGATATTAACACGATATCTGTTCCAAGTCAATTTATGTAATATTTTTGTAACAAAAAAGTCATATTCTTGTAATATTACTTTTCTTATTTTGTAGTATAATGTTGATATATGAATTACTAAGGAGAAATACGTATATGAGTATAGAATCAGATTTAAAAAAGGATGGTATAACCGTAGTAGGTAAGCTAGATACATTAAGTATAAATACTATATCTAGAGATATAGCTGAAAAGTTATGCAAAACTTTTCCTAACCAAAACTTTATATTTCAAAATCTATTTATAGTATTATCTAGAATACCTATGTATATAGCTGATATTCCTGAAGGATTTGCAGAAGCAACATATTTTTATAAAAATTCTTCTATGTATTTTAAACAAGGTCTTAAATTAGATGAATTAGAGAAATTTGCTGTACATGAATTTATTCATTACTTGCAAGAAATAAAAGATAAAAAAGGAAATTTAGTAAGACTTGGCTTATGCGACTTTGGAGATTTAAAAATATGTGGTATGGCATTAAATGAAGGTGCTGTACAATATATGGCTTCAAAAGCTATAAATTCTGAAGAAGAAATCGTAAAATACTATGGAATATCACTTCCAACAAATAGTCCATCATATTATCCAATTTTATGCAATTTAATTGCTCAAATGGCATATATAACTGGAGAAGAAGCTTTATATGATAGCACTTTCTATGGTTCAACCTTATTCAAAGATAAATTTGCTAATTTATGTGGGGTAAATAGCCTTCTAAAAGTAGAAAGTAATATGGATAAAATAATGGAAGCTGAAGAAAAGGCAATTAAATTCAATAACAAATTAATGAGCGATAAATGTGAAGGCATGAAAGCTCAAAAAGTAGCTAAAAAAATTGAAGAATGTAAGAGTAAAATATATAATCTATATTTTGAAACACAAAAACTAATATTCACTTCATACTTTAATAATCAATTTAATAAAATACTTACAACAGCAGATATTGATGAGTACAGATTACGATTATATAATTATAAGAATTATATTGGAATTTCTGAAAATTATTCTGAATTTAATGAATTTTATATAAATAAAATGATGGATTTAGATAATAAATATGAAAGTATTGTAAATAACACAAGCTTAACTGTTGTAAGCGATTCTAAGATATCTAAATTCTTTAGAAAAATTAAATCAATTTTATCTACAACTGTCGAACTAAGCAAATAATAGTCGTGGGCAAAAGGGACTACTTCCATTTGTCCACGCTTTATTTTTTGTTAAATAAAAGAAGTAGGAATTATATATAATTCTCCTACTTCTTACATTTCCAATTATTGTGGACAAAAGGAAGTAGTCCCTTTTGCCATGGCTTCTGCTACGTCTCTTCCTGCTCTAGCAGCCCATGCTACTGTTCCTTTGTCTCCTGCCAAATCTCCTCCTGCATATATTTTTTCTTTTGAAGTTCTATGGTTTTCATCTACATTTATATATCCCCATTTATTTAACTCTAAACCTAATGAGTTAATTACTTCTTTTTCTGGACCCCCACCTACTGCCATTACCACATAGTCCATCTCTAATTCATAATTACTATTTTCTATGTTTACTGGTACTTCTCTTGTTTCTCCTTCTTTCTTCACTAGCTGTGTTTTTATACATTCTACTTTTTCCACTTTATTTTTTCCTAGTATTTTAACTATATTATTTTGAAATAAAAATTCTATTCCTTCTTGTTTTGCTTCTTCTATTTCTTTTGTTTCTGCTGGCATTTGTTTTTCTGCCCTTCTATATATTACAAAAACCTTATCTGCACCTAACCTTTTTATTGTTCTAGCACAGTCCATTGCTACATTTCCGCCACCTATTACTGCAACTTTTTTTCCTATATATGATGGATGATTTCCTTTTTCTAACAAATAATTTCCTCCAAATACGCCATCTAAATCCTCACCTTCTATATTCATTCTAGATGGTATATTTGCACCAAAACTTAAAAATATTGAATCATATTTATTTTCTAAATCTGCTAATTCTAGATTTTTCCCTAGCTCTTGTCCATATTCTACAGTAATATCTAGTATTCCTTCATTTAAAATTGATTTTATTGCTTCTTTTAATACTTTCCTAGCTAATCTAAATTCTGGTATTCCATGTGCTAATATTCCACCTAATTCATTATATTTTTCATATATAACTACTTGTGCACCTTTTCTTGCTAAGAAGCTTGCACAAGTGAGTCCTGCTGGGCCTCCACCAACTACAGCTATCTTTTTTCCTTCTAATTCATTCGTTTTTTCTATTTCTTTATACCATTCATTTTTTATGGCTTCATCAAAAACATATGCTTCTATCTTGCCTATATTTACTGGCTCTCCTTTTATTCCTCTTACACAACTTCCCTCACATTGCTTCATATGAGGGCATATTCTTCCGCATACACTACCTAAAACTGTAGTTTTTGATAGTATTTTATATGCTTCTTTTATATTACCTTCCTTTATTTGTTTTATGAAAGCTGGTATATCATTATTTAGTGGGCAACCTTTATTACTACATGGTTTTACTGGGCAGTTTAAACAATACTCTGTATATTTTTGTATTTCTTCGTTCATCATATTTTACCTCTACTTTTTATCCATTAACTATTTCAAAATTAAAGTTATATAAATAATCTAAATAATAATTATTTATATAACTAAAATTTATCTGAATATTATTATACAATATAAGTCTACTATCCTGTCAATGTATCTGACTGCTTATTCTTTATTTTCTTTTATATTATTATTGCTATTTCTATTATTTTCTTCATACATAAAATAATATAGCAATCCTACTGTTTCACTTGAAGTTTGAATTTCTCCATCTTCTAACATTTTTCTAACTTCTTCTACTGGTATTTTTAATACTTCAATATCTTCTGTTTCATCTAAATGTCTTTGGGTCTTTACTAAATCTGTTGCTAAGAATATAATTGTTTGTTCATTTGAATATCCAATAGCAGGATATACTTCTCTTAATTTTTTTAATTTTCCTGCTCTATATCCTGTTTCTTCTTCTAATTCTCTTATTGCACCATCTTCTGGCTTTTCTCCTTCTTCTATCATTCCTGCCGGAAATGCTAGTACATTTTTTCCTATTGGAGTACGTGGTTCTTTTATCATTATAAATTCATTATTGTCTGTCATTGGCATTATTATTGCTGCATGCCCTGCTAAAACATGTTCTCTATATATTATTTGGTTTGTGCGTGGGTTTTTGTAATGTAATTCTTCTACTACAATTCTTTTTCCTCTATATGCTGTTTTTTCGTCTAACAATTTGTAATCTATATCATCAAAGTACTTGTTACTCAAAAGACTTCATCTCCTAAACCTTTATTTCTTCATATTTTCTTACAACTTCTTTTAAGTCTTTCCAAAATTCTATTTTTTTGTTTTCATCTCTTAAAAGTGCTGCAGGATGCCATGTAGGCATATATAATATTCCTTTTTTTTCTATCCATTTTCCTCTGCATACTGTAATCCCATATTCTTTACCACATATATTCTTTAAAGCTGTACTGCCTAATAGAACAATTATTTTAGGTTTTACTAATATTACTTGATTTCTTAAATAATTTAAACAAGCTTCTGCTTCATCATCTTCTGGAACTCTATTGCTAGGTGGTCTACATTTTACTATATTTGCTATATATACCTTTTCTCTTTCTATTCCTAAACCTTCAAATGCTTTATTCATTAATTGACCTGCTTTTCCAACAAAAGGTATTCCTTGCTTATCCTCATCTCCTCCAGGGCCTTCTCCTACCAGCATAATATCTGCATCTTTCTTTCCTGTTCCAAAAACTATATTAAGTCTTGTTTTACATAGTTTACATTTATTACAATTTTCTATTGACTCCTCTAATTCTTCCCAATTATTGTACATTTTATTTAACCTTCCTTTAGTCCAAAACAAAATTGTCATTTTATTTCATAAAATTTTCTGTAATTTCTATTTTTACTTTCTTTGATGTATCTATTTTAGCCTTCCCTCCAACTGGTATAACTGTTTTTCTTTCTGTATGTCCAAAGTTATTTGATTTTATTATTGGAAATATATATTTATCTTCTAATACGTCTAATAATATTTTTTCCAATGCTACACTTCCATCATAATTTCCTACCCAAATTCCTTTTATTTTATCAAATACTCCATTTTGCTTCATGTTATATAAATAATTCGATACAAGCTCTGGTGGTGTTTCTAGACAAAATTCTTCCATAAAAAGTATTTTATCTGTAAAATTAATAGCGTATTTTCCTGCAGACATTTCATTTACCAAACTTAAATTTCCGCCTACTAATATTCCTTCTGCCATTCCTTCTTTTATAGTTATATATTCGTCATCATCTTTTCCAAGATTCATATTTCCATCTATAAATCTTTTTACAACTTCTTCATACGCATACGGTGTAGCCCAAGAGGTTAGTGCCTTAAACGTTGGTCCATTAAATGTTATTACACCTGTTTTAGCATATATTATATTTCCAAGAGAAGTACTATCACTAAATCCACATAAAGGTTTAGGATTATTTTTTATTACTTCATAATCTAAATATTCAAATACTGTATTAGAGTTAAATCCACCACTTACGCAAAATATTAGTTTTACTTCTTTATCAGCAAACATCTCATTTATATCTTCTGCTTTTTCTTTTGGCGTTGCACCATATCCTAATGTATTTTTAAAAGCATTTTTAGCAAATTTTACTTTTAATCCTGTACTTTCCATTAATAGTACTGAGTTATTTATAACTTCTAAATCATCTTCATCTATTTTTGATGAAGGTGCTATTACTCCTACTGTATCTCCTTTTTTTACTTTTATAAACATATATTTTCCTTTCATAAATCTCATAATTAATTCTATTATTATATACTATCATTATTTTAATTTATTATCAAGATAAATAGTATCTCAAAATATTCCTATAATCTTTGCCCCTCGATTATACCATTCCAATAAATGCACCATTTCTTCCAGATAACTCTTTATCTGCTCTATATGAATGAAACAAATCTGAATTGCATACAGTACAGATATTGCTATCTATAATATTTTCTTTTCTTAAACCTATTTCTTCTAAAATGATTTGATTAATTAATGTTGTATCTATATTATATTTTTGTATGCCTTCTACTATTCTTCCAATTTCTATAATTTCATTTATTCTTCCTGTATATTCAAACTCTTTTTTAAACATACTTGCTACTTCTTCTTCAACCTCAAAATGACATTTTTTTATACATGGAGAAATAGAGCAAATTATATTCTCTGGTTTGCATTCATATGTTTTTATCATTCTCTCAACTGCTTTTTTACCTATTTTTCGAAGTGTACCTCTCCATCCAGAATGTACGTCTCCTATCACTTTATTCTTGTAATCATAGAATAACAGTGAAGTACAATCAGCAGATGTAGTACACAAACATATATCTTTTTTATCTGTAATAAGTCCGTCAACTTCTTCAAATTGTTCACATATATTATTTACTACCTCTACTCTGTCTGTATGTGTTTGATGCGGTTTTACAATATTTTCATAAGCAATTCCAAGTACTTCTCCCACCTTTTGATAGCTTGCTGTTATTATAGATTTATCATCATCTTTTACTTGTATATTAATATTATTTTTTCTTAATGTATAGCAATGTTTAATCTCAGGAAACTCTAATAATTTTTTAAATTGTATAAATTCGGTTTTTCCTATATTCTGATGCAATATAATATTATTGGTTAAGTTTTTCATGCTTAATTCAATTCCTTTCTTTTTTGTAAATTGCTTTTAACCTTCTTTTTCTTCTTTTATTTGCTCTAAAATATATTCTTTTTCTTCGTTACCTATGTAATTATATTCTTTTTTACAAATTCCTGAATTAAAATTACAAATAGATTTATATTTACAATACTCGCATGGTGTTTTTCCTTGTTTTATTTTATAGTATGGTTTTATACTAATATTTCCTGTTAATATTTCCTCAGAAATCTGCTTTAATATTTTGTTCATATATTTTTGTAAATTTTCAAACCCGCTTTTGGTAATCGCATTTGATTTTTTAGATAAATTTCCTTCTTTATCAATATATGCGGGAATTATGTTAGAGCTTCCACTATCTAATGTTTTATCCATCTTTTTTACTATATCTACATTTGCTAAAATTAATCCCTTCATTTTAAATTGTTTTCTAATTTCTTCTTCTAGCTTTTCTTCATCTACATTTTTATTTTCTTTAATTATTGGATTTATTAAATTAAAGTATAGTACTCCTGCAGGCATTACATCTTCTATATTACATACAGCATCTAAATATGTTAGAAGTTGTAACTGTAACCCTGCTATTACTTCATTTAGGTTAATATCTTTAGCAGATGATTTATAATCTATTATTCTTATATAATTTCCATCTTCTGTTTTGGCAATATCTATTCTATCTATTTTACCTGTAATTTCTACTTTCTTACCATTATCTAACTTAACTTGTATTGCTGGATATTCCTTTCCATTCTTGAATTCTACCTCATGCCCCATAACCTCAAAGTCACTGTATTTTAAACTGTATACAATATATTTTATTGATTTTTTTACTACTGCTTTTAACCTATTTGCCAATACTATATATTTAGGTATTCCTGTAAAGATATAATTCTTTTTTAGTTTCAATTTTTCTTCTATAATTTCATCTATTATTATTTCTTCTTCCGCTTCTTCTATTGTTTTTACATTAAGTTTTCTTTCTTGTAACTTATCAAAAAAACTATCTATGATGTCATGCATAAATGTTCCTGTATCCATAGCTTGCACCTTAAATTCTTGTCTTTCTGATAAATTTAATCCATATTTTAAATAATATGAAAATGGGCATGATTTATATTGTTCTAATCTTGATATACTTGTCTTCAAAGTATTACTATATAATCTTTCTAGAATATCTTTTTTTATATTGTCAGTATTTATGTTGTAATTTAAAGCTTTTAGATTGCTTTCTAATTTTTCTTTCCATTCTGGTTTAGACATATAATAATTATATATTTCAAACCATTTTTCATCTATTTCTTCTCCATCTCTAAAAGCTTCTAAATTTTTTAACAATCCCTCAAATGTATTTAATTCTGTTACAATTTCATTTTGACTTAATATTATATCACTTTCTTCTTTTATATTTGTAAATATTTTCTTTACTCTATTTATTAATATTGATGGTCTTAATCCTCTTCCTTCTAAATCAGAAGACACATATGATAAAAACACTTTTTCTTCCGCTGTTGAAAAAGCTTTATATATATTAAAGTTATCATCATAAAGCTTTTCTATTGTTCCTTTTGCAAGTTCTGCACCTAGTTTTTTTAATTCTTCTCTATCCTTATCATTAAAATATCCTTCATCTTTATTAATACTTGGGAATATTCCATCATTTAGTCCTATTATAAATACAGCTTTTGTTTTATGACTCCTTGATCTATCCACATCTCCCACAATTACTTGGTCTTGTGTTGCTGGAATTTTTCCTAAGCTACTACTACCTAAACCTGTTTTTAAAATTTCTGCATATTTTTCAAAGCTTACTTTTTCTTCTCCAAATATTAATACAATTTCATCCAAAAGTTCTATTATTTTTTTATAACTTGCTTCATATTCTCTTGCTTTTTCTAATTCTCCTGCTTCCTCTAACTTATTTATCTCATCACTTATCTTTATGTTTATTTCATTTTCTATTAAAAACTCATATAATTTTTCTGTAATATTTTTATAGCTTTTTGTATTCATCAAACCATCTTTTAATTGTAATAATGGTTTTATTACCTTTTCACATATATGTAATATTTTAGTCTGTTCTTCTTCTGTTTCATTATAGAATGTAAGCTCTTTTGTATACCATTTGCTTCCTTTTATTCCCCATCTTAAAGCATAATTTTCTAATACATATATATCATCGTCATCTACATCTTTTATTAATCCTGATTTTATATATTCAATAACACTTTCTTCTGACCAATTTTTTGCAAAAACATTTATTAGTGATAATATATATTTCACCAATATATTCTGACTAAAATCTTTCTTTTCATCAATAAACACAGGAATATTATATTTGGTAAATATAATTTTGCATAAGTTTGAATATTCTTCTAAATTTTTAGTAATAACTGAAATCTCATTATATCTATAGTTATTATCTCTTGCAAGCTTCACTATATTTTGAGCTATATGTTCTATTTCTGAATACTGATTTTTTGCTAAAAATAAATTTATATTGTTTATTTCTTTGTTATATTTTGTATACGGAAAAGCATATATATTTTCTTCTAAATGCTTTAATTCATCATTTTTAAATCTATAGCATATGTCTAATTCTACTGGCTTTTCTATTTTTACATTTTCACTTCTTGCTATAAAATACAATTTATCTATTGTTGATTTATTGCTATAAAATATATCTGTATCTTGATTTTGATTTACATTAATATCATCTGTACAAATGGTAATATTTACTTCGTTTGCCTTTAATAGTAACTTTTTTATTATTTCATATTCTTGATATGTAAATCCTACAAATTCATCTATATAAATATCTACATTGTCAAAATCTCTAATAAAATCAATTCTGTCTATTAATATACTTAAATTATCATTTTCATCTATATATTTTTTATCTATAGTTTCTGTATAATCTTTATACACAAGTAACATATCTTTTAATTTAGACTTCAAATATTTATCTTCTAAATTTTCTATTGTTTGTTCTAATTTTTCTACTGTTATTCCATGTTTTTTAAATTCTGTTATTTGTGCCTCTACTAAATTCACATTTTCTAGCGACTTTCCTATAAAGTTTAAATTATTTTTTTCTTTAGAAAGATTGCTATATATTAACATTGATTTACCAGTTTGAGATAAATTTTTAAGATTACTATTCCCAGTTTCTTTTATTACTCTATATGCCATACGATTAAATGTTAATACTTCTGCTAATACTACAGAGTTTGTATTTATAGAATCTAACAGTTTCTTTTCTGCAGTAAATGAAAATTGTTCAGGAGTTATTATATATATCTTTCTATTTCCTTTTTTAATTTTCTCTGCTATTTCATTAAAAATATATGTACTTTTACCTGTTCCTGATTTTCCATATATAATTTTTAGACTCATAGTATTCTCCTTTATTTTTCAAATAAGTAATATTGTATGTTTTCACGTAATCTTTTTGTTTCTTCCATTTGCTCTGTCATTGTTTCGTTTATATAGTAAATTGTGCTATTTGTGTCCACACTTAAATATCTATTTTGTGCTGGCAAAATATTTCTTATGCTATATAGCCATTTATAGTATGGCGAAAGTTCTATATCCATTCTATTTACTATATTGGTAAGTAACATGTCTGGACTTATGTATTCACTTTCAAAATCAATCTTCACTCCATAATTAGATAATACTAATCCTGGAGTTGTATATTTTCTAAGTAAATTTAATTTATCATCCTCTGTATTAAAATATGATAATTTCTCTAGTATATCTTCTCCATCGCTATTATATAAGTATGGCAAATGGTCTCCTAAAGCCACAATTATTGTTGGCTCTTCTATATTTTGTATTTCTTCATATAATCTTTGTATTTGTATATTTGTGTCATATACTCCTTGTGCATATGATAAAATTATTCCGATTTCTTCTTCTGATAATGATGAATTTGTTACATTTATATCATATTCTTCATATTTGTCTTCTGAAAATGGCATATGTGTTTGTGCTGTAGCAACCATATAGAAGATAGGTTCATCTTTATCATTGTTTTTTAATGTGTTTATTACATCATCAACTAATGCTTCGTCAGATATATGCGTTCCTTTAATCTTTTCTTCATAATCTGGCATATCAACATATTCATTTACATATTCATCTATTCCTAATTTTTTATAGATATTTTTAGAAGCATAATAGTCTCTACCAAAAACTACTTTAGTATAATATCCATTATTTTTTAGTTCTTTTATAATTGATGGTTTATTATCCTCTTCTTGTCCTTTATACAGTTGTGTAAAAGGGTTATATCCTGTTGAAAAATATGCTAGATTTCCTCCTGTTAATAATTCAAATTCTATATTGCTTGATAGCCCACCATAAGATGCCGATAGTAAATTTACTCCGTTTTCTTTCTCTTGTAAGTTTCTAAAATTTAACGTAATATCTTTATCAAATTCTATTTCCTCTATATTTTCTATGTCAAAATATGATTCTTGGAACATTACTATTATATTTGGTTTTCCTAAATCTTTTTCTTCATTTTCTTCTTTGCTTGCTTCATTTAATACAGACACTACTACTTCTTCATTATAGAAGGTAGGCTCGCTTTTTCTATTTTCTAATTCTAAGCCATACATCCCTGCAAGCACACTATATTTCGTATAATACATAAAATCCGTTGAAACAGCTTGATAATCTTTTCTTCCCTCTGTATTGTATATAGTTTTTAATATAAATTGATCTTTTTCGGTGATTGGAATTAGCATTATTATAAATACTAATATAGAAGTAATAGCAGTAATTACCCTTATCTTTGCACTCTTTATTGTAATTGTATTCCTTCTAGCCAATATACAAGTTGCTATTAGTAGTACTAATAGTATACCAATTTGCAAATAATTTATATGAAATAAAAAATCGTTTTTTACTATACTAGTTATATCTCCAATATTTCCTAAAAAGTATATATCTGATGGATATATTGGAGTTGAAGTATAATATAACTTTATATCATTTATAACAGAAAAAACAAATGTAAAAATAGAGACAACATATGTTGCTATGTGTGTCTTTTTTACTATTGCTAAAATTAATACATATATTAAATACATTATTACAAATGACAAATACAATGCAGGTATGTGTACAGATATCATAAATAATAATCCGCAGAATCCAAAATTAAGTAATAAATTTAATATAGCTGGTATTATCGCACAAATTGTATCTTTTCTTAGTTCTTTTAAATTATTTTTATTCTCTTCTTCCATTTCTTTCCTCTTTTAATAGTTACTTAATTGCTATGCAGTATCTCTTTTCCAGAAAAATAAATATTGCTGTGCTATTCCTTCTAAATCTCCATACTTTTCCTTTGCTAGTTTTTCTATTTCTTTTTTGTTTACTCTTGTTTCATCTTCATTTTTTATATATAGTTCATTCATTACTCGTCTTACCCATACGTCAATTGGGAATACGTCAAATCTTTTTAAAGTTGAAAACAAAAGTATACAGTCTGCAACTTTCGGACCTACTCCTGAAAGTGTCAATAATGTATTTCTTACTTTTTCTGTATTTTGTTCATTATGTAACTTTCCCAAATCAACTTCTCTTGATAATATTTTTTGTGTTGTTTCATATACGCGTATATCTCTAAATCCTAATCCTAAACTTCTCAAATCTTCTACGCTAGCTTTTGATAGTTCTTCTACTGTTGGAAATGTATAGTATTTTTTACCTTTCCATTCTATTTTTCTTCCATATTTCTGTGATAGTCTATTTATAATTCCTTTTATTCTAGGAATGTTGTTGTTTGCTGAAATAATAAATGATATAATTGTTTCCCATAAGTCTTGATTTAGTATCCTTATTCCACTTCCATATTCTATACTTTTTGCTAAATGTTCGTCTATTTTTGAAAGATTGGCTTTTATTTCTTCATAATTTCTATCTAAATCAAAGTAGTTTTTTACTAACTTTTCTAAATTATCTGCACCGTAGCTGGAAAATATGACTTTGTTTTCCACTTCTTTAACATTAATTACATTTTTCCCAACAATACCTGTATAACTTTTGTCTTGTTCTTCATCCCATCTAAAACATTGACCACATTCAAAAATATGTTTTGCATTAAATGATGATAAATTTTCTACTTCATAATGTTGTTCTTGCATTTATTTTAGTCCTTTCTTACTTGATATTTATTACAAAAATATACTCGTCTAAATTTAGTAATTATATTATATAAATTTAATTTAGTAGTGTCAATTCATTTTATCTAACAAATTATTACTTAAACCCTTTTCCCCATGCTTCTCGTGCGTTTGATATTACAATAAAGGCTCTTGGATCTATCTCTTGTGCAATTTGTTTTATTTTTACTACTTCTCCTCTTGATGCTACACACCAAAGTACCATCTTTTTTTCTCTAGTATATGTACCCTTTGCGTAAATTGCTGTACTACCTCTATCCAATTTTTGTCCTATCTCTTGTGCAATTTCTTTATACTTATTAGAAACTATAAACATCATTTTCGTAAAATACACACCTTCAAATACAATGTCTATCATTTTGCCCATTAAATATATTGCTATTGCAGAATAGAGACCTATTTCAACTTCTTTAAAGAATAATACATTTAGAAATACTATTGTAATATCAACTATAACTATTAAATTACTAATTTTAAAATGTGGTTTAAAAGCTCTAACAATGTATGATAATAAATCTGTTCCTCCAGTTGACGCATTTGCCTTTAATACTATTGCTGTTCCAAGTCCAACTAAAATTCCTCCATATATGCATGCTAATAACCTATCTTCTGTTAGAGGTTTTAATTTTTCAAATATATCAATAAAGGTAGAAAGTACTATAGTTCCGAATATACCTTTAATTGCTATTTCTTTTCCTACTTTTATAATTGTTAATATTATTAATGGAATATTTAATATTAGCATAGTTATTCCAAGCGGCATATTAAATAAATAGTATATAATCGTAGAAATACCCGCAAATCCACCTGAAGATAATTGATTTGGAAGTAAAAATAACGCTGTTCCTAATGCCATTAAAATACATCCTATTATTATTTCTACTCCTTCTTTTAAATATTTTTTTAATACAATCTGCTTTCTTGTTAGCTTTTTCATAAATAAAATCACCTTATTTATTGATATTATTACCAATAAAAGGTGATTTATTCTTTATTAATATCTTTACTCATAAGATTCTAATATTTCTAATTCAAATTTTCCTGGCTTTACGTTGTCATCTTTTTCTATTATTACTTCTACATCATATACTTCTTTTAATTTTGTTATATTTTCTTTTTTATGTCCTATAATATTATTTACATTTATATCATTTGCTTTTATCTTAACTTTTTTTACTTTTGCATTTACTTTTTTTATTTCATTTACTATGCTATCATACCACATACTAGATTCTACTAATTGTCTAAAAGCTGGATGATATGGTCCTGCAACCACACTACTTTCTTTAGTACTTGGATCTGTTATTTCTTCTGTATTTTGAAGTCCTATTCGTATAATATTTATCTTTTTTCTATTAAATAAATTTACTATTTCTTTACATCTTTCTACCGCTTGTCCAACAGTAAGAGGTGTATACTCTCCAGACTTGTATTCTCTCTCCAGTTCAGTATCTTTTATAACTAATACTGGATATATTCTAACAATTTTAGGTTTTAACTTTATTAGCTCTTTTGCTGTGTTTACTTCATCTTGTTTTGTACTTTCTGGAAGTCCTACCATCATTTGATGTCCTAATATAAATCCATACCTTCTTATTAATTTTGATGCATTTTTAACGTCTTCTCCCGTATGGCCTCTTTTGCATCTACTTAATATGTAATTATTTGTTGACTGTACACCTAACTCTATCGTTTTTACATTATATCTTTTTAGCATTTTTAATATATCTTTATTTATACAATCTGGTCTCGTAGAGACTCTAATACTGTTTACTTTTTTACTATTTATGTATTCTTGTACTGCTTCCAAAAGTTCTTCTTGTTTTTCTTTTTCTATTGCAGTAAAACTTCCTCCAAAAAACGCAACTTCTACATATTTGTGATTATCCCTAAAGTTCTTAAGATAGTATTCTATTGTGTCTTTTACATCCTCTTTTGTTACCATTTTAGTTTGTCCACTTATTTTTTTCTGATTACAAAATGTACAATTATTTGGACAACCCAAATGTGGTACAAATATTGGTATTATATACTCTTTTTTCATCACAGCCTCTCCTTTCAAAAATATATAGAAAATTATTTAAGTTTTTCTAAAGCTTTTCCTGCTGCATCCATTTCAGCAGCCTTTTTTGTTCTGCCTTCTCCAATAGCAAGTTCTCTTCCATCAGCTTCTACTTTTACTGTAAATATTTTATCATGATCTGGTCCTATTTCTTTTATTACTGTATATTTAATAGAAATATCTCCATTTTCCTGTAACTTTTCTTGTAGTACTGTCTTATGATCTTTCATTCCAACATGTCTTGTAGATTTTGCTATAGCATCCTTTAAATTAGTTATTATAAATCTTTCAGCTGCTTCTAATCCTCCGTCAAAATAGATTGCTGCTATAGTGGCTTCTATACTGTCTGCTAGTATTGCTGGTTTAGAATTTCCTCCACTATTTGCTTCACTTTTTCCTATCAAGATAAAATCACTAAAATTATGTAGTTTTGCTACATTGTATAAGCTATCTTCACAAACCACTTCTGCTCTAACTTTAGTCATTTCACCTTCTCTTAATTTTTTGTAATTACTATATATATACTTACTTGATATATATTCTAATATGCTATCTCCTAAAAATTCTAATTTCTCATTACTTTCAGTTTTATTTTCATATGCATATGAAGTATGTGTTAATGCTTTTTTTAATAAATTCTTATCCTTAAAAGTATAACCTATACTTTTTTCTAGTCTTTCAAAATTCATTTTTTGCACTCTCCAATTCTTTTACTTCTATATTATTCTTAACATTTATATTATACACCTTTTTATAAGAAAAAAAAAGTAATTTTCAAAAACAAAAACTTAAGACTAAAATATCTTAAGTTTTCTTTTGTTTTATTCTTTTTTCATAGATTAAAACAAAAATGAGCTAAACAAGTATATTTACTATTTGCTCATTTTTGTAATTATGCTATATGATCTTTTATATAGTCTACAACATCACTTACAGAAACAACCTTTTCTGCATCTGCATCTGGTATTTCTATATCAAACTCTTCTTCAAGAGCCATTATTAATTCTACTATATCAAGTGAATCAGCCCCTAAATCATCTATAAAAGATGCTTCCATTGTAACTGCTGTTTCAGCTACTCCTAGTTGTTCAACTATTATTCCTTTTACTTTTTCAAAAACTTCTTCTGAACTCATTATATAAGTTCACCTCCTTAAATTTTATCTAAAAACTTATTTACCTAACAATAATACATATTAATTTAATTGTCAATATATTTTATAAATTTTATTAAAATATTTGTTATTTTGCCTATTTTTCAATACTTTTTAGATACTTTAATAAAAAATATTTATTGTACTAACCAGTCTTATTTTACATTATTCTTTTTCTTCTTTATTATCTTCTACTATATTTTTTCCTTCAAAAGCTTCAATCATTTTATCAACTGCTTTATTCTCTACAAATTTTTCAGCTTGCTTTATTGTAAATTCAAATAACTTTTCATCACTACTACCATGTGCTTTTACAACAGGTTTTTTTACACCTAAAAATAATGCGCCACCATATTCTTTGTAATCTACTGTTTTAGAGAATCTCTTTATTGCTGGCAGACTTGGAAGTGCAGCAATTTTTGCTAGTATACTATGTGTTAAACTCTCTGTTAAACTTCTTTTTACAAATTTGCCTAATCCTTCAACTGACTTTAAGAAAACATTTCCTGTAAATCCATCTGTTACAACAACATCTACTTTTCCTGAAAAAGCATCTCTTCCTTCTACATTTCCAATAAAGTTTATATCTAATTTCTCTGCATTTTCTTTTAATAATCTATAACTTTCTTTTGTAAGTTCATTACCTTTTGTCTCTTCTGTACCAATATTTAAAAGTCCAACAGCTGGTGCTCGCATTCCAAAAGTATTTTTTAAATATATACTTGCCATTTGTGCAAATTGAAGTAAATTAATTGGTTTGCAATTTGTATTAGAACCACAATCCATAAGAAGTAATCTACTTTTATATGCTGGTAATATTCCGGCAAGTGCTGGTCTATCTATTCCTTTAATTCTTCCTATTAAAAGAGTAGCACCTGTAAGTAATGCACCTGAATTACCTGCTGAAATAAATACATCTCCTTCTCCTGCTTTTAACATATTAAAACCAACTACCATTGAAGAATCTTTTTTATGTTTAATAGCTTGTGTTGGTATATCTTCCATTTCTATTGTTTCAGTTGAATTTTTTATAGAAAGTCTTGGAGATATATCTTCTATGTCTTTGCCATATAGTTCTTTAATTCTTTGTTTTATAACTTCTTCTTTTCCTATTAAAACTACCTTTGCAGATATTTGGTTAATTGCTTTTATTGCACCTTTTATGTTTGCATCTGGTGCATTATCTCCGCCCATTGCATCAAGTAAAATAATCATAAGTTTCCTCCAATATTTTAGTACTATATTATTTTCTATATTATTTCTTAAATATATATTAATATTTAATTATTTTATAACTTATATTTACTAAAGTCAATTAAAAAATATAAATTACACTAATAAAATAAATATATTTTAGTACTTTTTTTAATTAATAAATAGTATATTAAAAGGATTAGGTCTACCCTAATCCTTTTATATTAATTATATAAATAATTTTGTGGGTCTATTTCAGTTCCGTCTACTAATACTTCAAAGTGTAAGTGGTTACCTGTTGAATTACCTGTAGAACCCACAGCTGCAATTACATCTCCTGCTTCTATTTTTTCTCCTGCTGAAACATATAACTCACTACAGTGTGCATAATATGTTTCTATACCATTACCATGCGACATTTTTACAACATACCCATATCCACCACTATATCCAGCAAATGTAACTGTACCATCTGCAGCAGCTCTTATAGAAGTACCTGCTGGTGCAGCTATATCAAGTCCTGTATGTCCATATGTTCTTATGCTTTCTCTATTACCAAATCTGGAAGTTATTATACCAGATACTGGTGTAACTTCTAAATAAACTCCTTGTACAGTATGAGATTCAATTTCTTGTTTCTCTGCTATTTCTTCTTCTATTTCTTTTATTTTTTCTTCTATGTTGTTATTTAAAGTAGTTTTCGCTACTTTAACTGTACTTTCATCTTTTTTATCAGTTGTAATAATATTAGTTATACCAATGTCCAATTCTAAATCATCTTCATATTTTTCTGTCATTTCATCAACAATTTTTTCAGCTTCTTCTAAGCTTGCTAGAACAGCTTTTTCTTCACCATCTAGTGTCACGGCATATAGTTTATATGTTGTTTCAGAATTTTCCTCTATTTTAGCTAATATTGCTTCTTCATTTGTTTGTTCTGATTTATTAACCAATTTAAATTTATATTCTGGCATATTCTCAATTGTAGTATACAATTTTGCCTCTTCTTCTTTATTTATTATTTCATTTACTTTGTTTTCAAACTCATTTTTATTTGCTATATAACCTACAGATTCACCCGCTATCGTTACTTCACATACTAAATCGAATTTGAATAAAACAATTAACATTATTATAAACAGTGCAATCGCTACTATATTTATAAGCCTAATCATTTCTTTTGTACAGTATTTAATTTTCCTGTTTAAAATATAAATTCACTCTCCTTTTTTCAACGTGACAAAGTTAATTATACTATATATTGTATTCAATTTCAAATCATATATTCTTTTTTCTCGTATTTTGACTAATTTTGAGACTTTTGCCAGATACTAAATGTTGATTTATTCCATACTTTTCTTCCTTTTTCTCACTTTTTCTCACTTTTCCTCATTTTTTCTCATATTGACTTTTAACAAAAATTACTATCCATACAAAAAAATGCCAAAAAATAGCATTTTTGGCATTTAAAATTATTGTTATCTATAATATGTTATTTCTTAACATATCTACTCCGCTAATTTTCTTTGTTTTAAAATTTTAATAGAAGAAGTATTTCTTAAGTAATTATCTAATTTCTTTTGTAATTCTATTATTATAATTGGCATAATAGATATACCTAAAGTATATAGCCATTGAGTTCCATTTAGTGGTATTAAACCAAATATATTAGCAAAGGCTGGTATCATAACTACCGCTACTTGCAAAGCAGTACCTAATAAAAATGCACCAATTAAATATCTGTTTTCTAACAATCCAACTTTAAATATAGATTCCTCACTTTTTATATTAAAACTATGTATTAACTCTAGCATTGCTATGGATACAAATGCCATTGTTCTTCCTACTTCTAAGCCATATAAATTTGTTCCTATACTAAATGCAACTAGTGTAAGCATTCCTATCATTATTCCTTCTAATATGATTTTACTCCATAATCCATCTGCAAATATACTTTTTCTACTATTTCTAGGCTTTTTATTCATAAGTTTTTTATCTGGTGCTTCCAATCCTATTGCTATCGCTGGGAGTGAGTCTGTAATTAGATTAATCCATAAAAGCTGTATAGCAAGCAATGGAGATTTTAGTCCTAAAACTAATCCCATAAAAATTGTTACGATTTCACCAATATTAGTTGCAATTAAAAAATGTATTGCCTTTCGTATGTTTTCAAAAATATTTCTACCTTGCTTTACTGCTTCTACAATAGTTATAAAATTATCATCTGCTAGAATCATATCAGCTGCATTTTTTGCTACGTCCGTGCCATTTTTTCCCATTGCTATTCCTATATCTGCTTTTTTAAGTGCTGGTGCATCATTTACCCCGTCACCTGTCATTGCTACTACTGCACCTGTTTTTTGAAATGCTTCAACTATGCGTACTTTATGTTCGGGAGATACCCTTGCAAATACAGAATATTTAGAAATATTTTTTTCTAACTCAATTTTTGAGATTCTATCTAATTCCTTTCCTGTTATCGCTAAATTATTATTTTCCATTATTCCTAACTCTTTTGCTATAGCCTTAGCAGTTAAAATATGATCTCCTGTAATCATTACAGTTTTTATACCTGCCTTTTTACAGTTTTGTACCGCTTCTTTTACTCCTTCTCTTGGTGGGTCAATCATTCCTATTAGCCCAACAAAAATTAAATTTTTTTCTATTGTTTCGCTTTCTAAATTACTTGGAAGTCTTGGTATCGTAGAATACGCCACCGCTATTACCCTTAATGCATTTTCTGCCATTTTACTATTTATATTTTCTATTTTTATTATCATTTCATTATTTAAGGCATTTACTTTTCCATTCAAGTAATATTGGGAACATTTTTTTAGTATAACTTCTGGTGCCCCTTTAGTTACACATAAGAATTTTTCTTCTTTACTATGTATTAATTCGGTTATTTTTATATCTTCTAAACTATTTTCATCATCGCCTACCTTTTCTAAATTTATTTTATGTATCGTGCTCATCATTTTTCTATCTGAGTCAAATGGTATGTCATTAATTCTAATAAATTTTTGGTATAATCTTTCTTTGTACTTTCCTTGCTCTCTTGCTGCATTTATAATTGCAAGTTCTGTTGCTTCTCCAACTTCTTCTTCAACATCTGTACACATTGTTCCTAATTCCAAAATTATGTCTTTTTGAAAATCTAAACTTTCTCCTTTAATGTCCATTATTTTAGTAACTTTCATTTTGTTTTGAGTAAGGGTTCCTGTCTTATCCGAACAAATTACACTACTGCTTCCTAACGTTTCAACAGCTGGTAACTTTCTAATTATACTATTTTTTCTTGCCATTCTAGTTACTCCAATAGATAACATTATTGTAACTATTGCAGGTAAGCCTTCTGGTATTGCTGCTACTGCAAGTCCCACTGAAGTCATAAACATTTCAATCGGTTCTATCTTTTTAAGTATTCCTATAACAAATATAAATGCACAAATACATAAACAAGCAATTCCTAAAGTTTTTCCTACTTCTCCAAGTTTCTTTTGAATTGGAGTTTCTGGAGACTCATTTGTTATTATCATTTTAGCAATTTGTCCCACTTTAGTATTCATACCAATATCTGTTACTATTCCCTCTCCATGCCCGTTTACAACTATGGTATTTGCAAATGCCATATTTAATGTATCTCCTACCTGAGTTTTACTATCTAGTAGTACTTCTGCATCTTTAGTTACTGGTACTGTTTCTCCAGTCAAACTAGATTCTTCTATTTTTAGATTATAGCTGTTTATTAATCTACAGTCTGCTGGGACAAAATTTCCTGCCTCTAATAAAACAATATCTCCGGGAACTACTTCTGTTCCCTTAATAGTAACTATTCTTCCATCTCTTCTTACCTTAGCAACAGGTGCTGACATATCTTTTAATGCTTCTAATGATTTCTCTGCTTTTGCCTCTTGTACTAATCCCATAATAGCATTTAGTACAACTATGGAAATTATAATTATGGAATCTATATAATCATTTTCGCCCTGTATATATGATACAACTGCTGATATAATTGCTGCTATTATTAAAATAATTATCATAAAGTCTTTAAATTCTTTTATAAATCTGATAAATAGACTTTCCTTTTTTTGTTCTTCTAGTTTGTTAGGTCCATGTTTATTTTTTCTATTTTCTGCCTCTTCTTTACTTAAGCCTCTCTCAATGCTTGTCCTTAATTTTCTTGCCACTTCATTAATATTAAAAGACTGCCACATATATCTCAACACTCCTTTGTTTTAGGTTATATTAATATATATGCGCGCAGTCTTAAAATTATAACTATTTCGTTATATTTTTTAAATCACATAACATCTGTAATAAATATTGTCCTTCATTATTTTCCCTTTCATCTTTTTCTAGATTTCTTTTTCCAAAGCATACAAATCCATTACTTTCATAAAATTCTCTTAATTTTGGTTTATCTTCACATTCTAGGAATATAAATCTTCCTCCTAGTATATCTTGTGCTTCTTTTATTTTATCACAGGCCATTTTTAAAAGTATATCGCCCGTAATTAGCCTATTATATTCATTATAGTAGTTTTTCCCTAACTGTCCAATTAAAGGCAGTGCAATATAGTAACTTTTAGCATTATTGTCATACTCTGCATATTTTAAGAGTTTTTTCTTTTTCGTATTGCTTAAATATAACTTTTTTATACTAGTTCCTTTATTTGCAATAGAAAAATAACCTACAATTACTTCTTCATCTTTATATGAAGAAGTAACAATAAATGTTTTTGCTATGTCTTGCTTTGAAAATTCAATAGCTTTTTGCTTTAAAAAATATTCTACGTCTCTATTAATTTTACATTCAAAATCTTTTAATATATCTTTTGTTTCTTTTTCTCCTAATGCATTATAGATATCCTTTAAATTTATTATTTTATATCCCTTCAATATTTATCTCTTAAATATCTTCCTTATTTTTTCTTCATCTTTCACAGTTTCTACTGCTTTATTATATTTTACATTCTTTTTCTTTTTTCCCTCTGCATTTTCTAATGCATCTATGAAATCTGCTACAGATGATTTGTTTTTTATTGAAATATTTTTTAAAAAACTTTTAGTTGCCATATTATCATCTCCTATTTTATTATATGCGATATCTATATAATTATAGCATAAGATTAACATAATATCAATTTTATTTGTCTTAAGTTTTATAATTGTATCATATTTACAATATTTGTCAATATTTTATCCCAATTTCATTGAAAGTAATTTACTTACTCCATTTTCTTCCATTGTTACACCATATACAGTATTTGCTGCTTCCATCGTTCCTTTTCTATGTGTTATCACTAAAAATTGCGTTTCTTTGCTAAATTTCTTTAAATATTCTGCAAATCTATATACATTTACGTCATCTAAAGCTGCTTCTATTTCGTCTAGTACGCAGAATGGTGCTGGATTTATTTTAAGTATTGCAAATAAAAGTGCTATTGCCGTAAATGCTTTTTCTCCTCCAGATAAAAGCATCATATTTTGAAGTTTCTTTCCTGTTGGCTGTGCCTGTATGTCTATTCCACATTCTAATACATTGTTTTCATCCTCTAGTTTCAGTTCTGCTTTTCCTCCACCAAATAATTCTGAAAATACTTCATTAAAGTTTTTATTTATTTCTTTAAACTTTTCTATAAATTGTTCTTTCATTGTTTGTGTCATTTCTGAAATAACATTCCTTAATTTTGCTGCAGTATTTTCCATATCCAATCTTTGTTCACACATAAATTCGTATCTTTCTTTCGTCTTTTTATATTCTTCTATTGACTCAATATTTATGCTTCCTAATTCCTTTATTTGCGTTCTTAATGTATGTACTTCTCTCGCTGCCTTTTGTACATTTTCTGGTTTTTTGTATTCTTCTGCATTATTTGGAGTTAATTCATACTCTATCCATAAACTATTTACAACTTGTTCTAGGTCTTGCTCTAATTTAGTTTTTCGTACATCTAATTTTACTAATTGACCTTTTATATCTTCTATTACACAAAATTCTATATTTATTTCTTCTTCTGTTTTCTTGAGTTTGCTATTTGTTTCTACTCTATTTGTTTTTAATTTCTCTATAATATTAGAACTATTTGTAACATCTGATTTTATTTGATTTATTTGTTCTTCTAACTGGGTTATATTACCTTCCAAATTATTTCTTTCTTCATTTGCTACCTTTATGTTTTCCTCTTTATTTACAATGCTTTGGTTATTATTTGATATATCTTGTTTTATTCTTTCTACCATTTCATCTATAGAAATTCCACTCTCATCAAATGAATTTACAGAAATCTTTAAATTCGTTATATCAAAATTTAAATCATCTATATACTTTTGATTATCTTTGTTATTTAAAGCAAATTCTTCTACTATTTTGCTTAAATTTTCTATTTCCTTTTCTAGATAATTTATTTTTTCTTGTTTTTCTTCCTTCTGAGTATTATTATCAATTTTTTGTTTTGATAATTCTGTTAATTCTGCTTTTAATTTTTCTCTTCTTCCTTCTAATTTTGATATACTATCATCTATGTTCAATATTTTTTGATTTTCTGCTGCATAAACTACTTCTATGTCTTGTAATTCTTTTTCTAGTCTCGTTACTTCTTCTATTATATCCGCTACTGATTCTGTATATTCTTGTTTTTCTTTAGCAATTTTTTCTTGCTTTTGTTGTAATTCTTTTAAAGTTCTTTCTAATTCTTCTATTTCTCTGCTTCTTCCTAATATATTTACCGTTTTTGTTTGAACAGATCCACCTGTTATCGAACCAGTACTGCTTATTATATCTCCTTCTAAAGTTACTATTCTAAATGAATAAGAATTTAGTTTAGCCATTTGAATTGCAGTATCCATATTTTCTACAATTAATGTTCTTCCAAGTAGATTAAGTACAATCTGTTCATATTTCTTATTGCATTTTACTAAGTCTGATGCAACGCCAATTACTCCTTCTGTACTATTTTTTATAATTCTATCTAATTTTTTTCCTTTTACAGATGATACTGGTAAAAATGATCCTCTTCCTAATTTATTCTCTCTTAAGTATTCAACTAACTTTTTTGCATCTTCTTCTGTCTCTGTCACTATATTTTGAGTGGCTTGTCCTAAACACATTTCTATAGCTGTTTCATATTTTTTATCTACAGATATTAAGTTTGCTAAAACTCCATCCACACCTTTGTTTAATTTACTATCTTTTTCACATGCAGTAAGTAATGATTTAACACTCCTTGAGTATCCTTCTTTTTCTTTTTCAGTTTCTATTAAGAACCTTAATCTAGAGTCTTTCATGTTAATTTCATAAGTCAAACTATTTAGAATACTATCATATTCTTTAATTTTTTGCATACTTTCATCTTTTTTATTTGCTTTTGCTTTAAGATTATTTGTTAATTCATTTTTCTTAAATTCTATATCATAAAAGGCTTTAGATTTCTCTTGTTTATCATTTCTTGTACTATCTATTTCTAAAGTTAAACTTTGAATCTCTGCTTTAGCTACCTTTTCTCTTTTCTCTATATTTTCTAAGTTTGTGTCTAAACTACTTATCTCTGAAATCAATTCATATTTTCCGTCTGTATTTTGTTCTATTTTTTGTTTCTTTTCTTCTATCTCTAATTCTTTGTCTGATAACTTCTTAGTAAGTTCTTCCAATTCTTTCTGTTTTTCATCTAATTCTTTTTGAAATTTTTCCCTATTTGTAACTAAGTTTTCCTTTTTACTTAACTTTTGTTTTTGTTCTTCTTCTAATTCGGAAATTCTTTCTTTAATTTCTTCTATTTCTTTAGATAATCTTTCATTATTTAAAATGTTATTTTGTATTCTTTCTTTTGCTATTCCTATTTCTGAATTAATTTTTTCTATTTTGTTTGTACTTTCAAAACTTAAGTTCTGCATTTCTTCTATTTTTGAAGTAATTTCATCTATCTCATTTTTCAATTTTTCTTTTGCTTCTTGAATGTTTTGCATTTTCTCATTTTCTGCTGTATTTTGATCTTCTACAATTTTTATATCTTCTACGATTTTTTCTAATTTTTCTTTATATTCAGATATATTGTATAAGAAAAGTCCTACTTCAATATTTTTTAATTCTTCACGTAAATTTAAATATTTTTTTGCTTTTTCTGATTGCAATTTTAATGGCTCAATATTTGCCTCTATCTCTGATAGGATATCATTTATCCTTAACAAGTTAAGTTTTGTTTGCTCTAATTTTTTTTCAGATTCTGCTTTCCTTGTTCTATATTTTACGATTCCCGCTGCCTCTTCAAATATTTTTCTTCTATCTTCAGACTTATTACTTAAGATTTCATCTATTTTTCCTTGTCCGATTATACTATATCCATCTTTTCCTATACCAGTGTCCATAAAAAGTTCTAGCACATCTTTTAATCTACATGGCGTTTTGTTTATAAAATATCCTGTCTCTCCGCTTCTATATATTTTTCTTGTTACAGTAACTTCTGAATATTCTATTGGCAATTTTCCATCAGTATTATCTATTACCATAGATACTTCTGCAAATCCCAAAGATTTTCTTGCTTGAGTTCCCGCAAAAATCACGTCTTCAGACTTTGAACCTCTTAAAGACTTCATGCTTTGCTCTCCTAATACCCAACGAATAGCATCAGAAATATTACTCTTTCCGGAACCATTTGGTCCTATTACTGATGTTATTCCACTTTTAAATTCTAACACTGTTCTATCTGCAAAGGATTTAAATCCTTGTAATTCTAATCTTTTTAAATACATTTTTACACCTACTTATTGTTTTAATTATCTTTAGATAACACCATTATTATATTTAATTAAAAGATTTGTGTCAATATTTGTAATACATTATATATATTTATATAACTTTGTATTTTGCTAAATAAAAGCAAGGCAAATACAACTACCTTGCTTTTATATTTAATTTTCTATTTAAATTTTATGATGCATTTCCTTGGTCGTTTTCATGATTGTTATCTTTATTAAAATACTCAATCATATGCACTATTGTGTCTTGATTATTTGGTTTTAATTTATTAAATCCAAATAACGCACTATTTATCTCTTTTTTACCTTTTATATCCAGATATTCACAAAAAACTTCATCTAGTCCAATATGAAAAGTATTACATATTTTTACTAGCACCTCATATGATGGCTTTGATCTATCTTGCTCAACATCACCTATATATCTCGGTGAACATTCAACAGCTTCTGCCAATTTTTCTTGTGTATATCCATAACTTTTCCTTAGAGCTTGAATATTTTTACCAATTTTTATTACCTTTGCCTTTTTCATATTCTCCCCCTTCTATAAAAACTACAAATATATGATAACAAAGGTAATTATTATATGAAACGAATTATATGCGTATTTTATACTTATATATTTCTTATTTTTTAATACGTAAATTACTCCTTTTTAACTATTTTCGCTATGTTATTTATTTAGCATTCTTTTAAAATTTTTTTAGAACTTCTTTCGTATCTATAACTCTTACTATTCTATTTTCCATTAAAATTTCGCCATTAATTATAGTTGTATCGACATTTCTACCTTCAGTATTATACACCAAATTAGATATTATATCTACATTCGGTAATAATTTGATGTTATCTAATGTTTTAGATATATCTACAATAATTATATCCGCTTTTTTACCTTTTTCTATACTTCCAATTTTATCATCCAAGCCTAGTAATTTAGCCCCATTTATTGTTGCCATTTTTATTACATCCTTTGCACTGATTCTTTTTTCATTTTCGTGAATTCCACCTTGTATTAGCCCTGCAATCTTCATAGTTTCGAACATGTCTAAGTTGTTTCCAGATCCTTGTCCATCAGTTCCTAGTGCTACATTTAGTCCTTCTTCTAAATATTTAGTAGTATCTGCAATTTTACATCCAAGTCTTAAATTTGATATCGGATTATGCGAAATTCCACAATCTAATGTTTTTAAAACTTCAATATCAGAATCAGCTAATTTTACGCCATGTGCTAGTATAACATGTAATCCATCAAAATATTTTTTTAACACATTTACAGCAATATCTCCATGTAATTTTTTTATGCTCTCTATTTCATCTATACTTTCTAAAAAGTGTACATGAATAGGTAAATTATACTTTGTAGCAAGCATTCTTGCTTTTTCCAATATTTTTCCTGTACAAGTGTATAGCCCATGTGGCGCTACAGAATATGTTATTAAATCATTATTCTTGTCTCGAGTTTCATATAGCTTTATAAACTCATTTATTCTATTTTCTGAAGCTTTTTCGCCATCACTATCCATTAACACTCTTGTAATCATAGCTCTCATTTTGCTTTTCTCTAGAGCTTCTCTTATCCTTTCAGAAAAGAAATAATGGTCATTTACACAGGTGGTGCCCGTTGAAATCATTTCTAATATAGAAAGATTAGTGGCATTATATACTTCGTCCCCTGTTAGTTTGTCTTCTATTGGCCATATTTTTTGACTAAGCCATGTGTATAAATCAGAACCTTCAAAAGTTCCTCTAAAGATGCTCATTGCAATATGTGCATGCGTATTTATTAATCCTGGCATTACTACTTTATTAGTTGCATCTATTACTTTTTCATTAGGATTTTCTAATAATTTCTTAGAAATTTCACTAATCTCATTATCTTTAATTCTAATATCAAGTTTTTTTACCTTAACATCATTGTTTTCAAATACAATAACATTTCCATTTTTTATTAACATGGTTTACACCTCTTATATATACAATCTTTCATATTTAATATACAGTATGAAAGAGTTTATTGCAAGATTATTTTTCAAGTTTTCACTTTTTTAATGATTTTTTTGCACATAAAATTTGAGCAAAAGATTTAAAATCCTTTTGCCCAAATTTTCATAAAACTGATATTAATCTCCAGCTAAAACTAATATACCTAATTTATAACCTAATATACATTACTGTATAAATAAGCTAGTTCTCAAATATATTAATCAGTTGCTCGACTATTAATGCACCAATAATAACCATATTCGTCCAAACGTGGGACTAGTAACAGCCACTATAAAATACAAGAACAATCTTAACTTCGAATATATTACATATATTTTAACCATACATAATTTAAATTACATCTACAAACAAAATTAAAATAAGTAAATATAACTTTGGTATAGCTGACGTACAAATAATATACTCTCATCGCCGACATATAATAATATAAGGTCATTACACCATTATATATCTTTGCTCGAACAATATAAAACATTAAAATAAATATCTTATATTGCTCTTATTTCAACTAATATCAATCTTATGCTATTATTATGTTCAATTATTTTTTTATTATTCAATTTTTTATTTTATTTTTTCGAATAAAAAGTGGTGTCCTTTTCTCTTAATTTATTTCTTACGTCTATCTACTTTCGTTTCATTTTCTAAACAAATTCTGTGTACTCTTATACCAAATACTTGTATTTTTTTTTGTTTTATAGTATTATTAATTCGTAATATTCAACATAGGAGAAAGATTATGAAAAGAGAGAAATTTGATTTTTATAGTCCAGTTAATTTAAAGTCATATAATTTAGATAAAACTATGAGATACCAATTAGATATTTTAGGTAGTTTGGACTTTTTTACTAGACGACATAGTGAAAATGTTGCAAATTTAGTTTGTAGAATTTGTGAATATTTTCATTTTAATTCAAAATTTACCATTTATTGCACTATTTGTGGTTATTTACATGATATTGGAAAGCTCTTTATTCCTTCTGAAATTTTGAATAAACCGGATAAGTTAACTAATGAAGAGTTCGAGGTAATGAAAACTCATACTACAAAAGGCTATGAACTGTGTATGAATGATCCAAAGCTACGTCCTTATGCAATAGGGGCACTTGATCATCATGAATCTTTAAATGGTAGTGGTTATCCAAATGGTATTACTAAAATACCAATGGAAGCACAAATAATTCGTGTTGCAGATGAATATGATGCCATAGTTACCAAAAGACAATATACTACTCACGTAAACATTTCTGAAACATTAAGAGATTTGATTAAAGATGCTAGTCCAGATCCAAGATTCGTTGCATTAGATCATTTATCTCAAAATTCTAAAGTTGGAAAAATTAATAAGCGTGTTTTAAGAGTATTATTTAAAGTTGTTATAGATGATATATTGTATGAAATTAGCTGCTTATATGATTATTTAGATTATTTAAAAGATAATATTAAAAGATTAGAATTAATACTTAAATACAATGATAAAATGAATGAAGCAAAAACTGATAAAAAAAGAGCGTATTATAGGGAAGGTATGAAAATGCTTTTCTTAATTGATGAAAATTTCGATAATTTTAAACAAGTTTACGAGGATTACAAACATGCTTTAGATATTCGCAGTGATAGAATAAAAAAACTATATAACGAAATTAAGATTATAAAAAAACTTGAAGTTTAATATATATTAATATATTTAATAACTAAAAAAAATGATTTCTTATGTTTGCTTAAATACTTTTAATTTTATAGTTACGTAAATATTATAGCAAATATAGAAATCATCTTTTTTTATTCTAGTCCAAAGCTTACTCCTAGTGCATTATTTACCCTCGAAATTATATTTTCATCGTCTATGTGACCTATTTTTTCCTTTAATCTACTTTTATCTATTGTTCTTATCTGCTCTGCCAAAACCACAGAATCTGTTTTTAGACCATTATTTTGAGAACCAATTTCTATATGTGTTGGTAATTTTGTTTTTCCTGTTTGTGAAGTAATTGCTGCTGCTATAACTGTTGGACTATGTTTATTTCCCATATCATTTTGGATTATTAAAACAGGTCTTATTCCTCCCTGTTCTGAACCAACAACTGGGCTTAAATCTGCATAAAACATATCTCCTCTTCTTATTACCATATTCTTCACTCCTATTAGTTTCTATATTTAAGGTCTATTCTTTAATATATTTTAAAAACAGTTTGAGATATTTATTTTATTTCTATCTCATTATATAATATGTAAACTAGATTCCCTCCGTTAATATCTTGAATTAATAATTTTGATGGTTTTAATGTATTTTTATCAATATATAGAATCTCTTTGCATATATAGTTATTTACTTTTTCTTCTACCTCCATTATTACATTATTCTCTTTTTCATATATATTTGTTTTATTACTTTTTTTTAATTCGGTATAATTTGATATAAATGATTCTAAAGTCATAGAATTGTGTATCAAATATTCATAATTTCCATACACTTTTTCTAAATTTAATTTTGTATTTTTTAGTATAAGATTCTGCCCATCATATTCTATTTCCAATCCTTCTATATTTCTTGGTTCTAATACTATTTGCCTTGTTCTATTAGGTTTTTGATAATTTTGTAAAAGAACATATTTATTAGTATTTTTATTGCTATTTACTGTTACTTCTATTTTTGCCTCATAAGAACTGATATTTAAAATATATTCTTCAATTTCCTCAATACTATTATTACCAACTTTTAAATTTTTATAATCTTTTTTAGAAAAAAATATTAAAAGGATCACTATAGCTATAATTAGAATTAGTAAAATTATTTTAATTTTACTAGTGTATTTAGTTTTATTATTTCTTAATTTATTATGTTCATTTTTATTTATTTTACTTTTTCTTAATTTTCTAAACATTCTTTGACCTCCATAGAATAAAAAAAATATATTAATTTTTAAAATTAATATATTTCATTTTATTTTATATATTTTTAAAGTATTCATTAAGACAATCTACTAACTCACGTTTGTTGTCAATTTTATTTATCTTTTCTCGTAATTTACTTGCATCCTTACCATTTCTTATATAATAGGCTAGATGCTTTCTCATTTCTTTTACTGCAATATTCTCTCCTTTTTCTTCTATAGCCAAATTGATATGTTCTAGAATTGTATTTAATTTTTCTTTATTTGTAATCATTCTTTGTTCTTTTCCAGTTAAATAATTTATAACCTCTTCAAATATCCAAGGATTTCCTATTGATGCCCTTCCTATCATTATTCCATCTACACCGGTATCGCTAAACATTTTAAATGCATCTTCTTTACTTCTTATATCTCCATTTCCTATTACTGGTATATTTACTGATTTTTTTACTTTTTTAATTATTTCCCAGTCTGCTACTCCAGAATAGTATTCTTCTCTTGTCCTACCATGAATTGTAATACACGAAATTCCTGCATTTTCTAATATTTTCGCTACTTCCACTGCAACTATACTATTTTCATCCCAACCTTTTCTTATTTTTGCTGTTACTGGTACTTTTGAAGTTTTTACTACTTCTTTTGCAATTTCTTCTAATAGTTCTAAATTTCTTAGCAGTCTACTTCCATCTCCATTTTTTACGATTTTAGGTGCAGGGCATCCAAAATTTATATCTACAATATCCACAAAATTACTCACATATTGACTTGCATATTTAAGAGCATCTATGCTACTTCCAAATATTTGAGCAGCAACTGGTCTTTGCTCATTTTCTATATTTAGTAAAAGTTTTGTTTTTGAATCATTATAATACAATCCTTTGCTACTAATCATTTCAGTACATGTAAGTCCTGCACCATATTTTTCACACATCAATCTAAATGGCAGGTCGGTTATACCTGCCATTGGTGCTAAAAGTATATTATTTCTTAGTTCTACATTTCCTATTTTTATTTTTTTTAAAAACATTCCTATTTCCTTTTAATATTAATCTATAAAAATTGCTTTTTGACGCCTTCCTGAAATACTTAATAATAAACCTATCATAATAAAATTGCTTAATAGTGAACTTCCTCCATAACTTACAAACGGTAATGGTATTCCAGTTATAGGTAAAAGTCCCATTGTCATACCTATATTTTCTAGCATGTGGAAGAAAAATACTCCTGCTATGCCAATTGCTATATATGATCCCAAATCATCTTTAGCAGTTTTAGCTACAAATATAGCTTTTGTAATCAGTATTACATAAAGTATTATCACTCCTGTCGCTATTATAAAACCCATTTCTTCTGCTATTAATGCAAATATGAAATCTGTAGTTTTAGGATATAGAAAACCTAATTGCGTTTGATTTCCTTTAAATAACCCCATTCCAAACAATTCACCTGCACCTATTGCTAGCTTTGATTGGATTATATTATATCCAGCACCTCTAGGATCTAAGTCTGGATTTAAATATACATCTATTCTTGTTTTAGCATGCTCTGGTAATACGAAAAAGTATAAAAGTGGCACTGTAATAACTACTAATAATATAGCGGTTATTATATATCTCCTTTTTATACCTGCTACAAATAGCATAAAAATTAATGCCATAATAAATGCAAGCGCCGTTCCATAATCTGGTTGTTTTATAATTAAAAGTGTTGGTACTAAAAATACTAATAGTATTAATAGTAATTTTCCAATTCTACTAATTTCGTCTTTTCCATTTTTTTGTATTTTTTTCATTACTACTGCAAGCATAAGTATACATATAATCTTTGCAAATTCAGCTGGCTGTATTGAAGCTGGACCTATATTAAACCAACTAGTAGCACCATTAATAGGTTCTGTAAATAGTACTCCTATTAAAAGCACTATTATTATTCCATACAATATTGGAGATAGTTTTGCTATAAAATTATAATCAATAAATATTATCACTATCATTATTGGTAGACTTATTAATAGCCACATAATTTGTTTTTGTAATTCTTCATAATTAGAATTTTTCGTGGCTGACGTCAATGCCACTAGTCCTATAGCTACAAGTAGAATAGTACAAATTAATATCCCCCACTCTATATTTTTAAGAATTTTTCTTTTCATTCTCAACCTCTTTTACAATATTTTTGTCATCATCATTTTGTTCTTCCGCCATCTCTTCACTAGATTGTTCTGTTTCTGAAATATTAATAGTTGTATCTTCTTCAGCTATATTTTCTTCAATATTATTTGTATTTTCTTGTTTATTATTTTCTTCTAACTTTTCTTTACTCTCTTCTACTTTTTTGTCTTCTTTAGTTGTATCGTCTTCTTTCTTTAGCGACCCTTCTAACTTTCTTGCTTCATTTTTTATAGTAATAATTGGTATGTTAGCATATAAAGCTGGGGCACCAATTTTTCCATCTTCTCCTTCTTTATTTGTTAATCTTACGTCTATTGCTTTTTCATCTATATCTATATACTTTTTTATAACTTCTAAAATTTCCTGTTTCATCATTTCTAAAAAATCTGCTGAAATGTTTGCTCTGTCTTGTGCTAATACTAAGTGTAATCTCTCTTTAGCAGTACTTTTAGATTCTTCTTTTTCGCTTTTTCTAAATTTCTGAAAAAACTGTGTTATGCTTTTGAACATATTTTACCTCCAATAGTATTAATGTTTACCTTTTGCGAAAAAACCTCTCATCTTACTAAATAGACCCTCTTTTCTTCCAGGAACTGTTACATCTATGTTTTCTCCTAATATTCTTCTTGCTATTTCTGTATATGCTTTTCCAGATGGTGCTTTATCTTTAATAACAACTGGTTCTCCTTTATTTGTTTGGGTTATTATATATTCATCGTCTGGAACTACACCTATAAGATCAATAGATAATAAATCTACTATATCTTCTACATCCATCATTTCACCTTTTTTAACCATTGCTGGTCTAATTCTGTTTATAATAAGTTCTGGATTTTTTATTTCAGATGCTTCAAGTAATCCTACAATTCTGTCAGCATCTCTTATCGCTGATATTTCTGCTGTCGTAACAACAATAGCTCTATCCGCACCAGCTATAGCATTTCTAAATCCTTGCTCAATTCCTGCTGGGCAGTCTATTAGTATATAGTCAAATTCCTCTTTTAGTTTTCCTATAAGTTCTTTCATTTGTTCTTCATTTATTGCACTTTTATCTCTTGTTTGGGCTGCTGGTAATAAAAATAATTCATTAAATCTTTTGTCTTTTATAAGGGCTTGTCTTAACTTGCATTTTTCTTCTACGACATCTACTATGTCATATACTATTCTATTTTCTAAGCCCATTACAACATCTAGATTTCTTAAACCAATGTCTGTATCTACTAATGCAACTTTTTTACTTCTTAAAGCTAAAGCTGCACCAAGATTAGCTGTTGTTGTTGTTTTACCTACTCCGCCTTTTCCGGATGTTATAACAATAACCTCTCCCATATATTTTCCTCCTCATAAAATTAAAGCAACTTTTTTAAAGTTGTATTTTGTTTCAATAAAAATGCATAATTTTAAACACATATATTATATACGGAAATCCCCAAAACGTCAATGTTTATTAATAATATTTGCAAAAAAATGCAGTGATTTTACTCACCGCATTTTTATATTTAAAAACTAATCCATGTTATTTTAGCATATCCATTTCCTGTGTTTGCACCATCAGTTCCTGTTGCTGAAGTATCTAGTGACCAACTTGTAGATTGATAAGTACTTGTTCCTTTGCACCAACCGCCTCCATAAGAGTAGTTGTCATCAGAAGCACCACCTCCACCATATCCGCCTTGTGATCTTCCATTATTTCTAGTATAGTATGCACCCTTTGCGTCATAAGTTATGAATTGTGATATTCCCATTGTATTGCTTGTAGCTGAGCTTGACGTACCTGCTTTTGTAGTAGTTGAATATGCTGTATAATTATTAGGAGATTTATATGATGCTGCTTGTCCATTATATCCAGTAGAACTTGTATTCCTATATGCACAGTCTTGACTTCCGCCACCTCCGGCTACTGCAAGTAATGTTTCATAATTTATACTTCTTTTAGTAAATTGGTATCTCGAATCTGTTATTGAACTTATTCTCTTAAAGGCAAATGTACCTCCACCGCCTCCTCCAGCAGTTCCATCCCTTGCTGTAGCTTGCGTACAAGTACCTTGTCCTCCTACTACTAAATCTACTATGTCTCCTTCTTTTAGAGTAAAAGTTGCTATGATTTTTGCCCCTTTCCCTCCAGTTCCTGTATAACTTGTTCCATAAGTATTTCCTCCAGAACCAGAAGCACCTGCTAATTCAAACTGATACTTTCCATCTGCTGGTGCAGTAAATGTTTGTAAACTTCCTGTATAGTTAAATGTAAACACTTTTTGTGATGGTTCTTTACTTGTTGTTAATTCTTCATAAATATCTGCAGCTTTGCTATTGTCTGCTTGATAACTTTCTTTTACCTTTATTGCTGTCGCAATTTGGCTTTTTATCGCAGAGTTAGAAGTTAAAAATATCGCTGAAAGAATTATTAACATACTAAATAAAACAACAGTAACATAAACTGCAATTGAACCTTTTTGACTTTTTATTTTTTCTGTCTTTAAGTGCATAAATCTCTTCCTCCATTTTATCTTTTGACTTGTTTTTTCTCTTAAAATATACAATTATATCATAATTCAACTTTACTTTATTGTCAATTATTCTATCAGTATTTTTCTCATATTTTATATTTTTATTCTTTTTTGCTATATACATTATTTTCAGTATTTTTGACCAATTTTTCTAAAACCATTGATAAGTTTGAAAAAAAAATATATAATATTAAAGGTAAAAAATAAAATTATTATTTACAGGAAGTGTTTTAGATGAAAATGAGTGAAAAAACTAAAGATATTATAGAATGGATTATTTGTATATTAGTTGCTTTGATATTAGCACTATTAATTAGATATTTTATAGGTACACCTACAATTGTTAAACAATCTTCAATGAAGCCTACATTAATTGAAAATCAACGTCTTATACTAAATAGATGGACTAGGACAACAAATCAAATGCCTGAAAGAGGAGATATAGTTACATTAGAAGCACCATCAGAAAAATATATTTACGATTATGACGAAAATAATGTAATAGCTAGATATGATAATGAACCAACAAATTGGTTTAGTAAATTTGTATATCATTTTCTTGAAATTGGAAAAGAAAGCTATATTAAAAGAGTTATAGCATTACCTGGTGAACATTTAGAAATAAAAGATGGAAAAGTATATATAAACGGAGAAGAATTAGATGAACCATATCTTAAGGAAGGTGTAAACACACAGGTTGGAAGTGATCAACCTTATTATGATTTAATTGTTCCAGAAAACTGCGTTTTTGTAATGGGAGATAATAGAAATGCTTCTACTGATAGTAGAGCTTTTGGTTGTGTTCCTTTAGAAAAACTTGAAGGTACTGTATGGATTAGATTTTGGCCTTTGAATTTATTTGGTAAAGTTCAATAATTTATATCATAAGGAGAAATATTTTGAATTTTAGTAATATTATTGGAAATGAAGATATAAAAGTACTTTTGGATAATTTAATAAAAACAAACAGTTTAGTTCATAGCTATATGTTTATGGGAGTAGACGGAATTGGGAAAATGCTTTTTGCAAATGATTTTGCTAAAATGATTTTATGTCATGGTCAATCTAAAGCATGTAATAGTTGTTCTTCTTGTATAAAATTTAATAGTAACAATCATCCAGATTTCATTCAAATAGATTCTGAAGATGGCAAAAGTATAAAAATAAATAAAATTAGATTTTTACAAGAGAAAATATCTGAAAAACCAATAATTTCTGATAGGAAAGTATATCTAATTAACAATTGCGATTTAATGACAGTAGAAGCACAAAATTGCTTGCTAAAGACTTTGGAAGAACCACCCGAATATGCTGTTATAATTTTAGTATTGTCTAATGAAAATAAATTGTTAAGTACAATTAAATCTAGATGTACTAAAATAGTTTTTCAAAAACTTACCAATACTGATTTAATACAATATGCTACTGTTAATAATTTAGAGTTTAATTCTTCCCTATTGTCCGCATGTGATGGTAGTATATCTAAGCTGCTAAATTTACAAGGTAATATCGAAACATATAGTTTACTTGATAATATTATATCCTCACTTTCTAACGATAATATTATTGATATTTGGAACAAATCAGATATCTTGTATAGGTCGAAAGATAATATTATTACATTACTTGAATATTTTAATACTGTATTTTTAGAAAAACTAAAAAATACTAAAGATGCCAAATATATATCAGCAATAAAAATAATAGAAGATACTAAAAATAAATTGTCTAACAATGCAAATTATGATATGTGCATTGACAATTTATTACTACAAATATGGGAGGAATTTAATGAAGGTTATAGTAGGAGTTAGATTTAAGAAATCAGGAAAAATTTACTTCTTTAATCCTGGAAACTTACATATAAATTTAAAAAATAAAGTAATAGTAGAAACAGCTTTAGGAGAAGAATTAGGTGAAGTCGTCGCAAAAAAGAAACTTTTAACCGATACTGAACTAAATTCTCCATTAAAAAAAGTTATTCGTATAGCTAATCATAAAGATATAAAGCATGATGAAGAAAATAAAAAGAAAGAGAAAGAAGCTTTTAAGATTTGTGAAGATAAAATTAAAAAATTAAAATTAGACATGCATTTAACGGACGTCCAATATACATTTGACAATAGTAAACTTTTATTCTGCTTTACAGCAGATGGAAGAATAGACTTTAGAGAACTAGTAAAAGAATTGGCTGCTATTTTCAAAACTAGAATAGAGTTAAGACAAATCGGAGTAAGAGATGAAGTAAAAAGAATTGGTGGAAATGGAATATGTGGAAGGGAACTTTGTTGTTGTTCTTTCTTAAATAATTTTGAAACTGTGTCTATAAAAATGGCAAAAGAACAAAACATGTCTTTAAATCCTTCTAAAATATCAGGAAACTGCGGTAGATTAATGTGCTGCTTAAAATACGAACAAGAAGTATATGAAGATAAGCTAAAACATTTGCCTAAAATAGGTGCCATCGTTCAAACTGAAGACGGAGAAGGTATAGTAGATTCAATAGAAACTTTAAAGGAAATCGTTAAAGTAAAATTAAAAGATGATAATGATGAAACATATTATAAAAAGTATAATGCTATGGACTTGAAGATTCTAAAAAATGCAGATTCCGAAGTTATAGATGAAGAGGAAAAGGAAAATATGGCAGAACTTCAGAAACTGGAAGAATTAGAAAAGCAGGACATGGAAACAGAAAAAAATAATGAAGATATATTTTAAGGAGGTGATTTTATGGTATATAGAATAAGCGACAAATGTATAAGCTGTGGTGCTTGTGCTGGTGCTTGCCCTATGCAATGCATTTCTCAAGGAGACGAAAGATATGTTATTGATGAGTCTGTTTGTATAGGTTGCGGAACATGCGCTAATGTATGCCCTATGTCTGCCCCAGAAGCACAAGAATAATTTGTAATAATATAAATTTAGGTAGCATATTTATATATTATTACATAATAATACAATACATTAAATAGGAAATTTGAAATTTAAACAATACAAAGTTTTCTAAAAATTATGATAATTCAAAAAATTAAAGCAACAAAACATGTAAAAAAATAGACACATATTAAAATCCAATATATAATGTAAGT
>CALXWW010000011.1 GCA_944392545.1 uncultured Clostridia bacterium
AATACAAACATTATTTTTTTAGTTGAGACATTTTCTAAAATGAATTATTAAGACATTATCATAAATGAATCAGAAAAATAAACGTATTAAAATAAAAAAGCTTGCTAAAATATATATTATGTTGTAAAATAAAAAATGTAAAAGATAAAAAACGAAAGATAAGTATAAAAAAGAATAGAGCAGTTAAGTTTATAGATAGCTATATTTTAGTTAATTAACATACAAAAAATAGTTGTAAAAATAGAAAGATGATATATAAAAGAGATGGATTGTGTCAAATAAAAAAAGCTTACAGTCAATCCTTTTTATATGTTAAAAATTATACTATTATTAATTAAATATAATAAAAATCAAATGATGTAAGGAGAAAGATAAAATGAAGAACAATCAAGAAAAAATTATTAAGAGAAAAAAAGAAGAAGGAATAACGTTAATTGCTTTGGTAATAACAATAGTAATACTAATAATCTTAGCAACAGTATCAATTAATGTGGTATTGGGAGAAGGGGGATTAATACAAAGAGCACAAGAAGGGAAAGATTTAACAGAACAGGCACAAGAAGAGGAACAAGCACAATTGGATTCACTATTAAGTAAAATAGAATCAGTACTACCATTTGAACCACAGCCAACACCAGAACCAGAACAAGGTGAAACAGAGCTAGCAGATGAAGATAAAACAAATGGAGTAATAGAAATAAAATGGTTAAGTGGAACAAGTGATAAAGTAAGTACAGAACCAAATGCACCATTAATAAAAGAAAATTTACCAGAAGGAACAACAATGGAACTTGTAAGATACACAGGAGAGGGGACAACAGAAAGAGAAAGATGGGTAGCAGGAACAGAATATAGCTATTTACCAGGAACGGGTCCAAGTGATAACAGATCAAGCAAATGGGCAAATGCAAGAGTAACTATAGACGGAATAGATAGTTATTTTGTATGGATACCAAGATATGCATATAGAATAATATATTTTGACAGTAATGACAGTAAAATTGCATATCAAAATGGAACATTAACAGAAGAAGAAGCAAAAGCACAAGGAAAAATAAAAGGATATTCAGATAGTAGAGGAATAGTAGACGCAGAAGGCAAGAAAATAGCAAATGTAGAAAGTACAACGAAAACAATGGTAAGTAAAGACTATTTCATGGTGCATCCAGCATTCACTGCAGATGTAACATATGGTGGAGGATTTGGAAATAATAATGGAAGCAGTGATAATGGAATAAGTGGACTATGGATAGGAAAATACGAAACAGCAAGAAGTGATACAAATGGTTCTACTCAAGGAAGTGCAACAACACTAAAAGTACAACCTGGACAAACAAGTTTTAGAATTATAACAATAGGAGATATGTACACATATGCAAGAGCATATTCTCCAACAGACTTAAAAAGCCATATGTTAAAAAATAGTGAATGGGGAGCAGTAGCATATTTAACAGAAAGCACATATGGAAGAAATGGAACAGAAATAGCACAAAATACAAATTCAAGTTACTTAACAGGAGGAGGAACAGGAACAGCATATGTAGATTCAAATAAATTGCAAAGCTCTACAGGAAATGAATATGGAATATATGATTTAAGAGGAGGATCATATGAATATGTAGCAGGCTACTACAATGGAAGTAGTTCATTATCAAATGGTTCATCATTTGCAATTAATGGGGGACCAAGCAATGAATACTCAACAGCATACAACAGTTCAGGAAGTAGTTCGGCAAATCTATACTATAAATACGGAGATGCAACTTATGAAACAAGTGGTTGGCATTCAGATCGCGCTAGCTTTGTGTCTTCGTACGGCCCTTTCTTCTTACGTGGGGGTAGCTATGACAACGTTGCTTCTAACGCGGGTGTGTTTTACTTTAGCAACTACGATGGTAGCGCCGACAGCGGCGGCTCTTTCCGTTTGGCCCTAGTAGTGTAATGTGATATCTGTAATCTGAACAACATAACAAGTTAACATTGTATTATGAAAAAATACTAAAACTAGAACAATGTACTAATAATATTATCAACAGTAACAATAAGTGTAGTCTTTGGAGAAGGAGGACTAATAAGCCAAGCAAAAATATCAAAAGAAATGAGTACAAATTCTGTATATTATGAAGAGCAAAAGTTGAATGAAATAGCAGATAAAATAGATGAAATCATGACAAATGATATTGATGATGTAAAGCCAATAGAATTGAGTTATATTACAGCAGAATATCAAGAGGAGGATGGAGGAACAAATGTGACTCCAAATAAAAATGAAATATTTGATAGTATGGAATGTACGATAAATAAGTTTATTGTAAAAGCATATTATACTGATGGAAGTAGTAAACAAGTTTTAAATGCAACAATAAATAAAGAAGGTATTACTCCAAAAAGTGAGGGACTGGATTCAGATGATACATTTAAAGTTACGGTAACTTATACAGAAAATGGTATAATAAAAACAGTTGATGTTGACTTAAATGTAATTCACTATACTGGAGAAAGTGCTAGCGATAAATAAGTTAGAAAAATTTTAAAAATATATTATAGTTAAAATAATAATTAAGTGGATGAAAAAATGAATAAATAATTATTTAAGTGTTATATTTAATTATAAAAGTATTAATGGAGTTTTAGTAAGTTATGTCAATAATAAACAGGAGATTTATTATTGACATTTAACATATATAACTAAAATAAATTAGCATAAATAATATGTGGTAAAAATAGAATAAAAATTAGAAAAAAAAGCACCAACTAGTATGATGTTTTTGTTATAAAAATAGAAATACTAAGGAGGTGCTTTTCTATGAGTAATAACATAATTAAAACAATCATATAAAACAAGGATTTTTTAGAAAAAATTTATACAATGAATAAAATAAAAAAGCTGTACTATTTTAAAAAAATAGTATATAATAGTAACATGTTTAAACCGACAGGCTTATATTCTTGACTAAGAATATACTGTATATAATATTTTAGAAACTGAGGAAATAAACATGAAAGATTCAAAAGAGTATAAGAACTTTAATAGGAAGGAAGATTTAAAATTATCATCAAAAGTAGTGCATGGAGGAGATGGGGTTGATCCCGCAACAGGTTCTCTTAGTTTTCCGATTTATCAAACTGCTACTTTTAAGCATAGCGGAATAGAAATAAGAGATCCATACAATTATTCTAGATGTATTAATCCAACTAGAGAAGAATTAGAAAAAACAATGACAATTTTAGAGGAAGGAACAAGAGCATTTGCTGTAAATTCAGGAATGGCAGCGATAACACTTGTGTTTTCACTTTTAAAACCAGGTGACCACATAATAATGTCTGATGATATTTATGGTGGAACTTTTAGAGAAGTAAATGAAGTATTAACAGTCAATGGAGTAGAATATGATAGCATAGATTTATCTGATATAGATTTACTTAAAAATACTATTAAGAAAAATACAAAAATGATATTTATAGAAACTCCAACAAATCCTATGATGAAAGTGGCAGATATTGAAAGAATAGCAAAAATTGGACATGAGATTGGTGCTATTGTAGTGGTGGATAATACATTCTTAACACCATATTTCCAAAGACCACTTACACTAGGTGCAGATATTGTTGTACATAGTGGAACAAAATATTTAGCTGGACATAATGATGTACTAGCAGGAATTGTTGTTGTAAAAGATAGTAAAATTGGAGAAAAGCTAGAAATACAAATGTATATCTATGGTGCAGGATTAGGACCTATGGACTCATGGTTAATGCTTAGAGGAATAAAAACGCTAGCATTAAGAATGGACAAGCATGCAGAAAATGCTATGAAAATAGCAAAATGGTTACGCAATGAGCCAAAAGTAGAGAAGGTATATTATGTTGGTTTTGAAGACCATAAAGATTATGAAGTAACTAAAAAACAAACAAGTGGTTTTGGTGGTATGATATCATTTAGAGTAGACAGTACAGAAACTGTAAATAAGATTTTATCAAATTTAAAATTAGTTATATTTGCAGAAAGTTTAGGTGGAGTAGAAAGCTTACTTACTCATCCAGTAAGTAGAACACATACTGAAATTTCTGAAGAAAAAAGAAATGCTTTAGGAATTACAGATACATTACTTCGTTTATCAGTAGGAATTGAAGATGCAGATGATATCATTGCAGATTTAAAACAAGCTATGGAATAATGTAAAAATAAAGCTGTTTTTGAATTAGGCAAAAACAGCTTTCAAAATATGTGTTAATGTGAAAAGAGGAGGAAAAATACATGACAAAATTTACAAAGATGCAAGCCTATGGAAATGACTATGTATATATAGATGCTATAAATCAAAATATAAATAATGTACATGAACTTGCAAGATATATAAGTAATAGACATTTTGGAGTGGGTTCTGATGGTTTAGTTTTAATTTGCAAATCTGATGTGGCAGACTTTAAGATGAGAATGTTTAATCCAGACGGAACAGAAGGCGAAATGTGTGGTAATGCATTAAGGAGTTTAAGCAAATATGTATATGACCACAAATTAACAAATAAGGAAGAATTAAAAATAGAAACTCTTGGAGGAATACAACATGTTAAACTAACTGTAGAAAATGGTAAGGCAGTGAATGTTGAAGCGAATATTGGAAAGCCAGTATTAGATACTAATATAATACCAGTAAATACCAAACTTTCAGAATTTGTAGAACAAGAGGTTAAAATATTAGATAAAACATTTAAAATTACTGCTGTTTCTTGGGGAAATCCACATTGCGTTATGTTTGTAGATGATGTAGATGATTTTGATGTAGAAAAATACGGAAAAGCAATAGAATATAAAACAGACTTATTCCCAAACAAAACAAATGTAACTTTTGCACAAGTAATAGATAGAAATACTATTAAAATTAGAGAATGGGAAAGAGGAACTGGAGAAACTATAGGATGCGGAACAGGATGCTGTACAGCAACTGTTGCGGCAGTATTAACAGGTAGGTGTGATAGAAAAGTAAGTGTTCATCAGATAGGTGGAATTTTAGAAACTAATTGGGATGAGAAAACAGGAAAAATGTTTATGAAAGGACCGTCACATACAGTCTTTGAGTCTGAAATTGATGTAGATAATATATTAAAAAAATATAGAACAACAAACCTAAAAGAGTTAGTACAAAATGTGAATTATGAAATCCTAAAAGGAAGCTTAGATGTAGAGATTGAGGATATAAAGGATGACTCTAGAAAAGTAGGAACGAATGATATGTATATAGCTAAAGTTGGATCTACATCAGATTCACATAAATATATTTCAGATGTCATAAAAAAGGGTGCGAAGGTAATAGTTGTAGAAAAAGATATAAATATTCCTGAAGATGATGTTACAATAATAAAAGTTAAATCTTCAAGAGAAGCAATGGCAGAAATTTCGGCAGCATATTTTAAATATCCAGCAAAAGAATTAACTGTTATAGGGATTACAGGAACAGCAGGCAAAACATCGACTTCAACAATATTAAAAAAGATGATTGAAGAAAATGGGGAAAAAGCTGGGTTAATTGGTACAATAGGTGCATTTATTGGGAAAAGGAAGATAATACTTCATAATACTACACCTGAAAATTATGATATACAAAGATTATTTAGAGAAATGGTAGAAGATGGATGCAAGTATGCAATAATGGAAGTTTCTTCACAAGGACTAAAAATGCATAGGGTAGATGGATTTACCTTTGACTATGGTGTGTTTACTAATATTTCAAAAGAACATATAGGACCAAATGAACATGAAAATTTTGAAGAATATATGTATTGCAAGAGTTTATTATTCCAAAAATGCAAAAAAGGAATAATAAATGTAGATGATAAGAATTGGGAGAATATTACTAAAAAACATACTTGTGAAATAATAAAATATGGAATAAATTCTAATAATTTAGATTTGAAAGCAGAAGACATTAAATTTATTATGACAGATAAATTTTTGGGTATGGGATTTAATACGAAAGGAAAACTAAATGACAAATTTGAGGTGGCAATACCAGGAAGATTTTCTGCATATAATGCTTTGTGTGCCATAACAATAGCAAACGAGATAGGATTAAAAGTTTCTTCGATGAAAAAAGCACTAGAGACAGCATATGTAAAAGGTAGGATGGAACTCGCTGTGTCAAATGAGAAGTATAAGCTGATAATAGATTATGCGCATAACGAAGATGAAATGACAAATTTGATGGAGACAATAATGGAGTACAAACCTAAAAGAATAGTTTGCATATTTGGAGGAGGAGGCAACAGGTCAAGAGACAGAAGATACGATATGGGAGAAATATCAGGAAAATATGCAGAACTTACAATACTTACAGAAGATAATCCGCGTTTTGAAGATATAGAGTCAATTAATAATGATATAATTATTGGATTAAATAGAAACAGGGGAAAATATATAACAATAAGTGATAGACAAGAGGCAATAGAATATGCAATGAAAAATGCTAAAGAAGGAGATATTATACTTTTAATAGGAAAAGGACATGAACAATATCAAGAAATAAAAGGAGTACAATACTTTTGGGATGAGAGAGAAGCCGTGGAGAGAGCAGAAAAAAAGATAAATATGTAAATGTAAATAATAAAATGTCTAGCGTTAAAGTGATAAATTTTATACTAGACATTTTTGCATATTTGTTTTAAAATGATATATGAGTAAGTGTAAAGAAATGAATAGAAAGGAATAGAAAGTAATATGAATATTTGGCATGATATAAATAAAGAGAGAATAAGCAAAGATAACTTTATTGGAGTTGTTGAAATTTCAAAAGGCGGAAAAAATAAATATGAACTAGATAAAGAAACAGGAATGCTTAAGTTAGATAGAGTTTTATATACAGCAACACATTATCCTACTAATTATGGATTTATTCCACGTACATATGCAGAAGATAATGATCCATTAGATGTACTTATTCTTTGTAATGAAGAAATATTACCACTTACACTAGTTGAATGTTATCCAATAGGCGTTTTAATAATGAATGATTGTGGAGAAGAAGATGAGAAGATAATTGCAATATCTAAAAAAGATCCATACTTAAATGTATATAATGATATATCAGCACTTCCAAACCATATATCAGACGAAATAAAACATTTTTTTGAAGTGTATAAACAACTAGAAGGTAAAACAACTACTGTGGACAGAATGCTAGGAAGGAAAGAAGCAGAGAATATAATAGAAAAGTGTATGAAAAAATATGAGGAAAAATTTAGAAAATAAACTGTAGTTCTTTTGACTGAAAATTAATTAAGGCGGTGATAATATGATAGAAAAAATTATTTTTAATTTACTTGCTTTTGCAATTTTTATATTTGTTTTTGGAAGATTTATAAAGAAAAATGATACAAGTTATGTATATATTTTAGGCTTAGAATTTATTGGCATTGTTATAAACTTTATAGAATTGCTTTCAAATATTACTTTAAATGTTTTCTTTAAAGTAGTTATATGGACATTATCAGTAATAATACCAGGAATAATGCTATTAATAGAATACAAAACTAAAATTGATTTTCCAGAAATGTTTAATATTTTATTAGCAAAAATTGCATTGCATTCTGGAAATACTGAAAAGGCAAAAGATTATTTATTTAATTTAATAAATAAATATCCAGAGAGTTTTATGGGACATAAAGCACTAGCAGAGGTATATGAAAAAGAGGAAAAATATTCTGTGGCTGTAGATGAATATATTCGTGCTACAGAATTAAACCATAACAAAGACATAAAATTAAACTATAATATAGCAAAGCTTTTAAACAAATCGGACAGGTCAGAAGAAGCTATTACTGTATTACAAGATGTACTAAAAAAGAAGCCTGAATACTATGAGGCTACAAATTTGCTAGGAGAAATTTTATGCGAAAATGAAAGATATAAAGAAGCAATAAATGTATACATGAATGCATTAAGATACAATCCTGGGAATTATGATTTATACTATAATTTAGGAATAGTATATACAATGACAAACGATTTTCAAAGAGCAAAAGAGTTTTATGAGAAAGCTGCTGAAATTAATTCCTTATTATACAATGCTAAATTAAGTATTGGGCAAATTGCATTAATAGCAGGCGATTTGGATGAAGCAGAACAATTTTTAAAAGAAAGCTTAAAAGGGGAAGATGTAGAAGCGGGATCTTACTACTACCTATCACAAGTTGCAATTCTAAAAGGAGATAAAGAAAAATCAGCAAATTACATGAATATTGCAGTAGAACTAGATCCTAAAATATATAATAAAGTACAAAAAGAAACGGTGTTTACACCTATAAAAAATGAAATAAAAAAACCAGAAAAAGAAAAATTGGAAGAAAAGAAGCAGACTAAATTGTTGGAAAAAGAGCGCAAGGCATTAAATCATTTGTCTAAAACTTGTTCTTTAATTAGTGAACTTAATAACGATGACTTAACGATGATGAAGAATATAAAGGAGAAGAAAATGGAAAAAGAGGAAAAACAAAGAGGAGGTTAAAAGTTAATATATAAAATACAAGCTATTCTCATATAATTAAATATATTAATTATATGGGGGTATGATTTTATGAATATTTCAATAATAGGCGGGGATTTACGAATCATAAAGTTAGCAGAGATGTATGCTGAAGAAAATAATGTTGTATATACATATGGATTAGAAAAATATTTTGAAAACAATACAAACAATAAAAATATAATTCTATGCAAAAATTTAAAAGAAGCTATTACAAATTCAAAATATATAATTTCTAGTATACCATTTACAAAAGATAAAATTAATCTAAACTCTCCATTTACAAATAACAATATAACTATAGAAGATCTAAAAAATAAAGTTTTTGATGAAAATGGAGAAAAAATATTTTTGGCAGGTGGAATACCTCTAGAATACTATCACCAAAAAAAAGAAAATAAAATAGACAACATAGAACTGGTTGATTTATTAGAAATAGAAGAATTGACAATTCTAAATGCTATTCCAACAGTAGAAGGAACAGTTAAAATCGCAATAAACGAAAGAGAAGAGACAATCCATGAAAGCAATGTATTAGTGTGCGGTTTCGGAAGAATTGGAAAAATATTATGTGATAGATTTAGCAAGTTAGGTGCAAATATATACTGTACAGCAAGAAAAGATACTGATTTTGCATGGATAAGAGAAAAAAGATATATACCATTAAAATATAGTGAATTGCAATACTATTTAAATAAAATAGATATAGCAATTAATACAGTTCCACATATCGTATTAGGAAAAGAGCAATTAGATTTGCTTAATAAAGATACGTTAATAATAGATTTGGCATCAAGTCCTGGAGGAGTCGATACAATTTATGCAAAGGAAATAGGACTAAATGCAATAACTGCTTTAGGAATTCCAGGAAAGGAAATGCCTAAAACAGCTGCAAAATATATAAAGAAAATAATAGATAATATAATTAATCAAAAGAAAATTTGAAAGGTAGTGAAAATATGACAATTTTACAAGCTTTAATTTTAGGAATAATACAAGGATTAACAGAATTGTTGCCAATATCAAGTTCAGGGCATTTAGATGTAATACCATGGCTACTTAATTGGACTATGAACCCACAATTCAATATTGACTTTGAAGCATTTGATGTTGCATTGCATTTTGGAACATTTTTAGCAATAGCATTATTCTTTTTCAAAGATTGGATAAGATTAATAGTTGGTGGATTTAATCAAGTTGTAAAAAAGAAAAAAACTATAGAAGGAAAAATGTTCTGGTATTTGGTAATAGCAACAATTCCGGGAGGAATTATAGGTTTACTTTTAGATACTTTTGTAGGAGATGGTTTGAAAAAACCTATAATTATTGCAATAGCGTTAATTGTGATGGGAATAATATTATATGTTGTTGATAAAAAATCAAAAACTGAAACAACTTATGAAAAGATGACATTCAAACAAACTTTTTTAATAGGACTGTCACAGTGTTTAGCTTTTATACCTGGAGTTTCTAGATCGGGTATTACAATGACAACAGGAAGAGCGATGGGAATAGATAGAGAATCGGCTGCTAAATATTCGTTTATGCTTTCTGCACCTATTGTATTTGCAGCAACATTATTTAAAATAGGTGATTTTGTATTTAATGTTCCATTTTTTGTAGGAGTTTTAGCAAGCTTTATAGTAGGTATTATAGTTATAAAATGGCTTTTAAATTATTTGCAAAAAGGAAGTTTTAAAATTTTTGCAATATATAGAGTTATATTTGGAATAATAATATTAATATTTGCCTTTATAAGGATATAAACTTTTTTAGTTATTACTTTAAGTAAATAAATAATTATAATAAATCTATATAAAAGAAAAATAAGCATAAATATGGCGAAAAATAAAAATAGTAATTTGCAAAAATTGCTATTTTTTTATTTTTGTTTACAAACATAAAAATAGTAAAAAGTTAACAAAATAAAACTTAAATACAATTAATACGAGAACACAGAATACAAAAATTAAAATTTTGAAAAGTGAATATTACAAAGATGTTACAAAAATATTACAATTATATTAAATCTTTTAATTTATATTGACTTTTTTACAAAAAAAGATAAAATATTAAGAGAACTGTGATTGTATTGTAGAAATTTTAAAGAGGAAAAAAATACAAGTATTATTTGTTACATTTTGCAAAATATAATAATGGTGCAAATAAAAACGAAGGAGAATAAAATGTCAAGCTGTTTAGGATTATATATAGAAAAAAATGTAATTAAATATGCAAAAGTAACTAAAGAACGTGAAAACTTAAAAATAGAAGCATTCGGCGTAAAATTTTACGACAAAATAGGTGAAGCATTGGATCAAATAGTATCAGAAACCTTTAGTTATAATATACCAATCAGCATTAATTTGTCTGAAGAAATATATAATTATTTCTACATGTTCAGTTTACTTAATAAAAATGATTTAAAAAAAGCAATAGATACAGAATTTGAATCATACTGTTATGACAAAAAATTAAACAGAAATGCTTTTGAAACAAGATTTGCAATATCAAATGAGTTGGATGACAAAGATAAAATAAAAGTCATCCATGTATCTACAAATAAATCTTCAACTTCAAAATCTCTACAAACATTGAAAGATTATAAAGTGTCTACAATTACACCAATAGGTACAAGTATTGCAAATATAACGTCAATCAAACCTAAAGAAAATATAATAATTGTAAATATTGAAAGCCAAACAACTATTACAACTATTGTTAACCAAAAAATATATAATGTTATGAGACTAGAAGAAGGGGCAGAAGAAATTTTAAGCAAAATAGCAAATAAAGAAAACTCATATTCAAAAGCTTATGAAATTTGTAAAAATTCTACTATATATACTATGGAAGGAAAAGAATTACAAGATGAGGAAAATGAGTATTTAGACTTTATAATGCCGACACTATATAAAATTGTTACAAGTGTTCAAGAGCATGTAGGAAGTTCAACAATAAAATTTGAGAAAATATATATAACAGGACTTATGTCTGTCGTAAACAATATAGATTTATATTTTCAAGAATTTTTCCAAACAGAAAAATGCGAAATATTAAAACCATATTTCGTTACAGAAAATATAAAAATAAATATAAAAGATTATATTGAAGTAAATTCAGCTATTGCAGTTGCTATGCAGGGTTTGGGGTATGGAATAAAAAATATGAATTTTAAAAAGCCAAGCCTTTCAGACCAATTACCAGAGTGGTTAAAACTGGATATAAGTTTAGGCAAAAAAGAAGGTAAAGTAAAAAGCAATTTTAGCTTTAGCATGAAGGGAAAATTTGATGCGACAGAAAGATGGTTATTAAGAGCTACATCAGGAGTACTAATGCTTACATTACTATATTCGGGATTTGCGTTATATTTAAATAACAGAATAAATGATAAAATACAAGAAGCAGAAGAAGTAAATCTATATACAGATGTACAAATAGCATTGGCTAATACTGATATAAATAATGTAAAGCAAAAAGCAAATAAATATAAAGAAATGGAAAATAACCTTAGAAATATAAATGATCAAAAGGAAGATGATTTAAGCTTAAAAGGTTCAATTCCAAATTTATTAATGCAAATTGCATCTATTATACCACAAGAAGTTCAAATAACTGAAATAGAAAATACAGCAGATAATAATGAAAGACATATAGTAATTTATGCTCAATCAAGATACTATGATGAACTTGGATATTTTAAAGCTAAACTAAAAGAGGATGTAATCTTAACTAATGTTGTTTCAACTCAAGGGGAAAAACAAGATGATTTTGTTAAGATAGTTATAGAGGGGGATTTGCCATGAGAAAAGTATTGATTTCGATATTACTTGTACTATTACTTGTGTTGGCATATTTCACCATATTTCAAGGAATATCTATAGGAAAATTTAAAGTATTAAGTACGAGCGAAATAATTAAATTAAATGATGACTTAACAGTAAAAATTGGAGAAGCAAATAGCAAAATAAAAAGCGATTTACAATCAAAAAGGTCAGAATTAAATGAAAATATAAATATATTATTAGATAATAAAAAGAGTTATTATAAACTAGCAAATGTAAGCACAGAAAATGAAATAACCGAAGCTAGTACAGAAGAAGTGTATAGCACAGAATACCTATGGGTAAGAGTAGGAAGGCATGCAAGAGCAGAAGGCGTAAATATGAAAATGGATGTATTAGCAGAAGATGGTGGAGATGCTAGTATTAAGAATATTAATTTTACAGCAGTAGGAAAATATATGTCAATTATGGAATTTGTATCTGCCCTAGAAGATGATAGTGAGCTTGGATTTAGAATAGAAGATTTTCATTTGGTGCCAGAAACAGAAGGAACAAATTTACAAGCTACATTTAGTGTTAATGATATAAAAGTAAAAGTAGAAAATACTACAGCCTCAGTAAAGACAGAAGAACAAACCACTGATGCAACAGAGACAAATGATAATGCTAATAATACAAATGAAGCTCAACAATAAAAGAAATGGAGGCAAATATGCTAAAATCAGTAACTAAAGAAATTTTTATAATATTACTTTTAAGTATAGCTATATTACTAATTTTAGGAATACTATTTTATGAATATATTCCTATAAATAAAGTTGTACCAGAAAAAGAAGCATATACAACACCTGATGAAGTAAAGAATGAGATAGACGAAGAAATTTCTGAATCACAAAAAATTGAAGTGACTTATGAAGTTACAGATGCAGACTTAAACGTTTACGGACAAACAGGAAGTTACTCAGAGGGTAAAGCAAATCCATTTGCTTTAGAAGAAATAACAGATGAAAATAAAACAAATGATGATGAACAAAAAGATACAAACAGCAATAATGATGATAACAAAAACAATGAAGATAATAATTCAGATACAGTAGATAAAAATTCAACAGGAACATTTTTCAATGAAGAAGGAATTAAATAAAATAAACTTATTTAATTCATAATTAACGGTTATATTTATTTTATATAGATATACACAAAAAATTTAAAGGAGGAGTTTTTTATGTTAAAGAACCAAAAAGGTATTACTTTAGTTGCTTTAGTTATAACAATAGTTATATTAATAATATTAGCAACAGTATCAATCACACTTGCCCTTAATAGTGGTTTAATTGAGAATGCTAAATATGGTGCTGAAAAATACACAGAAGAAGCCGGCAAAGAGTCAACTGCTATAGAAGATGCTCAAGAAGACATAAATACTATATTTAAAGAGCTAAATATAGTACCAGGAGCATAATGCAATTAAGCGCAAATTAAAAAAAATTAAACGGTTTAAGATTTATTTAAACTATGTTAAACTTAAAAAATATAAGAGGTTATACTACTGAATATAATTTAAAATATATAATTATATTTTAAGTATAACCTCTGTTTTAAAATAAGGAGTATACGATTATACATGGACTATATATTATATATATTAATATTTTGTATAGGTACACTGTTTGGTAGCTTTTTTACTTTAGCAGTGTATAGAATTCCAATTAGGCAGGATATAACACATACGCGTTCTTATTGCCCAAAATGCGATCATAAATTAGGATTTCTGGATATGATTCCAATACTAAGTTATGTAGTTTTAGGTGGAAAATGTAGGTATTGTAAAGAAAAAATAAGGCCAAGGTATATATTATTAGAAATTTTATCTGGTATTGTTTTTGTACTATTTGCACTTTCTATAAAGTTTAGTTTATTTACAATAAACACTCAATCAATTGTATACTTAATAGCAGGGGCATTATATATAGCAACAATGTTTATTATTGCAGGAATTGACAAAGAGAGAATAAGAATCGAAAAGCCAGTTCTATTATTTGGCTTTATTTGTGTTACTATGTATATGATATATCTATATATAGTAGAAAAAGATACTAGTATCTATAGATATGTTATTTATTTAATATTAGCTTGCTTATTACTACTATTTAGCATTGTATACTTACGAAAAAAAGGAGAAGATAGCTATTCAATAGATGTTTTAATACTATCAATGTTAATGGTATTATTTACTTATGAAACAGTGTATATTTATACAGTAATAATTACACTACTTGCAACAGGCATCCAGTTATTGATTTATAAATTACATGACAAAAAAAGTAAAGCTATCAAAAATCTAAAAATAGAAAATGCGAAAGTTCCAATAGGATTTTATATGTGTACTGCTAATATAATTGTTTTGCTTGTAACAAATTTCATGATATTTTACATATAAGGTGATATAATGAGGAAAAATATAAATATGAATACAATTAAATTAAAATTAAAATCTGATAAGGGTTTTACAATGCAGGACGTAACAGTGGCATGTGTGATATTTACAATATTTGTAGGGTTAATTACTATGCTCATGACTTATGTGTATAAGACAAATATAAAAACAACACTGACTTCACAGATGGCAACGTATGCAGTACAAATCTTAGAAGATATAGATAAAATTTCATATGCAGATGCTCAAAAAAGAACAGGCTCTTATTACAAAAGCCAATTCAAAATACCTGCTGGTTTTAATGTGGATTTAGAATTAACCAATTATGGAGAAAATACCGAGGATGTAATAAAAATAGTGAACTTAAAAATAACATATACATTACAAGGTGATACAACAGAATATACAGTGCAAAGATTGAAAATAAAAGAGATATAATAAATAAAAGAAGGGAGTGCTTAAGTTCTAATGCAAATAAAAACTAATCAAAAAGGTATTACATTAACTTCACTTGTCGCATATATATCAGTTATGATGATAGTTATAGCAACCATGACTACTATTAGCACTTTCTTTTATAGTAACATTAGTGAAGTTGTAGACACGCCTAAATATCTTTCAGAATTTAATAAATTTACTATGTTTTTTGTGACTGATATAAAAAATTATAGGAATGCAAATGTTACAAGTAATACTATAGAATTTGAAGGTGGACCAACATACAAATATCAAGGAAATGCAATATATAGAAATGATGTAAAAATAGCAAAATATGTTATGAACTGTAATTTTACATTATCTCAATATAATGTAGACTCAAAGAGTAAAAATATTATTAATGTAGATATGCAAATAGGTAAAAACGCTGAAAAATCTGTACAAAAAAATGTTGATTTTGTACTAAAGTATTGGTAATAATATTTATTAAAATGTAGATAATATATAATACAAATGAAAGGAGAAATTCTATGGATTCAAAAAAAAGACAGCCACTAGGAATAGAATTGGTAAAAAGAGGAATTGTATCTGAAGAAGATATTGAAAGAGCATTAGACTATCAAAAAGCAGAGCCAAAGAAGAAAATAGGAGATATTTTAAATATTTTAAGATTGTGTGACCCTTATATATTAATAAATGCAATGGGTGAAATTTTAGAAGAAAAAGCTATATACTTAAGAGAAGGTGATATAAAGATAAATGTAACAGACTATATATCAATAGATATAGCTAGACAATACAAAGCAATTCCTTTTGAAGAAACAAGCGGAAGAATAAAAGTATGCTTTGCAGATACTTCTAATAGAAGGGCTGTTGAGACTGTAAGACTTTTGCTTTTAAATAAAGGTCTTATAATGGAAAAATATATTACGTTTGAAACTAATATAGATATAATATTAAATTCATTTGCAGGAAGTTCAGAAAATATAGATTTAAATGCAGATGTATCTGGATTTGTAGATAGCGTAATAAAAACAGCTATGGATAAAAGAGCAAGTGATATTCATATAGAACCAATGCAAGATGGTATGAGAGTGAGATATAGGATAGATGGTGTGTTAATAGATGCGGCAAATATTGGAAAAGAGAAACAATCACAAATAATAGGTAGATTAAAAGCAATATCTAATATGCATCAAGAGAAGCAGGAATCACAAGATGGTAGAATTATAATGTATCCAGATTACAACATTCGTGTATCTTCACAAAAAAATATATATGGAGAAAAATTTGTTTTAAGATTATTAAAGAAAAATGAGGATATAAGGTCAATATTTGATTTAGGTTTTCCACAAGATGATAAATTAGTAAAAAATGCTTTTAATAAAAAGAATAGTATAACAGTTATTGCGGCACCTACAGGAGAAGGTAAAACAACTACATTATATAGTATTATAGATTATTTAAATAGACCAGAGATAAATATAACAACAATAGAAGATCCAGTTGAAATACGTATAAATGGACTAAATCAAATTGAGGTAGATCCAAAGATTACATTCGCGGATTCACTAAGAACAGTTTTAAGACAGGATCCTGATATTATACTAGTAGGAGAAATAAGAGATAAAGAAACAGCAGAAATAGCTATGCAGGCTGGACAAACAGGGCATTATGTATTATCAACAATACACACAATAGATGCAATAGAGGTAATAACAAGATTAAGAAAAATGGGAGTATCAAATTATGATATTTCTAGTACACTTGCTACTTCAGTTTCACAAAGATTAGTGAGAAGATTGTGTCCAAATTGTTCAAAAGAAAGAGATTTTACCACAGAAGAAAAAGAATTTATAAAAAAAGTAGGGGAAAGATATAACGTAAACTTTGATTTAAATGGTAAAAAAACTTACGATGCATGTGGTTGTAAAAAATGTAATAATACAGGATATCTTGGAAGAATAGGTATATTTGAAATTTTAATATTAAATGATGAAATAAGATCATTAATAGTAGACAATAAATCTGCGATAGATATAAGAAATGCAGCTTTAGCTTCTGGATATCTTCCACTTATTATAGATGGAATCAATAAAGTAATAAATGGAACAACTAATATGCAGGAATTAAATAATAAATTAGCCCTATATTAATGTTTTGGAGGTAACTAATGATAGATATTGATAGAGTTTTAGATACAGCGAAGAAAAAAGACGCATCAGATGTTCACTTGATATGTAACTTGAAGCCAATGTTAAGAATAAGAAGAGAATTAATTGAATATGATTGTCCATCGCCTCTAACAGAGGATGATATGTATGAAATATATGATTATTTCGTAAGAGGAAATGTAGAAAAAGATAAAGTATTTAAGGAATACAAGAGACTAGACACTTCATTTGAATTTGATGATATTCGTTTAAGGGTAAACATCTCACTATCTAATGAGATTCCAATATTTACCTTAAGACTTATAAAAAACGAATTACCTAAATATGAGGATTTAGGTGTACCAGATATAGTAAGAAGAATGACATATCAACCGCAAGGATTAATACTAGTTACTGGTAAAACAAACTCTGGTAAAACAACAACACTAAATGCATTAATTAATGAAATAAATGAAAATCAAAATAAAAAAATACTTACATTAGAAAGTCCAATAGAGTATAAGCATACAAGTAAGAAATCAGTTATAGTGCAAAAAGAAATTGGTGCAGGTAGAGATTGTTTAAATTATAGCGATGGAGTTAAGAACTGTTTAAGAGAAGATTGTGACATACTAGTAATAGGAGAGATTAGAGATAGAGAAACAATGGAAGCAGCGATAGAAACTGCAGAAGCCGGACATTTAGTTATAGGAACACTTCATACTAAATCATGTGCTGAAACCATAGATAGAATGGTAAACTTCTATGAAATAAGAGACCAACAAACAGTAAAATATTTAATATCATCATTATTAAAATTAGTAATATCACAAAGATTATTACCAGCAAAATCAGGAAATCTCGCATTAGTTCCAGAAGTAATGGTTGTTGATAATATTGTTTCTGGATTAATTAGAAAAGAGAAAATAAGTGTATCAGAAATAGAGGATGCTATACAAAGTAATCTTGAAAAAGGAAGTATAGGATTAATAAATTCAATAGCTGAATTATTTGTAGACGATGTAATAACATTAGATCAAGCTAAGGCTCAAATTGAAGAGAAAAACATAGAAATTTTAAATAGAACTATAATGCAATTAAAAATAAAGAAAGAAAAAAATAATAAATTAAATCAATAATATATAATTTAAAATATTATGTGGAAAGGAGAAAAAATGCCAGAGTATATTTATAGAGCAGTTACTTCAAAAGGACAAATTGTACGAAATAGGGTAGAAGATGTAAATAAAAACACTCTTATAAAAAAGCTAAAAAATAATGATTTACTCCCAATAAGCATTGTACAAGTAGGTTACAAGGGTAAGAAATCAAAAGCTAATAGAAGAAACATGATGGACATTGATGACATTATGAAACAAGCTGATTCTGCCAATATAATGCAAGGAAGGGCTACAGCAAAACCTTCAATTAAAGAGAGAATAAATTTAGCACTGTCAAGAGATGAGAAAATAACGACAAGAGATATTGTTATATTTACTCAAAATTTCTACTTACTTAAAAGGGCAAATTTTAATAATATACATGCTTTAAGCACTATTATAGAAAGTACAGATAACTTGTCATTAAGAGGAGTATTGCAAGATATTTTAGCTGGAGTTGAAGCTGGAGAGTATATGTATACCACAATGGAATATTATTCAAATATATTCCCATATATATATATAAATATGATAAAAGTTGGAGAATTATCAGGCTCATTAACAAAATCATTAGAGCAAGCAGTTAAGTATTTAGAGACTACAGATACAACAGCTAATAGACTAAGAAAAATAATTATACCAAATGTTTTGCAATTGTTAGCAATTATAGCACTATTAATATTTGGTGTTGCATATATTATTCCAATAATTCAAGATGCTTTTGCAGAATCTGGAACAACGCAAACATTGCCAGAAATAACTTTGTGGTTTGTTGATTTTTGTAATGCATTAGCAAGGGTATGGTATATACCAGTAATTATGATAGCGGCAGTTGTTGGTGTGGTAGTACTATATATAAATACACCAAAAGGGAAATACAATTTTCACTATTTCAAATATAAGATGCCTGTATTTGGAAAATTAATATATGCAATGGATTTTGCAAGATTAATGAGAGCAATGTTATTGAACTTAGAAAATGGTATGAGAATACAAGAAGCATTGGAAGTAAGTAAAGCAGTTATAAAAAACTATGTTATGCTGTCAATTATAGAAACTTCTATAAATAATATATTAATTGGTGCTTCATGGATAGAGCCATTTGAAAATTCAGGGTTATCATCATCTATGCAAACAGAAATGTTAAAAATAGGTATGCAAACTGATATAGTTGAAATGATGAGAAAACTAGTTGAATACATGGAAATAGATATAGAAAACTTGATGCAAAAAGTAATGGCTGTATTACCACAAATAGTTTACTCTATAGTAGGTGTATTCTTAATATTCCTTGTAGTTGTAATAATTGTACCTTGTATACAATTATATATGGGCGCTTGGATACTCGATTCAGTTGATTTACCAATATAGAAAAATAGAAGGATACAAGAAAACTATTCAAATAAAAATTATTATGATATAATTTGTTTGAATAGTTTTTTCTTTTTAGGAGGTAAAATGAGAATAGGTATAGATTTAGGCGGAAGTCATATAGGTATTGCATTAATAGAAAATAATATTATAAAAGAAAAAATAGAAATAGAGTTAGAAAAAAAAGAAAATATAGTTTTATATATTATGAATATATTAGACTACTATATTAGCAAATTTAAAGAAGATAATAATATTGAATTAATAGGAATAGCAAGTCCTGGAAATCCTAATAATAGTGACTTTTGCATAACAAATATTGTGAATTTAGGAATAGAAAGATTAGACTTAAATAATATTGTAGAAAAATATAAAATACCGATAAAGTTAAAAAATGATTCAAAAGCAGCAGGGTTAGCAGAGTTTAAATATGGATCTTTAAAGGAATATGAAGATGCGGTATTTTTATGTTTAGGCACAGGGATTGGCTCTGCGGTATTCTTAAACGGAAGACTGTTAGAGGCTAATAAATATGTAGGCTTTGAGTTAGGACATATTGTAATAGATAGAAATGGTTTGCAATGTAATTGTGGCAAAAAAGGTTGTTTTGAAACATATTGTTCTATAAAAAGATTTAAAGAAAATGCAAAGAGAATTTTAAAATTAGAGGAAATTCCATCAGAAGAATTACTTGAAAAAATAAAAGATAATATTGCTAATAAAGAAATTAGCAAACTTATAGAAGAATATATAGATAATCTTATTATAGGACTATCAAATGTAATAGATGTATTTGAGCCGGAAGCAATTAGTTTAGGAGGCAGTTTTGTGTTTTTTAAGGATATATTTTATAAAAAACTTGAATTCGAAATGAATAAAAGGAAATATGTATTTAATAAAGGAAGTGTACCTAAAATAGTATTAGCAGAACTAAAGAATGATGCTGGTATGTTAGGGGCAATTTTATGATTTTTTATTAAATTTGACAAAAGTAATAAAAAATAGTATAATAATTTACAGTTGTTACCAAAATAGGTAAAGAAGAGATTTATATATAGTATAATATAGTATTGTAAATTATTAAAGAATTATAAAATTATAAATAGTAATATAAAAAATATGCTTATGGTGCGGAAAATATATTAAGCATGTTATATAAAATTATGTAATAAAAAATAGTAAATAACATACAACAATTTTATAATATAATTTTGCGTGTAATTAATCATGCGGTATATAGAGAAAAGTAATTTATAGTATTATATAGATTACTTTTTATTTTTTATATTAATTTTTGTACTAGTTTAAAACATAAATGTGTTTATACTAATTAAAAATGATATAAGGAAATAAAATGTTAAAACTAAATAGTTCGTATATAAATTAAAAAAATGAGAAAATAAAAAAGAAAAGGAGAGATTTAAATTACATGGATAACAAAAATAACAAAGAAACAATAGAAAAAGTTGGTTTGCCAAAAACAGAAGTAAAGAAAAAAAGAATGCCTAGAAAAAATAATACTACACCAAAATTTGAGTTTAAAAAAGATAATTTTAAAATTATACCTCTTGGAGGACTAGATGAAATAGGTAAAAACATAACTGTATTTGAATATGGTAATGAGATAGTATTAGTAGATTGTGGACTAGAATTTCCTGAAGATGATATGCTAGGTGTAGATTTAGTAATACCAGATGTCACATATCTAGAAAAAAACAAAGAAAAAATAAAAGGATTGGTTGTAACTCATGGACATGAAGACCATATAGGTGCAATTCCATATGTTTTACAAAAAATAAATATACCAATTTATGCAACAAAATTAACTATTGGTTTAATAAAAAATAAATTAGAAGAACATAAATTATTATCTTCTACTAAATTAAATGTAGTAGAGCAAGGACAAACTATAAATTTTGGAAATATAAAAGTAGAGTTTATTAGAAGTAGCCATAGTATACCAGATTCAGTAATGCTTGCAATACATACGCCAGTAGGTGTTGTATTACACACAGGAGACTTTAAGGTGGATTTTACACCAATAGATGACAAAATAATGGATTTAGGAAGAATTGCTGAACTTGGAAATAGAGGAGTTTTAGCATTAATGTCAGATAGTACGAACTCTGAAAGAAAAGGTTATACAATGTCTGAAAGGACAATAGGAGAGGTGTTTGATAGATTATTCCAAAATAATAAAAAGAGAATAGTTGTAGCAACATTTGCTTCAAATGTACACAGAGTACAACAAATTGTTAATTCGGCTGAAAAATATGGTAGAAAAATTGCAGTATGTGGTAGAAGTATGATAAATATGATAGAAACAGCAAGAGAAATAGGCTATATTGATGCACCAGAAAATATGTTTATCGATATAGATATGATAAAAAACTATACTGATGACCAGTTAGTAATAATAACTACAGGAAGCCAAGGAGAAACAATGTCTGCATTAACAAGAATGGCAGCAGGAGAGCATAAGAAAGTAGTTATTACACCAAATGATATGGTAATAATATCTGCAACACCAATACCAGGAAACGAAAAATTAGTATCAAATGTTATAAATGACTTAATGCAAATAGGTGCAGAAGTTATATATAGTGCATTAGAAAATGTTCACGTTTCTGGACACGCATGCCAAGAAGAGCAAAGACTAATAATTTCACTTGCGAAACCAAAATATTTTATACCAGTTCATGGTGAATATAGACAACTAAGAGCGCATGCAGAAACAGCAAAAGAAATGGGAATTTCAGCAGAAAATATATTCATATTAGAAAATGGTAAAACTTTAGAATTAAATAGAAAAGAAGCAAAAATAACTACTTCAGTTCCATCTGGAAAGATATTGGTAGATGGCTTGGGAGTAGGAGACGTAGGAAACATAGTGTTAAGAGATAGACAACATTTATCACAGGATGGATTAATAGTTATTGTTATGACAATGGATGGTTCAACAGGAGAAATAGTATCAGGACCTGACGTTGTATCAAGAGGATTTGTATATGTAAGGGAATCAGAAACTTTAATGGAAGACGTAAAGAAAGTTATTAACCAAGAGGTAAGAAACTTTGAAGAAGAGGGGATTCGTGATTGGTCAACAATTAAATCAACATTAAAAGATGATTTAAGAGATTATATATTTCAAAGAACAAAACGTAATCCTATGATACTACCTATTATAATGGAAGTATAATATTATTATATGTAATAGAAGAATATTTTTTCAATTTTTGAATAAAATAAAGATATAATTGTTGACATTCTTTTTTCAAAATGTTACAATTATTATACCAAAAGGAAAAATACCTTTGTTCGGTCGATAGCTAGATACTGATTTTAAATAATTAAGCGTATGTTAAGTACGTCAGTCTAGTTGGGAGGAGGCTACTTGAGTAGCCTCTTTTCATTATTATATATTTTTTATGGTAAAAAAATTTTATGATTTATGAACTCTATTCTTTTTGAAAATTCTAATAAATTATTTGTATTATTTAGGTAAAGTCTACGGACTGTTCCTGCTACTAAATCAGAAGCTTGAATTAGGTAACTTTTTTCAGACTTTTGATAACAAACGTCTACCTCTAAATCAGAATTTACTATTGGCGTATTAAAATAACTATAGTTATAATTAAAAATCCCGTATTTTAATTCTTCAATAATGCCATCACGTAGATTATAATATCCATTAGTTTTAGTTGTTTGCTCATCAATATTTATTACTAATTTAATTGGTAAATCTGGATTTATTTTATTTTCTTTAATCATATTCTTTACTACTTGCTTTATTAACAACTTTAGCGAATAATCTAAAAATCTGCCTCTAGAAGCAGTATCTGCTTTGATATTTGGATATACCTTATCATTATTTATTATACAACATATTGTGGAATATTTTTTGATATAATTCATAAGTTGTCTATTATGTTTAGCTTTTAACATATTATGTTTTAATTCAGGGCAAGATTTATTACTTTTACAAACCACAATATTCTCATTGCAATATTTACATTTTATATTTTGTACAATACTGCGATATTGAGTAATGAATTTATCTTTTTCTTTCTTTGATGCAAAGACTAATCCTGCATAAATAGAGACTTTTTCAGTATCTACTAGTTTTCCAGAATCATCAATATTGATATATAAAACTTGATTCATTATTTTAGTTCTCCTTTAACTTATAGTGTAAATGTATTTTACTATAAATAGTCAATTATGTAAATAGAAAAACAGATATTAAGTCTTGTAAATTACATAAAAATCGTATATAATATACGATATATTTTATGTAAAAGAGAGGGAGATTTATGAATTATAAGGATTTAGCAGATTTAATATTTCCAAATGCAAAGGATATATCATACTATGAAGAAAAATATCCTGAAAGAGATTTACCAGAAGGTGCAGTTGTATCTAGATTTGCACCAAGTCCAACAGGTTTTGTTCATGTAGGTGGATTATATCAGTCATTAGTTGCAAAAGAAATGACTAGAAAAACAGGTGGAGTATTTTTCTTAAGAGTTGAGGATACAGATCAAAAAAGAGAAGTGGAAAATGGTGTGACAGATATTGTAAATTCTTTAAAAGATTTTGATATATTGCCAGATGAAGGTATGGTTTCTGAAACAGAGGAGAAGGGAAATTATGGACCATATAAACAATCACAAAGAAAAGAAATTTATCAAGCTTATGCTAAATATTTATTAGAACAAGGAAAGGCATATCCATGTTTCTGTACAGCTGAAGAAGTTGAAGAAATAAGAAAAAAACAAGAAGCTGCAAAAATAAGGCCGGGTTACTATGGAATATGGGCAAAATGCAGAAATTTAACAGTTGAAGAAGCTGCAGAAAAAATAAAAAATGGAGAGGAGTATATTGTTAGATTTAAATCTCCAGGAAGAGAAGATAGAAAAATTAAACATCATGATATAATAAAAGGAAATGTAGATTTCCCAGAAAGCGACCAAGACATAGTTATAATAAAAGCAGATGGACTTCCAACATATCACTTTGCACATGCTGTAGACGATCATTTAATGAGAACAACACATGTAATACGTAGTGATGAGTGGCTATCTTCAGTTCCATTACATTTACAATTATTTCACGAGTTAGGATTTAAAGCACCAAAATATGCACATATTTCTCCAATTATGAAAAATGATAATGGAAATAAACGTAAATTAAGTAAAAGAAAGGATCCAGAAGCAGCCGTAAGCTATTATAAAGAAGAGGGAATACCAGTAGCGGCTGTTAAAGAATATCTTTTAAATATTGCAAATTCTACATTTGAAAATTGGAGAAGAGCAAATCCAGAAAAAACTTTAGAAGAATTTGATTTTAATCTAACTAAAATGAGTGTAAGCGGTGCTCTATTTGATATGGTTAAATTATTAGATATAGGGAAAACAGTTATTTCAAGAATGAGTGCACAAGAAGTATATGAAAATTCTTTAAAATGGGCAAAAGAATATGATAAAGAACTAGAAAAAATGTTAGAAGATAAGGAATATGCATTAAAGATATTTGGAATAGAAAGAGGAAATAAAAAGCCTAGAAAAGATATTTCAAAGTGGTCAGAAGTAAAGTCAAATATTGAGTATATGTATGATGATTATTACTTCTCTAAATCAATAGAATATCCATATCAAGTAATAAATGACAAGGAAGATATAAATAATATCTTGAAATTATATATAGAAAAATATTATAACCAAAATGATGATAAACAAGTATGGTTTGATAAAATAAAAGAATTATCAGGAGAGCTTGGATATGCTAAAGAAGTAAAAGAATATAAGGCAAATCCAGATGCATATAAAGCACATGTTGGAGACGTAAGTACTGTATTAAGAGTGGCATTGACTGCTAGAACAAATACACCAGACATGTATGAAATAATGCAAGTATTAGGAAAAGAAAGTATTGTAAAAAGATTAACTAAAGCAATGGAAGAATAAAATAAGGAGTAAGCTATAATGGAATATAATGTAGGAGATGTAGTAAGAACTAAGAAAGTTCACCCATGCGGTAGTAAATTGTGGGAGATAACTAGAGTAGGCGTAGACTTTAAACTTAAGTGTTTGGGCTGTGGGCATACTATAATGTTAGAAAGACCAAAAGCATTAAAAATTATAGTGAAAAAAATAGAAACAGATAAATAGGAATAAAATTAAATAAATCAAAAAACAAAAAGAAGTGAAATAAAAACTAAAAATAAGCACAATTTATAAATAATTGTGCTTATTTTTAGTTAATTTACATATCTTTCTATTATTTCCCAAACAGCATTAGTATAAATTTTTCTTTCAGAAGAAAAGGGGATAAATTTTAAATCTTTTAATGGATTTAATTCTGCTTGTAAATCAGTAACAACAGCATCTACTTTAGTAACAGCTATTTTATCTGCTTTATTAGCGATTACAACGCAAGGTCTTTCAGAATCTATAATATATCTGTACATTAATTTGTCATTTTCAGTTGGTAAGTGTCTAATATCAATTAAAAATATTATTAAAGAAATATTTTTGCAGCTACTTAAATACTCTTCAATAAAATTACCAACTCGAACTTGTTCTTGTTTAGACATCTTGCTATAACCGTAACCAGGTAAATCAACAAAGTAGAATTTATTATCCATATTATAGAAATTAATTTGTCTAGTTTTTCCTGGCTCGCTACTAGTTCTTGCCAATTTTTTTCTATTTACCATGGTATTAATAAAAGAAGATTTACCAACATTAGACTTACCTACTAATACAATTTGAGGTAGAGTATCAGTGGGATACTGTTTAGGACTAACAGCAGATATTTTGAATTCTGGATTTTTTATTATCATAACATACTCCTATCAAAATTGGAACAAATTGTGTGTTCCCTTGTTCCAATTATTTATTTTTTAGGTACTAGTTTTTCTGTTCCACCCATGTATGGACGAAGTACATCTGGTATTTTCACACTGCCATCTTCATTATAATTGTTTTCTAAAAATGCTATTAGCATACGAGGTGGGGCGACTACAGTATTATTTAATGTATGTGCATAGTAATTTCCTTTTTCCCCTTTTATTCTAATTCCTAATCTTCTTGCCTGTGCATCTGTTAAGTTAGAACAGCTTCCTACTTCAAAGTATTTTTTCTGTCTTGGACTCCAAGCTTCTACGTCACAACTTTTAGCTTTTAAATCAGCTAAATCTCCACTGCAACATTCAAGAGTTCTTACAGGTATGTCCATACTTCTAAATAATTCTACTGTATATGACCATAATTTGTCATACCATTTCCAGCTGTCTTCTGGCTCACATACAACTATCATTTCTTGTTTTTCAAATTGGTGTATACGATATACACCACGTTCTTCTATACCATGAGCACCTTTTTCTTTTCTAAAACATGGTGAGTAAGAAGTCATAGTATATGGCATGTCTGTTTTTTGAAGTATTTGTCCTTTAAATTTTCCTATCATAGAATGTTCACTAGTTCCTATTAAGTACAAATCTTCACCTTCTATTTTATACATCATTGCATCCATTTCTTCAAAGCTCATAACACCTGTAACAACATCACTACGTATCATATATGGTGGTATACAGTAAGTAAAACCTTTATTTATCATAAAGTCTCTTGCATAAGATAAAATTGCAGAATGAAGTCTAGCGATATCTCCCATTAAATAGTAAAAACCATTTCCTGCAACTCTACGAGCAGAGTCTAAATCTAAACCATTAAAACTTTCCATTATGTCTGCGTGATAAGGTATTTCATAATCTGGAACTAATGGTTCGCCGAATTTTTCTATTTCAACATTTTTACTATCATCTTCACCTATTGGAACAGACTCATGAATTATATTTGGTATTTTCATCATTCTTTCTGTTATTTGATTAGAATATTCAGCTTCTAATTTTTCATTTTCATCAAGTTTATTGTTTATTTCTTGTACTTCAGCTTTTATTTTTTCAGCTTCTTCTTTTTTTCCATTTTTCATCAAATTACCAATTTCAGAACTTAATGAATTCCTTTTCATTCGTAATTCATCACCTGCAAGTTTTGCATCTCTGTTTTTCTTATCAAGATCTAAAACTTCATCAACTAAAACAAGTTTATGATTTTGAAATTTTTTCTTGATATTTTCCTTTACAATTTCGGGATTTTCCCTTAAAAATTTAATGTCTATCATAGTTACCTCCTTTTTATACTAATAGATTTAAAACTAATAAGAGTAATAGTAGTATGAATAAAAATAAACACCCATATGCATAAAAGCATAAGGGCGCTAATTTATACGCGGTACCACCTTAATTATTCAAAATTAATTGACAACTCTAAAATGCTTATAACCTAGCATTACTCGGTTTTATTTTCATAAAAAGCTCTAAAAGTAGATTCATAAAATATTTTAAACTATTTACACCAACCATAGTCTCTCTAAATAAAATTAATTTTATTACTAATCTTTTATCAAGCGCTTTTGCATAATAACAATAATATTGTACCATTATTATATGAAAAAATCAAGAAAATATGAATAATTTATGTAATATATGAATATAATGGTAATAATTAATTTAAATAAAATGGAGGGGACTATGTTATACGAAGAATATATAAAAGAAAATAAAATGGAAGATAAGTCAGAGGATGAGAAAAATTTGGAATTAATAGTAAGCATAATAAAAACAAAAAATGAATTAGATTCTGCTCAAAAAAATTTCGAATTCGCAGAAGATGGGCTTATAGATTATTATTCATATCAGATAAAAGCAAATCAAACAAAACTTGATTATTTAATGAAAAAAGCTCAAAAAAAAGGAATTGTATTAGATATGATAAATGAAATTTATATAAGGAAAAATAAAGCGTAAATAAAAGTAATATTTGTCCAAAGTAAATCATAAAAATTAATAAAGAGGTGATTGCTTTTGGACTTTAATATAATTATAACTTTTTTGACTTGTATAATTGTTTTATTCATATTTGGAAAAATATTTATTATGCCACTTAAGAGTATATTAAAACTAATATTTAATTCAATACTTGGTGGATTATGTATATATATGATTAACTTAATTGGTGCAAATTTTGGATTTCATATAGGATTAAACATAGTAACCTCTATGCTAGTGGGAATATTAGGAATTCCAGGTGCAGTTTTACTAATAATATTAAAGGTTATTTTACGGTTAAAATAAAGGAGTCTTTTTGACTCCTTTTAATATTTATTACTCAACAGTTACTGATTTTGCAAGGTTACGTGGTTTATCTACGTCTAATCCTTTAAATTTAGCTATATAATATGATAAAAGTTGCATTGGGATTACTGATAATATAGGCGATATTAAAGAATTTGTTTTAGGTATATTTATTACAAAATCAAAATGACTATTAGGAAGTATTTGATTTGTAATAATCAAAGTTTTAGCACCTCTTGTAACTACTTCTTGAATATTACTTGCGGATTTTTCAAGTAATTTTTCATCAGTTATTATTCCAATAACTGTTACTCCATTTTCAATAAGAGCAATAGGACCATGTTTTAACTCTCCTGCTGCATAAGCTTCAGAATGTATATATGTTATTTCTTTTAGTTTTAAAGAACCTTCCAAAGAAACATTGTAATCTGTACCTCTTCCTAAAAAGAACATATCTTTTTCTGTATAAACTTTTTTTGCAAAATCTTTAATTACTTCAGTATTGTCTAATATTTGTTCTATTTTTGAAGGTAAATCTATCATATCAGCTTTTAAATTTTCAATAACTTCTTTATCAGAACTATCCAATATTTCAGCAAAATGCATAGCTAAAATTGCAAGTAAAATCACCTGAGAAGTATATGCTTTTGTAGAAGCAACAGCTATTTCAGGACCAGCATGTGTATATATAGAGTAATCTGCTTCTCTTGTGATAGAACTTCCAATAACATTTGAAACAGCAATAGTTTTTGCTTTCTTTTGCTTAGCTAATTTTAGTGCTGCTATTGTATCAGCAGTTTCACCAGATTGACTAATATATATACATAAAGTATTTTCATCAATAAGTGGATCTCTATATCTAAATTCAGATGCTACTTCAACCGACGTTGGAATTTTGCAAAGTTTTTCAATTAATGTTTTTCCAGTTAGTCCTGCATGCATTGCTGTACCACATGCAACAATATATATTTTATTAACTTTACTTAAATACTCCTTTGATATCTCTATATCGTCAAAAGAACATTTTTCTCCTAAACGAAATCTTGAACCAATAGTTTCTCTAATAGCTGTAGGTTGCTCAAATATTTCTTTTAACATATAATCTTCATATCCATCTTTTCCTGCCGCATTAGCGTCCCATTCAATATTTTTAATAGGTTTATTGTGTTCTTGAAGACTGTTATCAAAAAATGTAACAGCATTTTTTGTAACGACAGCAAATTCATTATCATCTAGTAAATAAAAGTCTTTTGTATATTTTAATATAGCTGGAATATCTGATGCTATATAATTTTCTTTTGTTCCTTTCCCTATAACTAGAGGACTATCTTTTCTAACTACTATTATTTCATCTGGACACAAAGGAGAGATAACTTCTATTGCATAACTACCTTTTAAATCGTGCACAGCATCTTTTACAGCGGCTAAAAATTTTTCTTTAATATCTTGTATTACAGATACAGGACCATTTGAATAATGATAATGAATTAGATTTGGAATAACTTCAGTATCCGTTTGAGAAATAAAAGTATATCCTTTTGAAGTTAAAAAATCTTTTAAATCTGAATAATTCTCTATAATACCATTATGAACAACAGCAAATGTGTTACTATTATCCATATGGGGATGTGAGTTTTCCTTAGCTGGTTTGCCGTGAGTTGCCCATCTAGTGTGAGCGATTCCTACAGTCCCTTCTAAATTACTTATTCCATCTAAATTGTATAAATTATTTACTCTTCCTTTATCTTTCATAACTTTTATCACGTCTTTTTCAATAGTTGCAATTCCAGCAGAATCATAACCTCTATATTCTAATGATAAAAGTCCATCTATTAAAATAGGTGTAGCTTTTTTGCTACCAACGTATCCTACAATACCACACATAAAAAATACCTCCTTAATATGTAGAATATATTAAATCATCTAATATATCCTATTTTTAAGAAAGCAATACAAATAGAGATTACTCTATTAGCTTTGTATACTTGTATTACTACAAGGCTTTAACTAATATTTATGGCAGTAATCGTATGCCAAGAAACCATCCGCCGAATCTTTCGATAAGTTTCTACCTCGTCAACGCAATAACTAGAGTATTATATATAAATAATTATTGGTCCAGGCGCTAAAAACTAATAAAAACTCCTTTCGTTTAGAATAAATTATTTGTAAAGCTATTCTTAAGTTATGGTAGTATATTACTATAAATTTAAAAATGTGTCAAATACAATAAAAATAAAAATATTATGTAAATGTATTGATTTTGCTTGATTTTTTTATAAAACAATGATAAAATAGTTAATGCTAGAAAATAGCGTTAGCTATTTTTCCTTACTTATGACTAGTTCATAGGTTATAATCCCAAGAGGAGGTGAAATGTAATGAATAAATACGAAAGTGTTGTCATTATTAATCCTAATGTTGAAGAAAATGCTCTAAAGGAGTTAATTGAAAGATTTCAAACATTAATTAATACTGACGGTAAAGTAGAACAAGTTAATGAATTAGGAAAGAAAAAATTAGCTTATGAAATCAAGAAGAACAAAGAAGGATATTATATAGTATACGACTTTGAAGCTAATCCAAGTCTAATTGCAGAACTTGAAAGAAACTATAGAATTACTGATGAAGTAATCAAATTTATAGTTGTAAAAAAATAGTAATAAATTTACTAAAAACATACGGGGGCCTTAAGAAAGGTAAAAGGTGTAAAAAATGAACAAAGTAATTTTAATGGGAAGATTAACTAGAGATCCAGAAGTAAGATATACTCAAACAAGTAATACTCTTGTAGCTTCTTTTAGTTTAGCAGTTAATAGAAGATTTGTAAGACAAGGAGAAGAAAGACAAGCAGACTTCATAAATGTAGTAGCTTGGGGAAAACTTGGAGAGTTTTGTAGTAAATATTACAAAAAAGGTCAACAAGTAGCAATAACAGGAAGATTACAAACTAGAACATGGGATGATGAACAAGGACAGAAACATTATGTAACAGAAGTTGTTGCAGAAGAAGCATATTTTGCAGATAGTAAAAGAGATGGAGAAGGCGGTTCTAGTAGTTTTGATGCTACATTTGGTGCAATGCCAAATGCTGGTGGAAATTCTGATTTTGAGATATCTTCAGGAGACGATTTACCATTTTAGTATTGAAGAAAAATATAGTAAAATATAAAAATTAAAAGCAAAGGGGGTAAAGACAAATGGCAGACAATAAAAGAAATAAAAAGAATAATAGAAATAATAATGCTGATAGTGATTATAATCCAAAATTTAGAAAGATGAGAAAGAAAGTATGTCCTTTATGTGCAGATAAAGATTTAGTTTTAGATTACAAAAATGCTGAACAAATAAGAAAATTTGTTAATGATAAAGGAAAAATACTTCCAAGAAGAGCAACAGGTGCTTGTGCAAAACATCAAAGAGATATAACATTAGCAGTAAAAAGAGCAAGACAAATAGCAGTATTACCATATACAGCTGAATAAAAAAGAAAAGGTTAAAATAATAAAAGTATAGGTGTTTAAAGATATAAATACTTATACTTTTTATTTTATTAAATAATATAAGTTGTTCATTGGATATATATCTTTATAATAAAAAAGAGGTTGAAAAATAGCATAAAAAATGGTATTATTGTATATGTATAAAAATAAAAAGGAAGAAGTTTAATGAATAAATATTTTAAGTATATTATAACTATAATAGTAGTTGTATTAATTATTACAGCTATTTCCATATTAAATATAAATAGAAATAAACAAAAAGAACAAAAAAGTAATACTACGAAAATTGTTACATCATTTTACCCAATGTATATAATAGCAGAAAATTTAATGGATGGTGCGAATAATGTAGAACTTGAAAACATGGCTGATGTAAATGTGGGATGTTTGCATGACTATACATTAATGACGGAAGATATAAAAAAAGTAGAAGAAGCGGATATATTTATTTCAAATGGACTAGGGATGGAAAACTTCATTAATAAATTAATAGAAGCAAATTCGGATATGAAAGTAATAGATTCGAGTAAGAATATTAAAAATGTAATGATTTACGAGGGAGAAACAAATCCACACATTTGGACAAGTATAGATAACTATATATTACAAGTACAAACAATTGCTAATGAATTAAAGGAATACAACCCAGAGAATAAAAGTATATATGAGGAAAATGAACAAATATATGTGGATGAATTAGAACAATTAAAAAATAGATTAGATGAAGAATTAAAAAAACTAGAAGGAAAGAAAGCGGTATGTTTAAATGAAACTTTTGAATATATGGGAAAAAAATTAGGATTAGAGCTTTTAACTGTTGAAACAGATCATGAAGAAAGTACAATGTCTGCAGAAACATTAAAGAATATAATAGATACAGTAAAAAAAGAAAATATAGAAATTATCATTATTGATAAAAATGATAATAAGTCCAATGCAGAAACGATAGCTAATGAGACAGGTGCAAAAATATATGAACTAAATTCAGGCTTGACAGGCAATCTAGATAAAGATGCATATATTAAGCAAATGGAAGAAAATATAGAAATATTAAAAAATACGAACTAATACATATTATGGAGGAGTGTATGGAAAAAGCTTGTGGATTACACTGCACAAAAATAAATAATATTGGAGTTAAAATAGGGAAAGACGTAATATTAAAAAATGTAAATATACATATTCATTGTGGAGAGTTAACAGTGATAATTGGAAGAAATGGCGCAGGAAAAAGTACATTACTTAAAGCTATTTTAGGAAAAATAGAGCATACAGGAGATATTACATTTGTAGATAAAAAAGATAATATTACAAAAAAAATAAAAATAGGGTATGTGCCACAAAATATTAATGTAGAAAAACATATGCCAACAACAGTATATGATTTATTTGCATCTTGCATAACTCATATACCAGTATTTTTGAGAAAAGATAAAAAAATATATAATGAAATACAAGAACATTTAAAAATATTTGGCGCAGATGAATTAATTGATAAAAGTATTGGAGATTTATCAGGAGGAGAATTACAAAGAGTACTTATAGCAATAGCAACAAAGCCTACGCCGAATTTACTTATATTAGATGAACCAGTATCAGGAATAGATAGAAATGGGATAAAAGAATTCTATAGGATAATAAGTAAATTGAAAACAGAATATGACATGTCAATTATACTTGTGTCACATGATTTGGATTTGGCAAAGAAATATGCGGATAAAGTTATCTTGCTTGATAAAGAAGTAATAAAAGAAGGTAATCCAGAAGATGTATTTAAAAGCTTGGAATTCAAAAATAGATTTGGGGAATTAGGTTAAATAAAATATTATTATTTTTTAAAAGTAATATAAAAGTAAAATATAAATAAATTAGAAATGAGGGAAAAATGGAAGTAATAGATAGTATATTAGAAATAATATTACCATTTGAATTTATAGATTATGAATTTATGAAAAATGCATTGCTGGCTATTATACTAATATCACCAATATTTGCAATATTAGGAACAATAATAGTAAACAATAAAATGGCATTTTTTTCAGATGCTTTAGGACATTCAGCACTAACAGGAATTGCAATCCGGAAGTTTACTTGGTATTAGTAATTTAAATATAGGAATGATAATATTTGCCATAGCATTTGCACTTTTATTAAATTATGTAAAAAATAAAACAACATATAGTGCGGACACAATAATAAGTGTATTTTCATCAATAGCAATAGCAATAGGACTTGCAATACTTGCACAAACAGGAAATTTTAATAGCTATTCAAGTTATTTAGTTGGAGACATATTAAGTATTACAGATACAGAAATAATATATGTATTTTTAGTAGCAATTGTAGTATTAGTATTTTGGTATTTTACATTCAATAAATTACATTTAATAAGTATTAATAGTACCCTTGCAAAAAGCAAGGGTGTAAAAACCAAAAAAATAGACAATATATTTGTAGTATTAATTGCAATAGTAGTAATGATTTCAATAAGGTGGATAGGAATATTATTAATAAACTCATTATTAATCTTACCAGCAGCATCAAGTAGAAATATTGCAAAAAATATGAGATGGTATCATCTATATGCAGTAATATTTTCACTATTTTCTGGAATTGCTGGTTTAATATTATCATATTACTTTAACATACCAACAGGACCAATGATAGTAATAATATCTGGTGCAATATACTTTATAACTCTAGGAATAAAGGAAAAAGTAAAGGGAAAATAATATAAGTTTGTCGTATTAGAGAATAATATGTCTTTTTCGACAAATTTGCCATTTCTAGATCAGCTACTAAAACAGATATCTGTATCCAAAGTGATAAGGAGGAAAATTATGGATAAGAAGAGAATTTTAACAGGAGATAGACCAACAGGAAGACTACATATAGGGCATTATTTTGGTTCACTTAAAACTAGAGTCGAGATGCAAAACTCTGGAGAATATGACCCATATATTTTAATTGCTGATGTTCAAGCATTAACAGATAATTTTAATAATCCAGAAAAAGTAAGGAAAAATGTAATGGAAGTTATGCTTGATTATTTATCTGTTGGAATAGATCCAGAAAAAACAACTATATATATACAATCAATGATCCCAGAGGTAGCTGAACTTACAGTATTCTATTCTAATTTAGTTACTATAGCAAGACTTGAAAGAAACCCTACGGTAAAGACTGAAATAGCACAGAAAAAAGAACTTTTTGGAGAAAGTGTTACTTATGGATTTCTAGGCTACCCAGTAAGTCAAGCAGCCGATATAACAGCTTTTGAAGGAAAAATAGTACCAGTTGGAGAAGATCAACTTCCTTTAATTGAACAATGTAGGGAGATTGTAAGAAAGTTTAATAGTATATATGGAAATGTTTTAGTAGAGCCAGAAGCAGCGCTTTCTAATACAAAGAGAATTAAAGGATTAGATGGAAATGAAAAAATGGGTAAATCTTTAGGAAATGCTATTTATCTTTCTGACACCCCAGAAGAAATAACTAAGAAAGTAATGAGTGCTGTTACTGATCCAAATAGAATTAGAAAAGACGACAAAGGTAATCCAGATATTTGTATGGTAGCGTATTATCATAATTTATTTACTAATAAAGAAGAATGTAAAAAAATATGTGAAGAATGTAGAGCAGGAAAAAGAGGCTGTGTAGCTTGTAAAAAAGAGCTTGCTAAAAATATAATAAACTTTTTAGAACCTATGAGGGAAAAAAGAAAATATTATGAAGAAAGACCAGAGCTAGTAGAGAAATTTTTAATAGAAGGTACTGAAAAGGCAAGAAAAACTGCAAAAGAAACAATGAAAAAAGTAAAGAAAGCAATGAAATTAGATTATTTTGAAAATATGTAAGAAAAGAAGGAGAAAATAATGTTTACAGACTATGTAAAGATAATTGTGAAAGCTGGAAATGGTGGAAATGGCGCTATTTCTTTTAGAAGAGAAAAATATGTTGCAGCAGGAGGACCAGATGGCGGAGATGGTGGAAAGGGTGGAGACATATATTTTGAAGTTGACCCAGATGCCAATACTCTAATAGATTTTAGGTATAATAAAAAATTTAAAGCTGAAAATGGAAAAAATGGAGAAGGGGCTCATAAATATGGAAAAAGTGGAGAAGATTTATATATAAAGGTTCCAATAGGTACAATAGTAAAAGATGCTAGTAATAACAGAATACTTGCAGACCTTTCTCATCCAGGACAAAAAGAATTAATTTTAGCTGGAGGAAGAGGCGGAAAAGGAAATTCTCATTTTGCTACTTCAACTAGACAAGCACCTAGATTTGCACAAGATGGGGAAAAAGGAGAAGAAAAAGAATTAATTTTAGAGTTAAAACTTTTAGCAGATGTGGGGTTAATAGGTTTTCCTAATGTAGGAAAGTCAACATTTCTCTCAATGACTACCTCAGCTACTCCAAAAATTGCTGATTACCATTTTACTACTTTAGAACCAAACTTAGGTGTAGTAAAAACAGAGTATGGAGATAGTTTTGTAATTGCAGATATTCCTGGAATAATAGAAGGGGCAAGTGAAGGAACAGGCCTTGGATTACAATTTTTAAGACATATTGAAAGAACTAGGTTATTACTTCATGTAATTGATGTATCAGGTTCTGAAGGAAGAAATCCTGTACAAGATTTTAATACTATTAATGAAGAATTAAAAAAATATAGCGAAAAATTAAGTAAAAGAAAGCAAATTATAGTTGCAAATAAAGTAGATATATTACAAGATGAAAAAACATATCAAGAGCTTGAAGAAACTGCAAAAGAAAATAATATGGAAATATTTAAAATATCTGCAGCAACAGGAGAAGGAATAACAGAACTATTAAAATATGTGTCAGAAGTATTAAAAAAATTACCAAAAGAGGATTTGATAGAAACAGAAAATGAGAAGGTATATACTTTAGAAGAGAAAAATGACGAATATACTATAGAAAAAGAAGATGGAAAATTTGTAATCAAAGGCGAGGCTGTAGGAAGAATAATGCGAAGAGTAAACATTGCTGATAATGAATCATTATATTATTTCCAAAAGAGTTTAGATAATTTAGGTGTAAATGAAAAATTAAAGAAAATGGGAATACAAGAAGGAGATATCGTAAAAATAGATGATTATGAACTAGAGTGGGAAGACTAAAACAAAAAAATATCAAAAATTTGTTTGACATTTTTTTGTTTGTATGATAGTATATTATAAAATTGAATTTGGAGGGGTATTTAGATGGCAAATGTTAAAAAAACAAGAAATAAAGAACTAACTACGAGACAAAAACAAATTTTAAGATATATTACCAAACAAATTGAAAAAAATGGATATGCACCATCTGTTAGAGAAATCGGAAAAGCAGTAGGTCTAAGTTCTACAGCAACTGTTCATTCATATTTAAAACAATTGGAAGCGATGAAATATATAAAAAAAGAGAACCAAAAAGGTAGAACATTAAGGATATTAAAGAAAGAAGACGATAGATATGATTCAGCAAGAGTTGGAAAAGAACCAAGCGAACCAATAAAAGCTTTTTACAACAGAAAAGAAATGGTAGATGTTCCAATAGTAGGAAAGATTACTGCAGGTGCACCAATACTTGCAGTAGAAAATGTAACAGATACAGTACCAGTACCAGTGGATTTTGCAGGAAATAGTCAATGCTTTATGCTAGTAGTAAGCGGAGAAAGTATGATAGAAGCTGGTATATTAGATGGAGATCTTATATTAGTTAGAAGACAAAATGTAGCAGAAAACGGACAAATTATAGTAGCATTAATAGAAGATGAAGCAACAGTAAAAACTTTCTATAAAGAAAAGGACCATATAAGATTACAACCAGAAAATAGTACAATGGATCCAATAATAGTTCCAGATTGCCAAATACTTGGTAAAGTAATAGGTGTATTTAGAAAAATGTAAATAATATAAATATAGAAAGGGATGATTTGAAATGAGTTATGATGATTTTTGGTTTATAGATACCAGAGTTCAAACTAGAAACTTAAGAAGATGGCTCATTTGGTTTATATTATTATTTGCATTTGTAACAGTAGGTAGTATAATAGCAGTAAAGTCAATGTATAAAGATATACCAGGAGAAGAGATAAACAAGGGAAATCTAAGTATTACAATTAGTGAAGCAAAAGCAACTAATGTAAATGGATATGTAAGAGGAGAGGTAAAAAACGAAAGTAAGACTGAAATAGAAGGTGGTTATTTATGTTTTTTACTATGTGATAAAAATAATGAGGTAAAAGGAATTGAATATATAGAAATAAATAGACTAGCAGCAGAACAAGCGAAAACATATGAATTGAAATTTAAAAGAGATAATATAACTAGGTTTTACGTAATGATACTGGATGAAAAGTTATAAATATAATTATTAAAATTAATAAAAATTACTAAAAAATGTATAATATAACTACCTTTTAATATAATATAAATATTAAAAGGTAGTTTTTTTATATATTTTATAAAAAGTATTTGCTATTTTGTAATAAATGTAATATAATTGTAACGAATTTGTAATAAAATTGAAATATAACCGAAACATGAGAAAGGAAAGATTTATTATGTTTAAGTGGGGGCAAGACATAGGCATAGATTTAGGAACAGCAACTGTAATTGCGTATGTAAAAGGAAAAGGAATAGTCTTAAGAGAACCATCAGTTGTAGCAGTTGATAATAATACAGGTGAGGTTTTAGCTGTTGGAAAAGAAGCAAGAAGAATGCTAGGAAGAACTCCGGGGAATATAGTTGCTACAAGACCATTGAGGGATGGTGTAATTTCTAATTATACAGTTACAGAGAAAATGCTTAAGTATTTTATAAATAAAATATGTGGTAAATTTGTATTTTCTCCACGAATAATGATATGTATTCCATCACAAGTAACAGAAGTAGAAAAAAAGGCAGTTATTGATGCTGCTTCTCAAGCTGGGGCAAGGAAAGTATTTTTAATAGAGGAACCAATAGCTGCTGCAATTGGTGCAGGAATAGACATATCTAAGCCATGTGGCAATATGGTAGTAGATATAGGTGGGGGAACAACAGACATTGCAGTAATATCTTTAGGTGGTTCTGTTGTTAGTGAATCATTAAAAGTTGCTGGAGATAAATTTGACGAAGCAATAGTAAAATATATAAAAAAGAAACACAATGTAATGATAGGAGAAAGAACAGCAGAAGATTTAAAAATAAATATAGGTTGTGTATATCCAAAAATCCAAGATACAGAGATGGAGATAAGGGGAAGAGATTTAATTACAGGGTTACCAAAGAATGTAAACATTCATTCTAGTGAAATGTTAGAGGCTTTGATAGAACCAGCAATGATGATTGTAGATAGTGTACATTCTGTTTTAGAAAAAACACCTCCAGAACTTGCAGCAGATATAAGTGATAGAGGAATATATATGACAGGTGGAGGCTGTTTAATAGATGGTTTAGACAAACTATTACAAGCAAAAACGGGAATAAATGTTATGATAGCGCAAGAAGCAATATCATGTGTGGCCTTAGGAACAGGAAAAGCTTTAGACAATTTGGATAGTCTAGATAGAGGAAAAAGATAAAAACAAGAGGGTGTCCTGAAATAGGACACCAAGAAACAAAAAATCCAGCTCGATAAGAGTTGGATTTTTTGATATAAAAAGTAAGAAAATGCTGACAAATCAATACTGTAATGATATAATTCAAGTGTAAAAAGTATTGATTTTGGAGGTTTGAAATGGGATTTAAATATTATGAGCAAAACCAATTAATGATACCAATGGAATGGAAAACATTAATAGATAAAAATG
>CALXWW010000012.1 GCA_944392545.1 uncultured Clostridia bacterium
GTCGTACATTAAGAGTTGGTGTAAGACTAATTTCTATTTATATATTTGAGACTTGCTTTTACTTTTTCACTTCTCGATAAAAATATATTATTAGCAAAAAATAAAAATATATTGTATAAAAACAACCTATTTGATATAATACAAGCGTATAATTAGACAAGGAGGAAATGCTATGTGTGAGTGCGTAGAAAATAAAATTAAAGAAGAAGTAAGAATGATAATGGAACCATATAAACAAGAAAAAGATAACCTTATACAAATACTAAACGAAATACAAGAAAAATATGGATATATTCCAAAAGTAGCACAAATTGAAATATCTAAATATTTAAATATTCCAATGGCAGAAATATATGGAGTAATTACATTTTATGCAAGATTTACACTAGAACCAAAAGGAAAGTACAATATTTCAGTGTGCCTAGGTACAGCATGTTTTGTAAAAGGTTCACAAGCAATTTTAGATAGATTAAAAGAAAGATTAAAATTAGAAGAAGGAAAAACAAGTGCTGATGGAAAGTTTTCAATAGATACCACAAGATGTGTGGGGGCCTGTGGCATAGCACCAGTATTCACGGTTAATGATGAAGTTTATGGTCATGCAACTGTAAAAAAATTAGATGAAGTATTGAATCAATTAGAAAAAGAAAGTATTAATTGAAAATATATCAAAATAAAGGAGGCTATGAATGAAAACTATTGAGGAATTAAACAAAATTAGAATAGAAAAAAGAATAGAATTAGATTTAAGAAAAAATAGTAATGCAGATACTAGAGAAAAACATATTTTAGTATGTAATGGTACAGGGTGTACATCTTCAAAATCTCCACAAATACTAGAAAATTTTAACAAATTAATTAAAGAAAAAAAATTAAAAAATGTAAGAGTAATAAAAACAGGTTGTTTTGGATTATGTGCAAAAGGGCCAATAGTAATAATTAGACCAGAAGATACTTTTTATGCGATGGTAAAACCAGAAGATTGCAAAGAAATTATTGAATCACATATAATCGAAGGAAAAGTAGTAGAAAGATTACTTTGCAAAGATATAGATGGAAAAATAGTTGATAAACTTGATGATTTAACTTTTTATAAAAAACAAAAAAGAATTGCATTAAAAAATTGCGGAATGATAAATCCAGAAGAAATAGATGAATACATAGCATTTGATGGATATAGAGCCTTAGCAAGAGTACTAATGGAAATGTCACAAGATGAAGTAATAGAAATAATAGATAAATCTGGTTTACGTGGAAGAGGTGGTGCAGGATTTCCAACAGGTAAAAAGTGGAGAGCAACCAAAGATGCAAAAGGTGATACAAAATATATAGTATGCAATGCAGATGAAGGCGATCCAGGTGCATTTATGGATAGAAGCATATTAGAAGGAGATCCTCATAGTGTTTTGGAAGCAATGGAAATAGCAGGATATGCAGTTGGTGCAGAAAAAGGCTATATATATGTTAGAGCAGAATATCCAATTGCAGTACAAAGATTAAAAATAGCAATAGAGCAAGCAAGAGAATATGGAATACTTGGTAAAAATATATTTGGCACAAATTTTAATTTTGATATAGAAATAAGACTTGGGGCAGGTGCTTTTGTTTGCGGAGAAGAAACAGCACTTTTAGAATCAATAGAAGGACGTAGAGGGCAGCCAAGAGTTAAGCCACCATATCCAGCACAATCTGGATTATGGGGGTGTCCAACTCTAATAAATAACGTTGAAACTTATGCAAATATTGCACAAATTATTCTAAAAGGTGCAGAATGGTATTCATCAATAGGAACAGCAAATTCAAAAGGAACAAAAGTATTTGCATTAGGAGGAAATGTAAATAATGTTGGACTAGTAGAAGTTCCGATGGGAACAACGTTAAGAGAGATAGTATTTGATATTGGTGGAGGAATACCAAATGGAAGAGAATTCAAAGCGGCCCAAACAGGAGGACCATCAGGAGGATGCATACCAAAAGAACATTTAGATACACCAATAGACTATGAGTCTTTAAAAGAAATTGGTTCTATGATGGGCTCAGGTGGGCTTATTGTAATGGATGATACAAAATGTATGGTATGCTTGGCAAAATTTTATTTACAATTTACGGTAGGTGAGAGCTGTGGAAAATGTACTCCTTGTAGAATCGGAACAAAAAGAATGCTTGAAATTCTGGAAAAACTGTGCAAAGGTGAAGGAAGTGAATACGATATATATAGGCTAGAAAAATTAGCAGTAAATATAAAGAAGGCGAGTATATGTGGACTTGGACAGAGTGCGCCAAATCCAGTAATTAGTACATTAAAATATTTTAGAGAAGAATTTAGACAACATGCAATAGAAAAAGAATGTAAGGCAATGGAATGTAAAGCATTAGCTAGAATAGAAATAGATGAGGAAAAGTGCAAAGCATGTGGATTATGCCAAAGAAATTGTCCTGTAAATGCAATTGAAGGAGAAGGAAGAGAAAAAAGACGTATAAATCAAAACAAATGTATAAAATGTACAACTTGTATTAGGTCGTGTCCATTTCATGCCATAGGATAGAAGTAATGCAAAATTCAAATAGGAGGAAATAATGGTAAATTTAAAAATTGATGATAAGAATGTTGTAGTGCCAGAAGGAACAACAATACTAGATGCAGCAAAACAAGCAGGAATTGATATTCCAACATTATGTTTTTTAAAGGATATAAATGAGGTTGGAGATTGTAGAATGTGTATTGTAGAAGTTGAGGGAAGAAGAGGATTTGCAACTTCTTGCATTCAAACTGTTGAAGAAGGCATGGTTGTGCATACTCATACTCCAAATGTATTAGAAGCAAGGCATGCTATACTTGATTTAATTATATCTAATCACTCTAAAGATTGTTTAACTTGTACTCGCTCACGGAAATTGTGAACTCCAGGATTTAGCAATTAAATTTAATGTGTTAGATATTGAGTTTAAAGGAGAAAGAACAGAGCATACTGTGGATGATAAGTCTCCATCTATCGTAAGAGATTTTAATAAATGTATTTTATGTAGAAGATGTGTTGCAACTTGTAAAAATATACAAAAAATTGGTGCAATAGATTGCATTGAGAGAGGCTTTGAATCTTGTATTTCAACAACTTATGACCATAGTTTGAATGACGTAAATTGTACATTTTGTGGTCAATGTATTGAATCATGCCCAACAGGTGCATTACATGAAAAAGAAAATATAAATGATGTATGGGCAAAGTTAAAAGACCCTGATACTTATGTAGTAGTACAAACTGCACCATCCATTAGAGTGGCTCTTGGAGAAGAGTTTGGAATGAAAATAGGAACTAATGTTACTGGAAAAATGATATCAGCGTTAAAGGCACTTGGATTTGATAAAGTATTTGACACAAATACAGGCGCAGATTTTACAATAATGGAAGAAGCTACTGAATTTATTAAAAGGTTTAAAGAAAACGATAATTTACCGATGACAACTTCATGTTGTCCAGGATGGGTTAGATTTGCAGAAATGGAATATCCAGAAAATTTAGCACATTTATCAAGTTGTAAATCACCACATCAAATGTTTGGTGCAATTATAAAATCATATTATGCTGAAAAAAATAATATAGATCCTAAAAATATATATGTAGTTTCTGTAATGCCTTGCATAGCTAAAAAGTATGAAAGACAAAGAGAAGAAATGAAAGTAAATGGATTATGGGATGTTGACGCAGTTATAACAACTCGTGAACTTGCTAGAATGATAAAGCAAGCCAATATAGAGTTTGATAAACTAGAAGATCAAACTTTTGATAATCCTATGGGAGAAGCAACTGGTGCAGCAGCTATATTTGGCGTAACAGGTGGAGTTATGGAAGCAGCACTTCGTACAGCGTATGAATTAATCACAGGAGAAGAGTTGGAAAAACTTGATTTTGAAGAAGTAAGAGGAAATAAAGGGATAAAAAAGGCAATAGTAAAAATAGGAAACAAAGAAATAAAGGTGGCTGTGGTGCATGGACTTGGAAATGCAAGAAAAGTTATGGAAGAAATAAAAAATGGAACGGCAGATTATAGTTTTGTAGAAGTAATGGCATGCCCAGGAGGATGTATAATGGGTGGAGGTCAACCTATAAAAAATTCTAAAATTAGAATGACTACAGATATAGCAGCAAAAAGAGCAGCAGCAATGTATTCAATAGATGAAAGAAGTGTGGTAAGAAAATCACATGAAAATCCAATCTTGAAAGAAATATATAAAGAATATATAGGAAAACCTGGAGAACATAAAGCTCATGAACTTTTACATACACAATATACACCAATGGAAGAATATAGAATATAAAGTAGAACAAGAGAATACTTTGATTTAAAACAAAGGACAGACATAGATTAATTTAAATTTAATTTATGTCTGTTCTTTACTATAGTAAAATAATTGAAATACTAAATAAAATATGATATAAATATATAATAATAAAAAAGTTTAATAAAAACATACTATTTTTCTACAAAAAAATAGTAACTTAAGTAGTATAATAAAAAGTAAATTTGCAGAACTGTATTTAGAACTGACAAGTTTGTTGGTACTTTTAAATCTACATATAAAAGTGGTAAAAATGGTAGTTTGAGACAAAAGGAGAAAATTAATGGAAGAAGAGAAGAACTTAAATTCAAATTTTAAATCAGGATTTGTTTCTATATTAGGTAGAACTAATGTGGGAAAGTCTAGCATAATAAATAGTTTGGTTGGAGAAAAAGTAGCTGCTATTGCAAATAAACCACAGACTACAAGGACAGTTATAAGAGCAATAGTAAATAGAGTTAATTCTCAAATTATTTTTATAGATACACCGGGTATTCATAAGCCTAAATCTAAATTAGGTGACATTATGGTTGAAAATGCTTTTGAAGTTGCTAAAGATGTTGACGTTGTTGTTTTTGTTGTGGAAGCAACTTCTGAAGATATTGGAAAGGGTGACAGATTAATTTTAGATAAGATTAAAGAGGCAAATAAAAAGACTATTCTTGTTATCAATAAAATTGATTTGGTTAATAAAGAAAAAATTGCCAAATTGATAGAAACATATAAAAACGAATATGACTTTTCTAGTATTATTCCTGTGTCTACTGTAAAAAATACAAATTTAGAAATTATATTAGATGAAATAGAGAAGAACTTAAAAGAGGGTCCTGCATATTATGATATAGAGGAGTATACTGATCAAACTACAAGAAATCTTGTAGAAGAGACTATAAGAGAGAAAGCTTTGAAACTTTTAAACGATGAAGTACCTCATGGAATATTGGTTGAAGTAGATAAAATGAAAAAAAGAAAGACAATGGAAAATAAACCAATATATAATATAGATGCAACTATTTATTGCGTTAGAGAATCACATAAAGGCATTATTATTGGAAAAAATGGAAGTATGCTTAAAAAAATAGGAACCTACGCAAGAGAGGATCTAGAAAGAATGATTGGTATAAAAATAAATCTTAAATTATGGGTCAAAGTAAGAGAAGATTGGATTAATAATGATAAATTTATTAAAAATTTTAAGTTACAAAAATAAATATTATGCATAAAAATGAATAAAACTTAAAAAAAAGCAAATGATAAAATAAAGATTATATTATCTTTATGATTGGAGATGGTTTAGCATGATAAAGCAAATGGCATGGAATACATTTAAAAATACAGGAAATATAAACACATATTTAGAATGGGTTGAAGTCAAAAATTTGGAAAAAAATATAGAAAATAGCGTAGTAGAGGCGAGTAAAACTAATGGGAATATTGAAGTTAAAAGGAATAGTAATAGCAGAACACAATATGGGCGACTATGATAAAATGGTTACAATATTAACACCTAATCGGGAAGATTGGTTGTGCTGCCAAAGGTGCAAGAAGACCTAAAAGCATGCTGATGGCAGCAACTCAATATTTATGTTTTGGAGAATATTTAATATATCAAGGTGCTAGCTCATATAATATAAATTCATGTGAATTAAATGAGGTTTTCTACAATTTAAGAATAGATATAGAGAAGTTACAATATGCAGCACATATTACAAAAATTATAAATGATGTTACTGACGAGAATCAAAATACATATAAAATATTACAATTATTATTAAATACCCTATATGTACTTTCAGAAACAGATAAGAATATGGATTTAGTAATATCAATTTTTAAAATAAAATTAATGTGCCTGCTAGGGTTTACACCAATAATTGATAGGTGCACGGGATGCAAGGAAACAGTTAATTTGAATCACTTTAGCTTTAGAGATAATGGATTGAAATGTGAGGCTTGTAGTACACAAGATAAGGGTGCAATAGAAATATCAGGTTCTACAGAAAATGCTATAAAATATGTTGTGCTTGCACCACCTAAAAAGCTTTTCTCTTTTAATTTATCAGAACGAAATATTAAAGAATTGGAACTTATAGCAAAAATATATTTAAATGAAAAATTGGATAAAGAATACAAATTAGAAAAAATATTATAAAACAAAGTGGATATAAAAAGAAAATAGGTTAAAACATATGCAAAAGTATGTGGTTTTAATCTATTTTTTTCTTGAGAATATTCGATAAAATTCTACTCTCGCAAGAAGAAACAGGATTTGACATAAAATACAAATTATGATATACTTAATCAGTCAAAAAACGATGCTTTTCAAAGGAGAAGGAGATTATGAAAGACACAATTAAGTTTGGTATAGGCTTTGTAACAGGTAGACCAAACGTGTGCAAAATAATAAATAGCACATACGAAAGATTAATAAATCAATTTAATGAATTAGATAAAAAAGTGGAATTAACAGCGTACATTTTATTTGATTTAGGATACCAATATACAACAAGAATAGATTTTTATGGAATAATACCAAATGTGTATAAAGATTTGAGCATAAAATATATAGCACCAGAAGATATAGAGGAAGAAAAGAAAAGACTGATAGGAAGAGAGGAATTTTCTAGAGCAGATGTAGATTTATTTTTTGGACATGGACATGCAAAAGGAAGAAATTCTTTAATGTATTATGCAGTAAGAGACAAAATGGACTATTTGCTATTTTGGGATGATGATGAATATCCAGTAGCATGTATAAAAAATGACAATACAAATGAAGTAATTTGGAAAGAACAAGATAACATTGCGATGCATTTAAAAAATATAAAGAATGCAGATGTTACAATAGGATATCATTGTGGATATATTTCACCAATACCATATGTGGAATTAGATGAAGACGTAAATGAAGAAAAATTCAAATGCTATATAGAAGCACTTGGAAATGATATTATTTCATGGGATTCAATAAAAGAAAAATTCTTAAAATACAATGGAATTACATATGCTAATGCAGATATTGCAAATGGAGAAGGTGAATACGAAATAAAATCAGACGGATCGGGAAAGTGGGTAGCAGGTTCAACATTATGTTTAAACTTAAACCACTTATCTAAAATTCCAGCCTTCTATAACCCAGAAGGTGCAAGAGGAGAAGATACATTCTTTTCTACACAATTACTAAATTCAAAAGTAATAAAGGTTCCAGTATATCATTTTCATGATGGATTCTTAAAATATACAAATATTGCTAGAAGAAAATATCCAAAAGTGTTAAGAAAGATTAAATCTTCTGAAGAACAAATAGAAGAAAGATTTTTTAAAGCATCTCGTGGATGGATTAGATATAAACCATTATTTGAGTATATTACAAACAGAGAAAACTATACAGAAAAAATAGCTGAAACACGTAAACAATTAGAAGAAGGAATACCAGAAGTAAATAAGCTATTTGAACATTCGGATTTTAATATTCTTTTAAAAGATTTAGACGAATATGATAAAAATGTAAAAAAACATTATAATGAATACATAAAAACAAACGAAATATGGAATAAATTAAAAAGAATATAATGTAAAGGAGATATATCATGAACCAACTACCTTGTATTAGTGTAATAATACCTGCATATAATGCTGAAAAATACATAGAAAAATGTATACAAAGTATAATTAAACAAGATTATAGAGATTTTGAAATAATTATTGTAAATGATGGATCAACAGATGATACAAAAGCTATATGTGAGAAATATGTTAAGTTAGATAATAGAATAAAACTAGTTAACACAGAAAATAGAGGTGCAGGTAGTGCTAGAAATACAGGGATAAGTAAAGCAAGTGGAAGATATATCTCTTTTATTGATGCAGACGACTATATTTGCGAAGATTATTATACTAGAATGTATGAAATGCTAAAAGAAGGAGATGCAGATATAGTAGAAGGTCATTATAAAAGAGTAAGTGGATATGATGAAAATATATTTACTAAGACAGGTGAACAAAAAGAATATACAAACATGGAAAAACTACTAGTACTTTATGGAGATGATGAAGTAGAATATATCAATTCTGTAATAGTAACAAATAAACTATATCGAAAAGAGCTATTTAATGAAGCAAGATTTCCTGTAAATCGTATAATAGATGATGAATTTATAATGTACAAACTTATATATAATAGTAAAAAAATCATATCAACACCAGATATAATGTATGCATATGTACAAAGCGAAGAAAGTGTTATGAGAGCTAGCTTTAAAGAAAAAAGAGTACATGATACATTAGATGTATATGACGAAGTATATGATTTTTTCAAAGATAAAGGAAATGACAAGTTAATAGAAAAAATATTAATTAGATATTTAGGCTACGGAATTGAATTGACTCAAAAAACAAGTAAATCCAAAGATATAGGAGATAAAAATAAGGTGTATAAATACATAAAAGATAAATTTGAAGAAAAGGCAAAAATAGCAAAAGATAAAGTGAATAAAGAAGAGTATAGTGAAATAAAGAAAGAATTCTATGAAACACTAAACATAGCAAATTTTAGAGAATAAGAGGGAATGTATATGAAGGTTGTATTTATTTCTAACTTTTTGACACATCACCAAGTACCATTTTGTTTAGAAATGCAAAAAAGATTGGGAGATAATTTTAAATTTATTTCAACAGTAAAAATATTTGATTGGAGACTAAAATTAGGTTTTAAAGATTTAGATAATGAATATGATTTTGTTGTGAAAGCATACGAAAACGAGGAAAGTAAGGCTTTAGCAAAAAAACTTACATTAGACAGTGATGTTGCAATAATAGGATCAACTACTGACGAAATATTAGAAGAAAGATTAAAACAAGATAAATTAATATTTAGATATAGAGCAAGAGTATTTATATTCCCGGACGGATTTATTAAAACTGTTTTTAACAAAGAAAAAATAAAATTATTTTATGATAGACATATAAAGTTTAGAAAAAATAAAAACTTATATATGTTATGTGCAAATGCATATGGACCTAAGGATTTTGAATTTTTAGGGCTATATAAAGAAAAAATATATAAATGGGGATATTTTTTAGAAACAAATAGATATGATATAGATAAATTAATAGAACAAAAAGAAAGCAATAAAAAAATAGAAATAATATGGGTTGCACGTTTTATAAAATGGAAACATCCTGAAGTAGTAGTTAAATTAGCGAAAAGATTAAAAAAACAAAACTATAATTTTCATATAAAAATGTTAGGTACTGGAAAATTAGAAGAAAAAACTAGAAAAAAAGTAAAAAAGCTAGGATTAGAAGATGTGCTAGAAATAGTGGGACAAGTACCAAGTGATAAAGTTAAAGATTATATGGAAAAGGCTAATATATTTATAGGGACAAGCGACAGCCAAGAAGGATGGGGTGCAGTGATAAACGAGTCTATGAATGCAGGCTGCGCATTAGTTGCAAATAAAAAAATGGGTTCAGTACCGTCTCTATTAAAAGATGGAGAAACAGGACTTATATATACTTCATATAAAGAATTAGAATACAAAGTAAAATTATTAATAAATGACAAAGAGTTACGAGAAAAATTAGGAAAAAATGCATATACGTACATTACAGAAAAATGGACAGGCAGTGTTGCAGCAAACAATTTAATAGAATTATTTGATTCAATAATAAATAAAAAAGAATATAAAATAAAAGAAGGACCAGCAAGTAAAGGATAGCATCACTTTTACACCTGATATCAAAAGTAACAAAGCAGCAGGTTGGTAACAGGTACTAAAGTGACAGAAGGGAGGAAAAATGGAAAAGAAGAGATTTAGTGTGATTATACCTGCATACAATGTGCAGGAATATGTAGAAAAAGCAATAAAAAGTGTACTAGAACAGGATTTTAAAGATTATGAACTAATAGTAGTAAATGATGCATCAACTGATAATACAGTAGAGATAGTAAAAAAATATGAAGACAAGTATGAAAATGTAAAACTGATATCACATAAGGAAAATAAAGCCTCCCGGAGGTGCTAGAAATACTGGACTTGATAATGCAAATGGAGAATATGTAATTTTTCTTGATGCAGATGATTTTTTATATGAAAATGATGTACTTACAAAAATAAATAACCTAATTGGAAATCAAACAGTAGATATAGTATACATGGGATTTAAAATAGGTGGAAATAGAGATGAATTTGTAATTCCAACAGAAGAAACATGTACAAAAGAATATAAAGCAGGAATAGATATTTATCCTAATGTATGGAGTAAATGTTGGAATCTAGAATTTCTAAACAAAAATAATATAAGGTTTGTGGAAAATAGATATTATGAAGATGTACTATTTGTATATAAAGGAGTAATGAAATCAGAGAAATACTTAATAGCTGATTTCCCAGTTTACCACTATATTAGTGGAAGAAAAAATAGTATGACAACAACATTAAACTTGAAAAATATATATGACACAGTAGATAATATAAAAGATATGATGGAAATAAAGAAAAAAGAAGATACAACAGAGATAAACATGAGAATAAAAAGAGAGATAGATATGATAAAAAAACGTTTAGAAGATATATATAATTCAATCTAAGCGAACATAATGAAATTAAAAATATAAATATAAATAAAAACAAAAGAGCGTGACTAAAAAGTCAAAATAAAATTAAAGTTTTTTATAGCTTTAAAACAAAGATAGGAGTTGAAGAGTTAGTGCAATTCTCTTTGGAACTATATGAAATATAGTATAATATAGTGCAACAAAGAAATTGCCGATTATGTAAAAGTAAGGGTGATTTAAATGTATATAATTAAAAAATTTGAGGATAGATATAATGACGAAGTAAACAACTTCATTATATCAGTATTTGTTGAGGAGTATGGATTTGAACAATTTAGAGAAGGACTTAAAGAACAGAATAATCATAAATATATTGAGAATGGAAGTAATTTATGGATTGCTTTAGATGAAAATGATAATATAGTAGGAACTATAGCATTAAGAAAACATAATGATAAAGAAGCAGAAATAAAAAAATTATATGTAAGAAAAGATTATCGAGGAACAGGTTTATCAAAAGAATTGTATTGCAAAGCAATGAATCAGGCAAAAGAAAATGAGTTTAATAGAATTTTTCTTGGGACATATGACAAATTAGAAAGTGCGATACATTTTTATCTAAAAAAAGGATTTACTCAAATAGAGGAATTATATAATGAAGAAGAAGGTGCAAGATATTTTGAATTGTATGTATAAATAGAATATATATATAATTCAAAGTATAGTATGCAAAATGAGAGGAATGTACAAAAAATGTATATAATAATAGGACTTGGAAATCCAGAGCCGGAATATTCTAATACCAGGCACAATATGGGATTTGATGTTATAAATAAACTTGCTAAAAGAAATGACATAAGTTTAAATAGGACGAAGTTTAATTCTATATATGGTACAGGAATTATAAATGGTGAAAAAGTTATTTTAATAAAACCACAAACATACATGAATAATAGTGGTGAAGCGGTAAAAGAGTTTATAAACTTCTATAAAGAACCATTAGAGAATATTATTATAGTTTATGACGATATGGACACAGATATAGGTAGTATCCGTGTAAGAGCAAGGGGAGGTCCTGGCTCACATAACGGAATGAAATCTATAATAAATTATATAAATTCAGAAGATTTTCCAAGGATAAGGGTGGGAATAGGAAGAACACAAAACGAATTTGATAGAATAGATTATGTAATTGGAAAAATAGATAATGAAGAATTTATTAATCTCCAAGAAGGACAAGATTTAGCAGTCGAAGCTATAGAACATTGGATAAAAAAAGGAATAGATAATACAATGAACACATATAACAAAAAAGGTTAAAGCAGGAAGGGATAATATGCAAGAGTTATTAGTAAGTACTGATAATGATGATAAAAAAATATTATTAGTAGAAAATGGAAAATTAATAGAAAAGTATGAAGAAACTCCAGAACAGGAAAGAATCGAGGGAGATATTTTCCTAGGAATAGTAGAAAATGTATTACCGGGAATGCAAGCTGCATTTGTGGATATAGGAAAAGATAAAAATACATTTATACATATAAGAGATGTAATACAAAAAGTTAGTAAAGAAACCGGCAACAAAAATGAAAATTTTGCAAAGTATAATATAAAAGATTATTTAAAAACAGGTATGCCAATTTTAGTGCAAATAAAAAAGGATAGTACAAATAAAAAAGGTGCCAGGATATCAACACATTTAAGTATACCAGGAAGATTTACAGTATTAATGCCAAATGAGAAGTTTGTAACAATATCACAGAAAATTGACAATGAGGAAGAAAGAATAAGACTAAAAAATATTTTAAATGAAAATCTTCCAAGAAATTATGGCGCAATTATTAGAACATCAGCGGTTAATAAAAGTAAAGAAGATATAGTAAAAGACATAGAAAAAACTATAGAAAAATACGAAAAAATAGAAGAAGAATATAACAAAGCAAAGCAAAGTACTAACATAAAGCCAAAGCTTTTATACAAAAGTGAAGGGATTTTAGATAGAATTCTTACAGACTTAATAGATCAAGATTTATATAGGATTTGTGTGGATAATGAAAAAATATATGAGAAAATTAAAGATAGACTAAAAAAAGAAAATACAGATATAAGGATTGAGTTGATTGAAAATATATTAAATATGTATAATATAAAAGATCAGCTAAAAGAACTAGAAAATAGAAAGATATGGCTAAAATGTGGTGGATTTATTACCATAGACAAAACAGAAGCATTAACTGCAATAGATGTGAATTCTGGAAAATTTACAGGAAAGCAAGATTTGGAACAAACTATATTTGTAGTAAATAAAGAAGCGACTATAGAAATAGCAAGACAGTTAAGATTAAGGGATATTGGCGGGATAATAATAATAGATTATATAGACATGCAAGATAAAGAAAACGAAGAAAAAATAATAGAACTATTTAAAGAAAATTTAAAGAAAGATAGATCAAAGACGCAAATAGTAGGTTTTTCTAAATTAAATTTATTAGAAATGACACGTAAACATATGTGTAGTAACGATTAAAACAAAACAGTCAATAATATATTTTTATTTATTGGCTGTTTTTGTTTTATAAAATTTTAGTTAATTTCCTTCTAAAATAATCTTTAATTCTTCATGTCTTTTTACTTTTTGGGTTGTGGTTTTAATTAAAGGTTTTTCTGTTAAAATAATTTCACGTATATATTTATATGCTGGCATTTGGTGATTTACGTTTGACTTTATATCTTCCCACACTTTGTTAAATAATTCTTCTTTTGAAAGATTTGGCAAATTTTCTTTTACATATTCTGCATTATAAACAATTTTAGCACAAATCTTGTAGTCACCATCTTCTAAAGGTCGTCCGAAAACTATACTTTCAGCAACATAAGGTAATTTATTAATAAGCATTTCAAGTTCTTCAGGAAAAATATTTTTACCATTTTTTAGGACGATTACATCTTTTTTTCTTCCTGTTATAAATAAGAAACCATCTTTATCAAAATATCCTAAATCACCTGTGTAAAACCAATCGTTTTTTAAAACTTCACTAGTAGCTTCTGGGTTATTTACATACTCAAGCATTACGGTAGGGGCTTGTACAGCGATTTCTCCTATTCCTTCACTATTTGGATTATCAATTTTTACATTAATTCCGGGAAGAGGAAATCCTACAGAACCACACTTTTTACATTTATCGTTTTCTCCTGCAACAACAGGAGAAGTTTCTGTTAAACCATATCCTTGAAGTAAGTTAATACCTAAATCTAAAAATCCCTGAATTGCTTCTTTACTCATTGAAGCACCACCAGCTATTAGGATGCGAAGTTTTCCTCCTAAATTATCTAATATTTGCTTAAACACTTTTCTACGTATATCAATTCCAATTTTTAGTAATCCATTACTAATTTTAGACATGGTAGAGACAAGTTTAGTTTTACCTTGTTCCTCAATACCCTTCTTAATCTTTTTATACATAATTTCTAGCATTAAAGGTACACATACAAAACCTGTAACTTTAAATTCGGCTAGATTTTTTTGTACATATTTAAGCCCATCACAAAAAGCAATAGTTATACCAGAATATGAACCATATAGAAAAGTACAAGTAGATTCAAAAGTATGGTGCAAGGGTAGAAAAGATAAAAAAGTATCTTCTTTTCTAATATCAGTCATTTGAGCTAAAGCATAAATATCTTCACAAATGTTAGATTGTGAAAGTGCAACTGCTTTTGAAATTGAGGTTGTACCAGAAGTAAAAAGCATTATAGACATTTTCTTATTATCTAGCTTAACATTATCATATTTATTATCTCCATTTAATAGTAAAGAGTGTCCTTTTTGGATTAGACCAGTAAAAGTAGAAAAATCAGCTAAATCATCCATACAAATATATTGAGTTAATTTGGAATTCTTTTCTTTAGCTATTTTAGAAAATATTTCAGCATATTTTTTGTCAAAAATAACTGCATCTGCTTCACTTCTAATAATTAAACTTTCTATTTCGTTATCAGGCAGTGCTCTATCAAGGGGAACAACAACAATATCAGAAGTAGTTATTGCTAAATAACTTACACACCACTCGTATCTATTAGGAGAGATTATTGCTACTTTCTTTTGAGAAAGCCCAAGATTTATTAAAGCAGTTCCAAGCGACCTTATATCATTTACAAATTGTGAATATGTAATTTTAATATGTTCTTTAGAACTTGGAGATTCTTTATATTCAAATGCTATTTGATTAGAATATAGCTTTGAATATCTATCAATTAGTTCTCTAAAATTATTTATCTTATCAGCGTCATACAACTTTCTTTTATATTTCATAGTAAATCCTTTCAAAATTAAAATATTTAAATAATTTAAGTATATTTTATACCACATATCAAAAATATTCAAGGAAAAAACTGGAAAAATATAAATAAATTAAATTTGGAATCTTTTCTCCTGAATTTATTTTTTGATTTAAGGCATGGCTAAAAAGATTCAAAAAACTATTGCAAAAATAAAAAGGTTAGTATAAAATAAAAACGTGCTAAAAGGATAAAAAATAGATTATGAAAACAAAGGAAGGAGAAAAATTATGAAAGAGAGATTAACTAAATTTCACGAAACATCAAATCAAAGAGGAATAACGTTAATAGCATTAGTAATTACAATAGTTATACTAATAATATTAGCAACAGTATCAATAAAGGTAGTACTAGGAGAAGGAGGACTAATAGATAGAGCACAAGAAGGTAAAAGTTTAACAGACCAAGCACAGACAGATGAACAAGAAGAGTTAACAGGTGCAGAGGAATATATAAATGGAATATTAGTAGAAATAGAAGACCAAAATCCACCAGGAGAAAAAAGTGAAGTAGCAGAAGCAATAGAAAATGGAACAAAATATACAGATACAACACCAATAAAAGATGATTTAGAAAATACAGTATATATACCAGGAGGATTCCATCTAGCTAAAGATAGTGGAACAAAGGTGGAAGAAGGAATTGTAATAGAAGACGATAGTGGAAACCAATTTGTGTGGATACCAACAGGAGAATATAATGTAACAGAAGAAGTAGAAAAAATAACAGAACCAGATGAACAGGATGGAAAATTAACAAATGAATTAAGTAGAAGAACATTTACAGAAAGTGGATCAACAATAGTAAGTGGTGATAGTGTAATAGAATCATATTATTATGGAGAAGGAGATAGTCGTTCATGTACAATAGTTGATGGAGTAAACAGTATTGATGCATTCTTATCAAGAGCAAAGCCAGTATCAGAAGGAGGTAAAGGAGGTTTTTATATAGGACGATATGAAGCTGGAACTGAAGCAGAAAGAACTTCAAAGGATGATCCATTAACAACACCATTAGTACAAGCAAACAAATATCCATATGTATATGTAACAAGAGAACAAGCTAAACAGAAGGCAGAGACAATGTATAGCGGAAACGAAGCAATTAAAGCAACAGCACAATTAATAAGTAGTTATGCAAGGGATACAGCATTAAACTTTATATGTCAAACAAATGTAGAAGGTTATACATTAGCTATAACGACAAAGAATATTTATGGAAATATAGGGACAAACAATAGAACAAAGACAGGAGAATACCTAGCAGATTGTCATAGTAATATATGTGATTTATTAGGAAATTGTTCTGAATTGACAACAGAATACTCTAGTTATTCAAATAGTGACAACACTTATTCTTATGATACTGTTATGGGAGGCGTTTACAACAACAGTAACTATTATGTAGCTTATCGCAGCAGTCGTAAAACGGATACTTCCTATAGATATCGTTCCTTCCGTATCCAGCTTTATGTGTAGATAAGTTACCAGAAAAAGTAGTAAAAGAATTAATGAAAAGAGAGAAATATAAAGGAAGCATTTGACGTCAAAAAATAAAGGACAGCTTAATTAATAACTTAAAAAAATTTCTTAAAACTATTGCAATTACTGAAAAAGTAATGTATAATAATATAGACATAATTGAGAAGAAGAGTGGAAGCAAATTCCACTCTTCTATACGTAATAAAGAAAAAGGAGTATGTATGGCAAATATAGAAGAAAAAGTAGAAAATCTAATAAAGAAGAAAATAGAAGATTTAGGCTATCAGCTATATGACGTACAATATGTAAAAGAAGGACAAAGCTATTTCTTACGTATTTTTATAGAAAAAGAAAATGGAAGTATTGACTTAAATGATTGTGAGAAAGTAAATGATGGCATAAATGATTTACTAGATAAGGTAGATTATATAAAAGAACAATATTTTTTAGAAGTATCTTCAACAGGTATTGAAAAGGTATTAAGAAAAGATAAACATTTAGAAGATAACATAGAAAATGAGGTACAAGTAAATTTATTTAAGCCAATGGAATTACTTGGAAAGAAAATAAAAGAAGTACAAGGTGTACTAAAATCTTTTAATAAAGATAAAATTATATTACAAACAGAAAATAAAGATACACTACAAGAGATATTAATTGAAAGAAGAAATATTTCGCAAATTAAAACAGTATTTAACTGGGATAATGTAGAATAATATATAAGGAGGAATTGGAAAAAATGAAGAAAGTGTCTAAAACAAATAATCAATCAATAGATAGCAGTGAATTAATAATTGCAATGGATGAACTAGAAAAAGAAAAGGGAATAAAGAAAGAATATTTACTAGAAGCGATAGAAACAGCATTAGTTACGGCGTATAAAAGAAATTTCGATTCTGCAGAAAATGTAAAAGTAACAATGGATAAAGAAACAGGAGAAATTCATGTGTATGCAGAAAAAGATATTGTAGAAAGACCTGAAGATGTTGAGAATAGTAAACTACAAATATGCTTGGATGAAGCTAAAAAAATAAATAAAAAGTTAGAGATTGGAGATAAAGCAGAAATTGAGCAAGTTCCAAAAAATTTCGGAAGAATTGCAGCACAAACCGCAAAACAAGTAATAGTACAAAAAATAAGAGAAGCTTCAAGAAACTTTTTATTTGATGAATTTAATGAAAGAAAGGGCGAAATTGTTTCTGGTATAGTTCAAAAGGCAGATGGAGGAATTGTTGTTTTAGATTTAGGAAAACTTGAGGGGGTTATGCCAGTAAAAGAGCAAATACCAACAGAGAAGTATAAAGTAAATGATAAGATACGTGCATATATTTTAGATGTTGAAAGAGGTGTGAAAGGTTCACCACAGGTTATTGTATCAAGAGCCAATAATGATTTTGTAAGAAAATTATTTGAACTTGAAATACCAGAAATATATGAAGGATTAATTGAAATAAAAGGTGTATCAAGAGATCCAGGAAATAGATGTAAGCTAGCTGTATATTCACAAAACGAAAATATAGATCCAGTTGGTTCATGTGTTGGGCAAAAAGGAATACGTATTCAAAATATAATTAATGAGTTAAACGGAGAGAAGATAGATGTTATAGAATGGTCAGAAGACCCAGCCATATATATATCAGCAGCGTTACTTCCAGCAGAAGTTATGGCAGTCGATGTAAAGGCAGAAGAAAAGTTCGCACAAGTTATTGTAAGAGACGACCAATTATCACTAGCAATAGGAAAGTCAGGACAAAATGCTAGACTAGCGGCTAGACTTACAAATTGGAAAATAGATATTAAAAGTGAATCTCAATTTAGAGAGATGCTTGCAAAACTAAATGGAGAACAAACAGAAGAAGTATCAGAAGAAACAGAAACTTCAGATGAAGAATAATATAGGTCAAGCTGAATAAAATAGAAAAGAGGGATTTTGTGAAAAATTTACCGCAAAGAACATGCATGGGCTGTAACTCTAAAAAAGACAAAAAAGATTTAATACGAATAGTAAAAAACAAAGAGGGAGTTATTAGTATAGATAAGACAGGAAAAGCAAATGGCAGAGGTGCATATATTTGTAACGAGTTAGAATGCTTGGAAAAAGCAATAAAATCAAAAAGATTAGAAAAAGTATTTGAGACTAAAATATCAGAAGAAATCTATGAAAATTTAAGAGGTGTAATTGTTGATAAATAATAAAATATGTGGGTTATTAGGACTAGCAAGAAGGGCAGGAAGCTTGAGTTTTGGTACAGAAGCTTGCAAAAAAGAAATAGAAAATAACAAAGTAAAGATGATAATTATTGCAGCAGATGCAGCAGAAAGGACAAAGATGAATTTTAAGAATATTTGTAGTGAAAAAAAAATACCAATATTTGAAATCTTAAACATAGAAGAAATAAGTAAAGCTATAGGACAGTCAAACAAAGCTGTTATAGGCATAGAGGACATAAATTTTTCAAAAGAAATTGTAAAAATAATAAATGGGGGTGAAGCTATTGGGTAAGAAAATACATGAAATAGCAAAAGAAGTAGGATTAACAAGCAAAGAAGTACTTAAAATAGCAAATGAATTAGGAATTGATGTAAAAAGTCATTTAAGTGCTGTTGATGAAAATGATGCAAAAAAAATAAGAGATAATATTACAGGAAAGCAGAATACAGAAAAAAAAGAAGCGGGTAATCAAAATGTAAAACAAGTTAAGAAAGATACTACTTCTTCAAATTCAAAGAAAAATGAAACTCCTGTTATTATTAGACGTGAGGTTATAATTTCAGAGGAAGAAGAGAAAAAAGCTCAAGATGAAGTTAAAACTCATGAACATAGCAAAAAAGATGTTGGATTTGTGGAAAGAAGAAATAAAAATGATTACAATATTGTATATAGAAACAAACAAACAAAACCACTTACTGTTAGTGAACTTTTTGGACTTAAACCAAAAGAAGAACCTAAAAAAGAAATTGTAGAAGAGAAAAAGGAAATTGTTAAAGAACAAAAAGAAGAGATACAAGAAGAAATAAAACCAGTAGAAAAAGAAAATGAAGAAATTAAAAAAGCTACTGTAGAACCTAAAAAAGAAGAAAAAGTTACACCTAGAGTTAAAGAAGAAAATTATCAAAATAAAAATAATAATAGATATAATAATGATAAAGGTAACAATAGAAATCAAAACTTTAGAAATAATAATAACATGAGAAATGATAGAAATGGTAATTATAGAAATAATAACCAGAATAATGAAAGATTTAATAAAAATGGTCAAAATGGAAATAATAATTATAGAAACAATCAAAATAACAGATTCGGAAACAATAATAGAAGACCATTAGATGAAAAAGGAATAGACAAAAATATTAAAAATATAATGTCTACAGAAATAGTAGAAAAAGAGAATCAAAGAGACTATAGCAGTAAAGTAATAGACAAACAGAAAGCAAGCCGTCAATATGATGATACAAAAACAAATAAAAAAGCAAATAAATCAAGAAGAAATAATCAATTTGAAGAATTTGATAGTGGTAAATTAAAAGGTCTAAAACAAGTAGATAGTTTATCAAATATGTTTACAGAACAAGATGGTGGTATGCTTGAATACTATGACTTAACTACTGCAAGAGGAAAGAAAAATAAAAAGAAAATTCAAAAAGATGATGAGCAACGTAATAAACAAAAAATATTTGAACTTAAAGAAATTACTATTCCAGAAAGTGTAACAGTAAAAGATTTAGCCCAAGAGATGAAGAAAACCACAGCAGAAGTTATTAAAAAGTTATTTGCTTTGGGAATAATGGCTACAATAAACAATACATTAGATTTTGATACAGCATTTTTAGTTGCTAGTGAATTTGGAATTACAGCAAACAAAAAAGAAGAAGTAAAAGAAGAGGATATTCTATTTGATGATACAGAAGACTCTCCAGATGAATTAGAGGAAAGACCTCCTGTTGTAGTTGTTATGGGACACGTTGATCATGGAAAGACTTCATTACTTGATGCAATAAGAAGTACAAATGTAATAGAAGGAGAAGCAGGAGGAATTACACAACATATTGGTGCATATAAAGTAAATGTAAATGGTAGGGAAATTACTTTCTTAGATACACCTGGACATGAGGCATTTACAAGCATGAGAGCAAGAGGTGCACAAATTACCGATATAGCAATACTTGTTGTTGCAGCAGATGATGGAGTAATGCCACAAACAGTAGAAGCTATAAACCATGCAAAAGCGGCAGAAATACCAATTATAGTAGCAGTAAATAAAATAGATTTGCCAGGTGCAAATGTAGAAAAAATAAAACAAGAATTAATGGAATATGAACTTGTACCAGAAGAATGGGGTGGAGATACAATATTTGTTCCAATATCTGCTAAAAAGCATATAAATATAGAAAACTTACTTGAAATGGTACTATTAGTAGCAGATGTAAAAGAATTAAAAGTAAATCCTAAAAAGCAAGCAAAAGGTACAGTAATAGAAGCAAGACTAGATAAAGCAAAAGGACCAATCGCATCAATACTTGTACAAAGAGGTACACTAGATGTTGGAGATACAATAGTTGTTGGAACTTCAATAGGTAGAATAAGAGCAATGAAAAACGATAAAGGGCAGAAAATCAAAAAAGCAGGACCTTCAACGCCAGTAGAGGTAATGGGACTTACAAATGTACCAGAAGCAGGAGATATTTTCTATGAAGTAAAAGATGAGAAAATGGCTAAACACTTAATTGAAAGAAGAAAACGCCAAGAAAGGGAAAAAGCAATAGCAGAACAAAGCAAAGTAACATTAAGCAATCTGTTTGAAAAAATGGAAAGTGAAAACTTAAAAGAACTTGGAATAATAGTAAAAGCAGACGTACAAGGAACAGCACAAGCATTAAAACAATCACTTGAAAAATTATCAAATGAGGAAGTAAGAGTAAGAGTAATACACTCTGCAGTTGGTGCAGTTTCAGAATCAGACGTACAACTTGCAAAAGCAGCTAAATCAATAATAATAGCGTTTAATGTAAGACCAAGTTTAGCAGCAAAGGATTTAGCGGAAAAAGATGGAGTAGAAATAAAACAATATTCAGTAATATACAATGCAATAGAAGACGTAGAAGCTGCAATGAAAGGAATGCTTGCACCAGTATATGAAGAAAAAGTAATAGGAAATGTAGAAGTAAGACAAACATTTAAAGTTTCAAATGTAGGAACTATAGCAGGTGCATATGTATTAGACGGAAGAGTAGAAAGAAATGCCGGAGTAAGAGTAATACGTGAGAATGTAGTAATACATGATGGCAAACTTGCGTCATTAAAACGTTTCAAAGATGACGTAAAAGAAGTTACAAAAGGATTTGAGTGTGGTATTCAAATAGAAAAATATAATGACATAAAAGAAGGCGACATTATAGAAGTATACATTCTGGAAGAGGTAAAAAGATAATAAATTTGAACTTTAAGGATATTCTTTAAAGTTCAAATTTCTAAAAGAGGAGGAAAACAAAAGTGCCTAAGAATGAAGCAAGACTAAATAGAATAAATGAGGAGTTAAAAAAAGAATTAAGTCAAGTACTTAATTATGAATTAAAAAATCCAAATGTTACAGGCATGCTTAGTGTAACAAAGGTAAAAATAACTCCGGATTTTAAATATGCTAAAGTATATGTAAGTATATTAAATTCTAAGAATATAAGCAAAACGATGGAGGGCTTAAAAGAATCAGCAGGATTTATAAGATCAAGACTTGCAAAAACAATAAATTTAAGAATTACTCCAGAGTTGATTTTTGAAATAGATGATTCTTTAGAATATGGTGCTAGAATAGATTCAATATTAAAAGACTTAAATCTTAATAAAGAGGAAAATGAGTAAAAGAGAAAGAGGAATGTAAATGAGTACATTAGATAATATTTTAGAAGAAATTAATAAAGCTGAGACAATAGTAATATTGACACATGAAAATCCAGATGGAGATGCCATTGGGTCAGCTTTAGCACTATATAATTCATTAAAGCAAATGGGGAAAAACACTGACGTAATAATACCCGAATATCCACGTACATTTGAATTCTTGCCTGGTAGCGATGAAATAAAAAAAGAGTCAAATGTGGAAAAATATGATTTAGCAATTTCAGTTGACTGTGCCACTGTAAAAATGTTAAATGGATTTGTTAAATATTTTGAAGATGCTAAGTCAAGAATATCTATAGACCATCATAGTACAAATACTATGTTTGGAGATTTAAATTATGTAAGTCCTGATGCACCAGCATGTGCACAAATACTTTTGGTAGTATTAGAATACTTTAAAGTAGATATTACAAAAGAAATTGGTACATGTATACTAGCAGGAATAATAACAGACACAGGTGGTTTTAAATATTCGGGTGTAACTGCAGAAACATTTGAATTTGTAGCATGGCTTTCAAATAAAGGAATCAATGTTTCTAAAATATATAGAAAAGTATTACAAATAAAAACAAGAGCTAATTTTGAATTAAATAGAATAGCTTCAAATAGACTAGAATTTTATGAAAATGGTAAAGTAGCATTTACATACATAACTAAAGAAGATGAGGAAAAAGTAAAATCTGAGAGTGGAGACCATGAAGGAATAGTAGAAACGGGTAGAGATATTGAGGGAGTAGAGGTATCTATTTTCTTACGTGAGACAGATAAAGGTTGCAAAGTTTCTATGAGATCAAATGAATATGTAAATGTATCTGATGTATGCTTATTACTTGGAGGTGGCGGACATATACGTGCAGCAGGTGCTACAATGCAATGCACAATAGAACAAGCAAAGGAAAAGATATTAAGGCAAATTAAATCTTTTATATAAATCTTAAAAAAATTGGACAAAAGGTTTTAATGCTTTTGTCCAAGTTTTTATGAAAGGAATTTGTACAAAATGGATGGAATTATATTAATAAATAAAGCCAAAGGATATACTTCACATGATGCTGTTAATAAAGTTAAATATATTTTAAATGAGAAGGTGGGGCATATAGGAACATTGGATCCAAATGCAACAGGACTTTTGCCAATCCTTGTAGGTAAAGGAACTAAACTTTCACAATATTTAATTAATCATGATAAAGAATATGAAGTAGAATTAAAGCTAGGCATAAAAACAGATACAGCTGACGAAGAAGGTAATGTTGTAGAAGAAAAAGAAGTGGGAAGCAATGTATTGGAAAAGGAAAGAGTACAAACTGTATTAAATGGATTCATTGGAAAGCAAAAACAAATTCCACCAATGTACTCTGCAATAAAAGTAAAAGGTAAAAAGTTATATGAATATGCAAGAAAGAATATCAAAGTAACTGTAGAACCCAGAAATATAGAAATATATGAAATTGTGCTATTAGATATTGATACAACAGAAAAGGTAATTAAATTTAGTGTAAAATGTTCAAAAGGAACATATATAAGAAGTTTATGCGAAGATATAGCAAAAGCATTAGGAACTATAGGTTACATGAAAGAATTAAATAGAACAAAAGTAGGGATATTTAATATAGCAAATAGTATTAGCATAGACGAACTAGAAAAAAATAAAGAGAAGAAAGAAATATTAGCTAGATATGTTATTCCTATAGAGAGAGCTTTTATACAGATATATGGTAATAATAATTATATAATATTAGATAATAAAAAATTAGAACTTTTATACAATGGAGTAAAATTAAAAAGTAATATAGTAGACGATTTATATAGAATATATGATGAAGAAAACAAGTTTATTGGAATTGCCAGTGTACAAGATGGATACTTAAAAAGAGAAATATATATCTAAAATTTTATATAATTTAAATGTGAACATTGTGTAAAAAAACAACATGAACATTGTGTAAAAAAACAACAATATACTTGAAAAAAAGAAAATGTTGTGATAATATATAAATACATTAAAAGTAAATATAAAATTAACCAATTCCCTGCGTAGTGCGTGTAGACTGGAATTTTAGAACCAACAATAGATTAAAGGGGGTCCGCCTTTGAATGTGGCGTGTAGGCTTACATTTTACTAGTAAGAAACCCAGAAGCATTCAACAAGACACCCACCTGTGAAAACAGGCTCTTAAAATTTCATTCATCTTACGGCTAATGTGGGGTTTTTGTATATGCATATGGAATATAAGTAAGAGATTATTTTAATAGAAATAAGGAGAGTTATTTTTTTGAATATACAAGAATTAAGAAAACAAGGAAGAGATAAATTAATAAATGCAAATATATGTGAAGCACCTATTAAGGCGGATATTTTATTACAATATGTATTAAATATTACTAAAACAGATTTAATATTAAATTCTAATAAAGAAGTAACAAACGAAGAAGAACAAGTATATATAGAATACATAGAGAAAATTATTTCGGGCAAACCAATACAATATATAACTAATGCTCAAGAATTCATGAAACTAAAATTTTATGTAGATGAAAACGTTTTAATTCCACAGCCTGATACTGAAGTATTGGTAGAAGAAACAATAAAAAGAATAAATGAATATGCTAGAGAGAGAGTTGAAATATTAGATTTATGTACTGGAAGTGGTGCTGTAGCAATATCATTAGAACATTATCTGAAAGATAGGTTTGAACTAGAAATATTTGCTTCTGATGTATCCAAAGAAGCAATAGAAGTAGCAAATAAAAATGAATTAGAAATAGAAAAGTATAATAATATACAATTTATATTATCGAATATGTTTGAAAACATAAAGACAAAAAAATTTGATATTATTGTATCAAATCCACCATATATAGAGAGAAATGTGATACCTACATTATCAATTGAGGTGCAAAATGAGCCCGATATAGCATTAGATGGTGGAATAGATGGGTTAGATTACTATAGAATAATAGCAAAAGAAGGATATAAATATGTAAAATCAAATGGATATATATTAGTAGAAATAGGATATAATCAAGCAGAGAGTGTAACAAACATTTTTAAAAATCATGAAGACAAATATACAAATATAAAATGTATAAAAGACTTAAGTGGAAAAGATAGAGTAATAGAGATAAAAGTGAAATAATAATAAAGTAGAAAGGGGAACAAATAAATGTCATTTTCTACCCAAGTAAAGGAAGAATTGAGTAAATTATCTAATTTGGCAAATAAAGCTTTAGTAAAAGCAGAAATGTATGGATATTTAAGCACTAATAATGTGTCAAGAGAAAAGCATTGTATAAAGTTCTCAACAGAAAATGAGTATAATATAAATAGATTTGGTAAATTACTAAACAACTTAAGTATATTAAAATACGATATTAATATTGTAGGAAAAAAATTTAATATAAATATTCAAAAAGAGCAATGTGACATTTTAGAAGAATTATTTAGAGAATATAAAATAGAAGAAAGAGAAAATGAACAAAAAGCTTTTATAAGAGGAATATTTTTAGGAGGAGGAACTATAAATAATCCTAAAAATAAATACCATATAGAAATTTCAGTAAAAGATGAAGGCATAGCAGAGTTATCTATTAATATCTTAAATAAATACAATATTAATTTTAAAATATTAAATAAAGCAAATGTGGATAAATGGATAATATATTCAAAAGATGGAGAAGAAATATCTAAATTTTTAGCATTTATAGAGGCAAGTGCAGCTGTTATTAAATTTGAAGAAATAAGAGTATATAGAGATATGAGAAATAACATTAATAGGATAGTAAACTGTGAGACAGCAAATTTGTCTAAAACTGTGGGGGCAGCAGTAAAGCAAATAGAAGCTATTAATAAACTAAAAGAAGAAGGAAAATTTAATAAATTACCTGATAATTTAAAAGAAATAGCGGAAATAAGAATAAATAATCCTGAAGCATCTCTAACAGAACTAGGGAAAATGTTAAAAATACCAATAGGAAAATCTGGAGTAAACTATAGGTTACAGATGATAATAAAAATGTCGCTTTAAGTACATTAGAACAGAAGCGGTATTTATGTAATTTTATTTTAAAAATTATAAATAAATGAGCATAAATAAAAATTGATAAATATAGGTGAAAATAAAATGAATAAAAAAAATATAGGAATTTATATACATATACCGTTTTGTAAGAAAAAATGTGAGTATTGTGATTTTAAATCTTATGTAGGTAAAGAAAATTTAATTGATCGATATATAAAATGGGTTAACCATGAGCTAAAAGAAGTAGGAGAAGGAAATAAAATAGATTATGAAAACAATATAGATGATTTAATAATAGTAAAAACTATATATATAGGAGGAGGAACACCATCAATCTTACCACCTAAATATATTTCCGATATTTTAAGAACTGTAAAAGAAAATTATACTATTGATAATGAAAATTTAGAAGTGACCATAGAAGTAAATCCTGGAACAGTAGATGAAGAAAAACTAATGGAATATAAAAAATGCGGAGTAAATAGATTAAGCATTGGACTTCAAGCAACTCAAAATAGAGTACTAAATGTGCTAGGTAGGATACATACATATAATGATTTTTTAGTTACATATAATAGTGCAAGGAAAATAGGATTTGACAATATAAATGTGGATTTAATGTTAGGAATTCCTGGTCAAAGTTTAGAAGATGTACAAGAAAGTGTTGAAAAAATTATTAAATTATCCCCTGAACATATTTCAACATACTCATTAATTATAGAGAAAGGGACACCATTTTATAAAAAACTAGAAAAAAATGAAATAAATCTTCCAGGTGAAGAAATAGAAAGGAAGATGTATTGGCTTGTAAAAAGAAAATTAGAAGATGCAGGATATGTTCACTATGAGATTTCTAATTTTGCTAAAAGAGGATATGAATCTAAACATAATTTAGCTTGTTGGAACCAAGAGGAATATGTGGGGGTGGGGGCTGCTGCCCACTCATATACTAATAATGTACGATATTCTAATATATGTGAAATAGAAGAATATATAAATAATTATGAAAATGATATGGAAACTAATAATTTCGAATTTCATGAAAAGCAAACTAAAGATAGCAAAATGAAGGAATTTATGATGTTGGGATTAAGAAAAATAAATGGTATAAAAATACAAGACTTTAAAAATAAGTTTGGAGAAAATCCAATATATTTGTACAGAAAAGAACTAGATAAGCTAGTAAATGAAAATTTATTGGAAATAGATGGTGATGTTATTAAATTAACTGAAAAAGGTCTTGATTTGGCAAATTTAGTGTGGGAAGAATTTGTGTAGAATCAATAAAAGTGCATATTTCTATAAAAAATAGATTTATGCACTTTTTATTTATGCAATAGAATATTTTCTGATATAATAATATAAATTATATAGTTTAATTTTCAAAATTTTTATAATACTCATCTAAACTATTTATTAGATCATTTGCATCTGAGTCAGATATATAGTTGTTTTCAATCATTGTGGATATTACTTTTTCTTGACGACTTCTTGTTAAGTCTGAATTAACAGTGGGAGAATATATACTAGGGGCGTTTGGAATGCCAGCCATCATTGTACAATCTATTAAATTCATCTCTGAAGTAGATTTGTTTAGATATCCTTGGCAAGCTTCTTCAATTCCATAATATCCATCTCCAAAATATATAGTATTTACATATAATTCTAGAATTTCATTTTTGGTGTATTTATCTTCTAAATCAAATGCTGTTAATATTTCAGCAGATTTTCTAGAAACAGGATTTGTTTCAGTAATATAAAAGATATTTTTGGCAACCTGCTGAGTTATAGTACTTCCACCTTCACGAAGAGAAAATGTGGAAACATTAACATATATGGCTCTACCTATTGCAATTAAATCTATAGCGCCGTGATCTCTAAATCTATGGTCTTCTACTGAGATTACAGCATTTATATAATTTTGAGGTAAGTCTTCATATTTTATATAATCAGGATCTGACTGAATTTCTTCTATTACTTCTTCTAGAGTTCTTCCGTCCAAAGCATCTTCATACATATTATTACCTGATACGTATAAAGCAATTCCAGTTATTAATATAATTATTAAAATAACCAAAAATACATTTCGTAATATTTTCAAATATTATCACCTCTCCCTAGAGAATTATATCATATATATAAATTAAAAACATTAATATTTTCTTAAAAATAAAAAAGCCTTACTTATATCAAATAAGAATAAGTAAGCTTTTTATATTAATCTACAAGCATAGGCCCTATGTTTGTAACTGTTCCAGCACCTAGAGTAAGAACAATATCTTCTGGATCAGCATTTTGCTTTATATAATTTACAATTTCATTAAAATCTGGCATATATATTGCATTGTACCCTAAGTCAACAATTTTATTTACCAAATCTTTAGAAGAAATATTATATGTATTAGTTTCTCTAGCTGCATATATATCTGTAACTATTATATTATCAAAGTTTATCAATGCATAAGCAAAATCTGTCAACAGATTTTTAGTTCTACTATATGTATGAGGCTGAAATATTACCCACGATTTATTGTAATTCTTTTGCTTTAAGGCATTAGCAGTAGCTAAAATTTCAGTTGGATGATGACCATAATCATCATATACATTTATATTGTTAAAACTGCCCTTAAATTCAAACCTTCTATGAGCACCTGTATATTTTAACAAGGCATTTTTTATATCTTCTTTTTCTATTCCATAATTATGACATACAGCAATGCAAGCCAAAGCATTCATAATATTGTGAGTGCCTGGAACAGATAATGATATTGTTTTGTAAAAAGTGTTATTATAATATACGTCAAATGTAGGAAATCCGTTTTTATTAAAATTAATATTTCTTGCAACAAAATTAGCGTTTTCATTTTTAATACCATAAGTTAGTACCTTAGCATTTGTAAACTTTGCAAGTTTCATGCAATTATCATCATCCCAGTTTATAACTAAAAGGCCATCTTCTGGTAAAAGTTTTACGTAATTGCTAAATGATTTTATAATGTTTTCTAAATTTCCAAAATAATCTAAATGGTCGTTATCAATATTTAAAACAACTTCAGTTTTGGGAAATAATTTTAAATAGCTTTCAACATATTCGCAAGCTTCTATTATAAAATAATCACTATTACCAACTCTATAGTTTGCATCTAATTGTTTCAAATAGGCACCTACTTGTATAGAAGGGTCCTTTCCAGCCTCTAGAAAACATAGTGAAACCATAGAAGTTGTTGTCGTTTTTCCATGAGTACCTGATATGCATATTGTATCTTTAAATGATTTAGTAAGAATTCCTAAAAAAGATCCCCTTTCAATAATTGGAATATTTAATTCTTTAGCTCTTACCAATTCAATATCATCCTTTTTAATTGCAGCACTAAAAACAACTAAATTAGCTTTTTGTAGATTTTCTAAATCGTGCCCAATTTTAACAGGAATATGGTTTTTAATTAATTTGTTAGTAATTTCTGACTCTGAAGCATCAGATCCAGTAACAATAAAACCGCAAGCATGCAAAATCTCTGCAATGCCACTCATACTTACACCACCAATTCCTATAAGGTGAATATGTTTATACTGTTTTAAATCTTCTATTTCTATCATAATGAACACTCCCTATACTTATATAGCCTAAATCACACATATTATATACTTTTTCTTAGATATTTTCAATATAGTATATGATAAAAGTGCTAATTTGTGAGAAAAATAGAAAATGAAATTAACCTAGGAAAGAAAATAATTTGTAGAAAATATAAAAAAATAGAAGGAAAAAAGGTTTTTTTGGAGAATAATATAACTGTACATAGAAAAAGTCACAAAAGACAATGTACAAATTTTTTAAAACTTTAGAAAGAGGTGCTCAAAATGCAAATAACAGATGTACGTTTAAGAAAAGTAAATTCAGAGAACAGAATGAAAGCTGTTGCTTCTGTAACATTCGATAATGAATTTGTTGTACATGACATAAAAGTTATCGAAAGCCAAGATGGATTATTTATAGCTATGCCTAGCAGAAAAACTCCAAACGGAGAATTCAAAGATATAGCTCATCCAATAAATCCAGAGACAAGAGAGAAAATTCAAAAAGCTATATTAGAAGCTTATGAGTCTCCTGAAGCTGAAGCAAGTTCAGCAGAATAATAAATTATAAAAATAAAATCCCATACTTCACAGTATGGGGTTTTTTGTGCTCAAATTAAATGAGCACTTTGAACAAATTATCAATTGCCATGGATAATGCCAAATCTTTTGTGTTTAAACTAATTGTAAGAACACTTTTCGAGTTTGGAAATTCATCTGGCATTTCGGTAAAGCTAATCAGAAAAGAGCTTTTGCTCTTACTGCCTACCCGAGAGGATGCCATAGATGCAAGCATATTGAATTTGGTAGCAAAGGTGCTAACAGACTTCAAATTTAGCTTTCCATTGGCAGGCTTCAATACATTTTCAGGAATAGAAGCTTTCTTGAGAAATACTTTTTCCTCGGCATTTACCGTAGAAGGAAAAAAAGTTAGTCGATCATGGCCATATTGTACCAAGTATTTCGACAGGTATGAAGAGGTAGCCATCTCAGAAACAAATTTTTTGAAACGGGTCGATACTTCTTCATATAAAGGTAAATAAATTGTGTAGTTTTCCATTGTATACCTCTTTTCTCTAATTTGTTCCTACTAAAATATAGTATAATATATTATAACATTAATTGGAAAAAAATGCAAATACTTCAAAAAGAGAGAACACACAGTTAATTCCATTTTTGAAACCAATTGTATGTTCCCTTAATATAAAATTTGTTAAAATTCACAATTTTTTGGAGTTCTTGGGAAAGGTAATACGTCTCTGATATTTTGAATACCAGTTAAATACATCAACATCCTTTCAAAACCTAAACCAAATCCAGCATGTGGACAACTTCCATAGCGTCTTAAATCTAGATACCACCAGTAATCTTCTTTTGATAGATTTAATTCATTCATTCTTTTAAGTAATTTTTCAAAATCATCTTCTCTTTGACTACCGCCAATTATTTCTCCTATTCCAGCAACTAATAGATCTGCTGCTGCTACTGTTTTTCCATCTGGGTTTTGCTTCATATAGAATGCTTTTATTTCAGTAGGGTAGTCTGTAACGAATACAGGGCGTTTAAATATAACTTCACTTAAGTATCTTTCATGTTCTGTTTGAATATCAGTTCCCCAATGTACTGGAAATTCAAACTTATCATTTACTTTTTCAAGTTCTTTTATAGCATCTGTATATGTGATTCTTCCAAAGTCAGAATTAACAACATTATCTAACCTTTCAAACAAACCAGTATCTATAAATTTATTAAAGAATTCCATTTCTTCTGGCGCATTTTCTCTAACATAAGTAATAATGTATTTAATCATTTCTTCAGCTAAATCCATATAGTCATTTAAATCTGCAAAACATATTTCAGGTTCTATCATCCAGAACTCAGCTGCATGTTTTACTGTATTTGAATTTTCTGCTCTAAATGTAGGACCGAATGTATATACATTCCTAAACGCATGTGCAAAAGTTTCTACGTCTAGTTGACCACTTACTGTTAAGTGTGAAGATTTACCAAAAAAATCCTGAGAAAAGTCTATTTCTCCATCTTCGGTTTTGAGTAAATTATTTAAGTCCATTGAAGTAACTCTAAACATTTCTCCAGCACCTTCACAGTCGCTTCCTGTAATTATTGGAGTATGTACATATACAAATCCTTTTTCTTGGAAAAATTTATGAATTGCATAAGATAATACTGATCTTACTCTAAATACTGCATTAAAAGTATTGGTCCTAGGTCTTAAATGAGCAATAGTTCTTAAGTACTCAAAAGAGTGTTTTTTCTTTTGAAGAGGATAGTCTAATTCAGCAAGATTTACAACATCAATTTTGCTAGCTTTTACTTCAAATGGCTGTTTCGCATTTTCAGTTTTTATAACTACACCTTCTACAATTATTGAAGAACTAATAGATAATTTTCTTATTTCTTCGAAATTATTTAATTTTTCATCAAATACGATTTGAACATTATTAAAAAAACTGCCATCATTTAATTCGATAAATCCAAAACTTTTGGAATCTCTTAAAGTACGTACCCAGCCAGAGAGTTTTACTTCTTTATCACAATAATTATCAATATTTCTATATAAATCTTTAACTAAAGTTGTATTCATGAGCATTACATCCCTTCTTTATAAAATAATATAATAAATTAATAAATATTATTATATATTGAAATATAAAAAAAATCAATATAGAATTGGGAAAAAAGGATATTTGTGAATTTCAAATGATAATTCACAAAATAAATAAAAAAGTTAGTAAAAGTGTTGACTTTTGTACATATTCATTATATAATTATAAAGCATGAATTTGGCGATGAAGTAAGATGTGGCTACACAGTACTTGAAAACACAAGTGTTGATGGAGGGAACTCTTATGGAGTATGTCGTGGCAAAGACCAAGGCGGTAAGTTTAAAATTAAGCACTTATCCCAAGATACTCATGCATAACTTGGGTTTTTATATTGGTGATATTCAAAACACTAGGGTGCGTTTATAACTGCCGACCACAAAATTATTTTAAGGAGGGAATTTTAAATGGCAGCAAAAAAAGAAAATGCAGTAACAAGCGAAAAAATTAGAATAAGATTAAAGGCTTATGATCATGTTGTTTTAGAACAGTCTGCTCAAAGAATAGTAGATACTGCTAAAAAAACAGGAGCTAAAGTATCTGGTCCTATTCCATTACCAACAGAAAAAGAAATCATAACAATATTACGTTCTCCACACAAACATAAAGATTCAAGAGAACAATTTGAAATGAGAACACACAAAAGAGTTATTGATATTCTTTATCCAACACAAAAAACTGTTGAAAATCTAAAGAAAATAGATTTACCAGCAGGTGTAGATATAGAAATCAAATTATAATTTAGTTTAAGTATTAATCAAAAAACCAAGCTGGTATAACATTTTTAAAAATGCAATACAATATATCAGCCAATAGTTAGGAGGAAAAATGAATAAAGGATTAATAGGAAGAAAAATTGGTATGACTCAAATATTTGATGAGTCAGGAAAAGTAATTCCAGTAACAGTTATAGAAGCTGGACCTTGCGCCGTTACGCAAGTTAAAACAATAGAAACAGATGGATATCAAGCAATTCAATTAGGATTTGGTGATATTAAGGAAAAGAAATTAACAAAACCTGTAAAAGGACATTTTACAAAAGTAAATGTTACACCTAAAAAACATTTAAGAGAATTTAGATTAGATTCAATAGAAGGTTTAACAGTAGGTCAAGAATTAAAAGCTGACATATTTGCAGCTGGAGATAAATTAGATATTCAAGGAACTTCAAAGGGAAAAGGATTCCAAGGTGTTATAAAACGTCATGGACAATCAAGAGGACCAATGGGACATGGATCTATGTATCATAGAAGACCAGGTTCAATGGGACCAACTTCAACACCAGGTAGAGTTTTTAAAGGTAAAAAATTACCAGGTCATATGGGATCTCAAACAATATCAATCCAAAATCTAGAAGTTATAAGAGTAGATTTAGATAAAAATGTAATATTAGTTAAAGGTAGTGTACCAGGTGCAAAGGGTGCAATACTAAAACTAAAATCAAGTGTAAAATCAAAGTAAAGAAGGAGGAAAAACGAAATGCCTAAAATAGATGTATATGATATACAAGGTAAAAAAGTAAGCTCAGTTGACTTAAAAGACGAAATATTCGGTATTGAACCAAATGAAGCTGTAGTACATAGTGTTTTAGTTAACTTTTTAGCTAATCAAAGACAAGGTACACAAAACACTAAAACAAGAGCAGAAGTTCGTGGTGGTGGTAGAAAACCTTGGAGACAAAAAGGAACAGGTAGAGCAAGACAAGGAAGTATTAGAGCACCACAATGGATTAAAGGTGGTATAGCTTTAGGTCCAAAACCTCGTTCATATAAATATACAGTAAATAAAAAAGAAAAGAGACTAGCAATTAAATCTTGCTTAAGCTCAAAAGTATTAGAAAAAGAATTAGTAGTTGTTGATAGCTTACCATTAAAAGAAATTAAAACTAAAGAAATGGTAAAAGCTCTAAATAATTTAAAGGTAGAAGGAAAAACATTAATCCTATTACCAGAAAGAAATGAAACAGTACAAAAATCAGCAAGAAATATAGAAGGAGTTAAAACTAGCTTAGTAAATACAATAAATGTATATGACTTATTAAAATACAAAAACTTAGTTATAACATTAGATACTGTTAAGAAATTAGAGGAGGTGTACGCATAATGGTAGCAGAAGATATAATATTAGCACCAGTTGTTACAGAAAAATCAAGCAGTGAAATACAAGATGGAAAGTACACTTTTAAAGTAAATAAGAAAGCTACAAAAATTGATATAAAAATGGCTGTAGAAAAATTATTTGACGTAAAAGTATTAAATGTAAATACAATGACAGTTAAAGGAAAAGAAAAAAGAGTTGGAAGAAATGTAGGAAAAACTTCTGACTGGAAAAAAGCAATAGTTACAATAGACACTGAAGTAGGAGAAAAATCATACTTAACAAAAGGTGGAAAAGAAGTTAAAGTAACTAAGAAATATAAAACATCAATAGACGAATTTATGGGTGCTTAAATAAAAAGCATAAAATTATCTAGAAAAAACTAGGAAAATAAATATTAAAGGAGAGAAATATAATGGGAATGAAACATTTTAAAGCATATACTCCATCAAGAAGAAATATGACAGTATTAGATTACAGTGAGATTACTAAAAAAACTCCTGAAAAATCTTTAATAACAACAAAAAAAGAAAAAGCAGGAAGAAACTCACAAGGTAAAATCACAGTAAGACATCAAGGTGGAGGTAATAGACAAAAATATAGAATAATTGATTTTAAGAGAAATAAAGAAAATATGCCAGCTACAGTAATTGGTATAGAATATGATCCAAATAGAAGTGCAAATATAGCTTTAATTGAATATGAAGATGGAGAAAAAGCATATATATTAGCACCAGTAGGATTAACAGATGGCGCAACAGTTATATCAGGAGAAAAAGCTGATATAAAACCAGGAAACTGCATGAGAATAGAAAATATACCAGTAGGTACAATGATTCATAATATAGAATTAAATCCAGGTCAAGGTGGAAAATTAGTAAGGGCTGCAGGACAAGAAGCTCAATTAATGGCTAAAGAAGGAAAATATGCTCACGTAAGATTACCATCTGGAGAAATGAGACTTGTTATGGCTGTATGCAAAGCTACAATAGGAACAGTTGGAAATCAAGAACATGAAAATGTAAAAATTGGTAAAGCTGGTAGAAAAAGACATATGGGAATAAGACCAACAGTTAGAGGTTCTGTTATGAACCCAGTAGATCACCCACATGGTGGTGGTGAAGGTAGAGCACCAGTTGGACATTCAGGACCAATGACACCTTGGGGCAAACCAGCACTTGGATATAAGACAAGAAAGAAAAATAATAGAACAGACAAGTTTATAGTTAAGAGAAGAAAATAATATCTTAAAAAGGAGGAAATGAAGCAATGTCAAGATCAAGCAAAAAAACTCCATTTGTTGCACCAGAACTATTAAAAAGAATAGAAGCAATGAATGAGAGTGGAAAAAAAGAAGTTATAAAGACATGGTCAAGAGCTTCTACAATATATCCACAAATGGTTGGACATACAATAGCTGTACATGATGGAAGAAAACATGTACCAGTATATATATCAGAAGAAATGATAGGACATAAATTAGGTGAATTTGCACCAACAAGAACATTTAAAGGACATTCAGGAGATAAAACAACAACAACAAAATAATAAATTAAGGAGGTAAATGAAGTGGAAGAAAAGCAAGAAATAATACCACAAGCAGAAGCAACTCTTAAATATGCTAGAATTTCTTCAAGAAAAGTTAAAATTGTAGCAGATTTAATTAAAGGTAAAGATATAGATGAAGCTTTAGCAATATTAAAATATACACCAAAAGCTTCATCAGAAATGTTAGAAAAATTATTAAAATCAGCTATAGCAAATGCTGAAAACAATCATCATATGGCTCATGAAAAATTATATGTTGCTGATATATTTGCAAATCAAGGTCCTACATTAAAGAGAATAAGACCTGCAGCAAAAGGAAGCGCAGTAAGAATTAGAAAAAGAACAAGTCATATTACAATAAAATTAAGAGAAAGAGATTAGAAGAAAGGAAAGGAGGACATTTACAAAATGGGACAAAAAATGGATCCACATGGATTAAGAGTAGGTGTTATAAAAGACTGGAATTCTAAATGGTATGCAGACAAGAAAGATTTTGGAGATTACCTAGTAGAAGACCACAAAATTCGTGTGTATGTTAAGAAAAAATTATATGCAGCTGGAATTTCTAAAATAGAGATTGAAAGAACAGCTAAATTTGTTAAGGTTAATGTTTACACAGCTAAACCAGGAATTATAATTGGTAAAGGTGGAAATTTAGCTGAAAGCTTAAAAGTAGAACTTGAAAAAATGATAAATAAAGAAGTAAATTTAAATATAGTTGAGGTTAAAAATATAGACTTAGATGCTCAATTAGTTGCAGAAAACATAGCTGGACAATTAGAAAGAAGAATATCTTTCAGAAGAGCTATGAAACAATGTATGCAAAAAACTATGAAATCAGGTGCTCTAGGAATTAAAACAGCAGTATCTGGAAGATTAGGTGGGGCAGATATGGCTAGAACTGAATTCTATAAAGAGGGAACTATTCCACTTCAAACTTTAAGAGCTGATATAGATTATGGATTTGCTGAAGCAGATACTACTTATGGAAAAATTGGTGTAAAAGTTTGGATATATAAAGGAGAAGTTCTTCCTACTAAAAAGAAAGTAGTGGAAGGAGGAGAAAAATAATGCCATTAATACCAAAAAGAACAAAATATAGAAAACAACAAAAAGGTAGAAATAGAGGAAAAGCTACAAGAGGTAACAGAGTTACTGATGGACAATATGGATTACAAGCATTAGAGGCAGGACAAATAACTTCTAACCAAATAGAAGCAGCCCGTGTTGCTATGACACGTTATATTAAAAGAGGTGGTAAAGTTTGGATAAAAATATTCCCAGACAAACCAATTACAAGAAAACCTATTGGAACTCGTATGGGTAAAGGTAAAGGTGCTGTTGAATTTTGGGTAGCTAATGTAAAACCAGGTAGAGTAATGTTTGAACTTGCAGATGTTACAGAAGATGTTGCAAAAGAAGCTCTAAGACTTGCTGCAAACAAACTATCTGTAAAGTGCAAATTTGTACAAAAGGAAACTGAAATAGGTGGTGAAAAAGATGAAGATAAATAAAATAAAAGAAATGTCTTCACCTGACTTAGAAAAAGAATTAGGAGAATTAAAATCAGAGTTATTCAAATTAAGATTTAGTTTAGCAACTCATGGACTAGATAATCCTATGAAAATTAAAGAAGTTAAGAAAGACATAGCAAGAATAAAAACAGTATTAACTGAAAGAAAATTAAGTGAAAATAAATAATAATTCTTTAAATGGAATAAATCATTCCAATCTAGTTTTAGAGAAAGGAGATTAGAAAATGGAAGAAAGAAATCTTCGTAAAGAAATGGTTGGTATCGTTTCATCAGATAAAATGGACAAAACAGTAGTTGTATCTGTTCAAATGAACGAAAAACATAAAACTTATGGTAAAGTTCAAAAAAGAACATATAAATTAAAAGCTCATGATGAAAAAAATGAATGCCAAGTAGGAGATAAAGTAAGAGTAATGGAAACTAGACCTCTATCAAAAGATAAAAGATGGAGAGTAGTTGAAGTTTTAGAGAAGGCAATTATAAAATAAGGAGGAAATTTTAAAATGGTACAACAACAAACTATATTAAAAGTAGCAGATAATACAGGCGCAAAAGAAATTATGTGTATCAGATGTCTAGGTGGATCATATAGAAAATATGCTAGAATTGGTGATATAATAGTTGCATCTGTAAAAACGGCTATACCAGGTGGAGTTGTAAAAAAAGGTGACGTTGTAAAAGCTGTTGTGGTAAGAACTAAAAAGCCTACGAGAAGAGCCGATGGATCTTATGTAAGATTTGATGAAAATGCAGCAGTTATAATAAGAGAAGATGGAACACCAAAAGGAACTCGTATATTTGGACCTGTTGCAAGAGAGTTAAGAGAAAAAGATTATATGAAAATACTTTCACTTGCACCAGAAGTTCTATAATAATAGAAAGAGGTGAAAGAAATAATGAGAATAAAAAAAGGTGATACAGTTAAAGTTTTATCAGGAAATGATAAAGGAAAAACTGGTGAAGTTTTAGAAGTAATACCAAAAACAGAAAAAGTAATAGTTAAAGGTGTTAATGTAAGAAAAAAACACGTAAAAGCTAGAAAGCAAGGAGAAGAAAGTGGAATAATTTCATTAGAATGTGCTATTCATAGCAGCAAAGTAAATGTAGTATGTCCAAAATGCGGAAAAGCTACAAGAGTTCAATATAAAATTGAAAAAGACGAAAAAGTACGTGTTTGCCAAAAATGTGGGGCAAAATTAAAATAATAAAAGAGAGGAGGACTATTTAACTTATGGAAATTTTAAGAGAGCAATACGAAAAAGAAATCGTACCAGCAATGATGAAAAAATTCAACTATAAATCTGTTATGGAAGTTCCAAAGTTAGACAAGATAGTTATAAATATAGGTTTAGGAGATACAAAAGATAATCCTAAATCATTAGAAAATGCTATAAATGACCTTACACTTATAACTGGACAAAAACCAATTATAACAAAGGCTAAAAAAGCTATAGCAGCTTTCAAAATAAGAGAAGGAATTAACATGGGATGCAAGGTTACATTAAGAAGAGGAAAAATGTATGATTTTGCATATAAACTATTTAATGTAGCACTTCCAAGAGTTAGAGACTTTAGAGGAGTTTCAAGTAACTCGTTTGATGGTAGAGGAAACTATTCAATGGGAATTAAAGAACAATTAATATTCCCAGAAATCGAATATGACAAAATAGACAAAATAAGAGGAATGGATATAATCTTCGTTACAACAGCTAAAACAGACGAAGAAGCTAAAGAGCTTTTAACTCTATTAGGAATGCCTTTTAAGAATTAATTTAATGAAAGGAGAAAAAAATGGCAAAGAAATCTTTAAAAGTAAAACAACAAAGAGCCCAAAAATATAAGACAAGAGAATATAATAGATGCAAAATTTGTGGAAGACCACATGCATATATTAGAAAATTTGGAATTTGCCGTGTATGTTTTAGAGAATTAGCTCATAAGGGAGAAATTCCAGGAGTTAAGAAATCTAGCTGGTAATATTCTAACAATAGTTAAGAAAAAAAGGAGGGAAATCAAATTGAATACAACAGATCCAATAGCAGATATGTTAACAAGAATAAGAAATGCTAACAGCTCAAAGCATAAAACAGTTGATGTTCCAGCATCAAATATGAAAAGAGCTATTGCAAATATCCTATTTAAAGAAGGATATATAGCAGCATTTGAAGAAATAGATGATTCTCGTCAAGGAATTATAAGAATAAC
>CALXWW010000013.1 GCA_944392545.1 uncultured Clostridia bacterium
AACTAATTTTGAAGATATTAATACTTCTAAAAATAGTTCTACCGTTACGAAAAGTAACATCGGTACATAAAGATGTAAGCGAAAGATTGCAAAAAATAAGCCCTTATTTAGCTTCTGAAGTTAGAGCTGTTTTAGAAGAAAATAAAGCTGAAAGGCATATTAGAGGAGGAATGGCAACCAAACTTAAATATAGTCATGAACATAATAATCATAACCACGTGTAAAACGCGTGGTTTTTGTTTCTCTTCGTTTCACAAGGCTAAAGCGTAATAAAAAAAGCCAAACCTCAAAATGAAATTTGACTTTTATTTATATTTAGCTTATATTCCCATTATATTATATCCGTTATCTGCATATATTACTTGACCTGTAATTGCTGAAGACATTTGACTAAATAAAAATGACACTACATTTCCTACTTCTTCTGTTGTAACATTTCTTCTTAATGGTGCTTTTTCTTCCACTACATCCAATATGCTTCCAAAATCTTTAATTCCTTTTGCTGATAATGTTTTTATTGGTCCTGCTGAAACTGCATTAACTCTAACGTTTTTCTTTCCTAAATTATCCGCTAAATATCTAACACTTGTTTCTAATGCTGCTTTAGCAACTCCCATTACATTATATCCTGGAAGTACTTTTGTAGAACCATAATATGTTAATGAAACTAAACTTGCACCATCATTTAACATATCCAATTCATCTGCTATTCTAGCTACAGCTACAAAAGAATATGCACTTACGTCATTTGCATGAGAAAATCCTTCTCTACTTGTTGTTATAAAATCATTTCTTAAATCTTCTGTGTTAGCATGAGCTATGCTATGTAATATTCCGTCTAATTTTCCATTTTCTTTTTTTATTTTTTCAAAGCATTCTTTTATTGAATCATCACTTGAAGCATCACATGTATATGCTTTAGCATTTGGAACTTCTGAAATTAATTCTTCTATTTTTTCTCTATTATCCTCTCCCATAAATGTAAATAACACTCTAGCACCATTGTCAGCAGCTGCCTTTGCAGCCCCCCATGCTATACTCCATTTATTTCTAATTCCCATAATAAGCACTGTTTTATTTTCTAATAACATAATTTTTTCTCCTCTTTCCTATATAATTTTTAACTGTTTATAAATTATAACATATTACATGTTCCTAAATTTTTGATATCTATTTTCTATCAATTCGTCTTTATTTAACTTTTGCAATTCTTTAGTAATAGCTACTATCTTCTTTTTTATTGTTTCTGACATTTTTTCTATATCTGTTTTTGCATTCCCATTAGTCTCTTTTAGTACTTCATCTATTACTCCTAATTCAAGTAAATCTTTAGCTGTTAACTTCATTTTTTTTGCTGCTTCTTCTGCTCTTGTACTATCTTTCCAAAGAATGCTTGCATATCCCTCTGGCGATAGTATTGAATAAACTGCATTTTCAAGCATTAATACTCTATCTCCTACACCTATTGCTAAAGCCCCTCCACTTGAACCTTCTCCTATTACAATAGCTATAATAGGTACTCTTAAATCAGACATTTCCATTAGACTTCTAGCTATCGCTTCTCCTTGTCCTCTCTCTTCAGCCCCAAGTCCTGGATATGCACCTTTTGTATCAATAAATGTTACAATCGGCCTACCGAAATTTCTCCGCTTGTTTCATAAATCTTAATGCTTTTCTGTATGCTTCTGGATTTGGCATACCAAAATTTCTTTCTATATTCTCCTTAGTATTTCTTCCTTTTTGCTCACCTATTATTGTATAATTCTGTTTTCCAATATTTCCAAGCCCACATACAATAGATTTGTCATCTCTAAAATATCTATCTCCATGAAGTTCAATAAATTCATCAAATATATTTTCTATGTATTCTAAAGCTGTTGGTCTATCTGCTTCTCTTGCAATTTTTACTCTATCCCACGCTGTGGTTTTATTTGCCATATTTATTACCTCCTTTGTGAAGTAATATTAATTTGTATAAAGTTTCTTTCATATCTTTCCTATTTACTATTTTATCTACAAATCCATGCTCTAATAAGAACTCTGCTGTTTGAAAGCCTTCTGGTAAATCTTGCCCAATAGTTTGCTTTATTACTCTTTGACCTGCAAATCCTATCATTGCATTCGGCTCTGCTAAAATTATATCTCCTAAACTCGCAAAACTTGCTGTAACTCCACCATAAGTTGGATCTGTAAGAACTGATATATATAAATTTCCTGATTTATTTAATTTTTTTACTGCTGAAGAAGTTTTTGCCATTTGCATTAATGATATAATTCCCTCTTGCATTCTGGCACCACCAGAAGCACAAAATATGATAATTGGTAGATTTAATTCTATAGCTTTTTCTATAGAATAAGTAATTTTTTCTCCTACTACTTTTCCCATACTTCCCATCATAAAATTACTATCCATAACACATAATACAACTTTTTCCGAATTAATTTTACCAATTCCACATTTAACAGCTTCATCTAGACCTGTTTTTTCTCTTAATGCATCTAATTTTTTTATATAATCATCCATTTTCAAAGGATTATCTGTATCTATTTTTAAGTCAAATTCTTTAAAAGTTCCTGAATCGATTATTTGTTCAATCCTTCTTCTGCTAGATAATCTAAAATGATTTCCACAACTAGGACATACACTATAATTTTTATGCAAATCTTCCTTGTATAGAATTTCCTTACATTTACTACACTTAACCCATTTTCCTATAGGTATATCGCTTCGCTGTTCATCATTTTCTATTTTATCGTTTTCATTATTATTATCATATTTCATTCTTTTCTTTATCTTATCAATAACCATTTGTTATTCTCCTTTTCCTTTGTCTCGTTTGGACATCTGTCCCCAAAGGTGTCAAAAGTATCAGTTTGAAGTAGACGGCTACCCAAAGTGACATTCTATGAAAGACGTATCATAATTGTTGTTTATAAAATCTTCGTTTGATAATATTCTAAATAAAAAGTCTATATTTGTATCTATTCCTTCAATAACGCATTCTTCTAGTGCTCTTTTCATTTTAGCTATTGCTGCATTTCTGTTTTCTGCATGTACTATTATTTTTGCTATCATTGAATCATATACTGGTGGTATTGTATAACCTGTATATACTGCAGTATCTACTCTTACTCCATTTCCTCCTGGTAAGTTTAGTTCAGTTATTTTTCCTGGACATGGTCTAAAGTTTTTGTCTGGATTTTCTGCATTTATTCTGCATTCAATAGCATGACCACTTGGAATTATATCTTTCTGAGTAAAACTTAAAGATTCTCCTGATGCTATTTTTATTTGTTCCTTTACTATATCTATTCCTGTTACCATCTCTGTTACAGGATGCTCTACTTGAATTCTTGTATTCATTTCCATGAAGTAAAAGTTTTTGTCTTTATCTACTAAAAATTCAATTGTTCCTGCATTTGTATATCCAGATGCTTTTACTGCTCTTATTGCAGCTTTTCCCATTTTTGATCTTAATTCATCTGTTAATATCATTGATGGGCTCTCTTCTAAGACTTTTTGATTTCTTCTTTGTACACTGCAATCTCTTTCTCCTAAGTGTACAACATTTCCTTGTTCATCTGCTAATATTTGCATTTCAACATGTCTTGGATTTACTATGAATTTTTCCATGTATATAGAATCATCATTAAATGATACTTTTGCTTCTTGCTTTACTAAATTAAATGCATTTTCCATTTCTGATTCAAAGTCTACTTTTCTTATTCCTTTTCCTCCGCCGCCCGCTGATGCTTTAAGTAAAATTGGATAACCTATTTCTTTCGCACATTTTATGGCATCTTTCACATTTTCTATACAACCATTAGAACCTGGTACTACTGGTACTTTTGAATTTTTCATTAATTCTTTACTATGAGATTTATTTCCCATCATATCAATAACTCTATATGATGGTCCTATAAATTTCAAATTACTTTCTTCACACATTTTTGCGAAACTTGCATTTTCTGATAAAAATCCAAATCCAGGATGTACACTATCACAATTTGTTCTACATGCTGCCTCTAATATATTTTGTATATTTAAATAGCTTTTACCTGATGGTGCTGGGCCTACGCATACTGCTTCATCTGCAAGCTTTGTATGAAGTGCTTCTTTATCTGCTTCTGAATATATTGCTACTGTTTTTATATTCATTTCTTTACATGCTCTTATAATTCTTACAGCAATTTCTCCTCTGTTTGCAATTAAAACTTTTTTTAACATTGATTATCTCCTTGTATTCATTAATTATTTATGGTATAATATTGTTCATTAACACTGAAAGGAGTGTTTTTATGGAAAATGTTGCTATGTTTTTCTACTTGTCAGGTCAGGACGATGAACGGAATAGAGGTAACAAACCTCTAATTTCAGTATCCAACAATATTTCTGCTTTTTATCGCCTCGGCGTATTAAGCGAGAAGTATAAGAATTGTCCAACTCGCATTCGGCTTATCAATGAGCTTTGTAGAGAATTTTCTCTTTGCAAGCATCAGGACTTGCCAAATCTTCTGGACATTTCACTTGAAGGACACTATAGCCACCGACTTCTTAAGCAAATCATGGAAGAAACGGGATATCATATTCCTGTAAAACCTGTTTGTTCAGGTTTCCATGCATGGCGCGTACACTAAGTAAATAAACATTCAACATTTCGGCTTGGAGACAAATATTTGTCTCCAAGCTTTTTGTATCTTTTAAACTATTGCAAAAGTAAGCTCACCTTTTGCTGCAACTTTTCCATCAACAGTTGCTATTGCTTCTCCTATCCCTACAGGTCCTTTTTGTTTTATAATTTTTACTTCTAGTTTTAATACATCACCTGGTACTACTTGCTTTTTAAAGCGAAGTTTATCTATTCCACCAAACAAAGCATTTTTTCCCTTGTTTTCTTCCATTGATAGTATTGCAACAGCACCTGTTTGTGCTAAAGCTTCTACTATTAAAACCCCTGGCATAATTGGATTTCCTGGAAAATGTCCTTCAAAATGAGGTTCATTTATACATACATTTTTGTATGCTATAGCACTTTCTCCTGGTACATATTCCTCTACTTTATCTATCATTAAAAAAGGTGGCCTTTGTGGAATTATTTTCATTATTTCATTTATATCTAACATATACCTAAACTCCTTTATTTAAATTTTATTAATATGTTATTTAATCTTGAATAATGGTTTGCCATAGTCTACCATTTCTCCATCTTTTACACATACTTCAGCTATTTCACCATCAAATTCAGATTCTATTTCGTTCATTAATTTCATAGCTTCTACAATGCAAAGTATATCTCCTTTTTTCACTTTACTTCCTACCTCTACATATGCTTTAGCATCTGGAGAAGATTTTGAATAAAAAGTACCCACCATTGGAGATTTTACTATTTTATAGTCTTCTGATGCTTGTTTTTTATCTTCTACTATTTTTTCTTTACTTTCTTCTATTTTTTTATCCGGTACAGCAATATATTGAATTTCTTGTTTTGGTGGAATCATAGTAGCAGTCTTATCTTTTTTCATACTTATTTTAATTCCATCTGGAAATTCTATGCTAAGCTCATCTATTTTCGAATTCCCCATATCATCTATTAATTTCTTTATATCTTCGTAATTCATTTTCTACTCCTCTTCTTTACTCATATTTTTTTAATAATATAGTTGCATTATGTCCTCCAAATCCTAGTGAATTTGACATTGCATATTTAACATGGGTATTTCTTCCTTCATTTGGAACAATGTCTAAATCACATTCTTCGTCTGGAACTTTATAATTTATTGTAGCTGGTACAAAACCTTCTTCAATGGCTTTAGCACAAGCTACTGCTTCTACTCCTCCTGCTGCACCTAATAAATGTCCTGTATGACCTTTAGTTGAGCTTACCATTACTTTTTTGCTTGCCTCTCCTAATGTAGTCTTTATTGCCTCTGTTTCGCAAGAATCATTTAGATGTGTTGAAGTTCCATGTGCATTTATATATGTAATTTCTTCTGGTCTTACATTTGCTTCTTCCATAGCTATTTTCATAGCTCTAGCGCCACCTTCTCCTCCTGGGGCTGGTGAAGTTATATGATATGCATCAGAAGTCGCACCATATCCAACTATTTCTGCATATATTTTAGCGTTTCTCTTGATAGCATGTTCTAATTCCTCTAATATAACTATTCCTGCACCTTCTCCCATTACAAATCCGCTTCTTTCCTTGTCAAATGGGATACTTGCTCTATTTTTATCTGTTGCTTGCGAAAGTGCTTTAATATTAGTAAATCCAGCTATTCCTATAGGAGTTATAGCGGCTTCTGTACCACCAGATATAACTATATCTTGGTATCCATTTTTTATCATTCTAAAACTTTCACCTATACAATGTGTTCCTGATGCACAAGCAGTTACCATTGAAATTGATTCACCTTTTGCACCTAACTCTATTGCAACATTTCCTGCTGCCATATTAGCTATATTCATTGGAATAAACATTGGACTTACTCTGTCTGGTCCTTTTTCATGGATATTTGTCATTTCTTTCTCCATTGTTTCTAATCCACCTATTCCTGAACCTAATATTACTCCAACTCTTTCCATATTTTCTTTTTCTCTATCTAATTTGCTGTCTTCCCAAGCCTCTTTTGCTGCAATTATTGCAAATTGAGAAAAAGTATCTAATCTTTTTGCTGCTTTTCTATCAAAATATTCTTCTGGATTATATCCTTTTACTTCTGCTGCTAACTTAACTTTAAAATTAGTAGTATCAAAATGTGTTATTTCATCAATTCCACACTTTCCTTCTTTTATACCTTTCCAAAATTCTTTTGTATTATTCCCTATTGGAGTTATTGCCCCAAGTCCTGTTATAACTACTCTTCTTTCCATATCTTTATCCTTTCATTTTTTATTAATTTACATTACCATTCCGCCATCTATGTTAATAACTTGCCCAGTTATATATGAACTATCTTCTGATGCTAAAAATTTTACAACTTTTGCAACTTCTTTTGGGTTTCCCATTCTTCTTAATGGAATTTGTGCATTTATTCCTTCTTTTACATTATCTGATAAAACTTTTGTCATATCTGTATCTATAAATCCTGGTGCTATAGCATTTACTAAAATATTTCTACTTGCTACTTCTTTTGCTAGGCTTTTTGTAAATCCTATTATTCCTGCTTTTGATGCTGAATAATTAGTTTGACCTGCATTTCCTGCCACCCCTACTACTGATGAAACATTTATTATTCTTCCTGATTTTTGTTTTATCATGTATGGAATTACATTTCTTGTTACATTAAATGTTCCAATCAAATTTATATCTATTACTGCTTCGAAATCTTCTTTTTTCATTCTCATTATTAATCCGTCTTTTGTAATACCAGCATTGTTTACTAATATATCTATTTTTCCAAATTTTTCTACAGTCTCTTTTACCATATTCTCACATTGTTCAAAATTTGCAACATCTGCACCAACAAATTCACATCTTACTCCATATGCTTCTATCTCTTTTTTTAAGTCTTCCATTCCTTCTTGCATACTTCTATAATTTATAGCTATATCTAATCCATTTTGTGCAAGTTCTAAAGCTATTTCTTTTCCTATTCCTCTTGTTGCACCTGTAACCATCGCTACTCTTCTTTCACCCATATTATTTATTCATCCTTTCTATTTTTTATTTTAAAGCTTGTAGTGTAGTTTCTAATGTTTCTATATTTTCAATATTAAACACATTTACTTCTTTATCAAGTTTTTTGCATACTTTTTTCACAAAACCTGATAATGTTTTTCCTGGTCCTATTTCTATAAATGTATCTATTCCCATTTCTATCATTTTTTCAATAGATTTGCCAAATTTTACTGGATTTACAACATGTTTTGCTAATATATCTGCCATATCATCTGCTTCTTCATATTTTTCTCCGTTCAAATTTTTTATAACTGGAATTTCAAAATTTTTGAAATCTATCTTTTCTAATTCTTTTTTTAATTCTGCTGATGCTTTTTGTAACTTTTCTGTATGAAAAGGTCCACTAGTTTTTAATTCTATTACTCTTTTTGCCCCTAATTCTTTTACATTTTCCATTGCTTCTACTACTGCTTCTTTTTCTCCTGATACAACTACTTGACCAGGACAGTTATAGTTTACTGCTTTTACAAAACCATTTGTTACTTTCATGCAAGCTTCTTCTACTTTTTCGTCTTCTAAACCAATTATTGCAGCCATTGACCAATTTCCTTCTGGTGCTAGGTTTTGCATTAATTTTCCTCTTGTTCTTACTATTTTTGCACCATCCTCTAAACTAATCACCCCTGCCGCTGTTAACGCACTATATTCTCCTAAACTTAAACCTGCTGTAACTTCCGGTTTTATTCCGTTATTATTTAATATTTTTAATATTGCCATACTCATTGCATATATTGCTATTTGTGTGTTTTCTGTTTTGTTAAGTTCTTCTTGTTCTGATTCATATGTAAGTTTCTCAATGTTTTCATTTAATGCACCATCTATTATTTTATATACATTTTTTGCTTCTTCATATTTTTCATATATATCTTTTCCCATTCCTACTACTTGCGTTCCTTGTCCTGGAAAAATATATCCTATTTTCATAATGTACCCCTCTCCTTCTATATTTCTATTAAAATACTTCCTAGATTAAGTCCTCCGCCATATCCTACTAATATTATTTTATCTTGTTTTTCTAGTAAGCTTTTTCTTACTATTTCATTTAACGCTATCGGAATACTTGCATTAAATGTATTACCAATATTAGTTATGTTTATATACATTTGTTCTTGTGTCGCACCAATTTTTTCCCTCATACTGTTTAAAATTCTCAAATTTGACTGATGTGGTACTATATATTTTATATCTGATATGTTTAACTTTTCTTTTTCTAATAATTTATCAACATTTTGTGCAACCCTTGCTGTTCCAAATTTATATATTTTTTTGCCATCCATATATATTTTAGAATTTTCTTTACTTGTTAATATATCTCCTTCTTGACCTATGCTTTCTATATATTGTGCATATCTTCTATTTTCTGCTTTTCCTATTAAAGTCGCACCCGCACCATCTCCTAGCAAAATAGCTGTATTTATGTCATTTTTATCTATATATTTAGATAATTTCTCAACTCCAATAACTAGAGCATATTCTATTTCGTTTAGTTCAATATACTTTCTAGCTATATCTATGCCATTTATATATCCACTACATCCTGCTAATATATCCATGCAAATACAATTTTCTATATTAAACTTTTTTTGTATTTCAAAAGAAATGCTTGGCATTGAATCTTCATAATTTGTAGAAGCAACAATTATTAAACCTATCTTATTAAGGTTCATATTGTTATTTTCTTGTAAGTTTTCTACTGCTTTTATCGCTATTTCTGAAGTTTTTTCATTTTCCGTCCAATATCTTTTTTTAATTCCTGTTCTTTTGTATATCCAATCTTCTTCTATATTAAATTTATCATTAAAATATTTATTATCAATCTCTATTTTAGGTAAATACATTCCTGTAGCCAATATTTTTATTGAATTCATTATGTATTCCTCTCTTTTCATTTTTTCCGTGTAGTATTATATCATATATCTATTTTCATTTCACTATACCTAACCAACTGGTCAAAAAATATTATTTTACTACTAAAAAAGAGAAAACAGTTTTAAAATGTTTTCTCTTTTTCTATATTTATTCTTCAATATCTTTACATATTAAATCATAATTACTTACATCAATGACCTTTGCTTTTATAAACTCACCAGAATATAAGTTTCTGTCTGTGTTTAAATAAGCAACTCCGTCTATATCAGGAACATCCATATATGTTCTTCCAAAATAATTTTTTCCGTCAAAAGATTTTCCTTCTATTAATATTTTTACTTCTCTTCCAATTTGTTTTTCTAAATTTTCTTTTGATATTTCTTGCTGCAAACTCATTATTTTGTTATATCTACTTTTTTTCGTCATTGGATGAATTTGCTCTTTAATTCTAGCAGCTGGTGTTCCCTCTTCTTTTGAATACGCAAAACATCCAAGTTTATCAAATCTAGCTTCTTTTAAGAAGTCATACAATTCTTCAAAATCTTTTTTACTCTCTCCTGGAAACCCTACCATTACTGTAGTCCTTATAACTACATTAGGTATCTCTTCTCTTAAAGTTTGTACAAGATTTCTAATAGTCTTTCCATTGCTCTGTCTATTCATTCTTTTTAGAACTGAATCTGATATATGTTGTATTGGAATATCAAAATATTTACAAATCTTATTATTTTCTTTAACTAACTTTATTAGCTCATTAGTAATTGTTTCTGGATAAGCATATAGAAATCTAATCCATTCTATACCATCTATTTTACTAATTTCTTCTAAAAGTTCTGCTAGCTTTGGCTCTCCATATATATCTATACCATATTTAGTAGTATCTTGTGCAATTACTATTAATTCTTTGTAACCACTATCCGCAAGTCTTTTTGCTTCTTTTAGTATATCTTCCATTTTTCTACTTACTTGTGGTCCTCTAATATATGGTATAGCACAATATGTACACCTGTTACTACAACCATCTGCAATTTTTAAATATGCATAATTTTCTCCAGTTGAAATAACTCTTTCCTCAACTGAATCAAAATTATTATATTTCTTTGAATTATTATTTATATTACTGTTTCTATCTTTTCCTATTTTTTCGTTTTGATCATTATCTTTAAGCAAAATTTGAATCTTTTCCCATAGCATATTATATTCACTATATTTTATATACAAATCCACTTCAGGAATAGCTTTTTCTAATTCTGCTTTATATCTCTCTACTAAGCATCCCATAGCAATTAAATACTTGCACTTTTGTTTTTTATATTCTGCCATTTCTAGAATAGTATTAATTGCCTCCTCTTTCGCAGCCTCAATAAAACCACAAGTATTTATAACTATGGCATCTGCCTCTTCTGGTGAATTAACTATTTCATAATTGTTTGCTTTAAAAATTCCAATTGTCTTTTCAGTATCTACTAAATTCTTACTACAGCCTAATGATACAAATCCTATCTTCATTAAATACTCCTTCTATTTTTTATTAGCTTTACTTGTCATATTTCCTTGATGTATGTCACTAAAGTGCCAATATATTATTTAGTCTATTTAACCCTTCTATTAATTTGTCGTATGTTTCCCTTGATATTGATTGTGCACTTCCGCTTGTATAGGTCATTGCCTCTTCTTTCATATCTATTAATTGAAATCTATCTAGTGCCCCTTCCCCAAGGTCTAGCATATATATTGGGGTGTAATCCACTTTATTTAGGTACACTTTGTCATCTTTTCCACTTTTTCGTAATTCTATATTTAGAACTAGTTCCGTTCTAGCTTCTTCTGCTGATAATGTAGATATATATGTTCCTATTGAATATGCTATAAATACATTATCTCCATCCGCATTCTTTCTTACTTCCATTGGTTGAACTACTGATGGGTGTGAACCTATTATTAAATTCACTCCATTTTTAACTAAAAAGTCAGCTATTTCTTTTTGTTCATCTGATACTGTACTCGATATTGCATCTCCCCAATGTATCATTACACATATATATTCTGCTTCATTTTCTTTTGCATATTCTATATCAGATTTTACTTGTTCTTCACTATACATATTTACACAATTTAATTCTTCTTTTGATTTTTCTTCTTGTCCGTCGATAAAGCATGTATATGTTAAAAATGCAATTTTAGTATTTTTTACTTCTTTTATACATACCGCATTTGCGCTTTCTATTTTATCTCCAAATACGTCAAATCCTAATTTTTCTAGATTTTCACTTGTTTCTTTTAATCCATTTACTCCATTATCTAAACTATGATTATGCGATATTGTAACTAAATTTATTCCAGAGTTTTTTACTGATCTTGCAAATTCAACAGGTGCTACCTTGTCATTGTATTCTCCTTCAATTATACTCGTTTCCATTGTTCCCATTACAATGTCTGCTTTATTTATAAAACCAGATATATTGTTAAACATATGAGAAAAATCGTATGTTTTTGTACTTTCATTATATGCATCTGCTAGCATCTCATCACTACATAAAATATCTCCTACGGCAGACATCTTTATTATACTGTCTGATTCTGATATATCCTGATTTGTCTGTGATATGCTACTGCTTATTTGTGAAAATATTTCTTGTGATTGTTTTTCCAGTTCTGCTTTTTGATCTGCTAATAGCTTTCTATCTTCATATCTTCTATATTTGTTAATTCCTATACATGCTATAATTATTGTTAATAATATAAATACTATAGTTAAAAAAGTTTTCATATTAAGTACGTCTTTTATTGATTTAATTCTTCTTGTATTTCTTCTGTTTCTTGGCATTTTTCCTCCGCGACAAATTATATTTTCATTAAATTTCATTTAATATTATATTTAATTTAGCAGAATATGTCAATTAAAAGTTAGAATAAGTAGCATATTCAAAGAAAAAGGTACAGTCATTGAAAAGACTATTTTTGCTTTTCTTTTTCTGTCCCTTTGTTCTAAATTTCTATTTTCTTAAAGTAGCACCCATTTTCTTGTTTAACATTTCCACTATTTTAGCTATGCTTTCATTTATTTCTTCATCTGTTAAAGTTCTATCCATTTTTTCAAATGTTAGTGAATATGCTATACTCTTTTTGTCTTCATCTATTCCTTTTCCTGTATATACATCAAATACTTCTATCTTGTTTAGGGTAGAACCTCCTGCTTTTTTGATAACTGTTGCTATTTCTTCTGAAGTTATATCTTTATCTACTACTACTGCCAAGTCTTTTTTTACACTTGGAAATTTTGATATTTCTTTGTATTTCATTCTTCCTACTTTTTTATCTAGTAATTTGTCTAAATCAATTTCAAATACATAAACAGGATCTTTTTCTAATAAAGGATGAACTCTTCCTATTATACCTACTATATCATTGTTTACAGAAATTAATGCTGCTTGCCCCGGATGCACTTCTTCTGGCATCTTATCTTCTTTTATTACAAAACTATATCTATTTCCATATCCTAAATAGTCTAATAGCTCTTCTGCAATTCCTTTAATCACATAGAAATCTACTTGTTTTTTGTTTTCTACTCCTAAATAGAAATCCCCTATCATTAATGCTGCTATTTTATTTGTTTCTCCATATTCTTCTTGTTTTTTATAGAACGCTTTTCCTATCTCAAATATAGCTACATCTTTATTACTTCTTGCTTTATTGTATTCATATATTTTTAAAAGTGATGGTAAGATGCTATGTCTTAATGTATTTCTATCTTCAGTCATTGGATCTAACAATTTAACTTGTTCAGTATCATCTTTTGTAAAATATTTTGCTTCTTTTTCGTTTACTAATATATATGATAGTGTTTCGTTTAAACCTAAATCTATCATTTTATTACGTATTCCTCTTGTTACTTTGTCATAACTACCTGCTTTCATTGGCATTTCTGGTAATTTGCCTACAATATTATCTACACCATATATACGTCCTACTTCTTCTATTAAATCTTCTTTAATAGATATATCTCCTCTTCTTCTTGGAACGCTTACTTTAATTTTCTCTACATCTTCTAAATCTTTTTCTTGTTCCTTAAATTCTGATTTCTTTCCATTTATGAGCACATCAAATTTAAGTCTTCTAAATACATCCATCACATCTTTTTTAGCAATGTTCATACCTAACACATCATTTATATTTTTAAATGCTATTTCTATTTCTCTGTTTTGTAAATTCTCATTATCATACTTTGCAATTCCACCTACTACTTCTCCGCCAGCATATTCCTCTAACAATTTAGCTGCTCTCTCAAGTGCCATATATGTTCTGTTTGGATCTAATCCTTTTTCAAATCTTGAACTTGCTTCACTTCTTAAAATTTCTTTTGAGGTTTTTCTAATTTTCACCCCATCAAAAATAGCCGACTCTATAAGAACGTTTTTTGTTTTATCTGTAATTTCTGTATCTAATCCTCCCATTACACCAGCTAGACCTATTGCTCTTTCTCCGTCAGATATGATAATATCTTCAATTGATAAAACTCTTTCTTTTCCATCTAATGTAACTAGCTTTTCTCCTTCTTTTGCCATTCTTACTTCTATTTTTCCTTTTAGTGTATCTTCATCATAGAAATGAAGTGGTTGACCAGTTTCAAGCATTACATAATTGCTTATATCAACAACATTATTTATTGGTCTTATTCCAGATGCAATTAATCTATTCTTTATATAAGTTGGACTTTCTTTTATTTTTATATTTTTAACTTTTCTTGCTAAAAATATAGAGCAATTATCTGTATTTACTTCAACTTTAAAACTATCATTTATATTCTCGCTATTTTCTTTATGAGCTACGTCTATTTCTCTTACTTCTTTATCATATATAGCACCTAGTTCATATGCCATTCCCAGTATACTTAATAGATCACCTCTATTGGCTGTTAAATCAAAATCAACAACTTCGTCATCAAGCCCCATATATTCTATTGGGTCTTCACCAATAGGTGCATCTAAAGGTAATTCATGTATACCTGTTTTATCCACTTCGTCTACATATTTGTGCTCTAGTCCAAGTTCTAGCATAGAACAAAGCATACCATTTGATTCTTGACCTCTTATACTTCCTTTTTTTATTGTTTTTTCTGGAAGGACAGCCCCATCAAGTGCAACTATAACCTTTAATCCTTTGCGAACATTTGGTGCCCCACACACTATATTTAAAACTTCAGTTCCAATATCTACCTTACATACATGTAAATGGTCTGAATCGGGGTGCATTTCACATTCTTTAACTTCACCTATCACAAGATTTGTTGCATTTAAAAGTTTTCCTGCAGAATCATATTCATTTCCTACTCTTGTCATATCTTCTGCTATAGTCTTAATATCAACATCTATATCAACATACTCTTTAACAAATTTTTTACTTAACTTCATCTTATCTTCCCTCCTCTATCTATCTAATCTATCAAATTGACTTAAGAATCTTACATCATTTTGATATAGCAAACGTATATCTGTAATACCATATTTAAACATAGCAAGTCTGTCTAATCCTGTACCAAATGCAAATCCTGTATATTTATCTGGATCATAACCATTCATTTTAAGTACGTTTGGATGAACCATACCAGAACCTAATACTTCTATCCATCCAGTTTGCTTACATAAATTACAACCTTTACCTCCACATTTAAAACAGCTTACATCTACTTCATAAGAAGGTTCTGTAAATGGGAAATAACTTGGTCTAAAACGAAGTTCTAAATTCTCTCCAAGCATTTTTCTTACAAATACTTCTAAAGTTCCCTTTAAATCTGCTAGAGAAATATTTTTATCTATTACTAGACCTTCAACTTGGCTGAATTGATGTGAATGTGTTGCATCATCATCCCTTCTATACGTTTTCCCAGGGCAAATAACTCTGATAGGAGACTTTTCTTCATTTGCCATCATTGTCCTAGCTTGAACAGCAGATGTTTGCGTTCTTAATAAATACTCTGAAGTAATATAGAAACTATCTTGCATATCTCTTGCTGGATGGCCTTTAGGAAGGTTAAGTCTTTCAAAACAATATTCATCTGTTTCAAGTTCTGGACCTGTTACAACATCATATCCCATAGAAACAAATAAATCCTCAACTTCTTCAATTATCCTATTTAATGGATGCTTGCTTCCTCTTCTTACTTTTGTACTAGGAAGAGTAATATCAATTTTTTCCTCTTTTAACTTTCTTTCAAGTTCTTGCTTTTCAAACGTTTCCTCTCCCAGTTTAATATTTTGTTCAATTTCATCTCTTGCCTCATTAACCTTACTACCAATAACGGGTCTTTCTTCAGGTGATAAGCTACCCATACTTCTTAAAATACTAGTTAGCTCACCCTTCTTACCTAAATACTTTACTCTTACTTCATCTAACTCTTTTTCATTAGTAGCAGTTCTTACCTCATTTAACGCCATTTCTTTAAGTTTACTAATCTCGTTAATCTTTTCTTCCATAATAACCTCCTTGTCACTTTTGTTCCTGTCACCAAGTTGCGATTTTCGTCACCTCTTGAGACAGTTATACTTTTATATTTTAATCTTTAATAACAAAAAAGCTAATCTCCTATAAGATATAGGACGATTAGCTTTAAATATCGTGGTACCACCTAATTTTATTAATTATTTAAAAATATATAATTAACCTCATTAACTAGCTATAACGGGCTTCCCGGTCTTCTCTACTTTTTTAATGTTTTCAAGAAGACACCTAAAAAGTGAAATTTCAGTTTAATAAATATTAATAGGCTTTCAGCTTATAACCTATCTCTCTGTAAATATTGTTACTATTTAAACTTACTTTGCTTTATCAACGGTTTGTTTTTTATAACTTATAATTATACATAATACATATCAATTATACCATAAAAAAAATTTTTTTCAATACAATTATATGAAATATTTCATATGGGTTTCTAATTTTTCTAAATTATGTTATAATTTATGTTGCATATTGTTTATGGAGGATTTGTTTTTTAATGAATAATAAATGTTTAAAAACTTTAGAATATAATAAGATAATTGATAAATTAAAAACATATTGTAAAACATATATAGGTAAAGAAATAACTGCAAAAATAATGCCTTGTTTTGAAAAAAGTGATGTAATTAATTTACTAAATCTAACTAAAGAAGCTACTAGCCTTCTTTACAGAAAAGGTAACATTCCTCTTTCTGATTTACCAAATATTTTAATTAATATTAAACAACTTGAAAGTGATGGTATTCTATCAATTTCTGCCCTATTAAATATTGCTAGATTTTTGAAAATATCACGTGAAGTAAAAGAATATTTTTCTTCTATAGAAGATATAGACTTAAGCACTTATCAAAAATTATCTGATATATTTGGAGTAATTTATATAAATAAAAATATTGAAGAAAAAATCTTTTCAATTATATTAGATGAAAACACAATTGCAGATACCGCTTCTGCTAAATTAAATAATATTAGACGTGAAACCAAAAAATTAGAACAAGACATAAAGGATAAATTAAATTCCTTTATTCATTCTAGTACATATTCTAAATACATTATGGAACCTATTATAACTATTAGAGAAAATAGATATGTTGTTCCAATAAAAGAAGAATATAAGTCACAGGTAAAGGGATTTATCCATGATATTTCAAGTAGTGGATCTACAATATTTATTGAACCTATATCAATCTTTGATTTAAATAATGAGATAACTAATTTAAAAATAGAAGAAGAGTTAGAGATAGAAAGAATATTAGCAGAACTTTCTAGTATTCTATGTAACTATGTTTCCGGTATAAAAAGTAACATATCTACACTTGGAGATTTGGATTTAGTATTTGCAAAAGCTAAATATTCTATTGATATTGACGGTATTTTACCTAAAATTAATGATGAGAAATATATTAATCTCATATCTGCAAGACACCCATTAATTGCTAAAGATATAGTAGTACCAATAAATATTTCTATTGGTAAAAATTATACTTCTTTAGTTATAACTGGGCCTAATACCGGAGGTAAAACTGCTTCTTTAAAAACTACTGGTTTGTTACTTCTTATGGCATATTCTGGAATATATATACCTGCCAAAGAGAGTAGTTCAATCTATGTTTTTGACAATATTTTTGTAGATATTGGGGACGAACAAAGTATACAAGAAAATTTAAGTACTTTTTCTTCTCATATGTCTAATATTGTAGAAATCACTAATAACATTACTCCTAATAGTTTAGCTTTATTAGATGAGTTAGGTTCAGGTACAGACCCTATTGAGGGTGCTAACTTAGCAATTAGTATTTTGGAATATTTATACAAAGCTAATGCTACTACTATATCTACTACACATTATCAAGAATTAAAGAATTACTGTTTAGTAAGAGATGGATTTGAAAATGCAAGCTTTGAATTTGATTTAAACAATCTAAAACCAACATATAAACTATTAATAGGAATACCTGGTAAAAGTAATGCGTTTGCAATTAGTAAAAAGCTTGGGTTAAACAAAGAAATTTTAGATACAGCTAATTCTCTTATGAAAGAAAATGATATAAGTATTGAAGAATTAATGAAAAGTATATATGATAGTAAACTAGAAATCGAAAAACAAAAGGAATATATAGAAAAAAATTCAAAGCAAATAGAAACTTTAAAAAAATCACTTGAGATACAAAATAATAATCAAAAGGAAAAACAAGATAAAATATTAGAAAAGGCAAGAAATGAAGCAAAACAGATTTTAGAATCTGCTAAAGAAGAAGCAAATTTAATTATTAGGAAGCTAAATAATTTAGATAAGAAAGATTTAGCTACTGCTAATAATCTGCGAAATGAACTAAATGCTAAATTAAAAGATTTGAATGCTGACTCTTCAAGTAATAGCTTAAGTTTAGAAAGTTTAAAAGAATTAAATGAAAAATTTAGTTTAAAGAATAATAAATTAAACAATTCTAATCACAATTCTTCTGTTACATTTTCTAAAAACAGTAAATTTAAGTCACAAAATATTTCAAGTGAAATAAATGTAATTGGTCAAACTGTAGATGAAGCTATATTTGTAATAGATAAGTACTTGGATGACTGTGCTATTGCTAAACTTTCTCCAATACGAATTGTACATGGTAAAGGTACTGGAAAACTTCGTGAAGGAATTCATAAATTTTTAAAGACTAATCCACATGTAAAAAGTTTTAGGCTTGGTACATTTGGAGAAGGAGAAATGGGTGTAACAATTGTAGAATTGAAATAATATGGAAACTATCATAATATTAAAAGTAGATACTTTATTATAAATTTTAAGTATCTACTTTTTTATTTATTCTTCTTTATATATTTTTTTTAATAATGCTTCTTCTAAAGTTTTAGAAAAGTTTATTTTTAGACTTTCAGCTTTAGCATTAATCCATTTAGGAATATTTACTGTCTTTTTCACTAGTTCTTTTCCCCATTTTTCTGCAAATGCACTTATATCTACTACTATATATGTTTTAAACTTTGATATATAGCCCCAATCTTTAATATCTAATTTTTGTTCTAATTCTTCGAATGATACCTCTTCAATTTTACTAGATTTTGGAATTTTGTTTTCTTCTTCCATTGCATCTAAAACTAAACCAGCTATCAAGTCTTCTGCCATTTCCATTGCTTCTTCTAATGTATTGCCACAAGTAGAAGCACTTGTGTTTAGTTCTCTTTCTAAATCTGGTACGAAAACAGAATATCCTCCTTCTTTTTCTTCGTAAAATAATACTGGATAAATAACTTTCATAAATTTCCCCCTATTTGTTAGCAAGCAAGAGTTTATTTCAACCCTGCTTGCTTCAAAATATTGTTAAGAGTTCCTTTCGGGATATCTCCTTTATGATTTGGTATTGGTATACTTCCGATTTTTTTCTTTATGCCTATATATGTAATGCGAACCATTTGTTCTAGCATGATACCAACCGTTGGAGACTAACAATCTTTCTAATTCTCGAAATGTCATGACTATTCCTCCTAACGGTTATATTATACTACGTATAGTACGTATTGTCAATTCTTTTTGTAATTTTTTTACATTTTTCCTACTAACTCTACTCCATCTATGTCTATTATTTCTACTGTTTTTATTGTATTTTCTAATTGTTTTACTAATTTTTCTTCGTTTTCTATTTTTACCTTAACAACAATATAATTTGTTGTATGTCCCTTCATATAACCTTCATGTTCTTCTTCAAAGAGTACTTCCACTTTTTTTCCTATATACTCTTTATTATATTCCATCTCATTTTCATCTGATAACTCTATTAATTTTCTGCTTCTTTCTTCTTTTACTTTTCCGTCTATTTGATTTGGCATTATTGCAGCTCTTGTACCTTTTCTTTGGGAATATTTGAATATATGTGTCTTGTAGAATTTTATTTTCTTTAAAAATTTATATGTAATATTAAATTCTTCTTCAGTTTCACCTGGAAATCCCACAATTATATCTGTTGTAAGTGCTACGTCTGGAAAAGCTTTTCTAAGTAGAGCTACTCCTTCTTCAAATTCCTCTATAGTATATCTTCTATTCATTCTTTTTAGAATTTCATTGCAACCACTTTGTAGTGATAAATGAAAGTGATGGCATACTTTTTTTAAGTTTGATAATCTTTCTACAAATTCCCTAGTTATTAAAGTTGGTTCTAATGAACCGAAGACGTATTCTTTGTATTCCTTCAATTTTGTTTATTTCTTCTAGCAAGTCTATTAATCTAAAGTTATTTTCTTTAAAATCTCTACCATATGAAGCTAAATGTATACCTGTTATAACTACTTCTTTTATTCCCGTTCTTGCTATTTTAGTTATTTCACTAACTACATTTTCTGGCTTTCTACTCCTTATATGTCCCCTTGCAAATGGAATTATACAATATGAGCAAAATCTATCACACCCATCTTGTACTTTTATAACTGCTCTTGTTTTTTCTGTAAATGTTACTTCTCCAAAATCTGCATATTCTTCACAATGTAAGACGTCTGTTACGTCTACTTTATTTACTTGCTCATTATTTTTATCGGTCTTTTTTAGTCTATCATTTACTAAATTATATATATTTTTCTTTTCATTTGTACCTAGTATTAAATCTATTTCTGGAATTTTCTCTAATTCCTCTTTTGCGACTTGAGCATAACAACCAACAGCAACAAGTATAGCATCTGGATTTATTTCTTTTACTCTTCTAATCATTTGTCTGGATTTTCTATCTGCCATATTTGTTACTGTACATGTGCTTATAATATATATGTCTGCTACTTCTTCAAAATCTACTATTTCATATTCATGTTTCATAAATTCTTGTATCATTGCATTTGTTTCGTATTGATTTACTTTACAACCTAATGTACAGAATGCCACTTTTTTGCTTGCCATTTATATCCTTCCTTAATTACAAAATTACTACAAGATTTTATCATATTTTTCTTCTTTTTTCAAATTTGCACCAAAAAAGAATGAATACTATAAAATACAGTATTCACTCTTTTATTTATTATTCTTCTTCTGCTATCTTTCCTATTATTGGTTTTCCATTATAGTTTACAAATCCACAGTAATCTCCATTTGTTACACATGCTAATCCTTCTGAAAAGTCTGCATATCCATAAAGGATTATATTTTTTGCATCAAATTTAGGTTCTATAACTAATTCTCCTTTTGTGTTTATATATCCGCAATTATTTTCTGATTCTGTCATATCTGTAACTACAACTGCCATTCCTTCTTTAAATGGAGAGATATAGTCATATTGATAATCTACTACTAATTTACCTTTTTTGTCTATTACACCAAATTTGCCTTCATCATTGACTACTATTGCATATCCTTCACTAAAAACTGAACCTAGTTTAAATTGATAATCTATTACTAAATTACCTTTCTTATCTATATATCCATAATTTTCTCCATCTTCTGATACGCAAGCTAAACCTTCTGAAAAATTACCTGCTTCTTCATATTTTTGTTCAATAACTATTTCTTGTTTTGAATTTACATATCCATAATATGTTGTATCACTAAGGCTTGATGAATCATCATTATATTTTGCTGTACTTTTTACTGCTAATCCTTCAAATGGATATCCTAATCCTAAATTATCTATAGAAAGGCTTACTATTTCATTTCCTTTTGTATCTATATATCCAGATTCTCTAGTCCAGTCATCATTTAATTCGCCTTCTACACTAATTATACCTTCTTCTGAAATTGTTCCTATTTCGTCATATTTTCCAAACTCTACTACAACTTTTCCATTTCTGTCTATAAGTCCCCATTCTCCATCTTGATTATACACTCTGGCAACTCCATTTTTGAAACCTTCCTGTCCAATATTGTCATATTCACATGGTATTACTTCATTACCTTTTTTGTCTATAAATCCCATATAGTCGTCTTTTAAAACTAATGCTCTTCCTTCTGAAAATGGCATTGCACCATCATATTGGAAGTCTATTACAACTTTTCCTTCTTTATCAATAAATCCCCATTTACCATCTTTACTAGCAGGTGCTAATCCTTCTGAAAAACTTAAAGCACTATCTAATTCTAATGATAAATCTCCAACTTTATTTACATATACTCTATTGCTGTTTCCTCTTACAACTAAAAAGATAATTAAAGCAATTACTACTACTGCTGCGATAATAATTAATGGTAAAAATTTTTTAAATTTGCTTTTGGTTTTTACTTCAGTCTTAACTTCTTTTTGTTGTGGTTCTTGAGTTTGATTTTCTGTTTTTGTTGTTTCTACTGTCTCTACTGTTTTTTGTTCTTCGTTTTTGTTTACTTCATTATTTTGTTCATCCATATACAATCCCCCTATTTCTTAAAACATATTGTTAGTATATCAAAAATTTTTAAAAAAATAAATACTTTTGACGATTTTTATTGTTAATTTTAACTAATCTGAAATATATATTACACAAAAAGTACAATTAGGCTATTGCCCAATTGTACTTTTTACATTAATACATTCCTCCCATTTGAGAACCTTCTTCATCATGTCCTCCGCATTTGCATGCTGGTTCTTTTTTGTCTGTTACTAAGCTTTCTGTTGTAAGTATCATTGATGCTATAGATACTGCATTTTGTACAGCACTTCTAGATACTTTTGTAGGATCTACTATTCCTGCTTTTTTCATATCTACATATTCATCCTTTGCTGCATCAAATCCTACACCTACTGGGCTTGTTTTTACTTTTTCTAATATTACTGCTGGTTCTAATCCTGCATTAGCTGCTATTTGTCTTACTGGTTCTTCTAATGCTCTTAATATTATTTTTCCACCTATTTTTTCATCACCATGTAATTCAGATACTAATTTTTCTACTTCTGGTATAATATTTACAAATGCTGTTCCACCACCTGCAACTATACCTTCTTCAACAGCTGCTTTTGTAGCAGATAAAGCATCTTCTATTCTTAGTTTTCTATCTTTCATTTCTACCTCTGTAGCTGCACCTACACCAATTACTGCAACTCCTCCTGCAATTTTAGCTAACCTTTCTTGTAATGTTTCTTTTTCAAATTCACTCTTTTCTTCAGCTATTTGTGCTTTTAATTGATTTACTCTTGAAGAAATTTCATCTTTATCTCCCATACCATCTACTATAATTGTATTTTCTTTTTGTACTTTTATTTGTCTTGCTCTACCTAATTGCTCTACTGTAGTATCTTTTAGTTCCAATCCTAAATCTGAAGAAATAACTTCTCCACCTGTTAAAATAGCTATATCTTGTAGCATATTCTTTCTCTTGTCACCATATCCTGGTGCTTTTACAGCTACTACATTTAATACTCCTCTTAATTTATTTAATATTAATGTAGATAAAGCTTCTCCTTCAATATCGTCACAAATTATTACTAATTTTCCTGATTGTTGCATCAAACTTTCTAGTAATGGTAATATTTCTTGAATATTGCTTATTTTCTTATCTGTAATTAATATATATGGATTGTCTACTACTGCTTCCATTTTTTCTGTATCTGTTACCATGTATGGTGATACATATCCTCTATCAAATTGCATACCTTCTACAACATTTAATTCTGTTTGAGATGTTTTTGATTCTTCTATTGTTATGACACCATCTTTTGAAACTTTTTCCATTGCTTCTGATATTAATTCTCCAACTTCATTATTGTTTGCAGATATACTTGCAACTCTTGCAATGTCTTCCTTTCCATTTACTGGTGAACTTATTTTCTTCAATCCTTCTACTGCTGCATTTACAGCTTTATCCATACCTCTTTTTATAGCCATTGGATCTCCACCAGCTGCTACGTTCTTTACTCCTTCTTTAACCATACTTTGAGCTAAAACCATAGCTGTTGTTGTTCCATCTCCAGCTACATCATTTGTTTTTATAGATACTTCTTTAACTATTTGAGCGCCCATGTTTTCAAAAGGATCATCTAATTCTATCTCTTTTGCTATTGTAACCCCATCATTTGTAATAAGTGGTGCACCAAATTTTTTGTCAAGAACTACATTTCTTCCTTTTGGTCCCATTGTAACTCTTACTGCATCTGCTAGTTTATTTACACCATTTAATAAACTTTTTCTTGCATCTTCTCCAAATTTTATTTCTTTTGCCATTTTACATTACCTCCTAAAATTAATAAAAAATATATTATTTTCTAATGTATAAAATCTAATCTTTTAATAATTAAAATTATATAGGCTATTCAGCTATCGCTAGAATATCATCTTGCTTTACTATTATATAATCTACTCCTTCATATTTTACTTCTGTACCAGAATATTTATTAACTACAACTTTATCTCCTTTTTTTACTAGCATTTTTTCTAATTTTCCGTCTACTTCTTTTCCTGGTCCCACCTCTACTACTTCTGCTATTTGTGGCTTTTCTCCAGCATTTCCTGTTAAGATTATTCCACTCTTAGTTGTCTCCTCATTCTCTATCATTTTAATAACTACTCTGTTTGTTAATGGTTTTAACATTTTTATCTACCTCCTTAAAAATTATCCCATTAATTGCTTACCATATATAAATATGTAATATGTTTGTAATTTATTAATTATACAGTCTACATATAATCTTATTTATATATTTTAGCACTCATTTATGCTGACTGCTAAAATATATACCCTTTTTGTATAAAAGTCAATAGCTTATATTAATTTTCACAAAATTTTCACAAAAGTATTTATAAAATAAATTCTCTCTATATTTTATAAAATAATTCTACTACTTTTATGTGTTTTTTCTTTAACTTGACATATATAAAAAAAAATGACATAATATTTTTGAAAGGAGGAATAATAATGGAATTAGAAGAACAAAAAATGCAAGAAACAACAAACACAAGCATTGGCTTTGGAATTGCCTCATTAGTATTTGGAATCGTTTCTATTATCTCTTTGTTGTTTATTATTATTTCTGTAATAACTGCAATTCTAGCTATTGTATTTGGATTTATAGCCATGAAAAAAGATGATAAACTAGGAAAAGCCGGTTTAATATTAGGTATATTATCTATAATAGTTACATTTTTACTATTCCTATTTTTAGGAGTATTTGATGTATCTTTATTTACAATACCTAGCTGGTATAGATAATTAGGAGGTTTTTATGTCTATACATTGTAATGCAAAAAAAGAAGATATTGAAAAGACTGTGCTTATGCCGGGGGACCCATTACGTGCAAAATATATTGCTGAAAACTTTTTAGAAAATGTAAAATTAGTAAATACTGTAAGAAATATGTTAGCATATACAGGCACATATAAAGGAAAACCCGTTACTGTATTTTCTTCTGGTATGGGTATGCCAAGTATGGGAATTTATTCTTACGAACTTTTTAAATTCTATGATGTACAAAACATTATTCGAATTGGTTCTTGTGGTGCATATAATGAAGATTTAAATTTATTTGATACTATATTAGTAGATAAAAGTTACACTGAAGGTAATTTTGCATATGAGTGGAATGAAAAAGACTGTCATATTGCAGAAGCAAATAGTGAGCTTAATTCTAGATTAGAAGAAACTGCTAAGAGAATAAATATTCCATATATAAAAGGAAATACTCTATGTAATGACTGTTTTGATGGTTATTTGGATGATATAGATGCTTTTATTGCCAGATTTCCTAAAGATTTAAATATTATAGCTTGTGAAATGGAAGCATTTGCATTATTTTATATGGCTAGATACTTTAATAGAAAGGCTTCTTGTCTCCTTACAGTTGTAGACTCTCATTACAAAAAACAAGTTAGTACTTCAGAAGAAAGAGAACGTTCATTAAACAATATGATAAAACTTGCTTTAGAAAGCTTATAACCTAGCTTGTGTCAAGTTACATTAATTTTAATAATAATGATAAAGACCTACTTATTTTATAGTAGGTCTTTTGAGTTTTAAAATGACTTGTTATTGATATATTTAGTTCTAATTGTCATTTGTGCCAATATCTTTCAGTTATATTTTGTGAAATGTTGCCTTGGAAATATTGGAGAACTTGGCATCCTGATGAACTGTTGCATTATTATACTTTATGTGTTTACCCTATCAATTATATTTTTATTTTCTTACTATAACCATTCTTTATATTTCTTTATATATTGTTTTTTTACAATCGTTGCAAGCAAACAATAAAGCACAGGCACTAATAATATTATAGTAAAATATCTTAATGGTATTGAAACTAAACCAATATAACTTCCTATAAACGTAAATGGTATTAATATAGCAATAAGGCTTAATCCTATTGAAGTTGCATATACTGCTTTTGAACTATTACTTTCAATAAATGGTGTTTTAGCCGTTCTTATTATGTGAAGTCCCACTAAATTTGATACAACTCCATATGAAAACCATATTGACTGAAACAATGCAGCATCTGGACTTCTTAATTTAAATCCAAACCATAATATTGCAAATACCATTAAATCAAATATAGAACTTGCTGGTCCCATCCATAACATAAACCTTTTTAAACTTTTCATGTTCCATTTGCGTGGTTCTCGCAAATATTCTTTATCAACATTATCATAAGGTATTGATAATTGTCCTAAATCATAAATTAAGCTTTGTACCAATAATTGAATAGGTGTTATCGGGAAAAATGGCAATAAAATACTTGCTATTAAAACTGATAAAACTTCTCCAAAATTAAAACTTACAGCCATTTTTATATATTTTTGTAAATTTCCAAATGTTTTTCTTCCTTCTAGTACTCCATCTGTAAGTACATCTAAATCTTTCTCTAAAAGTATTATATCTGCAGTTTCTTTAGTTATATCTACAGCAGTATCCACAGATATTCCAACTTCTGCATTATGCATTGATGGTGCATCATTTATACCATCTCCCATATATCCAACTACATTTCCGGCCTCTTTTAATATTCTCACAATTCTTGCCTTTTGTATAGGAGAAAGTTTAGCATACACATTAGTCTTTTGTAGTAACCTCTTTAATGCTGTATCTGATAACTTATCAACTTTATTTCCTAATACGATTTTATCTGTATTTATCCCAACTTTATCACATATTGCTTTTGTTACATATTCATTATCTCCTGTAAGTACTATTACTCTAATCCCATCTCTATTTAATCTTGCTATTGCATCTTTCGCACTTTCTTTTGGTGGATCCAAAAAACCTATAAATCCCATCAAAACCATTTTTGATTCATCTGTAACAGAAAAGTTTTTTATACCTTCTATATCATTTTTTTGTGCTACTGCTACAACTCTTAACCCTTGTTTATTTAAGTCTTTTGTCATTTTTAAAATGTTTTGTTTAATTTCTTTTGTTATATCGGAAACTTCACCTTTATAATCTACCATTGTACATATATTTAAAATTTCTTCCACAGCCCCTTTTGTTATTAGCTGTTTTTTCTTTCCATCTGATACTATTACAGATAATCTTCTTCTAGAAAAATCAAATGGTATTTCATCTATCTTTTCATATTTTTCTTCAATTCCTTTTAATTCAGTTTTTGCTGTTCTTGCAATTACTGCTTCATCAATATTACCCTTCAACCCTGTTTGAAAATATGCATTTAAAAAGGCATGTTTTAATACTCTTGTATCTTCTTCCCCTTTTATATCTAAATATTTTTCTAATACAATTTTATCCTCTGTTAATGTTCCAGTTTTATCTGTGCATAATATATTCATAGCGCCAAAACTTTGAATACTGTCTAGTCTTTTTACAATCGTTTTCTTTTTTGACATTCTTGTTGCGCCTTTAGCAAGACTTGATGATAGTATTACCGGTAAGAGTAATGGTGTAATTCCTATTGCTATTGCTACTGCAAATGTAAAAGCTGTTATTGTTCCATGTTTCGCAGCATTTACTATAAATGTTATTGGTATAAGTACTAACATAAATTTAATAAGAAGTTTACTTACACTTTCTATTCCTTTTTGAAAGGCTGTTTTAGGTTTTTCGTCCGTTATATTATCGGCAACTTTTCCAAAATATGTGTTATCACCTATGCTTATAACTATTCCCCTTGCAGAACCACTCATAACATTAGTACCCATAAAACAAATTGTATCTAATTCAGTTATATCTTCTATTTTTCCATTTTTTTCAGATTCTGATACTTTTTTTACTGAATCACTTTCTCCTGTTAGTGATGATTGTACTACATATAAATCTTTTGATTCAATAATTCTTAAATCAGCTGGAATCAAATCTCCTGCAGATAATACAACAACATCTCCAACTGTAATACTTTCTGATGGTACTTTTACAACCTTCCCATTTCTTAAAACACTAGTTTTTACAGAAACTAAGCTTTTTAACTTTTCTGCTGCTTTATTTGACCTATATACTTCAAAAAATTCTAACAAAGTACTTACTAAAATTAATACTAATATTACAATTATATTTGCATAACTAGGTGGCATTGTTAATATTACATCTGTATAAAATAATACTAAAACAATTCCTAATAATATTAAGTTAAAAGTACTAAATAAACTTTCAAGCAAATAATTATACCATTGTTTTGGCTTTTTTTGCTTCATTATATTTTTACCATATTTGTTTAAATTATTTTTTACTTCTTGCGTACTTAATCCTCTTTTTTTAAAATTATTTTCCTTTAAAAATTCTTCCACACTGCTTGTACATTGTCTTTCGTACATCAAATCACTCCTTTTAAAAAGTTTAGTTTGATTTTTCTTAAAAATTATATCATATATTTTTATTATTTTGTAAACTTTTTAATTTTATTTATTATTTATTTTCTTATTTTCTACCTTTTGTTATATTTTTATTAACTAAAATAAACAATATTATTTTTCGGAAAATATTCACTTAATAATTTCCTTATATATTCTTCACCTTTTTTCCTTTCTTCTTGTTTATATGTGTATTTTCCTTTTCCTCTTACTGTCATTAATTCCTCGTTATATAATTTCACAGCATTTGGAAAAGCTTCTTCATTTATTTTTCTATGAATATAACTATATGTCATAAATATAACTTCAAAAAACATATCTTTTTTTACTTCATCACTTAAATTTTCTTTTAAATATATCACAAGTTCTTTATATAATTCCTCCCAATTTTCCACAAATATCACAGGTGCAATAAGTATCCCTACTTTATATCCCGCTTTTTTTAATTTATTTATTGCTTTTACTCTATTTTCTAAACTAGATGTCCCTATTTCTACTTTCTGAATTATTTCTTTTGGATTAACACTCATTCTTATAATTACGTTTTCTTTTCCTTCTACATCCAGTATATCATCTACCATATCAAATTTAGTTGGAAAAGTTATATACCCTTTTTTGGCTTTCTTAAAATTTTCTATTGTCCATTTTAAATTTCCTGTAATACTATTTTCTAGTATTAAATCACTATTACTTCCAATTTCAAAAACTAGTTCTTTATCGTTTTCATTTGCTATTTTTATAATTTTCTCTAACATTTCTTCTCTGTTTACAAACAATCTTAAATACGCACATTTATTATAATTACATACTAGATAACAATATAAGCACATAGCAGTGCACCCAGAAGAAGTATATGGTACTAAATAATTTGATATTTTATTATTAGGTACAAATCTATGTGTCTTTCTAATCCCAATTATTAAATTTCTCTTCATCTTTGGAAACTCTTTATTTTCTTTTTTTCTCATTTCTTCAATATTATTGTGATTATCTATAACAAATTTTGAAACATTAACATATTTTTCTAATAATTCTCTTCCCAACTCATAATTTAATACATTTTTTTCATAGTATATAGCATCTGGTATAAATCTCCTCACTTTATTTTCACTCCTAAAAATTAAGTTTTCATTATTATATCCCATGTATTTATAATTATTCTTCTATAAAAGTACATAAGTATTTCTCATACTGCATAATTATTAGTAGGTGATTTTATGAGGTTTATATTTTTATCTTTTAGAAAAAATATTTTACCTATTATTTTTGTACTGTTTACTATTTGTTTAGTTATGTTTTCAAGTTCAAACCTCACAGCTACAAAAAATGGACTTACTTTATGGGCTACATGTGTAGTTCCTTCTCTTTTTCCTTTTTTTGTAATTAGCAATTTGCTCTTACATACTAAAATAGTCATGCTTATTGGAAAATTATTGGATAAATGTATGAGACCAATTTTTAATGTGCCTGGTGTGCGGTGCTTTTGCATTTGTTATTGGACTTATCAGTGGTTATCCTGTAGGTGCTAAAATAGTTTCTGAATTTAGAGAAAAAGGGTTAGTTTCTAAAGATGAAGGAGAAAGATTACTTTGCTTTACTAATAATTCTGGTCCTTTATTTATATTAAGTAGTGTTGGAATTGCACTATTTGGAGATACTAAAACTGGACTCTTACTCCTTTGTACACATATTCTTGCTTGCATAAGTGTTGGAATTATATTTGGTATAATCTCTAAAAAAAGTAGAAAAAATAATTTGGTAGGAATTAATTCCTTTAAGAAATCCGAATCATATAATGATAATAGTAAATTTAACAGCCAAAAAAATATTAATTTTAAGAATTTAGGCGAAGTATTAACAAATAGTATAAATAGCAGTATTTCTACTATTTTAATGATAGGTGGTTTCATAGTTATCTTTTCAGTAATCATTTCAATATTAAATCAAACTAATATTTTAAATAAATTAAGTACCATTTTTTATCCTTTGCTAAAGTTATTTAATTTTGATATAGATTTTGCCAAACCATTACTTTCTGGAATATTAGAACTAACAAATGGCATAAATCAAGTAGCAAGTATTAATACAAAACTTATTTCTCAAAACATTGTATTAAGCGCATTTCTGCTTGGTTTTGGAGGTTTTTCTGTTTTACTTCAAGTGTATAGTATTATATCAAAAACAGATTTATCTATAAAGCTATATTTAAAAGGTAAGTTGTTACAAGGAATAATTGCTAGTATATATACTTTTTTTGCATTAAAATTTTTACCTTTTTTTAACTTAGATATTATTCAGGCTAATTCTTTATTATATAATCCTACTAATATTAGTAATATAAATAATATATTTGCTTCCTCTTATTCCTTCTTTTATAGCTTTGGCATATTTATTATTACAATTATTTTAATATTTTTGATATTAAAAATATTTAATAACTTATATCTTCGCATAAAAGATTTTTAATTGAATATATATTAACAGGAGTTGATTTATATATGGATAGAGAAAATATGAATAATTTTTATGGAATGCCCCCATATAATTATGATAATGGTTTAGACAATTCTATGGGAGATAACCCAATGTTTAATCCTATTATGCAATATGAACAAGCATATATGTACTACAAGTATTTAACACAACAAGTTGAATATAAAATAAAGTGTAAAGAATATGATAAATTATGTGGAAATAGCAATAGAACTGAAAATTCCAGATCAAGAGATTAGGTGTATTTGAATATTTTCGTTAGTTGAAAAGCCTTGAAAATCTAAGAATAAAAAAATGCAAAAAAACTTAACGACATGAA
>CALXWW010000014.1 GCA_944392545.1 uncultured Clostridia bacterium
AAAATTTTAGCACTAATTCTTAAAAAATTAGTGCTAATGTTTAAAAAAATTTGAGACATTTTCAAAAATGATTGACACATTTGGATGTTTATGTTATCTTACTTAGTTGTATTATTCTTCCTTTTTCTAAATATAATAATTACTATTCCCACTACTATTATTGCTATTGTTAATATTACTATTATTAAAATTTTATTGTTATTGCTTTTCATAATATCCTGTTGAGTTTTATCTACAATACTTTCTGTACTTGTAACTTCTATTTTTTTCTCTTTTAATAAATTATTTGCCTCTTCCACTTTCTTTTTTACTTCTTCTTGATACTTCTTTTCTTCTTCTTTATTTCTTCTATATACCTCTATATTATATTTCTTTACTGTTATTCCGTTCTTTGCTGTAACAGTAACTATTATATTATTTTTTCCATACTTTAAATTAGCATTTCCTGATATTCTTACTTTTGCCATTTCGTCTTCTGGTATTGCTAAAACATTTATAGAACTTTCTGTATTGCTTACTTCCACATAATAATTTGTAATATTGCTATCATACTCTGGATCTAATGTATAGTATTCTACATCCAAAGTTTGCAAATTAGCATTTGCATTTGCTTCATTGCTAGTTTTTGTTACATTAATTGTATAAATTTTACTATCTCCATTTATGCTTACAGTAATTTTAATTATATTTAACCCTATTTTTAATTTTTTATTTCCTGTTATAATAACTTCTGCTCTTTTACTTTCAGGAATAGTAGTTATATCAAGGCTATCAACTGTCTCATCTACAATTAAATAATATTCTAATATATCTTCATTAAAATCTGGAGAAATTCCTTCATGATTTGTTCTTAATATTCCTAAATTTAAACTATTATCATCTTTTTGAACCTCTGCTATTAAATCTTGATTACTATTATCTTTAAGATTTCTTGTAGTATTACCTATATTAATATCTATACTATCCCCATTAAAATCAATTTTCTCTCCGTTTTCATTATATAATTCTCCTATTACAGAAAATGTTGCAATTCCTTCACTTTTTGCAATAAATTCTAAATTTAATATATTACTTAAAGTTTCATTTTTGCCATTAGTAGAATACCATGTGTAAATTATTTTATTTTCCAATATGTTAATGTTATCATTATTTGTAATGCACTCTACTTTTTCGTTTTCATAATATATCCACAAAGTACATGCTGCTATCTCGTAATTATTGGCGCTTACTGTTATTTCAAGTTTCTCATTATTAACTATATCTTTATTATTTGCATTTAAAGAAATATCCAAAATCTTTTCTGAAGCAGTAACAATAGAATTTATTTTAAAACCTATACATATTATTATTAAAAAAATTATTAATTTTGATATTTTGTTATTCACATTTCTTTCTCCTTTTTACTGTTCTATATCTTGTAAGCCAAGAATATGCCTTTGAATTAATAAACAATCTACAGAACTTGGATTCTTGCCATTTTTTCTAACGTTTCCAGCTTTAACATATTCATTTTCCAATTTTTCTATTTCTAGTATATGTCTTTGTAAAACCAGTAAATCTATGCTGTTAATTTTTCCGTCTCCATTTGTATCTCCATACATTATTAATGTATATTCTGTTACCATCACATTATTATCTAATATTTTTATAGTACTACCCGTTCCTACAAGACTACTACCTGATATTTTTTCTCCATTTTTATTATATACTTCTACTGTATAATTAGTTTGAATTTTGTTTAGCAATGAATCTACTGTATTATTTTTATTTTCTAAACCTGTAATTTCATTTCCGCTGACTTGTAAATTAGGATCAAATACAATTTCTCCTTCTTGCAATTTTCTAGTAACCTCAACCTCTATATTTTTTGAAATTTTTCCATCTTCTGCGCTAACTATCACTCTAGTAGTTCCCTCTGAAATACCTGTTATAATTCCTGTATTATTTACTTTTGCTATTAACTCATTTTCTGATTTGTATTCTATATTTTTATTATCTGCATCTTCCGGTAAAACTTCTGCATTAATTTTAAAATTGCCGTCTTTTTGTACTCTAACAGTATTTGTGCTTAATAGTATGTCTGTAACAGGGCTATAAACTGTTATTTCAATTTCAGCATTTACACCATTATTAGCTTTTGCCGTTATTGTTGCTTTTCCAGAACTTATACCTGTAACCTTTCCACTCGAACTTACTGTCAACACTTTTGGATTACTAGAACTAAACGTTATACTTTTATTTGTTGCATCTTCTGGAATCACTTTTGTATTTAGCTCAATAATTTCTCCTTTATTAATTGTTGTTTTATCTGAAGATATCTCTATTTTTTCAACTTCTATATCTGATACTTCCTCAACATAATTTTGAAATACATATCCGAACCAAACCATTTTCTAGTATGACTCTATCCCAAAGTTCTCCTTTTTGCTTACCTTTTGCAATCCTTGTCATCTGTGTTCCACCCTGAATAGTAGTTAAACTTTCATATGACGTTCCCGGTCCACACCTTACATTTAAACTAGTTTCTACATTTGCATATACTTTTGTATTATCGGATGAAAAATCGCTAGCAGAAATTGCTGGGCTTGTACATGGTAAATCTGGCATATTTTCATATATTGGAATTACAAAAGACATTGCATTACTTAGCATATCACTATTTGCATAACCTGTATATATTATTTTAGATTCACTGTATGGTGCTAAAACATTGGTCATGTATTGATGCCAAAATAGTTCACTACTTTCAGTATCATAAACATGAAATTTCTGAAGATATATTGTATCTTGTCCAGAATTAATGTAACTAGAACCAATAAATATTGCCCCACCTGTAATTGCTCTTTCTTTTGTATTCCATGGTATCAAATATTTCTTTTTAGTAGCTTCACTTGCACCTTTTCCGTCCTTTGCATATTGAAGTCCATTTTTTATTGCACCCATTGGTTTCGATGAACTAGTAGCGCCAATGTTATAGAAGTTATATAGTCCCTCAAACCCACTTACAGTACCACTAATGGAACTATGAGACAAAAAAGGACCAACCTCTTGTTTTATTCTTGATGCTAAATGAAAACTGCTTACTCCTGAGGTTCTGGCAGCAGATAAAATTAAATCCGAATATTTTTTATCTGTAACTATATTAGTACCACTAGAATTCTTATACTCTACAATTTTGTTATAAAATTCCGTTCCATAAAGAATTTTCTCTATACTTGCTGTATTATTTGTAGACTGATTATATGATAATTCTTCAAATTGAAATACTCTTACGTAATTCAAAAAATTTCTTGGATCCATTGCGAACTCCACAGCAGTTCTTGAACTATCTACCCAACCACTATCAACCTCAACATTGTATTCTCCTGGAGTAGTATTTTTCCAGCTATCTGAATACGACTTTGGTACCAAATTCTTTCCAAAAATATTTTCGTTATCTATAACATATTTCCAATCCAAATTTGTATATAGAGCTTTAAATTCCCAATTAGGATATTTCTTTTTTAATTCATCTATATATGGTTTATACTCATCTGGAAATGTATCTGATAAAAACATTTGTCTAGTTAATTCCTTTTTGCTTTCTACTTCATTAACTTCAAAAATATTAAATATTATAATAAAGACTATTATAGATATAGCTATGCTTGTCAGTATAATTATTGCCTTCTTGGTCATTCTAACCTCCTTGTCTTCCCGGTGTCTGTCACCTAAGTGACAACTTTGTCACCTTTAGAAACAGGTTTCTAATTTGCTATTGCTTTTACTATTATTCTTTTGCTTGAATAATCACTACAGGTTATTAATGTAATTTCTGGACTTTCAGTCTCTTGCATAAGTGGAGTTGTATTATCTGGAGTTGTTTTATATATATCATATACCTCATATTCCAATTTTCCGCGTTGATTATCCATTAAATATATCTTATCTCCAATTTCTAATTCTATAATATGATTAAACATATTTTCTTTGTTATAATTGTGAGCAGCTATGCAGTAATTTCCTACTTCATTTGGCTTTGGACCATAATATTTAGTAGGGCATATCCACATAGCTTCTTCACTTTTTTCATCCAATACATAAGTCTCTAGATTAATCTTTGGTATTACTATTTTTGATGACACCATATATCCTTTATATTTTTCTGGTATTATTTCTTTGCTTTTTTTGCTATTATTAACATTATTCTTTTGATATTCTGCGTTACTGTTTTCATTGGTTATCATTGTTTTATTAGGTGCATTACTTATTTTAATTTCTTTATACATTCCATATATGCTATTTCCTATAATTATTGATATTATTAAAATGATTATTAATTTTATAGTTTTCTTTATCATTTTAATTATATTCCTTTTATTTTAGAAATTTAATTATTCTTGTTTCTTCACTTTTTCATTTTTTATTGTCAAATATCCTGCACCTAGTATAGCTATAGCTGTTATTATATAAACATATTTTGTCATACCTGTTTTAGGTAAATTATCTGGCATTTCTTCTACATTTGTAGTGTTTTCCACTTTGTTTGACTCGCTTTGATTATTGTTCTCTATTTCTCCTATAATTTCATTTTCTCCTGCTACTATTTCGTTATTAGTTACATTATTTCCATTTTCTTCATTGTTTGTTACATTTTCTTCTACATTAAAAGTAAAATTCTTAGTTGCTATTACTGCATTTAATGAATCCTTATCTAATAAACTTATCTTTATTCCATATTCTCCTGCCTCACTAAAAAGTGCTTGTATTTCTAGAACTTGTTCTACATCTTTTCCTCCTAATTTATATCCGTCAGGTTCACCCCAACCGTCCTGAACTAAATCCACTTGATTCCTTATTTTTTCTATAGCCAATAATTGTACAGTTGCACTATCTGAAGGTTTTTTTGTTACTTCTACTTGCATTTTAACATGTTCATAGTTTTTACCCATGCTAGATTTAGTAATTAATTCCATATTCTTTTCTTCTCCAAATATTATCTTACCTGAATAATTAAATTTTATTGTATAATCTACATAATTGGGTTCAACTGTAACACTTTTCTTTATAGGGCTGGTAATATCATCATAATCTTGAGATGCATCACTATTAGCTAGTCCTTCTGCAGTCACAGAAAAATCTGTTGGATTTGTACTCGTTATATTTTCTTTTGCTTTAAAAGTTACGGACATATTAGATCTTGGATTACTTCCTCCACTACTATCATAATATGTTACTCTTACTCTTGTTCCATTATCATTTTCTGTTCCACCTTCACAACTTACATATTCAAATATTTTATTGTCATACGCAATATCAAAAGTATACGCACCTAGTTCTGTTCCAAAATTTATGTTTACTGTAACATTTTCTCCAGGCAAAATTTTTTGTTTAGTAACATCTACAGTAACTGAACCTAATGGAATTGAAGAAGCATTTGCATTTACTTGAAATATACAAAAAAATAGTAAAATCATTAATATTAAACTAAATATTCTCCTCATAAAAATCACCTTTCTTAATATTTTTTAAAATAAGTTTAACTCGCTTATTTTTTCAATATTATTATGTGATTTTTTTTTATTTTTATTTTTCCATTTTTTTGAATTTAAAATTTGATTTTTAATGTTGAGCTAAAAAAATTATATATATGAAATAAATATAAAAGATAAAAATAACAAATTTGATTAATTTTTTTAAAAATGATATAATTTATGTATACTAACATTTTAGGAGGTAAACTTTATGTCAGCATTAGATTTAAGCAACAAGGTCAAAGTTTTTGAGGAGACTTTTATCTCCCCATTCCACAAACCCACAAAAGGTGATGCTTTAAAGGTGCTCGACAGCATCAGAAGCTGTCATCCGGAGTCTTCTGGATGGGTGGAAATCAAAGGTTATGTTGAGCAATTACCTGATGGTTCTTGGAGAGCTGTTAGGCAACATGCTCAGTACCGTTAAATCCTCTAAACCCCAGAATTATATTAATTCTGGGGTTTGTTTTAACTTATTTCTCTTAATTTATTGTATACTTCATATGTTATTTCAACATCTTTCAAGCCTCTATGTGCGCCCTCATAACTTATATTAAATAACTTTGCAAGTGTTCCTAATTTATGGTTATAACTATTAGGTACAAGTTTTCTAGCTAGATATAAAGTATCTATATAATCATTATTCAAATTATAGTTCAAATACTTTTTGCATTTGTTACATAAAAATCCTAAATCAAAATTTATATTATGTCCAATAATTACATTATCTCCAACGAAACCAATAAACTCTTCTAATACTGTTTCAAGCATTTTCCCTGTAGCTAGCATCTCATCTGTAATACCAGTTAATTCTGTTATCATTGGTGGTAAACTTCTATCTGTTTTTATTAGCTGATTATATTCTCCTACCACTTTATTATTTTCTACTTTTATTGCACCAATTTCTATTATGTCATCATATATTGGAGACAATCCAGTGGTTTCTATATCTACAAGTACATAGTTGTCTATAAATTTATTTAAGTTTCTACCTTTTTCATTTTGACTTTTCTTTATTCCTCCTGTTTTAAGAATCACATTTCCTTTTGGCTTTGTTTTATTAATATCTTGTGTTCCTGCTAACATATCAAAACTAATTTGAGAATCTTTTGATTCCTTTTGATTTTCTAACTCTTTTTGTTTTTTTCTTCTATTATTATTGATAAAAATATATTTATTATACATATTATTTCTCCCTTACTATAACAATAGACTATATTCTAGCACATCTCTATACCATTTTCAATTAATACTCTTTAAATTCTTTTGCAAGTTTTCCTATTGCTTTTGTCTCTATTCTAGAAACATAAGAACGGGATATTCCCATCATTTCTGCTATTTCGTGTTGAGTTTTAGGTTTAGTACCTTTAAGTCCAAATCTTAACTCTATTATTGATTTTTCTCTATCTTTTAAAACTTCTTTCATTTTATTGTATAATTTTTTTATTTTAAATTTCAAATCAACTTCTTCTTCAATGCTTCTTTCTTCATTTTCTAAAACTTCTTGCAAAGTGACTGTGTTATCGTCCTTATCCTTTCCTATTGGATCTTCCAAATATACTTCTGCATTTAATTTTTTTGCACTTCTTAAATACATTAATATTTCATTATCTATACATCTAGCTACATATGTTGCAAGTCTTACACCTTTTGATGCTTCAAAACTATTTATTCCCTTTATTAATCCTATCGTACCTATTGAAATCAAATCATCTTGATCTGCTTTTACAGTACTATATTTTTTACAAATATGTGCTACTAATCTTAAGTTCCTCTCTATCAATATATTTCGGGCTTCCTCATTTCCTTCCTTCATCTTCTCTAAATACTTTTTTTCTTCTTCTGATGATAATGGTTCTGGAAATAAATTGTTACTTGATATATATCCTAACAAAAAAACAGCTGATTTTAAGAATTCAAAAAAAGTTATAACTCCTAAACTTCCACAAAATGCAGTAAACATAAAAGCACCTCCGATTTTCTTATACATAAATTATATGTTTTTATTAATCAAAAGTGCCTGACCCTGCAAAATATTGTATTTGTACTATTTTATTAAATATATGAATATCTATTTAATGGTGATATTTTTGGCTAATATTTTTAATTTTTTTGTAGGAATACTTCTCGGCGCTGGTGCAATACTTCCTGGTGTAAGTAGTGGTGTCATTTGTGTTATTATGGGAATATATGATAAATTAATCGATTCAATTTTTAATTTGTTTAAAGATTTTAAGAAAAACTTCTTTTATTTGTTTCCTATTGGACTCGGTGGAATTTTTGGTGTATTTTTATTTGGAAATATATTAAAGACTCTTTTTAATATATTTCCTATACCAACTAGTTTTTGCTTTATAGGATTAATATTAGGTAGCATTCCAATATTAATTAAAAAAATTAATTCTGAGAAAACTTTTAGGTTAAGATATCTATTATATACATTAATTTCATTTATTCTAGGAATTGCTTTTGTGTTTTTAGAAAATAGACTAAACATTTCTAATGCAGAAACGGTTAACTTTTCGGTTTTATTCCTTATATTGTCTGGTTTTTTGATGTCTATTGGCATAATATTTCCTGGAGTAAGCAATACTCTTATTTTAATGTGTCTTGGGGTTTATCCTACATATTTAAACAGTATTGCTAGCATGGAATTAGCTATACTAATTCCAATTGGAATTGGTGTTATACTTGGCTGTATTTGTTTTTTGATTATAATGAAATTTTTATTAAATCATTTTTATATGCAAACATACTATTCTATAATAGGTTTTACATTAGGTAGTGTTTTAGTGCTATATACTCCAATAGCTTTTAATTTAACTGGTATTATTTCATTATTCCTTTTAGTAATTTGTTTTAAACTTGCTAAAAATATAGGATAAAAGAACAAATTATGAAATAACAAAAATAATATTTCATAATTTGTTCTTTTGTTAATAAAGTTTATTTTTTTCTTCTTAATATCCATCCTTTTTCGCATTTTATTGGCAAGTTCATTTTTATGCTTTGCCCTGCTTTTCCTGGATTTACAAATTCCACTTCTTCATCAGTTTCTGTATCCCATAATTTTTCTATTTTAAACTCATACGTATCTATGTTGTTTGGAATTAGAATTTCCATTATATCACCAATTTTTAGCTTGTTTCTTATCTCTATAACAGACTTGTCTTGACCATATTCTAATACTTTTCCTCCAAACTCATAATTTGGATTATATTGTTTTCCATCATATTCTTGGAAATCTTTATTATTTCTATCATTAAAATAAAAGGTGGTAAGACCTCTTGTTTTTGTTTTTTCTAGCTCTTTTATATATTTAGTATAATCGTATTTATCAGGTGTCTTTAAATAGTCATCTATTGCATTCCTATAACTATTAACTACACTTGCTAAATAATATTCTGTTTTTAATCTTCCTTCTATTTTTAAGCTATCTATTCCCATTTCAATTATATCTGGTATTTCTTTTATTAAGCATAAATCTTTTGAAGAAAATATATATGTACCCTTTTCATCATGTTCTACTGGCATTAGATTTCCTGGTTTGTTATGTTCTTCTACATACACATTATATGCCCATCTGCAACTTTGTGCACAATCTCCAAGATTTGCACTTCTAGAAGCTAGGAAGTCACTTAAAAAGCATCTTCCCGAATATCCAAAACATATTGCACCATGTACAAATATCTCTACTTCTAAATCTTCTGGCTTATTATTCATTATCTTTCTTATCTGTTCTTTATTCATTTCTCTTCCAAGTATTACTCTTTTTGCACCATTTTTATACCAAAAGTTAGCTGAATGATAACTTACAGTATTAGCCTGTGTACTTATGTGGATATCTACATCAGGTGCATATTCTTTTAAGATGTCTATTATCCCTCCATCTGATGCTATAATTCCATCTACTTTAATATCATTTAACATTTTCGCTTGTTTTTTTATTTCTTCGTAATATTCATCCCAAGCATATATATTTATCGCTGCATATACTTTCTTTCCTATGCTATGTGCATATTCTATAGTTTTTGCTAAATCATTATCATCTACTTCTGCTCTACTTCTTAAAGATAAACTTCCTGTTCCACAATATACAGCATCTGCACCATACATAAATGCTGTTTTGGCTTTTTCAAATGACCCTGCCGGTGCTAATAATTCTGGCTTTTTCATATTTTTCTTTCCTTTCTAAAATTATTGTAATTTTTCATCAAAATATCCACTTATTTCTTCTAAATTTTCAAAGTTTTTTTGTCTTAATATGTCATATGCTACTATTGCAACTGAATTTGCTAAATTTAACGAACGTAAGCTTTTTCTCATTGGAATTCTGATTGTTTTATCTATATATTTTAATAAAATATCCTCTGGAAGTCCTTTTGTTTCTTTTCCAAATAAAGCAAATACTTCTTCCATTTTTGAATAATCTGGATCAGAATAAACATGTTTTCCTTTAGTCGTCACAAAAAACATGTTGTTTTCTTCTGGTTTGTATTTCTTCAAAAATGCTTCAAAAGATATATGTTCTTCGATATCTAACTTGTCCCAATAATCAAGCCCTGCTCTTTTTACTGCTTTTTCAGATATTTTAAATCCTAATGGATGTACTAAATGAAGTTTTGCCCCTAGTGCTGCACATGTTCTTGCAATATTCCCTGTATTTTGTGGAATCTCTGGTTCTACTAGTACTATATTTAATTTCATTTTTATTCACATTTCCTTTCTAGCTATTATATTATACTACAAATTTTATCCTGTTACAATATAAAGTTTCTATGTTGTATAGTTCAAACTTTTCTTAATATGATTTACTTTTTATACAAAATTTGATATTATATTTATTGTAGAAAGGGATGTAATTATGAAAATAGAAAATATGAGTAACACTAATGAACAACCTAATAAACAAGTAGAAACAAATGATCAAACTAATTCTAGTAATAATATCAGTTTAAAATTGAATTTGGCAAAAAATGATAAGGTTCTAAATAAGAAAAAATTACCTAGAATTTATTTATATTTTATATATTTTCTAGTTTTTTCAATTATTGGTTGGCTTATTGAAACAGCATATAGTTTTTATTCTTTAGGTCATTTTACTAAAAGAGGATTTTTATATGGTCCACTTTGTCCAATATATGGCTGGGGTGCTGTAATATTAATCATATTTTTTAGTAAATATAAAAAGCAAAATTTTAAACTTTTTGTATATTCCGCTATTATATTCTCGCTATTTGAATATTTAGTAAGTTTTGGCATGGAAGCACTATTTGCACTAAAATGGTGGGATTATACTATTGAGTTCATGAATCTGAATGGTAGAATCAGTATATTTTATTCTTTTGCATGGGGAATAATTGCTATATTAGTTATCAATTTTATTTATCCGTTTTTTAAGAAGAAAATAAACTTGATATTATCAAAAATACCATACATTATTCAAATTAGTACAGTATATATTCTTTTTGCAATTTTTCTAACAGACAATGTGTTATCTTTCATTAAATACTTGCTTATATAGTCTGTTAATTGCAAACTTATAATTTTTTTAATTAATATTAAACAAAAAATTAAATGTAATTACAATAAATTAATAATAAATTGGACTTTTTTATAAAAATGATATATAATATAACTTATGTAAAGTAATTTTACAAAGGAGGTATACATTATGGCACGGACAACTTATGGGCAAAGCATGTCTGATTGGGAACACCGGCAAGACGAAACTTACTGGAGACGACGTTTTGAAAGAGCTCAGGCGGTTAGAAATTATACGGAAATTGAAGAGCTTCTCCAAGAAGCACTTTGCGATGATTATGAAATTCCTAACATTTCCGATCCCAATACTCTTGAAATTCTGAAAAAGTTAAAGAAGGCATGAACCTCAAAACCCCAGAGAATAAATTTCCTCTGGGGCATTTTTTAACTTTTTACTTGTTATTTATAATTCTTTATTTTAAGTATTTTAAATATTATATAATCACTTAATTTAACATCTTAGCTATAGCTAATCCATCTCCTACTTCTAAAACTTTTACTTCATACTTTTTACTTTCTTGCAGTTCATTTAATTCTTTTAAAAACTCCCTTAGATTTCTCACAGCAGTACGTTGTTTATGTTTATTATAGTCGCTTAATACATAACCTTTGTATAAAACATTATCTGCAAATATTATTCCATTTGGAGAAAGCATTCTCATAGACTCTTTCAAGAAAAATGGATATTTTCCTTTTGAAGCATCAATAAATATCATATCATATTTTTCATTTAGCGTTGGAAGTATTTCTACTGCATCTCCTTGTAATATATTTATTTTATTTTCCACTTTTGCCTTCTTTATGTTTTCTTTTGCTTCTTTAACTCGTTCTTCGTCCCTTTCTATAGTATCAATTTTTCCACCTTCACTTAAAAATTCTGAAAAACAAATTGCTGAATATCCTACAGCTGTTCCAATTTCTAATATTCTATTTGGTGTAAATGTTTCTAATTCTTTTCTTATAGTTTCTAGAGTTTCATCCATTATTATTGGAATATGATCTTGTAGTGCTTTTTCTTTTATTTTTGCTAATTCTACTTTATTCATTTTAATTCCTTCTCCTCTTTTTTAAGCAAAGAAACAGACATATATAAACTTTTTTACATGTCTGTCTCCACATCTTTTCGGAAATAAGTCTTATACTAAATCCCGCTACTATTCTTTTCTTCTTGCTTCTCTTTCTCTTGTTTTACTATCTAAAATTTTCTTTCTTAATCTGATATTTTTTGGTGTTATTTCAACTAGTTCATCATCTTGTATAAATTCTATAGCTTTTTCTAATGATAACTTAATTGGTGGTACTAATCTTAATGCATCATCTGAGCCTGACGCTCTTGTATTTGTTAAATGTTTTTCTTTACATACATTTATTGAAATATCTTCATTTCTTGCATTTATTCCAACTATCATACCTTCATATACTTCTACTCCTGCACCTATAAAAAGCTCTCCTCTTTCTTGTGCATTATATAGTCCATAAGTTACTGATGTTCCTTGTTCGAATGCTACTAACACTCCTCTTGTTCTAGCTTGTATATCTCCTTTATATGGTTCATAACATTCAAATGTACTATTCATAGTACCTTCACCTTTTGTATCTGTTAAGAACTCTGTTCTGTATCCAATTATTCCTCTTGCTGGTATTTTAAATTCTACTTTAGTGTGACCTGCTTCTGCTGGTTCCATATTAACCATTTCTGCTTTTCTTCTACCTAATTTTTCTATGACATTTCCTATGCAATCGTCTGGTACATTTACAACTAATCTTTCGATTGGTTCACATTTTACTCCATCTATTTCTTTGAATATAACTTTTGGACGAGATACTAATAGTTCAAATCCTTCTCTTCTCATATTTTCAATTAAAACTGATAAGTGTAGTTCCCCACGTCCACATACTTCAAAGCTATCTGCTGAACTTGTTTCTTTTACACGTAAACTTACATTTCTTTCTAGTTCTTTCATTAATCTATCGCGAATATGTCTTGAAGTTACAAATTGGCCTTCTTTTCCTGCAAATGGTCCATTGTTTACACTAAATGTCATTGATACTGTTGGTTCATCTATATCAACAAATGGTATTTTTTCTGGATTATTTATATCACATATTGTATCTCCAATATTTATGTTTGCTATACCAGATACGCAAACTATATCTCCTGCTGATACTTCTTCTTTTTCTACTCTTTTTAATCCTTCATAAGTATATAGTTTTGCTATCTTTCCATTTTCTGTTTTTTCTTGCTTACATATAGCAACACTCATACCATTTTTTATAGTTCCTCTTTCTATTCTTCCTACTGCTATTCTTCCTAAATAATCATCATAGTCTATATTTGATACAAGCATTTGCATGTTTCCATCCATGTCACATTTTGGTGGCTCTATATTTGCTATTATTGTATCAAATATACAATTTACATTATCACTTTCATCTTCCAAGTGCATTTTAGCTATACCATTTTTAGCCGATGCATAAATTACAGGAAAATCTAATTGTTCGTCATTTGCATTTAGTTCAATAAATAATTCTAGTACTTTGTCCACTACTTTAAGTGGTTCTGCACCTGGTCTATCTATTTTATTTATTATTACTATTGGTTTTAAGTTAAGTGCTAATGATTTTTTTAGTACCTCTCTTGTTTGTGGCATTGGGCCTTCAAAAGCATCAACTAATAAAAGTACACCGTCTACCATTTTTAGTACACGCTCAACTTCTCCTCCAAAGTCTGCGTGTCCTGGTGTATCTACTATATTAATCTTTACATCATTATACATAACAGAAGTATTCTTAGAAAGAATTGTAATTCCTCTTTCTTTTTCTATATCATTTGAATCCATTATTCTTTCATCTACTTGTTCATTTGCTCTAAAAACATGACTTTGTCTTAATAAAGCATCCACTAGTGTAGTTTTTCCATGGTCTACGTGTGCAATTATTGCAACATTTCTTATTTTCTCATTGTTCATACATTATTTACCCCTTTTCGTTTAACTTTATCATAACTTAAGACGTTTTCCAATGTTTTCTTTGAAAAACGTCTAATTCTCTTAAATCAACTTTTTTAATTATACACCTATTAAGTAATTTTGTCAATTCTTATTGTTTTCAAGTAATCGCTCTTACTGTTTATTTATATTTTTATTCTCATACTTTGTAAGTTCTTTAATTTTTTCCATAATAATATCCGTTGCTTCATCTAACTTATCTTTATTATCTTTATACTCACTTAAATCAATAGGTTCTCCATAATTTACATATACTTTGCTAAATGGTCTAAATGTTCCATGTATTCCTGTAGGTATAACTTTTACGCCTGATTTAATAGCCATAAAAGCCGCGCCATTTTTAGCTTTCATATTTTTTGCCATTCCTTTACGCGTTCCTTCTGGAAATATTCCTAATAGCTCACCATTTTTTAATACTTTCAAGCATCTTTTCATAGCTTCTATATCTTGCATATTTCTTTTTATAGGAATAGCATCAAATAAATGTCCCAGCCACATTAGTATTTCATGCGTAAATAAATCTTCTTTTGCAACAAAATTTATCTTTCTTTTATTGAATAATACTATAGCAGCTGCATCAAAATAATTTATATGGTTTGAACAAATTATATAACTCCCTTCTTTTGGAATTTCTCCAATTATTTTTACTCTAAATGCAATTCTATATACTGTTCTCAGTATACCTTTAATTGTAGTTCTTAAAAACTTCTTCCAAGCTGTCTCTTTACGAACTTTATATATCTTTTTTTGCAATCTCATGTCTTTTTTCTTTTTCTCGATAATACCGCTTATTTCACGTACAACTTGATTTATACTCATTGTCGTACTATCTATTACTTCAGCATCATGAGCCACTTTTAATGCACCAATTTCTTTTTTCTTATCATTTTCGTCCCTTAATTTAATATTATTCAGAATATCAACATAAGACATATTTATGCCTTTTTCTTTATTTTGATTAAATCTTCTTTTCGCTCTTTCTTCTAAATCTGCATCTAAATATATTTTTACATCTGCTGTTGGAAATACATACGTTCCTATATCTCTTCCTTCCATAATGACATCTTGTCCTTCTGCCATTTTCCTTTGAAGTTCAACCATGCTAAAACGTACTTCCTTTATACTTGAAACTTGAGACACTAGTTCTGTTACCTCTTTACTTCTAATTTTCGAAGTAACTTCATCTCCATTTAAAAATATTTTTTGTTCTCCATTTTCTCTTTTTATTTCTATTTTAATATTTTTTAATATTTCCTTTATCTTATCTAATTCTTCTAATTTTACGCCTTTATTTATCATATCTAAAGTTACGCATCTATATGTTGCCCCTGTATCTATATTCACTAAATTAAACTTTTTAGATAAAATTTTTGTAACAGTACCTTTTCCTGTTCCTGCTGGTCCATCAATTGCTACTATAAATGACATTTTCCCCTCCTAATTCGTGTGCTGTTTGGGACAATCCCAATTGCATCTTATTTACTATTATTTTCTGGCATATGTATTCCTTTAGCTAATACAGACACCTCTTGTACATTCATTGTTGTAAGTCGTTCTATTTCTTTTTTTACCTTTTGTTTAAAATCTCTTAACACATTAACTATATTATATCCAAATATTAAATATACCTCTATGTATATATTTGTAGCACCAACAGAGTTCTCAACTCTAACTTTAGATATTCTATGAATTCCTTCTGTTTTCTTTGCAACATATTCAGTTATCTGTCTAAATACCGTATCTGATATTGTGAATTTACCTAAATAACTAAATGTTGGCCTAATAATTGATTTTTCTGATATATATGGCTCATCATTTCTTCTATATTTAAATATTTGTAGTGGATCTAATATATATCCAGCAAAATCTCTTTTTATTTCAAATGTTGGAACTGGTATAACGTGCTTTCCTTCTGTTGTTCTAATTCTTTTGGCCGTTTCCATTTCAGTTTCAGTTGCCACTTCATTTATATATATTGTCTTTTGTGGTTTTTCTAGTCCTAAGTTTTCAGCAATTTTCTCTACCATACCATCTGAAGTACCTAAAATCAGTATAGACTCTGGTTTTATTTTTTTTAAAGCTTCTACCATATTTTTTTTATCTTCTTTATCTATAAAGATGGCTTTTTTTACAGTTTCTACCTTTGTAGGTGCTTTTTTCGCTGAATTACCTGCAACCACATCATTTTCATGTATTAATAGTCCATCATCTATTATATAATGTATATTGTTTTCACTAGCCACCATCTGTGCCCTATAGCTTTTCCCAGTTCCAGATGGTCCAACAAAAGCATATACTATTGTGTTCAAACTCATTTTTTTCACTCTCCATTTTAGATTATATCATTTTATATATTTAGTAGCAATAAAATGATGAAAAAAAGTAGTATAAAAGTAATATAAATATAAAAAAGTGGTATAATTTTTGAATTTTTCTTAATTTATACCACTTTTCTATTTTTTTACTTTACTATTATTTATTTGGTATATATGGAGTAATTCTTCCAACAAAATCTCCGAAGTTTTGTGATTGTAATATTACTTTACCTGGTCCAACAAGTCTTGTTAAGAATAATCCTTCTCCTCCTAAAAAGATATTACCTATTCCTTTTACCATTTCTACTTCATAAGATATGCTTTGTTCAAATGCTACAACATTTCCTGTGTCTACTTTTAAAACTTCTCCTGGCATTAACTCTTTTTCTATAGGGTCTCCATCAACTTCTAAAAATAGCATACCCTTTCCTTGTGCTTTTTGTAAAATAAATCCTTCTCCTCCAAATAGTCCTGCACTAAATTTCTTAGAAAATGTTACAGATGTTTCTACACTATCTTCTGCACATAAAAATGATCCTTTTTGCACTGTAATTCCATTTGGCATTTGTGATAAATCTACTGGCATAATATTTCCTGGCACTGTTGTTCCAAATGCTACCATTGCGCCATCTCTTTCAGCTGTATAATTTGCCATAAATAGTGACTCTCCTGAAAACATTCTGCCTATTCCTTTCATTAGTCCTCCTCTTGCATTCGTTTTCATAGCAATTCCATCAGTTTGATATGACATACCACCTGTTTGTGTATATACTGTTTCTCCTCTATTTAATGTTACTTCAACTACTGGTACTGTTTGTCCTATAATTTTATACTGCATATTTTTCTCCTCCTTTTTTTTTACATTATATTTTATAATAAAATGATTGTCAATAGTAAAAAAGAGACATACATCTGTCTCAAATTTAAAACAAATTATATGTCTTTCTTGTGATATATTTATATTCATCTTTTTATTTACTCTATCTCTATTAAACAAAATGTATACTCATATTTTTCTTTATGTTCTGTTGTATAATGCACTTTCTCTATTACTTTAGCATCATACTTTTCTACTATTTCATCTGCTATTGCAGAGTTACTAGAATTTATTGTCCATATTCTTCCTGTATAATTTTCTAACATATCCAAATCATGTACTATTGTCATATTGGGTCCGAATGCTCTATATGCTTCATCAACATTCCAATATGCGCCATCATAAAAATATTGTTCTATTTCTGGTAAATTAGCTGATACAATGAATCCTACCGCATCATTTCCATATATTAAAATATCATTTTCTTCTACATTTTCTTTTATATATTCTATTGGCTTACTATTACTTTCGTTATAGTTTATATTTATTAAATTTACATTAATATATGTTGATGTAGCTATTATTAACATTAGTATGAGTATATTAATATATTTATTTCCGTATTTTGCCATTAAGAAGCTTATTCCGAATATAAATATTCCTGTTATACATAGCATATATCTTGCATAAAGTATTGGCCTTGGCATAATTAGTGAAATAATCCATATTAGTATTAGTACTAATACGTATGTTAAAAATGCATATTTTACAGGCTTTTCTTCTTCCTTGCCTCTTTCTTCATTCAATTTATTATCTATATTTTTTCTTTTGTTAATTAACTTAAATACTTGAACGCATACTATCCCTATTAAGTATGCACAAATTATTCCCCCAAATATATATCCTGCTACATTTGGTATATATTCCATTTTATCTAAATTTCCTGCAAATTGGAATAAAAACATTTCTAACAACGTTCCTGGAAAACTCATTTCTATCCAAAATCCTGCTGATACTTGCTTTATTTGTAATAATAAATATACAAGCCAGGGTATATACAATATTATTTGTATTACAGCAGACACTATAAATCTCTTTAAGTTTGTTATAAATTTCTTTTCTTTTACTGCCTTTATTAATAAATAAATGAATAATATTACATTTATTACTCCTGATGCTACTAGTGAATAATAATGGGTATACGCAGAAGCTAAACTAAAGATACCAAATAATATCCAATTTTTTGTATTTTTATCATCTCTATTTATATATATCCCATATGCATATATTGCAGTTAATGTTGTAAGTAGCATTGCTAAAGCATACATTCTTATTTCTCCTGAATATATAAGTGTAATTGGCATAAAAAATACTAAAATTGAAAAAATAATTCCAACTTTTTTCTCCAAAGTCTTTTCTTATATGTGTATATCCTAATATTCCTAAAATACTTATAGCTAATACTGAAAATAGTCTATATACTAACATTTCGTTGCCAAATATATATCTTAAAATATGAAGTATCCAATAGTATAATACGGGATGAACATCATTTCCCCCTATAGACCAGATATCCCCAAAACTATGGGCAGATATTGCAACCGAATAGGACTCATCAAACCATATTGTTCTATGAAAATTCGAAAGTGAAATAAATATTATTCCAAGAATTATTACTAAAATATGCACAAGCTTTATTTTATCTTTAAAAATCTCTTTTACCTTTTGCATTCTCTAATCCTTTCTAAAAGTTAATTTGTTTTTATGTTTCAAAAATGGGATAATTTTTCATTATCCCACCCAAAAAATCTATTTAATTTGTTTTAAGCAACGTCTTTTATATTTACATTTCTAACATGTTCTATCTTATCCCAGCTTGTATCACGTTTGAATAAACATTTAAAGTTTATTAACAACCATGAACCTAAGAATAATGGATAACAAATCAACCCTTTAATCATTGGTCTTATTGGTTTCTTTTCCAATATCATTATTAAAATTGCTGTAAATATTGGTAATAAAAATGTTGGTATTAAATATCTTAAACAGTTTATTACAAGTTCTGTTGTTGTCATACCATTTGCTGCATACATTACGAAGTTCAATACTAATAATAGTAGTGTTAATACAAACATTGGTATACTTCCTAATATATATAAAAGCCCATCAAAGTTCATCATTGTTTTATTAGATTTAACAGCTGCTGCTAATGGTTTTGTATATTCATTCATACATTGTATGTGTCCTACTGTCCATCTTGTTCTTTGTTTCCAAGATTGTTTAAATCCAACTGGTTGCTCATCATATACTATTGCATCTGTTGCCCAACCTAATTTTCTACCTTTTATTATTCTTTTTAATGAAAATTCTATATCTTCTGTTAATGTTTTTGTATTCCATCCTTCTGGTTTTATTACATCGAATTTAACCATGAATCCTGTACCATTTATTAATGGAGATAATCCTAAATTATATCTTGCTAAATGATAGAATCTATTCATTGTCCAATAGAATAATGCATATCCTGCTGATACCCAACTATCTGTTGGATTTTTTATATCTCTATATCCTTGTACTACTTCTTCTCCTTGGCAAAGCTTTTTATTCATTGCTTTTAAGAAGTTTTTATCTACTATGTTATCCGCATCAAATATACAGAAAGCATCATAAGGTGCATTTTCTTTTATTTTTTGTTCTAAGAACCATTGAAGTGCATATCCTTTTGTTTTATGTTCTTCATCAAATCTTTTCATAACAATAGCACCTTTATTTTCTGCTATTTCTGCTGTTCTGTCTGTGCAGTTATCTGCTATAACATAAATATCATAACTATCTTTTGGATAATCTTGCGCATTTAGGCTTTCTATCAAAGCCTCTATAACATTTTCTTCGTTATGAGCTGGTATTATTGCCATAAACCTATTGGTCTTTTCTTCTAATATAGGTTTGTCTTTTAATTTAACTAATGAACAAATACTTATTATTAATTGATACCCCCAAAATATTGTAAGTAACCATACAAGTATTTGTTGAATTATATATAAATAATCCATCTTCTTCTCCTTTTTTTATCATATTAGTATATTTATGCAACAAGCTTATGTTTATATTACTATATTTTTGTTATTTTTATCTATCTAAAATCCATACATTATATATTATACTATTATACTACAAATTTTGCAACATTTTTTGTTATTTTTATTGGTTTATGTAAACTTTGTTATTCAAATATATTACCTATTTCTATATGGTTGCCTCTTAAAAACTCATTAACATTCATTCTTCTTGCATTTTCACCTTGTATTTCTAATACTTTTATTATTCCTGCATTTGCTTTTATATATAACCCTTTTTTATCATCTGAAAATAGAACTGTTCCTGGTTGAATTTCTTTTAATTTATATTCATATTCTGCAAGTTCTGGAAATTCTTCTTTTAATTCTTCGTTTGATAAAATATCTACTTTCCAAAACTTTGTCTTTTTACCATTTATATAGCTATATGCGCCTATTATTGGATTTAAACCTCTTACTAAATTCTTTATTTCTACTGCGCTTTTATTTTCCCAGTCTATTTTTGCCATTTCTTTATCTATCATTGGTGCCAATGTAAATTCTTCTCCTTGTTTTTCTCTTGGCGCTTTTCCTTCTTCTATTAGTTTTAATGTTTTAACAAGTAAATTTCCACCAATAACAGATAATCTTTCCCACAATTCTCCTGTGGTTTCATTTTCTCCTATTTCTGTTTCTTCCTTTAAAATCATATCGCCAGTATCCATACCAACATCCATGTACATTGTTGTAATTCCAGTTGTAGCTTCTCCATTAAGCACAGACCATTGTATTGGTGCAGCCCCTCTATATTTTGGCAAAAGTGAACCATGAACATTTATACAACCAAGTCTTGGAATTTCTAAAAGTTCTTTTGGAAGTATTTTTCCATAAGCTACAACACATATAACGTCTGGATTTATTTGTTTTATCCTTTCTATAAATTCTGGATTATTTTTTACTTTTTCTGGTTGTAACACTTCAATATTTTTTTCTAGTGCGAATTCTTTTACTGGAGATGCAACTAGTTTCATTCCTCTACCTTTTGGTTTGTCTATATTCGTTACTACTGCTTCTATTTTATATCCCGCTTCGTACACTTTTTCTAATGAAACTCTTGCAAAATCCGGTGTTCCCATAAAAACTATTTTTAGCATAAACTTGCCTCCTTACTCTTTAGCTGGTTCTACATATTCTAACGTTCCTGGTATCATATTATCCACAAATAATATTCCATCTAAATGATCTATTTCGTGACAAATTGCTTGTGCTAACAATCCCTTTGCTTTTATTTTTATTTTTTTACCATTTTCGTCAAGTGCTTCTGCAACTATTTCTTCTGGCCTTATCATTTTTGCATATTGGTTTGGAAAACTTAAGCACCCTTCTTCTACTTCTTGCGAACCTTTTGATTTTAATATTTTAGGATTAACTAGTTTTAAAGGACCATTATCATCATACAAATCAATTACTACAACTCTTTTTAAAATTCCTACTTGTGGTGCAGCTAAGCCTACTCCATTATATTTATGCATTGTTTCAAGCATATCATTTAATAGTTCTTTTATCTTTTCATCTATTGCTTCTACTTCTCTTGATTTTTTTCTCAAGATTTCATCCCCATTTTCTCTTACAACTCTTATTGCCAATGCTTTTTCCTCCTTTATAACATATTATTTGGATTTAAGTCTATGGTTATTTTTGTATTTTTAACCTTTAAATTTTGATATTTATTCATCACATCGTTTATTAAATCTATTATCTCTTCTCCAAATTTACATTTTATGAGTATTCTCCATCTATATTTGTTTTTTATTTTATCTATTGGAGAAGGTAGTGCTTTATATAGTATTATACCTAAATTTTCTGCTAATACTCTCTTTTTTAAATATTCGTGTATACTATTTGCTACTTTTTTTACTTCTCCCTCATTAATTGAAGTAAATCCAATTAATATTATATCGCAAAAAGGCGGATATTTCAACTGTTTTCTCATTAATATCTCTGCGTTATAGAATAGATCATAATCCTGTTTTTTAGCACATTCTATACTAAAATTATCTGGATTATATGTTTGAATTATAACTCTTCCTTTATCTTTATCTCTTCCTGCTCTACCGGCTACTTGTGTCAGTATTTGAAATGTCCTTTCATTTGCTCTAAAGTCATCTATATTTAGGCTTCCATCTGCTGCAATAACTCCTACTAATGTTACATTTGGAAAATGATGACCTTTTACTACCATTTGCGTTCCTATTAAAATATCTATATTTTCGTTCTTAAATTTACCTAATATTTCTTCATGTGAGTTCTTTTTAGATACTGTATCTATATCCATACGTATTGTGCTTGCATTTGGAAATAACTTTTTTATTTCGTATTCTAGTTTTTGAGTACCTGTTCCAAAATATCTAATTTGCTCACTTCCACAGCTTGGACATTTTGTAACTAGTTTTTCTTCATATCCACAATAGTGGCATTTTAGTTTATTTGTATTTGAATGATATGTTAAATTAATATTACAGTTCTTACACTTTACTGTGTATCCACAATTTCTACACATTACAAAAGTGGAAAAACCTCTTCTATTTAAATATAAAATAGTTTGCTTTTTATCCTCTAAATTTTTTTCTATTTCTTCATATAGCTTGGTACTAATCATTGACTTATTTTGTTTTGCAAGTTCTTCTCTTAAGTCAATTACTTCTATTTCTGGTAGTTTTGCTTTATTTGCTCTTGTTTTTAGTTTTAAAAGCATTATCTCTTCTTTCTTTGCTCTATAATATGTATCTATGTCTGGTGTTGCACTTCCTAAAAGAAGTGGTACATTTGCTTCTTTACACATAAATCTTGCTACTTCTTTTGCATCATATTTTGGTGTCATTTCCGATTTATATGAACTATCATGTTCTTCATCAATTATTATTATTCCTAATTCTCTTACTGGTGCAAATATTGCAGAACGTGCACCTATAACAATCTTAGCTCTTCCATCATTTATTTTCTTCCATTCGTCATATCTTTCCCCAATGGACAATTTACTGTGTAAAACAGCTATATTTTCTTTGCCAAATCTTGCAATAAAGCGATTTACTGTTTGTGGTGTTAATGAAATTTCTGGTACTAATAGTATACTTGATTTATGTTCATTTAATGCTTTTTCAATTAATTGTAAATAAATTTCTGTTTTTCCGTGAGCCTGTTACTCCATAAAGTAAAAACTCTGAAAATAGCATATCGTCCATAGAGTCACTTACCTCGTTATATGCTCTTTCCTGTTCTTCTGTTAGTTTAAGTTTTACTGTTTTTTCTATTTCTTTAAATTCAAATGGATCTCTTTCTATCTTTTTTTCTATTATTTCAGTATATCCATTTTTGCAAAGTGTGTTTACTATTGCTCTTGAACCATCTGCAAACATTTCTATATCTGAAATTAGTGAATCTCCATTTTCTAGTAAAAATTTTAATATTCTAATTTGTTTTTGAGATTTTATTTTTCCTGTTTCTATATCAATTTCAATTTCATCTTCATCCTTTTTTAATGCTACAAAATTTATACTCTTTTCTTTTACTCTATTATTTATTTTTCTGGTCGAACCAGGTGGTAACATTAATTTTAAACAGTCTGCTATGTTACAAAAATATCTTTTTGCCATCCACTTAGCTAATTCTATTTTTTCTTTGTTTAAATATTTTTCTTCTATTTTTGCAATTTCTTTTACTTCATATTGTGTGTTTTCTTTTATATTTACTATATAGCCTTCTTCTAATTCTTTTCTTCTTGCAAAAGGAATTAATACCTTAGCACCAATTAACTCTAAAGCATTTTCTTCATATTCAGTTGGAATTTTGTAGTCAAACACTCTATTTAAATCTTTTGCATTAGTTTGTATTATAACTTCGGCTATCATTACATTTCTCCTTATTTTATATGGTAATTAGTATATCAAAAAAGACATATTTTTACAAGAAAATTTTAAAGCTAATATATACATAAGTGTGTACATATTAGCTTTAAATTAAAATTCTGCTTCTTTTAAATTATATTCATTATTTATTATTGTCATTATTATTTGTACTGTTTTCTCTAAATTATTATTTTTTATTATGTAATCATACATACCTATTTTAGATTCTTCGTAGTCAAATCTATTTAGGCGTAATTGTATTTCTTTTAAGCTAGGCTTATCTACTCTATTTTCTAATCTTTTTTGTAATTCTTCTTTTGGAACTCTTAAGAATATTGTTACTATTTTTATGTCGTCTTTTAATATATTTAATAGATTCTCTACGCCATTTACTTCAATATCCTTTACAATTATTTTTCCATTACTAATTTTATCGTTTAATAACTTTTTGGAAGTTCCATAATAATGTTCATGATGAGCAGAATATTCATATAGTTCACCATCTTTAATCATTCTTTCAAATTCTTCTGTATCAACAAAATTATATGTTACACCTGGCACATCATTTGCTCTAGGCGCTCTATCTGTGTATGAAGGTAAAGATTCTACATTTTCCATTCTTTTTATTAATTCCTTTTTTATTGTATCTTTACCTGCACCAGATACTCCTGATAATAAAACTAACATATAGTCACCTTACCCTCTGCTATTTCATTTGCTGCAAGTGTTACTGGTGATTCTTCTTTTACTTTTGTTAATACCTCTTGACCATTAGCAATTTCTCTTGCTCTTTTTGCTGTTACTACTACTAATTCAAATCTATTGTCCACTTTTGTTAATAACTCCTTTACGGTTGGTTTTACCATCATTTTTATTACCTCCTATTAAATTAACTTTGTATTTATTTATCTATAATTTTATTTTGTTTGTACCCATTGCATTAATCAGGCAATATATCCTCTTCGTCTTTGTCTAATCTTCCTGCTACTGTCTCTGGTTGAATTGAAGAAAGTATAACATGTCCAGAATCCATTATGAGAACTGCTCTAGTCTTTCTTCCATATGTCGCATCTATAGCTGTACCATCGTCTTTAGCTTCTTGCACTATTCTCTTTATTGGTGCCGACTCTGGGCTTACTATAGCTATAATTCTATTTGCCGAAACAATATTTCCAAATCCTATATTTATTAGTTGCATAAGCATACCTCCGATTTTTTATATTTTACTCATCTGTATTAATTATTTCTTTTATATCATCTACAAAGTATTTCTTTCTACCTCTTATATAAAGTATTATTGACTTCATTACATAATATATTGCTAAAATATATGAAATAATTAATATTATGTTTATGTACATAGCAGACATCATTATATTTACATATATTAATCCTAATGTTATTATAGCTATAACTATGGTTTCTATTCCAAACATTGCAAGTTTTCCACTGTCTTCTTTATATGCTTTTTCTAATAATACAATTGCTATTAATAATATACACATTGAAAATACTTTTAAGTCTGTTTGATATACGCTATGTTCTATATTATAAAATCCTAAAATTAAGAATATAAAGTATAGCATTACTAATGCCGCCATTAATATGTTATGAAATACAGGTTTATTTATTTGTTTTAAATCCTCTTTTGGTACTACTTTCTTTCTTTTAAATATATTCTTTATTTCTTCAAATTTTATTAGCTTTACATGTTCTTTCTCATTTACTTCTTCAATTTTTTCTTCTTTTTCATTTTTTTCATTTTTTGATAATATTTCTTTTCCCTGTTTTTTCTTGCTTTTACTATCTTTTTTATTTTTACCTTCTTCTTTTTTGTCTTTCTTTGTAGCCTTTTTCGTCTGCTTTTCTTTTTTAATTTCCTCTTCAGTATTTTCTACTTTTTTGTCTGTTTTTTTATTTTTTTCTTCCTTGCTTTTGTTTTCTTTACTTTTTTTAGTGCTTTCTTTGTTATCTTTTTTAATAGTATTTTTTGTTTCTTTTTCTGTCACATTCTCTTTTACATTATTTGCCTTTTTAGAACTGTTTCCTTTTTTTGTGCCTTTTTCTTCTTTTTTGTTACTTTCTTTTTTTGCATTAGAATTTGAAGCAGTATTTTTCATATCTGCTTTTCCTTTATCCTCATTCTTTTTAGTATTCTTTGAAGTTTTTGCGTTAGTAGATTTATTTGTTTTAGTCTTACTACTAGCATTTTTATTTTCTTTCTTTCCTGTAGTTTTTTCATTCTCTTTAATTTCTACTTTTTCTGCAACTTCTTTTGCATCTTTTTTTACTTCTTTCTTTTCTTCTTTTTTCTGCTTATTAGGCATTTTCAATTCCCCCACTTAATATTTTTACAGTTCAAATTCATATATTATATCGCTTAATAGAACTATTGGTGCTGTTTCTGTTCTTAAAATTCTTTTACCAAGTGTTATACATTTTGCACCTGATGCTATTAAAGTATTTACTTCTTTTTCTGTAAATCCACCTTCTGGCCCTATAACTACTCCAATATTAACGTTATCTCTCTTTTTAATTTTTTGTAACTCTGTTTTTATTGTATTTCCTTCCTCATTTTCATAAGCTAGTAATATAATATCATATTTTGGTACGTTTTTGCAAATATTTTCAAGATTTATAACTTTTTGAATTTGCGGAATAAAATCTCTTTTACTTTGTTTTGCAGCAGCTTCTGCTATCTTTTCCCATCTTAAAATCTTTTTATTTTCATCTTTTTTATCTAATTTTACAACACATCTTTCCAAAGCGACTGGATATATGTTTTTAACCCCTATCTCAGTTGTTTTTTGTATAATATATTCCATTTTATCGCTTTTGGGTAAACCTTGATATATGTCAACATTTACATTTGGTTCTGTTGATGTTTTATTTTCGCCTGTTATATGACATATAACCTCTTCTTTTGAAAGTTCTTCAATGTTTGCAATATAGCTTATTCCTAAATCTTTATTGCAAATAACTATATTTTCTCCAACATTTAATCTTAATACATCTCTTATATGTTTTACGTCTTCGCCAATTATTTTTGCTTCTTCGTTTTTTATCTGATTGTCTGATACGAAAAATTTATACATTTTCTCCTCCATTATGTACAATATTATATCATATTTTATGCAAGTTGCAAAGCTTCTAAGTAGATTTTTATTGGTTTTAGGCTGTAGATTTCAATTTACGCCCACGTGCCAGTACTTAGTGCATTTTCACTATCAATTTTTACTTTACACTTTTTTTACCTTTTACTTGCTGTTTTTTCTTAAAACATTTATCCACATTTTATACATAACAAAAAACATACCTTTTCTTTAACAAACTATTTTGGTTAACTTTCCCTTAAAAGTGCTTATTTATTTAATAAATATTTAAGCGTTTTTAAGATTTAATTAATCAATAAATTTGTAATACTAAGATATGTTTTTTTGCATTAAATATATTTCTTTACTTTATTAGTTTTTATTATGGAAGGAATATAATCGACGCTATAGTTACCCCCCACGTTTGAAGAAAGGGTTGTTCGAATTCACAAAGTTAGCGTTATCTGTTCAGTTATATCCCGAATGTTTGAGTTTTTCTCGGGTTTTCGTGCTAGCTTTCAGCCTGCTCGAAAACCATACTATTGTTCTAGTTTTAGTATTTTTTTCATAATGCAATGTTAACTTGTTATGTTGTTCAGATTACAGATATCACATTACACTACTAGGGCCAAACGGAAAGAGCTGTCGCCGTTGGCGCCACCATTGAAGTTGTCATAGCCACCCCCACGTTTGAAGAAAGCATTGTACAAATTCACAAAGATAGCGAGATCTGAATGCCAACCACTTGTTTCATAAGTTGCATCTCCGTATTTATATGCACTACTTGCAGTTGTTCCTGTGTAGGCTGTTGAGTATTCATTGCTTGGTCCACCATTAATTGCAAATGATGAACCACTTGATAATGAACTACTTCCATTGTAGTAGCCTGCTACATATTCATATGATCCTCCTCTTAAATCATATATTCCATATTCATTTCCTGTAGAGCTTTGCAATTTATTTGAATCTACATATGCTGTTCCTGTTCCTCCTCCTGTTAAGTAACTTGAATTTGTATTTTGTGCTATTTCTGTTCCATTTCTTCCATATGTGCTTTCTGTTAAATATGCTACTGCTCCCCATTCACTATTTTTTAACATATGGCTTTTTAAGTCTGTTGGAGAATATGCTCTTGCATATGTGTACATATCTCCTATTGTTATAATTCTAAAACTTGTTTGTCCAGGTTGTACTTTTAGTGTTGTTGCACTTCCTTGAGTAGAACCATTTGTATCACTTCTTGCTGTTTCGTATTTTCCTATCCATAGTCCACTTATTCCATTATCACTGCTTCCATTATTATTTCCAAATCCTCCACCATATGTTACATCTGCAGTGAATGCTGGATGCACCATGAAATAGTCTTTACTTACCATTGTTTTCGTTGTACTTTCTACATTTGCTATTTTCTTGCCTTCTGCGTCTACTATTCCTCTACTATCTGAATATCCTTTTATTTTTCCTTGTGCTTTTGCTTCTTCTTCTGTTAATGTTCCATTTTGATATGCAATTTTACTGTCATTACTGTCAAAATATATTATTCTATATGCATATCTTGGTATCCATACAAAATAACTATCTATTCCGTCTATAGTTACTCTTGCATTTGCCCATTTGCTTGATCTGTTATCACTTGGACCCGTTCCTGGTAAATAGCTATATTCTGTTCCTGCTACCCATCTTTCTCTTTCTGTTGTCCCCTCTCCTGTGTATCTTACAAGTTCCATTGTTGTTCCTTCTGGTAAATTTTCTTTTATTAATGGTGCATTTGGTTCTGTACTTACTTTATCACTTGTTCCACTTAACCATTTTATTTCTATTACTCCATTTGTTTTATCTTCATCTGCTAGCTCTGTTTCACCTTGTTCTGGTTCTGGTGTTGGCTGTGGTTCAAATGGTAGTACTGATTCTATTTTACTTAATAGTGAATCCAATTGTGCTTGTTCCTCTTCTTGTGCCTGTTCTGTTAAATCTTTCCCTTCTTGTGCTCTTTGTATTAATCCCCCTTCTCCCAATACCACATTAATTGATACTGTTGCTAATATTATTAGTATAACTATCGTTATTACTAATGCTATTAGTGTAATACCTCTTTGATTTGATGTTTTGTGAAATTTAATTAATTTCTCTTTCATAATTTTTCTCCTTCCTTTGTTTTTATTATAGTAACATCTTCTTTGGATTTTTATTAACTTTATTTATATTATTTTATCTTTATGTATGTTATAGAGCTTTTTACTATAATTTTAAATTTATTATCTTTTAAGCTAATTTTTATTTTATACTAACATTTTTATTTTTACAATATATTTTACAAAAAAATTTTTAACTTTTCTGATTCATTTATGATAATGTCTTAATAATTCATTTTAGAAAATGTCTCAACTAAAAAAATAATGTTTGTATT
>CALXWW010000015.1 GCA_944392545.1 uncultured Clostridia bacterium
TTATCATAAAGAATGATGTTTTTTATCTATATTACTATATTTTTTATTGCGAAAAATCTTTACTCTTTTTTACTGAAAAATATATATCTTATACATTAAAACTTGTGTTTTTTTGCTGATTATTGTATAATTATGTTGGTTATTTTTATAAGGAGTATTATGTAATATTTATGAAAATATTAATAGTTATAGATCAATTTGATAATTCCAATAATGGAACTACTATTTCCGCGAGGCGATTTGTGAAAGGCTTAAAGGATGCAGGTAATGAAGTTTATGTTATAAGCACAGGTGATAAGAAGGATGAATATAAGTTTAATTTAAAAGAACTTCCATTACTTCCTGGTATTTCCCATATTATAAAGTCACAAGGTATGAGTTTTGCAATCCCCAACACAGAACTTTTAGAAAAAGCAATTTCAGGTGTAGATGTTGTACACTTCTATATGCCTTTTTGGCTTTCTAAAGTTGGACTTAAAATTTGTGAAAAACTGCATGTACCTCATACTTCAGCATTCCATGTTCAGCCAGAAAATATTACTTATACAATAGGACTTGGAACTAAAACAAAAGTTAATGACATGATTTACTCTCATTATAGAGATTCATTTTTTAATAAATTTACACATATACACTGCCCAAGTGAGTTTATTGCAAATGAGTTAAAAGCTCATGGATATACAGCTACACTACATGTTATATCTAACGGTGTAGATGAAGAATTTAAATATTATGAAAAGAAAAAATTGCCAGAATTTAAAGATAAGTTTGTAATTACAATGATAGGAAGATATTCTAATGAAAAAAGACAAGATGTTTTAATTGACGCTATTTCAAAATCAAAATATGCTGATAAAATACAACTTGTTTTAGCTGGTAAAGGTCCTGAGGAAAAGAAATATAGGAAATTGGGAGAAAAACTTCCTATCACACCTGTAATGCAATTCTATGATAAAGAAAATTTAATAAAACTACTTGCTTCTACAGATTTATATGTACATAGTGCAGATGCTGAAATCGAAGCAATTTCTTGTATTGAAGCTTTTGCTTGTGGTAATGTTCCAATAATTGCAAATAGTAAAAACTCTGCTACAAAGCAATTTGCTTTAGTTCCAGAAAGTTTATTTAACGCTGGAGATAGCATAGATTTAGCAAGTAAGATAGACTTCTGGGTTGAAAATGAAACTTATAGAAAAGAAATGGAAATAAAATATTCTAAAAGTGCAGAAAAATATAGATTAAAAGATAGTATTAAGAAAATGGAGGAGATGTTTGAAGATGCAATTAGAGAGTATAGATAAACAGGATGAAGAAAATATTCCTGAAGATTCACATGTATTGCATTTCTGGCAACCTTGTAAATTCGAAATTGATGAGGATTTTGATTTTGTAAGTGATAATTTCATATTTAATACATTTTCTAACTTACTTTATCTTATTGCATATCCTCTTTTAATACTTATTAACAAATTATTTTTTGGTTTTAAAATAGAAGGTAAAGAAAATTTAGAAAATATTGATAGTGGTAAAGTTACAATCTCTAACCATGTGCATCCAATGGACTGTACAATGGTAGGTCTTGCAAATGCACCAAAGAAAACTTTTTACACTTCCCTTGAGAATAACTTTAAAATACCTATTGTACGCAGAATTATAAAATTACTAAATACAGTTCCAATACCTAATAATATTAAATATACTAAAAATTTTATGAGCTCAATAGATGAACTTTTACAAAACAACAAAACTATACATTTTTATCCGGAAGGTTCTTTATGGCCATACTATACTAAAATAAGACATTTTAAAAATGGTGCATTCGATTTTGCAGTAAGGAATAACGTTCCTATAGTGCCAATGGTTTTTAAGTTCAATAAGCAAAAAAGATTATTAGATATTTTAAAACCTAAAACTACAATTACTTTAGTTATTAAAGAACCAATTTATCCAAATAAACTTCTTCCTAAAAAAGAAGCAATATTAGACTTGAAAGAAAGAGCTTATAATATAATGTGTAATGAAACAAAGTAGAAATATTAATCATAACCACCAGTAAAACTGGTGGTTTGTTCTTAGCCTAGAAGGCTTTTGTACTGGCTCTTCTGGGCTCAAGCCCTACTGAACGGTTTCGCCAACCGCATTTCTTTCTCAGGCTACCACTTAAGTGGTCCTAATCCTTTTTTTATTTTTCTTTCTTTTTCCTTTTCTTCTTTCTCAAATGGGTCTACATATTCCTTTATACTTATTTGATCTGTTGCTATATCTTCTTGTAACTGTTTTTTGATATATTCTTCTATTGCTTTTTTGTTTTTGCCTACTGTATCCACATAATATCCTCTACACCAAAAGTGTCTATTCCCATATTTATACTTGTAGTTCGCGTGTCTATCGAATATCATCAGGCTACTTTTTCCTTTTAGATATCCCATTATACTTGCCACACTATATTTTGGTGGTATACTTACTAGCATATGTATATGGTCTGGACATAGCTCTGCTTCTATTATTTCTATTCCTTTTTGTTCACATAATCTCCTTATTATTACTCCTATATCTTTTCTGATTTTCCCATATATCTCCATCCTTCTATATTTTGGTGCAAATACTATGTGATATTTGCAATTCCAAGTACTATGTGCTAAACTATTATTGTCTTTCATGACAAATTCCCCCTTTTTTGATTTTATTTACGGTTGGCGAACCAGTATTATTATATCAAAAAGGGGGAATTTTTGCACTCATAGCTAGAAGCTTTTAGAACCCCCTGTAAAACAGGGGGTTTTCGTTACACAATAAAAAAAAGATTATTCATTCATTAATTAGTGAATAATCTTTTTTATTGTATTTTTGTTTATAAACAAATATCTAGATTTCTAAAACTTATATAATATTTCTTTTGAATTTCTTAGAACACTATAATCCCACCATTTTTCTTAAGCCATTTATTTATTTCATCATAATCTGGTATATATTTTCTAACTAATTTATAGAAGTTATTACTATGATTTGGATATATTATATGGCATAATTCATGTACAATTATACCATCTATTATATTCTCTGGAAGCATTATTAATCTTGAAGAGAAATGCATAATTCTTGTTTTAGGAATACAGCTTCCAAATTTACTCGTTGCATCATTTACTTTAAACTCCTTATATGGAATATTTGTAATTTTACTCCAATATGGAACTCTTTTTTCTAATAAAATTTCTGTATTGTATTTCAGAAGTTTTTTTATACTTTTATCTATGTATGTTTTTCTTTCTTTACTACCTAAATCATTTAACTGTTTAGGGTAAGTTATATTTATTACTTTATTATCACTGTCTACATTTATATCTATTTTAACTTTCTTTAATTCTTTGCTTATATCTGTTTCAATAACATTAATTATATGTTTTTCTCCTTTAAGATAGAAATTTTCTTCTGTAGCCCATATCTTTACCTTTTTATCATTTGAAGAAATTATTTTTTTATATCTATCATATACATATTCCTCATTTTCTTTTACAAACTCTAGCGCTTTTCTAATACTTATGTATTTTGGTTTACTTATGTATAAAGTATCTGCTTTAAAATACATTTTTAAATGTCTAGAAGTTTTATAACTTCTTATAATTACTGGAATATTAATATTGTTTATTTGTATATATTGTGCTTCGTTCATTTTATTCAAATTTTATTTCCTATCTCCTATTTTATTCCATTGATTTTTTTATTTTAACTGTTATTTTCTATATTCTAAATGTTTCTAAACATAGGAATGTTCTGCTTTTATTACAGCATAATATTTCTTATTTCTATTATGTATTTCACTTTGTATTTTTATAACGGTTTCTTCTACGTTTACCTTTTCATCTGTTGGTATAACTAAATCAAATATTAAATTTATTCTTTCTCCACCATCTGTCATTCTAAAATCATGTATTGAGAATTTCTCATTTATGCTTTTTACAATATCTTCGGTTTCTTTTCTCATGCTATTAATTTCCTCATCATCTACTACTATTGGGTCCATGTGAATAGTTGTGATACATCCAAACTTTTCAAATATATCTTGTTCCATTTGGTCTATAATATCATGTGCTTTGCATATATCTGAATCAGCTGGAACTTCTGCATGAAATGATACTATCTTTCTTCCTGGTCCATAATCATGTACCATAATGTCATGTATTCCTTCTATTGTTTCATATTTTACAGCAAACTTTTCTATTTCACTAACAAACTCTGGATCTGGTCTCATTCCTAAAAGTATATCTATGATTTCTTTTAATGCTTTAAATCCTGTTATTAGTATAAATACTGATACTAATAAACTTACATAACCATCTATAGAAACTTCCATAAATTTAGCAACTAATGCTGAAGCAAGTACCGCAGATGTTGAAATCGAATCAGATATGCTATCATATGCATTTCCTTTAATTGCAGCTGATGAAATAGTTTTTGCTATTTTTTTATAGAATACAAATAGCCATAGTTTTACAAGTATTGCGACAACTAATAATATTATTGTTACATTATTTATATTTGGTAATTCTGGATTCATTATTTTATCAACAGAACTTTGTAGTAGTTCAAATCCAACAAGTATAATTAATATATCAACTATAAAGGCACTTATATATTCCATTCTTCCATGTCCCCAAGGGTGATCGCTATCCACTTTCTTTTGAGACATTTTAAATCCTAACAGTGTAACTATTGAGGAACCAGCATCTGATATATTGTTTAATGCATCTGATATGATTGACATTGAACCTGCCAATACACCTATAATTAACTTAAATACTGATAATAGAATATTCACAATTATTCCTGTAATGCTAGATAGCATACCATATTTTTCTCTTACTTCTCTATCTTGTACATTATCTTTATCTTTTATAAATAGTTTAATTAAAAAATTCGTCATTTTATTACTCCTTTATGTTTTATAATATATAACATATAATAAAAAATATGCCATATAGCGTAGACTATTATAGCATATTTTTTATTAATAGTAAATTTATATATTTATTTTTTATTTAATTTTCGGTAGTTTTGTTGAAATAGTTTTAAGATTTGGTATATGCTACTTCTAACTTGCTTTTTATTTTTGGCCATTATATTAAAAACTTCTATTCTTCTTATTTTCACATCTATTTTGTATATTATGACAGTCTCGACTTACAAGTATAAAGCTGGTCTGAAACCAATGCCATCGCTTCTGTAGGAAGGATTAAGGATATCGGAACCGGAAGGATTGCTACTGTGACGAACGGCTGCTGGACTATCATAACCTGAATTGCCGTAACAACCTCCACGACAAACTCGATAGTTGATAAATGGGGAACTGTACGCCTCCATTGTCCATTCTGCTACATTTCCTCCTAAGTCATATATATTCTTTACTGCAAAATCTGCATTTGAACCTGTTACAGTAGGACTTGACTGGTCGTACCATCCTTTTCCACTTGAATTTCTTACAAATGAATCTTCTGCACAATTTCCTCCTGGATATGCTGGGGCTATAAAGCTCATTATTGCATCCCACTGCACTCCATATATCAATGTACTTGTTACTGATGTGTATCCTTTTGCTTCTGCTAATCCTTTTGATAACTCTACTGATCCTCCTAATTCATTTGTCATTGATGTTCCCCACTCAACGTAATTATACACATTTTGTCCCTGCTTTATTACTACTTCATCTGTTGTTCCTGCTTCATCTGTTGTTCCTGCTTCATATCTTCCTACATAAAATCCATTATGCTCAAGCACACTTGTTTTCATTGCATTGTATTCTGCTTCTTCTGTGCTATATCCACTTGTATATGGCTCTGAAAAGCTTGATGGCCATGATTGCAAACTACCACTAGAATATCCTGCATATCTTTCAAATAAGCTATCTTCTTCTACTGGTATCCACACATATTGGTTTCCCTCTAATGTTTGCGCTACCTCATGGCTTGTTCCTCTGCCCAAATCTGCTTCTGTATCTGATATTACTATTCCTTCTACTTTTGTTCCTCCTACATAATAGAACCCTTCTGGTATTGTTACTCCTTCTACCTCTCTTGGATTCTCTGGCTTATCTGTCCCACTTTCTTCCAATACTTCATTCATATATGCTAATGCATTTGCTATTGATTGTTCCTCATTTCTTGTTGCCTCTTCTGTCATATTTTTTGCTTCTTCTGCTCTTTTTATTAATCCTCCTTCTCCAAATACTACATTAATTGATACTGTTGCTAGAATTATTAGAATCACTATTGTTATTACAAGTGCAATTAATGTAATACCTCTTTCTTCTATCTCATTTTGTTTTTTTGAAGTTCTTTGAAAGTTTGATTTTATCTTTCTGTTTATTTTATCTTTTTCCTCTCCCACTTTATTTTTTCCTCCTTCTTATGTGTTTTTTTATACTTATCCTTTTTGTTATTTCTAATTCATGTTGTTGTTAATTTTTAGTTTTTGTTTGCTTACTTCTCCATACTTCATTTTAAAACAAGATGTTTTTAATGTCAACATTATATTTGGTTATATTTACTTTTTATTTAATTTGTATTTTTATATATTGTTTTTCCATTCTTGATTGTTTCTAGAACTTTAATATCCTTTATATCACTTTTATTAACTTTTAGTGGATTTTTATCAAGTATTATTAAATCAGCAAGCTTTCCTTCTTTTATACTTCCTTTATTTTTTTCTTCAAAATATTGATATGCTGGATTTATAGTAAGTGCTTTTATCGCATCAATTACACTTATTTTCTCATTTTCTCCTAATATTTTTCCTTCTTTTGTTATTCTATTTACAGCACACCAAATTGTTTCAAACATATCTGGTTCTATTACAGGCGAATCTTGGTGAAAAGTATATAATATTTTTCTTTTACTACTACTTCCAGCTGGACTTATTCTTTCTGCCCTTTCTAATCCAAAGTTTTTTACATGTACTTCTCCCCAATGATATACATGTGCTATAAAAAAGGAAGGTATTATTCCTAATTTCTTTATTTCATCTAATTGATCTATATCCAATAATTGTCCGTGTATTAGCACTGGCCTTATTTTTTCTATATTCTTTCCTGATTCTTCTAGTTTTTTTACACAACTAATATATTGTTCTGCAGCCATATCTCCATTACAATGTGCTAAAATTTGCAAATCAGCATTATATGCCTTTTCTATTACTTTTTCTACTTCACTATCCTTCATAGTTCCATATCCATAATATTCTTGTTCAACATTTTTATTATTAATATATGGTGTTCTCATCCATGCTGTTCTAGATTGTGGAGATCCATCTAAAAATATTTTAATTCCACCTATTTTTAATTTATTATCATATTTCTTAAAGTTTTCTTTAAATTCTTTTTTTATTAATTCCATGCTCTTTTCTTCAATATATGCCACAACATCTAGATTTAAAATACCTTTTTCTACTAACATTTTATATATTGGTATTAGTTCTTTTGATAAAAAACCTTCTTGAACCGTTGTTATTCCATAAGAAGCATATTTTTCTTGTGCTTTTATTATATTTTTTAATATATCTTCTTCACTTTCCATAGGAATTTTCTTTATATTTTCAATAAAAGCATTTTCTTCTAAATATCCTGTAAGTCTTCCATCTACCTTTTCAATCCTACCACCATCTGGCGAGATGGTATCTTCTGATATATTTAATATTTCTAACCCTCTTGAATTTACCACTCCACTATGTCCAGATTTATGTTTAAGTACTATTGGATTACCTAACAAAATTTCATCCAATTCTTCTTTAGTAATATTTCTTCCTTCTTTTAAATTATTGTGATCATAATTATTAGCAATAATCCACTGATTTTCATTTATTTTATTATTATTCACATATTCTAATATTTTATTTTGTATATCACTGAAGTTTTTGCATTCATTTAAATTTATCTGTGATAAATCATTAGCTACGGCAAAAAAGTGACTATGTGCATCTATGAAAGAAGGCATTACTGTTTTTCCATTCGCATCTATTACTTCTGTTTCATTATCTTTTAAAGATAGTATTTCCTCCTTTGCTATTTATATTCCTTTGCTATTTATATTTTATATACTGTTTATTATTAAATTTTATGTTTAAATAACTGTTTGCTACATTGTGATACAGATTTGTAACTTATCATATTCTTCATTAAAATCTTCTAGTTTCATTGATTACTATCTCTATACTAAAATAGTTTCGCCTTGTATTTTTCTACTTGTTTTATCATATGTCCTATGTTTCCCTCTCCTGCAAATTTACTGTCATCAAAAAAGTTTTCATCTTTATCTAACCAGTATAGTTTATTTACTTCTTCTACTAATTCAATGTCTTTGTTTAGTTTTCCTGCATAAACTTCAAGTTCCATATCTGACATATTATATTGAAAATTCATAATATGAGTTAACTTTATATCATTGTTGCTTATTCCTGTTTCTTCTTGTAGTTCTCTATATGCTGCATTAAGTTCTTTTTCATTTTCTTCTACTTTGCCACCAACCAAATTAAATTTTCCTTTATATGGCTCTTTTTCTCTTTTGCACATAAGAACCTTATTTTCATCTTTGTTATATACTAATATTACATTTAACTTTTTCATAACCTTTACCTCTTGCCTATTACTTTGACTTATACCATTTGGCGAATTCTGACATAGAATCTATAGATTCATATTTAGGTCTATTTGCCCTTTCTTCATCTGTCATTTGTGCTAGAGTTTTATCATATCCATATGGTTTATATATATACCACAAATCAGACCATTTTTTATCTGTGTCTTTTCCTAAAACTTTAGTAGCTAAAGTTCCCTCGTGCTTTCCCAAGAATTGATGTAACTCTTTACCATCATAGTATGATAAACATTCTGTAAACCTACAACTTCTCTTCTCTTTTCCCTCCATTAGCTTTAAAAAGCCTTCTATTCCTATAGTGTCTAATGCAAAATTAACAAAAGCTCTTGGAAATCCATCTAATTCATCTATCCAAAAACCACAATCTAAAGATATACATGGTTTATTTACCAATTTATATGCTTCCATTACTTTATATTTTGAAATATATTTTATATCATCACTTCTTGGTTCTTCTAGTTCATATTCATATATTTTAAAATTAACATCTTTTAAATACTTTTTGGCTGATGCTATCTTTCCTTTGTTATGTGTTACAAATACAACTTCATCCATGCTATTCCTCTTTTCAATTTTATTTATTTCTAATCTTTCATTAATATCTCACATTTTATTTCAGAATGCAACAATCTTTCAAAATTTATAGCATCTTGCATTGTTCCCACAATGCTTCCATAATGAATAGGTACAGCTATTTTAGGCTTTATTTCGTTTATTAAATTTGCCGCTTCTTTAAAATCCATTGTATATGTTCCTCCCACTGGAACAAATGCTACATCACATTTTACCTTTTTATTTTCTTCAGTTATGTCTGTGTCTCCTGCTATATAGTAACGAAAATTATTTATTTCTACTATATATCCAACCCATCCATTTTCTTTTGGATGAAATGGTTTATTCATATTATATGCTGGAATTGCTTCAAATTTAGTTCCTTCTACCATATACGTTTTTCCTGGTTCAACAGTAACTATATGTTCTTCCTTTATACCCTTTTTTAATAACTTTGTTTGCATTCCTTCTGGCACAACTATAACAGTATCTTGTCTTATTACTTTGTCAATATCACTTTCAGAATAGTGATCATAGTGATCGTGTGTTATAAATATTATGTCTGCATCATTATAACTTTTATCTATTTTAAAAGGGTCAAAATATATTACTTTTCCTTCACTAATTTTAATACTACTATGATATAAAACTTCAATATTTTTTGACATATAAAAACCTCCTTAGACTTATTAGATAATGATTATTTTATATTTATGACTCCTCCAATTTATAGTTTACACTTAAAATATTTTCTTCATCATTTGCTTGTATATACATTTTAAATTTATATTGCTTATCTATTAAACCTTTTATAAAAAATCTATCTAAAATCATTATATTAGATAATATTTTCTCTTTTCTTAATAATTCATTGATCTCTATCCACTCGGATGTATTTTCTTCAAAGTTTTGTAGTTCTCCTTTATATTCATTACATAAAAATACACCGAAATCAAATATTCTATCCGGATATTCAATTATCATATTTCCCTTATATCTTAAGCTTTTAATTTTAAGACCTGTTTCTTCATTCATTTCTCTTATAGCTGTTTGTTCTAAAGTTTCTCCTTCTTCAATTTTTCCACCTGGTATGTCATAATATCCTATTTTTTTATTTCCTTCTTTATATTTTATTACCACTACTTTATTATCTTTTATTAAAAAGCTTCTAACTGCTTTTCTTATTGGTTTATCCATTCGCTTCTCCTATCTTAAACCTTTTATAATTTATAATTTTGAATTTATATCATCTATTTTTAAATTTAATATATTAATTGGCGGTTCAATTTATTACTTCATTTCCTGTTTATTTATTTTGTTTCTTCTTCTATCCATTTTAGAAATTTTTCATTTCCATTTGTAATATCATAAGCTATAATCTCACATGTTTCGTAATCATGAATTTTTAATATTTCTTTCTCAACTTCTTTAAATAAAGTCTTTTTTGTTTTCATTTGAATAAAAAATTCTGGTTCTCTTTCAATTTTTCTTTTCCACCAATATGAACTATTTATATTTATTACTTGGCAACAACAAACTAACCTTTTTTCTAATAATGTCTCTATTATCTTGTCAGCAATTTCTTTTTTATTACATGCTGTTGTAATTATACAATATTCTTTTTCCATATTCTTACACCTCTTAATTTTTGCCTACACTATATCACAGATTCACATTTTTCTCAACAAAATCACTAAAATTAGCACTAAATATATATTGGTTTTTGAGCCAAAAAACAAAGTGCCTCTAAAGGCATTTACTTAGTATTCTCTTTAACTTAAAATTTTATTATTACAAATTCATATGTTCATCAAAATACACCCATATCATATAGTGTGTTGACTATAGATATATAATCTCTGCAATTTGCTCACAGCAACTATTATATAAATTTCTAAAACTCATTTTATATATTCCCATACACCATATCTAAAACAACCTTAACATTAATTTCAGAATTTTGTACTTTTTCTAGTCCAAATCTTCCTCTTTTATAAATCATTATTGTATCTAAAAAACTAGTAAACTCTAAAATTATTGGCAACTTCTTAACTCTAGTAACGAACAGCACTCCACGTGACTTGTAAATGGGAACATATCCACTGGTTGAATTTCATTCACTACATATTTATCTTGTAGCATCTCTATATCCCTTGTCATTGTCGCTGGATTACAACTTATATATACGAGTTTCTTTACCTCTATTTCTAAAATTTTATTTATTGTTTCTTCATCTAGACCTCTTCTTGGCGGATCTACTATTATAGCTGTTGGCTTTATTTTTTTATCATCTATCAACTCTTTAAAAGCTTCTTTTGTGTCTCCTGCAATAAATTCTATATTATCTACATTATTTATTTTAGCATTTTCTTTTGCTGCCTTTACTGCTTCTTCTACAATTTCTATTCCATAGACTTTTTTTACTTTATTTGAAGCAAATATTCCTATTGTACCTATTCCACAGTATAAGTCACAAAGGATATCCTCTTTAGTTAATTTTGCATATTCTATTGCTTTGTTATATAACTTTTCTGTTTGAATTGGATTTGTTTGATAAAAAGATCTTGCTGATATCCTAAAAGTGTATTCTCCTAATTTATCATATATATATCCATCTCCATATAGTACTATATTTTTATCTCCAAGTATAACGTTTGTATTCTTGCTATTTATATTCTTTATAACAGTTTTTACATTTAGATTTTTATCTACTATATCTTTTACTAAATCTTTTTCAAATTTAATATCTTCTTCATTTGTAACTACTATACACATTAATTCATTAGTTTTAATTCCTATTTTTACAATAATATGCCTTATAGCACCTTTTCCTGTGTTTTCATTATATATTGATATGTCATTTTTCTTTACAAAATCAAATACTTCTTTTGCTAGTTTTTCTGCTTCTCTATTTTGTATTAAACACTCTTCTACTGGTATAATTTCATGTGTTCTATTTGCAAATACTCCCATTACTGGAACCCCATCTTTATTTTTTCCCACTGGATACTGTAATTTATTTCTGTAATAATATGGATTTTCCATTCCTATTACATTATTTACTTTTATTTTATTGCTTAAGTTCTTGTCCACTAAATTTTGCACCATATCTTGCTTTATTTTTAGTGTTTCTTCATATTTAATATGTCTTAAGCTACATCCTCCACATCTTTTATATGTAGTACAATCAGATTCTACTCTTTCCTTTGAGCTTTCTACTATCTCTAATAGTTTTCCAAAAGCAAATGATTTATTTACCTTTGTTATCACTATTTTACATATTTCATCTTTTATTGCCCCTTTAATAAAAATAGTAAAATTATCTATCTTTGCTATTCCTTCTCCTTCATAACCATTATCAATTATTTTTACTTTATATTCTTTATTCTTCTCGATCACCATATATCTCCGTTCCTTTAATATTTTTTACTTCTATATTATTTTAAACATTCCCAATTATTTAGATACTTATTATCTAAGTCACTAAATTTTCTCATTGGATTATCATTATGTTTTTGTCCTTTTTTTCCAGGGGTATTTAACCATTCTTGATGACTTTCTCTAACTGTTTTTGCTACAATACTACTTGGTACTATATGATATTCTGGAACATCTAACTCATTTAAGGATACAAAAAAATATATTATACTATCGCCAACCAGATCTTCATTTTTAGCACTTAAAGTCCATACTTTCTGTTTATATCCTGTAGTTTTTACTTGAATTGCAAATTGTTTATATGTTTCTCTGTCTATTGCCAAAATATCAAAATCTTTTGTGTTTGACATTGGTACTGCTACTGTAAATCCATGTCTTTCTAGTTCTCCTGCTACGAAATATTCTCCTGCGTTTCCAGTACTTATATTATTTTTCATTGTTACCACCTACTTATATCTAATTACTAAATTGTAATTTATCTTTCTAGTTCATCTTTCTTTGTTCCTATATTCATTCCATTTGTTCCTTGAATTCCATCTACTTTTGTCCTATTTAAAGTTTGCGAATAATTAGTAGGTATATTATGATTTTTCTTCATTCCTAATACTGCGTCTAATTCTGCTATCATAACAGATGGATTAAGTAGAGAATCCTCACAATGTCCTTTACCTTGAAAGCATTTTATTTTAGAGTTAGGATAATTGTTCCTAATATATTCTGCTGTTTTCTTTGCCAACAATTCGTTTATTTTAGTACCATAGTAGTAGTAAATTTCTGTATTTGGAGTATCTATATCACTTGGCAATTTATAACTTCCAATTTGTCTTATATAATTTGTAATTGTTGTATCAGACATATTATCCATCATTTCTAAAAAAACATCTAACTTATCTTCAGGAATAATAGAATTAACTGCTTGTGTAACAACTCTTTTATCTCTTGCTTGTGTTTTATGAGTAAGCATAAGATATTGTTTCGTCATCATTAAAGTCATTAGTCTATTATAAGAAATTAAAGGTGAACTTTCTAAAATAACTTTATCAATATATAATTTTTTATTTTGCCAAATTTGAGATGTTAAAACACCACCCATAGACATACCATAAATTGCAAATACATTATTTCCATAACGAGAAATAATATAATCTTCTATATCTTTTGCACTTTCTTCAAAAGAATTAAAATCTTCTTTCATATTTGGATTGTGTCCTTGTAATATAGGAACTATAATATGATAGTCATTTTTATAATGTTCAATATATTTTTCCCATATTTGATATGGTGTTTCAAATCCGTGTATTAAAATTATTTTATTTTTTTCTTTATTTCCAAATTCTAATATTTCCATTAAATTTCTCCTAATCATAACAACAACTTACTATTTTAATAGCCTTTGTTTATATTTTCATTATCTACTAGAACTAAAATATTTCTTTCCTCATCTACAATTACCATTCTATTAACACCTAAAGTTTCTGCATTAAAAGGATTCTGGTAATCATACTCAAAGCCAATACTATATTCTTTGTTGTTAGTATTTATATCAATACTAAACCTATATGTTTTCCTATGTTTTCCACTATCCCAATGAGTTTCTGTTCCGTTTTCTTGTACTTTAAAATCCGTAATATTTTCATTTGAAATATCTATTAGTTTGTTTATTCCTTCATCTAAATTTGTTACATTTTTTATCATATCATTTGAGAAAATACTTTTTATATTTTCATAATCTTTTGTTTTAATTTTACCCATTATGTCATTACAAAGAATTTGTGTGATTTTCTCATCTGACATAAATAACTGTTCGATAGGATTATCGGTTAAAATTATTTTTCCATCTTCCTGTCTTATTTCCGTGTTTTCATTTATGCTTATTTTATCAAATTTATGTATTAGGTTATTTATAGCAAAGAAATCTATAACTACAAATAATATTGTTGCTATCAATAGTGTAATAAATGTTTTTTTGAATTTCTTTTTAGTAGCTCTTATTATTCCAAATACTATTGTTAGTATGAATAATACTATACTAGTTAAAATAGCAATAATTGTTAATATTCCTGATACTCCAAATGTTAATATATCTACCATAAAAATACCTCTTATTTTAAAGTTCCAAATTATTTATTATTTTTACTATATCATCATAATCTGGCACATTATCTTTTACTTTACTATAATCATTCTCAAAATTTTTTAGTTCTTCTCTGCCTGATTCATCTACTCCATATCCTACATTTGTTCTTAAATTTAAATCTGTTCCATAGTCTAATAATAGCTGTAATGTTTCTGCTGCCTTATCGTTATTATAAAATCTTAAAGCAAGTAATCCGTTTTTATTCATATCTGATTCTTGATAATTTGGATCAGCACCATTTTCAAGCAATAATTTAGTTGCACCATAATATCCACATTCTGTAGTATAAGTAAGTGGTGTGTTAACTCCTTGTGGTTCTTCATAAATTTGCACATCTGGATTTGCCCCATTTTTTAATAACAATTCTAATATACTCCATTCATCTTTTTCTTTGTTTTCATCTGGATTATATTTTATTGCATAATATATAGCTTTTGTAGTTTCGTTAGGATTCCAACCATTATTTAAGTATTGCTCTACTTTATTATAATCATAATCTTTTATAGCGATTAGTTCTTCTCCTTCTTCTTTTATCTGTTCTTGTCTTTGTATTTCATCATAGTTTACAAAATTATTTATAATTTTATAATCTATAAACGCAAGAATAATTGTTAGAATTAGCAATACAATAAATGTTTTTGTGAATTTCTTTTTTACTAATCTTATTACTCCAAATACTATTGTTAATATTAGTAATGTAATAATTATTACATTAAATCCAATAAATAATATGCCTAACATTCCCATTAAAGGAATAACTGTTAAAGCTGCCATAAACAATCCCCCATATAAATTGTAATTTATCTTTTTGTTTTATGTCTTTTCTTTTGTTCTTCTTTTTCTCTTTCCATTCTCTCTTTTTCAGAAATCCACATAAAAGGGATTGCTAATCCTATAAACAGCCCACATATAGACATTGCATAAAATCCTGAATCTGGATTTCCAGACATAGAACCTAATATAGAACCTATACTAAAAATTACAATTGCAATCGTTCCTAAAATAACTGATGATATTGTTTTGTTTCTTATTCTATTCTTTGTTTCTGTTTCCTTTCTTTTTTGTTCTTGTAATTCTAATTCTCTTTGTTTTCTTTGCTCTTCTAATTCAAGTTCTTTTTGTCTTCTTTTTTCATCTTGCATTTTTTCAATCCAATTTTTCTTTTTTTGATTTATTACTTCAGATTCTAATTTTTGTTTATGTTTAAGTTCTAAAATTTCTTTCCTAGCATTATGCTTTATTTCAAACTTATCTTTCCAATTTTTATCTTCTAAATCCATTTTTTTTTCGATTAATTTTTCAGCATCTGTTTCTAAATCTGCTTTTTTATTTTTTATATCAAATTTAAGTTTCATTTTTATTCCTCCTAATATAGTACTTGTAAATTTCGCGAACTACAAATTACTATTTTAATTTATTGATTATTTTTTGCTATTTTCTTATAGTTTTACTCCCCATATTTTTCTCTATATTCTTCTTCAAATCCAAATAACCCTTGTCCTATATTTATTGGAAAATATTTGTTATTCATCAAGAAACCATATATCTCATTATTTTGGTCTTTAAATCTTATAGAGTATCCACCAAAACTAGAACTCCATTCTATATTTACATATTTTTGTCAGATTCCTTTTCAATACTTATAATGTTTTCATTAGCTTTTTCTTTATATTGTTCCTCTCTTATGTGTTCACCACTTAATAGTTCATTTACACTAATTCCAAGAGAATCACACAATTCAAGCATAATGGATGCATCTGGCATTCCTCTACCTGTCTTCCATTTTGAAATAGACTTATAAGACATGTTTAACTTTTCTGCTAGTTGTACTTGTGCAAGATTTTTTCCTTTCTACATTCAGCAATAAATTTTTCAATTTTTTCTTGATTCATACTTTTCCTCCTTCAATTATAATCTAATAGAATTATAACTAAAAGATATAATAATGATAACTCACGCTTAGTAGAATACTATTTTTTATACTCTACTAATCGTAGCACTTTACAAATTGCTAATTTTTCTTTTAGCATCATAATAGCATAAAAGCAACAAATTTTCAATAAACTATTTGCTCTTTACATTGTAAATTTATTATAAATAATTATATCACCAAAAACCTCTTTTATGTATTACTTAATTTTTTATGCAAGATAAAAGCGTCAATTTGTAAAAAAAGACGCTTTTATATCTTATGCTTTACTTATAAAGTATTTTTATTTTATTCTCTACAACCACATATTGAATTTATTAAGCAAATTAATAATTTCAATATATTAATTAAAGTTGCTGTTAAGAATAAAGTTGCTAATCCTATTAATGCAGATACCAATACTGAACCTGTTACAATTGTTATAGCTAGACCAATTATTGTTGTTATAATAGTTCCTATGGCTGACAAAGCTAAACAAGTCCCATTTGCACAGATACATCTTTCCTGTTTGCCATTAACCCAAAGAGCAAGTAATGTTAAAAGTATTAATGTTCCTATACCTATGCCAAAACCAATCCATAAAGCTGTAACGATTCCAGATATAAGTGTTGAATAAGATATATATCCTACGATAATTCCTAAAACAGTTCCAACTAATAAAGATACTATACATCCGCAACCATTTTTTTGCATATTATTTCTTCCTTTCCAAGAGTATATTTTACTCTTTATATATATTATGACCTTTACATAATCTTTGTTACAACTTTCTATATGACATCTTTTTTAACAAATTCTTAGCAATAATAATATTCTTTACCAACCATCTTCTCTACTTTTACGTCTATTTCTACTAAACAATCATTACACTTTTTACTAACATATTCATCCTTTATTTTTACACTTTTCACTAACATATTCATCCTTTATTTTTACACTTTTCATAATCATACCTCAAATTGCAAATTACTATTTTAATTTATTGATTATTTTTGCTATTTTCTTATAGTTTTATTCCCCATATTTTTCTCTATATTCTTCTTCAAATCCAAATAACCCTTGTCCTATATTTATTGGAAAATATTTGTTATTCATCAAGAAACCATATATCTCATTATTTTGGTCTTTAAATCTTATAGAGTATCCACCAAAACTAGAACTCCATTCTATATCTACATATTCTAACTGCATTTCCGGAAAATTTTTCTTTAAATAATTTGTTGCAGATACTCGTGCTATTTGTTTTGGAATTATTCCACTAATCCATAATGCTAAAATAATAATTAAAATTACTACTATTGTTGTTATAATTATTCTTTTTCCCTTCATAGTCTTACCTCTAACTTATTATTCTTATTGTCTAATATTATCATAAAGGAATGTAAGTGTCAATATAGCTACTCTCATTAAAATAGTAATTTTTGTGTTATTGTTATCCCCACAAGTAAAATATATTGTAGTTAACAAAAATACCATACACTTTCGAATGATATTTGTATTAATCTGTCTTATTCATTAGAACACAAACGTCATTCGTGCGCTAGCTGTACTTATTTGCAAAAGATATCCATTCTTTATGCATATACTCCAACATTTAGTACAGAAATTTTTCCGTTCATCAACTGTATATAAATTTTAATATATATTTTTAAAAAATTAAATAAAATTCCTTTAAAAAGTTTATTTTTAAAATAAGTATGTTATAATATTTTCAAAAATAATAGTTTGTATAAAAATTTTTTTAATAAATACAAATGAATTATTATCTTCCCAAACAATAAAATAAGCTTGTTATAAAGTATATGTCAAAATAATATATGGATTAGCGAGGTGAATACAAATGCCAAAAGTAAAAGGAACAATAATAGAACTTAAAAGTAAAGGACTAAGCTTTCCTTCTATAGCAAGAGTTGAATATGAGATTGATGGAAAAAAATATCAAATAGAAGAAACAATAAAATTAGTTAGCAAAATAATAAAATTTGGTTTTATACCAATAGGACAAAAGAAGATACCTAAAGTTGATTGTAAAGAAGGAAATTTAGTCACTATAATCTATAATGAAGATAATCCCGAAAAATGTCATATTGAAGGTAATGATGGTATAATAAATTGTTAATTGGAGGAGATATAAATGAAAAAAAGTATTAAAATTGGTTTAATTATTGTTATATTTATTACAATACTAATAACCGCTATGATTTTTGTATTTTCAAATATAAAAATAAAGACATCTTTAAATAATCAAGAATCTAGTTACGAACAAATAACAGATGAGAATATACTTACTTTTCTTAAAGAAAATAATATCATAAATTCAAATGATATTTATATAACATATGATAGAGATATTGGAATTTTTGGACCTGAAGGAGATAAACGATATATTTATAAAAGAGAAAATGAAAGTTATTATTATGTCGAAATAAGTCCCTTATCTTATACTTCTGAAGGAGAATATTGGGGATATACTTATAATGCTAATGAAGTATTTTATAAAATAGACATTCAAGACTGTAATTATAATGAAGACGCAGAATATATGGACGAATACATTTCAGATATCTTTGGTGATATATCTTATTATATCGTTAGCGGATCGAAAAACAATTTTAAATTAATGTCAGTAGCACCATAAAAAAATAGGCAGAGTTAGAATTAAAATATAACCTGCCTTATTTTTTATATGAACACCTAGATGATACATTTCTTTATTGTCTATTATTATAAATCTATCATTAAATTTATTTATTCTAGCTACTTTTAAGATAGGATATTCTTTATTAAATTTTTGAACATCATTTTTTTGTATGTTACTTTTATAAGAAGTTAATAATACACCCTCTACCTTTTTATTTTTCTTTGCAAGCTATTGTTTTTAGGCAATAAAAAACAACCAGGTTTTATTTTCTGATTAATTTTGCATTACCTCTGTTCTATTGATTCCAATAGAAACATCATTGGTGCGCTAGCGGTACTTATTTGCGAAAAAATAACCCACATATATTGTATAAAAAGTGTACTATTAAATTAAAATTATTATGAATTTCGATGATTTTATCAGAGAAAACTGTTCAAATTTTATGTTTAGCATGATATAATATTAGCGAAGTCTATATGACGAACTACATTAAACACCTTTAGCTCTATTAAAACAATTAGGAGGTAGAACCTATGGAAAGAAAAGAGTTGGATTTTGTATTGGCATATAATCACTATATCAAAGGTGGTACAAAAGAAGCCTGTATAAAAGTAAGAGAGTTTTTACGGTGTGTAACAAATCCTGAAAATCAAATTTCTTCTGAATCAGATTGCGTAACTGCCGAAGAATTTGTTGAGTCCGTAAAGACACTTCTGGCATTTTCATTTCAACAGGAAGATCAAATCCCTGAAAAATGGCATTGCGAATATGATTGCAGAAAGGTATCTGATTTTTTGTGTCCAGGAGAGTGCGCTATTGATGATAGTGCAAAAAAATTATGTCCATTTTTTATGGACGAAGGTTTAATCTAATGGTACTGACAAATAAGATTGCTATGTGCGTTATAGCAATCTTATTTGTTTATATATTTTGTTATAATTCTTATCAATTTTTAATTTTATCATGTCACTTTCTAAAACAATTATAAATAATTTTAATTTATTTTCTATACTTAAAGTTTCAAAATATTTTACTAAAATTTTTACTTTTTTACTATTATTTTTTAACAACATTTTTATCATTTCTCTCATATTTTTATAAGGTTTTTGGACTTAGTCCTATAGTTCGAATTTTGGCTAGTGAGGAAAATTTCAGTGCTCATTTATTTTTTATTAGTTTTATTGATTCAATAAATTTAGAAATAAATTCTTGTTTTTCTTCTTTACAATAATTATCATGTCCTAACATTTCTTCTTTTTCAATAAAAGGCAACAAAAAAATCAACCTTTTACAGTTGATTTCTTGGTTTTCGTCTGGTGCGACGATTTGATTTTATGGTTCCACCGCCTTAGACATCTACAACTCGTTAGTTCTCTTGACGATTAATATAAATATCAATCAATTTATTTTATTATATCATTTTTTTAATAAATTATAATACCAATTACAAAAAAATTATTTAAAACGATTTTGTTATTACAAAAACCACTACAAACCTTTCGGTCAGTAGTGGTTTTCGTAGTTTTGCTATGCATATTAAATAGTTCTATGCATAGCATTTTTTCCACCGAAAATGCACGGTGAATTACATTTCCAGCCAGGAAATGTACAACGAGATCCTTTAGAATATGGTAACAAATAATTGTAAAGTTCTGGTTGCTCTTTTGTAGCTTCCATATACTTTGCCATTGTTTTTTGAGTCTGTTCCATAATTTCTAACTGAGCAGAGCCACACAATCGTTCAGTACACTTCAACACAAAGTTTTCAATAGTACCTCTTTCGTTGACTTGTACAAGCATTCCCTGAGGGAAGAATTTCTCTAAAGAAGAAATGTCTTTAATCCACTCTTCCTCCAACTCAGTGTTCCTAATAATAGGAGGAATGTAGTACTGAGCCTTATCAAGTAATGTCATCTCATAAGCCAATGTTCTATGCCTCTGTGCCTGTGCTAGTTGCGCAAAGCTCGCCAAATAGGTAGTAGAGTAGTTTTCTCCGAACTCCTCATTTCTGTTTTTTCTTTGAGCAAACAAAGAAAAACTACGATTTTTTGTTCTAGAGTCCAATCCTTCAACTTCCAAATCTGGAATTGCTTGTAGGAATTCGCCAAAAGTTTCCTTTAATTTTAAAGAAAACTCATCGTCGCTACCTTTCTCAATGTAATCCTTAGCCCAGTTGATAATGTAATTTAACTGTCCAAAATTAACAGTATATTCCATTATCGTTGCAGGTGTAAACACACTAATAAGGTATCGAGCGTTTTCTTGAGCAAGCTTTTGAGCTCTTTTCTCATCAAAATCTGGATATTTCAAAAGTATTTGTTCTTTGAAAGTTCCTATCCATTTTTCATACAACTCTTTTTCCTGAGGAGAAGGTTCCATCTGAGTATATCTTGCAGATTTTTCAGATGTGTTATACATCTTTTCATTGTTCAAAACCATAGCAAGTATCTTAGGAATTCCCTCAAGGCATAAATTGTACGTCGGATGACCAAACACGCTGTGATGACCAGATTTGATATTACTATTAGCCCTTTTCTGTGTCTTTTCGGATGATTCTGCAAATAATGTTTCAACTGTATCTGGTAAATAGCATATACCTGCTGACTTTCCAGAAAAGTCTACCGCATCTTCTTTAGGCAGAACATATCCTACCTTTGTTGATGCAATTACTTTGATTTTCATTGTGTCTCCTTTCTTGTTGTAAATTTCTTTTCAATGTACTTACATTATGGCTGCATAAACTAATGCAACTGTTTCAGATTATATCATATAAATCGCTATTTTTCAACAATTTAAGCGATTTATATTTAGCAACAGCCTTTTATAGCTATAGAACTTATATTATTAAACAAATATAATGCAACTTTATTTTGTTCTGTAGTTCCTATTTCCATAAGTTTAGCCATTGCAAACATTACAAGTTTATATTTAGCAAGATGTATTAAAGAATTCTATATTCTTCATCAAATTCTTTGAAACATAGGACTTTGACTCTGTCACAAGTCCTAACCTCCCCTATGTGTTATAGCGTACCATCATATCTCGTGGGCTCTGCGAGGCAATAAAGTTTATTGGATTTTTGCAACAAAAAAATACCATTCTTTTCAGAATGATATTTGTATCCTTCTATTCAATTTATTTCAAATAGAAACGTCATTGGTGCGGATGAGAGGACTCGAACCTCCACGCCGTTGGCACTGGTTCCTAAGACCAGCGCGTCTGCCAGTTCCGCCACATCCGCATTAGTACTAACAACGTATATTGTAACACACAAAAAAAATGTTGTCAATATTAAGATAATAATTTTCTCAATATTTCTGTTATATAATTGTTATTTAAATTAAATAGTAAAGCTTATATTCTTTAATTTTCTTTCATTATTGCTTTAATTTGTTTTTCAATATTTATCTCTGAAAAATATTCTATAAATTGTACTACTTTATCTTCTCTTAAATACTTTGGAGTTCCTTCTACATATTCCATATATTTTGTAACATTCTCGTCTGTTATATTATTAATATGATATCTTTCTATTAAATTTTTGTTTAAGCAATCATAATCATAATAAAATGTATCAGCATTTTTTATTAATTCTAAAGTTTCTTCTTTAAAGTATTTTAGATAAAAATCAATATCTGTTAATAAATGAATAAAGTATCCTTTCCAATAGTCACTATACATATCTACATTTTTGTCTTTTAAAAATTCTCCTAAATATATATCAAATTCCTTATTTCCCCATTTTCCATAGTGTGTTTCGCTTTTGCTTATATCTTTATTTATTAAGCTAATTAAGTCTGGTGCAAGTATACCTTTAAAGAATTCATCTTCATCCTTTATTTCGTTTTTATGCTTTTTTAAATATGTTTTTCCTATTGCTATATGTATTACAAATCCTGGCATTCTCTTCTATACTCCTTAAAAAATATTTATCACGATTCTATCTTTTACATAATATCATTAACTTATTTTAATTTTTCTTTATCTTTCATATATCTATACTGATAGTAGAAATTATATCATTTTAATTAATAAAAGTATATATTTTTCATTAATATCAATTTTTATTTATATGAGTAATGGTGCTACTATTTTTAGTAGCACCATTTGCATCAAAGTTGCTCAAGCTCTTTTTGAATAGCAAAGATTCTATCTTTTACCTCTTCAATAATTTTTTTGCTCGTTTCTTTTGAAACAGTATAATTACCTCTCTTGTTGTTTTTTTGTTGTCATTGTGAGCCGTCCAGAAGACAGCAAACACTTTGGAATCATAATTTTTCATTACCTCCATTGCTTCTTCTAGCTTTTCCATCTCTTTTAACAGTTCCCGTACTCTCTTAATGTTTGCTTGGCTAATATTCATGCTTTTTCCTCCTAACAAAGTTTTGTTTATGGATTATATATAAACTGACAACTGTCAGATCATTTTATGTAAAATATTTTATCATACTTTTTTAGCAATTCCTAGTGTTATAAGTCAATATTTCCATTCACTATTATAAATAATAAATATACAAAAAATGATAACCATACGGTACTCATATTGCAGTACCATAATGTTATCATTTAATAAATTTATAATTTTCTAATTGCATATACAATTATTATCGTTAATTTTACTATTTACTACAGTTCATATTATTCATATAAAATTTCTTTTCTGCTAATTTATCTTGTACTCCACGAAGTGCTTCTCCAAATCTTTGAAAGTGTACTACTTCTCTTGCCCTTAAAAATTTAAGTGGATCTAGTACATCTGGATCATCTCTACATAAATCAATTAACTTTTCATAGGTTGCTCTCGCCTTTTGTTCAGCTGCTAAATCCTCTTGTAAATTTGCTATTGGATCCCCTTTACAAGCTAGCGCATTTGCCGAAAAAGGTATTCCTGCGGCCGACTGTGGATATACATCTACACCATGGTCTGTATAATAACTTCCAAGTCCCGCTTTTTCTATTTCTTCTAGTGATGCCCCGTCTGTTAACTGATGTACTATTGTTCCTACCATTTCAAGGTGTGCTAATTCTTCTGTACCTATATCATTTAATATTGCTTTTGATTTTTGGTCTGGCATTCCAAATCTTTGTGATAAGTATCTTAAAGATGCTGCTAGTTCTCCATCTGGGCCACCATATTGAGAAATTATAAATTTTGCAAGTTTTGGATTAGGACATTTTATATTTATTGGATATTGTAATACTTTATTATAGGTCCACATTAAAATCACTCCTTTCCCATGGCCACCCCTCGTAAAAATAGGAAGTAATTTTAAATGGGACTAAATCCCATCATTTCAATGTTTTGCTACACCTCAATTTAATTATTTGGTATGCTAAAATTATATGTAATACTTTTAACTTTTTTGTTTTCTATTACAATTTTATCAATTAATTTTAATATAATTTCCCTATCAATTTTATCTTTTTCTTTAAATTCTAAAACCTTATTTATATATTTTTCGATCTGCTCATCATTAATACTTATTTTTTCATCCATTTGCTTTTTCTTAATATCAGATAACATTGCATTTAACCCTTTTTCTTTTTCATCAATTTCTTTAGACAATTGTATAAAAAGTTCTGTTGATATAATATTATTTAACTTATCTTGATACATAGTCTTTCTTTTATTCTCTAATAAATCTATTTGCTTCTTAATTTCTAATGCTTGATTTTTCACTCTAGGTTGCTTAACTTTAAAGTTTAACTTTTTAGCATCTAAATATTTTTTTACATTTTTTCTTAAGTTATCAAGAACTATTGATATTAATTCATCCTCTCTTAAATATTGAATATTATTGCAAAATTTGCTACCTGCCTTTTTGTAGCTACTACAAACACATCTAAAATGTTTACAATGATTTTTATTATATGTTACCTTGCCTCCACAACTACAATATACTAGTCCCCTTAATAAATGTATAGTACCAGATTCATTATATGACCATTCATTTGATTTTTTATCTAACATTTTTTGTACTATATTAAAAGTATCTATATCTATTATAGGCTCGTGATTATTTGAAACTATAATATATTTTGAAGGATCTACTTTAACATTTTTCTTTACTTTATAATTTACTTTTGTATTCTTATGCTGTACTAAATCTCCAACATATATTCTATCTCTTAATATTTTAGTAATCATCGAGCTTGACCAAATATAACATTTCTTATTAGGATTTTTATAATTTGTAGTTTCTTCTTTATACTTTAGTGGTGTCATTATATGATTTTCATTAAGGTAATCACATATTTGTTTTTTTGTTTTTCCTGATTTATACATTTCAAAAATTTTTACTACAAAATTAGAAACATTTCTATCCACTAAAACTTTATTTTTATTTTTTGGATCTTTCATATAACCATAAGGTTGAAATGACTTTATACTTTCTCCATTCATAGCCTTTGTCATAAGAATAGTTCTAACCTTTTTCGAAGTATCTTTTGCAAACATATCATTAAAAACTGCTTTAAAAGGTGTTATATCATTATTTGTATTATTAGAATCAAATGTATCAACATTATCAGTAATTGCTATATATCTTACATGTTTAGATGGAAAATACTTTTCTATATAATATCCTGTGTCTATGTAATCCCTTCCCAATCTTGATAAATCTTTTGTTATAACCATATTAATTTCTTTATTTTCTATATCAGAAATCATTTCCTGAAATGCAGGTCTATCAAAATTAGTTCCACTAAATCCATCATCTTTATATACTTTTTTTATTTTCCAACCTTGTGTATTAACAAAACCTTGTAAAAATTTTAATTGATTTTCAATACTTTCAGATTGTTTACTGTAATCTTCTTTTTCATCTTCTCTTGAAAGTCTAAGATAAACTGCTATATTCCAATTTATATTGGCAATTGCCTTTTCTATATAGTTATTATATAACTCTATCATTATTTTCTCCTTTCTTCGAGCAAAACTTATAATAACTATCTATCAATTTTGTCTGCATTGTAACTCTATTTGCCTACATTTGCAAGTTATATTTTCAATATTTTCGTTTATCCATTCTTGAATTAAATTTGTTAATTCTTTTCCTTCTTTTGCATATATTACTTCAAAATCGTCACTCATTTTTTATACACCTCTAATAATAAACTATATGCTTTATAAGTAATTTGATTACACCTTCCAATTTATTCTCTTAGGTACATCAGCACCTACATTAATTCCTTTTTTTAATACATAACTTTTATTTTTTTCATTATAATCATATATTGATGAATTCCAATCTCTGTATGCCTTATTATTCATTGGTTTATTTCTTTCTGATAATTCCATACTTGCCTGTATATGCATTTTTCTTACAGACTCATACTCATCGACTTGTTTTTGATTCCTTATAGAATAAATATATTTAATAGTTTTTCTTTTATTTTCTTCTTTACTTTGTTTTTTTCTTTCCTCTTTTTCTTTTGTATATCTGATATCTTTTGTAACTATTCTAGATACAGTATATTTGGAAATATTAAGTTGTTCTGCAATTTCTTTTTGTTTTTTATGATCTATAAAATATAAGTCTAATACTTGTTCTCTAATATTCAATTTTTACACCTCTTATTTCAATTTATATACTGCAACTTTTTACTAACACTTTTCTGACATAGAAATACTAATAGAGTATTAACTCTATTTATTTTGTTTCTATTTTTTACAGAATTTACTTCCCTTTTAAAATAATCTTAACTAACCTCTTTACTTCATTTGTTCCAAATTTTTTTCTGTGCATTTCCATCTCACTTTTAATTGATTTAGGAGTTATATCTGTTGCACTATTTTGTAATGTATGTATTGCAAGTTGCATATAAGAAATAGCATCTTCCCAATCTATTAAATCTTTTTTCTCGGACTCCATATTAGTAGTACACCTCACTTTCTTTACTGTTCTACTAATAAAAGTCCAAGAAAAATTGTAAATGTCTCATTTTTTAAAAAATTTTTCTATTTTTTCTTAATTCTTTATAAATCATCTCTTTTATCTCTTGATTTAAATCTTCATCAAATTTTGAACTTATTATTGAATTTTTCTTTATTAAGGGATCATATTTATAAATTATTTCCATTATTTCTTCATCTCGTAAACTAAAATTATTAAACATATTTATTTTCCTCCTAACATTTTTTTCATTATTTTATCTAAAATAGATTCTCTCATTCTGTAAGCAGTAGCTCTACTAATATTCATGATTTTTGGTATTTGCTCTATACTTATATTTTCATAATATAAATAAAAGAGCATAGTCTTTTCTTTTAAAGACAATGCTCTTACAATTTTATAAAGTTTATCATTATTATATATTATTTTTTCAAATTCACTAGCTGATTTTAATTCTCTCTCAAATTTATATAATATAGTGTCAAGTAATGATTCTGAATCTTCTATATTTAATTCAGAATAGTCAATACATTTTGAGTTTATAAATTTATAATTAGTTCTTATGTATTTTTTCCTTACATTTATAATTAATGTTTTCAAATATAGCTTTTCTTCATTTGATAGTTTTTCTGATAAATAATCTTTTCTTTCCATTTAACATTTACTCCAATCTTTTAAAATTGGACAAATATCTAAAAGTAAAGAAAAATTATTAATTTATCTTTTTACTTTTTTATAAATACTTTATTACATTTACATCCCTCCATAAAAACAAAGTCTATAAATAAAATTAATTTATTAACTTTTTCCATCAGTTTTCTTATTATTTATCTAATGTTAATTAATAACTTACTTTACTTATAGACCTCTGTCCTAGAGTATATATTAAATAAATACAGTAATAATTTCCATAAAAGTGGTAAAATATA
>CALXWW010000016.1 GCA_944392545.1 uncultured Clostridia bacterium
ATATAATCTCCTAAAAAATGTAAACAACTAACAATAAAAATATAGAAAAAATGACACAAACGAAAAAATACTATTTTACATAATTTGACATTTATTACATAATGGTATATAATAATATTACATAAAATTAAATAGGGGGACCTAGAAAGATGCAAAATATAGAGACATTAAAAATGCTTATTGAGAGAAACGGTATAGATACAATCATCAGAATTTTGTGTTCTGATGATTTACCGGAAAACCTCAAAGTAGAGCTTAACAAAAGCGGAATTTTCCGCGATAACCTGCTCTGCTTAAGTCTAGTGTACACCTTAGTATAATAAAACTAAATTTAGTTTTTACCCATTCTTTTTAGAATGGGTTTTTCTATTATTTTCTATTTTTAATAATTGTTAGTGAACCTGTTATATATATTTTTTTATAATACGTTTATATAATATTAGTACTAATATTATATAGCTTTAGTAACGTACTCTCTCAATTAAAGTGTAGATTTGTCATCATACTATTTTCTTGTAAATAATCTAATTAAAAATATTTTATATAAATAATTGTATAAAATAAAAAAGAAACAAGTAAGTTTTAAAAAGTTACTTGTTTCTTCTTTATTGGTAGCGAGAAATGGATTCGAACCATCGACCCACTGGGTATGAACCAGTTGCTCTAGCCAACTGAGCTATCTCGCCATATATTTTAACGCGATTAAAATTATAATATTTTTTCTTTAATTTGTCAAGCATATATAATAAATTTAGTCAAATATAAATGAAAATCTACTTAATATATTAAGTAGATTTTCATTTATTAATCTATATGCTGTATAAATTTTATCTACTTCTATCTTCTCCCATTTGCTTTTCAGGTTGTTTTTGTACGGTTCTACTTGTTTCTCCCTTTGATGTTAAATCTTTTTGCTCTACTTTAACTGATTTTAGCACTTCTTTTCTTTGTGCTTTTCCTGAATTACCATAAGCATTTACTTTATTATCTATACTTTCAGAACTTTTTGCAAGCTCTACTTCAGTTTTATCAGTAGAGTCTATATCTAATTCTCTATCTGGCTCTATGTCGCTTTTACTTGTTACCATATCTTTAATCATAACAAATGGAGATGCTATTATTTGTAAAAAGTTAAGTTTTATATCTCTATCCATTATATTCACCTCATTTTTTCCATAACCTATTTCTATATTAACATAATCTTACGGAAAAATCAAGTTCTATCCCATATAATCTCTTAATTTCTTGCTTCTACTTGGATGTCTTAATTTTCTTAAAGCTTTTGCTTCTATTTGCCTTATTCTTTCTCTAGTAACATCAAATTGTTTTCCAACTTCTTCTAGGGTTCTTGCTTTTCCATCTTCTAATCCAAATCTTAATTTCAAAACCATTGCTTCTCTTGGAGTTAATGTGTCCATTACTTCTTCTAGTTGCTCTCTTAAAAGTGTATGTGCTGCAGAATCTTGTGGGGCTGGACTATCTTCGTCTTGTATAAAATCTCCTAAATGGCTATCGTCTTCCTCTCCTATTGGTGTCTCTAATGATACTGGATCCTGTGCTATTTTTTGTATTTCCATAACTTTTTCAACACTCATTTCCATTTCCTTTGCTATCTCATCTGGTGTTGGCTCTCTACCATTTTGTTGTAATAATTGTCTTGAAGTACGAATTAATTTATTTATTGTTTCTACCATATGAACAGGTATTCTTATTGTTCTTGCTTGGTCTGCTATTGCTCTTGTTATAGCTTGTCTAATCCACCATGTTGCATACGTACTAAACTTAAATCCTTTATTATAGTCAAACTTTTCTACAGCTTTTATTAAGCCCATGTTTCCTTCCTGGATTAAATCTAAAAATAGCATTCCTCTTCCTACATATTTTTTTGCAATACTTACAACAAGTCTTAGGTTTGATTCAGCTAATTTTTGTTTTGCCTCTTCATCTCCATTTATTATTCTTTGTGCAAGTTCGGCTTCTTCTTCATAAGTAAGTAGAGGTATTTTTCCTATTTCTCTTAAATACATCCTAACAGGATCGTCTACACTAACTCCTTCTATGTTGACTACATCTATATCTTCAAGTTTTATCTCTTCTACATTTTCTAAATCTTCTATATCAGGTTCGTCTAAATCATCGTTCAAAGCTACACCTAAATCCTCAAATGCATCGAACACTTTATCTATCTCTTCTGGGTTTGTATCATCTAATTCTGTTGCTAATTCTCCATAAGTAATTTTTCCACTTTCTTTTGCTTTTTCTATTATTTTTTTCACTTTTTCATCTGTAGCAATTTTATCTTCCTCATCTTGTTTTTCTTCTTTTTTTTCAACTTTTTTCTTTATTGATACTTGTTCAGATTCATCTTTATTTAGTTTTATTTTTTCTTCATTTATTGCTTCATTTTTTTCTGACTTTTTCATTATATTACCCCCTATTTAACCTTAGCTAATTTTAGTATTACACTGTTTAAGCTTTCTTCTAGTTTGTGAATTTCTTCTTTTGACATATTATTTGTATTTTCCAATTTTTTTATTATTTCATTTCTTGTATTTACTAGTTTTTCTTTATTATATATAGCTAATAAGTCATCTATACACTTTTTTATATCAAAAATTCCAAAGTCCTCTGCCATAATTCCAGATAAATAATTTATTGTTTCCTCTTCTAAAAATAAATCTAATATGTTTGGTGTTTTTCCTTTTGAATATTCTTCATATATTTTAGAAATTATATTTTTATTCATACTATCTTTAATGCTATCTACAGTTATTATTTCTTTTATTTTTTCATAGCTTTCTTTTGGATAATTTACTAATATATATATAACCATTTTTTCTCTTTTTATTATAGCTTCATCTACTTTTTCTACGCTTTCTTTTCTTATGTAATTTTTTATTGGCACTCCTTCTAGTACTTTTTTATCATTATCTTTTCTATATACTAGTTTGTTAACCTCACCATATATAGCTTCTTTTGAAATTCCATATTCCCTTGAAATTTTATCTATATATATTTCTTTTTCCATGTTGTTATCTACTCTTGACAATATTTTTGCAATTTCATTTAAGAATTTTATTTTGTCATTTACATTTTCTATATTTAAATTTTGCTTTAAAATTTTAACTTTAAACTCTACTAATGATATTGCATTATCAACACATTTTTGAAATCTTTCCGGACCATATTTTATTATGAACTCATCTGGATCTTTTGCACCGTATATTTGAAGTACTCGAATATCACACCCCATATTTTTGAGTATCTCCATTCCTCTTAATGTTGCTGCTTGTCCTGCACCATCAGCATCATACCCTATAATTACTTGCTCACTATTTTTCCTTAAAAGCCTGCCTTGATGCTCTGTAAGTGCTGTTCCAAGTGATGCCACAACATTTGTAATACCTCTTTGATATAAAGAAATTGCATCCATATATCCTTCTACTATTATTATCTTTTTAGTATCACCTTTTTTAGCAATATTTAGTCCAAATAAATTTCTTCCTTTACTATATACTATATTTTCTGGAGAATTTATGTATTTAGGTTTACTATCATCTAATACCCTTCCACCAAAAGCAATAAATTTACCAGTTGTATCTTGAATTGGTATCATTAATCTTCGCCTAAATCTATCTATAAATTTTCCATTTTCTGTTTTATTTACTAAACTAGATGCCAGTATTTCCTCTTCTGTAAATCCCTTTTGTTTTAACAATCTATATAACTCATCAAATGTTCCAGAATATCCTATCAAAAATGATTTTAAAGTTCTATTATCTAACTTTCTCTTTTTTATATAATTCTGTGCCTCTTTTGAAGTTGGTTTATACAGATTTTCGTGATAAAACTTTGCAGCAATTTCATTTATTTCATATACTTTTGATTTTAGTATAGCTCTTTTATTATCTTGCTGGCTATTATCTAATGTTGGAAGTGCAATATTTGCTCTATTTGCTAATAGTTCTATAGTCTCCTTAAAGTCTAAATTTTCAATTTTACTAACAAAATGTATAACATTTCCACCTATTCCACATCCAAAGCAATGAAAAATTTGTTTATCAGGAGAAACAGAAAAAGAAGGTGACTTCTCCTTGTGGAATGGACATAGTCCAAAAAAGTTTCTACCACTTCTTTTTAATATTACATATTGTGATATTACATCTACTATATCATTACTATTTCTTATTTCTTCTATTAATTCTTCACTATACCTTACCAATTTTTCCTGACCTTTCTATCATATATTTATTTTATTCGACATAAAGTATTTAATTCCTTCTTATGAGTTTACATTTTTTACCTTTTGTTTTGAATAAAGTACATAATAAAGTCGTATCTTTTAAGATACGACCTTTCTTTTGTATTAATTATAAATTTTCACTAGTCCCTGTTCCGTTGAATGGAATAAATTTACTTACTATATCTTGATTAATATCTATATTTTCTTGTGGTAATTTGTATTCATCAAATGAAATATTTATTTTGTTTTCTACTAACTTTTCTACTTCTTCTTGTGAAGCATGTTCTGCTAGTACAAGTTCACTAACTAATATTTGTTTAGCATTATTTAACATCTTCTTTTCACCTGTAGATAGTCCTTTTTCTTTTTGCTTAAAGCTTAAATTTCTAACTACATCTGCCACTTCATATATATCGCCACTTTTCATTTTGTCCATATTATCTCTATATCTCTTGTTCCAGTTTTGAGACATTTCAGTCTCATTTTGTCCTAATACAGACATTACTTTTGCTGCCTCTTCTTTATTTATTATATTTCTAACGCCAACCTCTTCAGCCTTATCTGTTGGTACCATCACCTTTACTTCTCCTGGCATTTTTATTATATAATAATTTTGTTTTTCTCCTAATATGTTCTTTTCTTCTATTGAATCTATTGTTCCTGCACCATGCATTGGATAAACTATTTTGTCACCTATATTAAACATTTAGGTCCTCCTTTCAAAAGTAAATTTTATATATATGAAGTTAAAGAAAGGATTATTTCTCTCTTTCAAACTACATTTCTATTATACTACAAAAAATGGCAAAAGTCAAAACTTTTACCATTTATTTTCATAGCTTTCTTTGCCTCAATTCCTTGGTATTGAAGGCTTTTGTATATTTTAAATTTTTTTATAATTTTTTTATTTTTTTCTACTTGTTAGTCGAACCAAATCCGCCTTTTCTTTCTCCCTCAGCATTATCGTCATCTGTAACTAAATATTTTTGAAATATTGCTTGTCCTATTGCATCACCTTTTTTTATAACTGTATCCTCATCCTTTATATTATAAAATGCAAACATTATATGTCCATCATTATCTGGATTTCCATAATAATCTTTATCGACTACTCCTACACTGTTTGATAAAATCAAACCTTTTTTCTTTGGATTAGAACTTCTATTATATAACATCAAAACTTCGTCATCTTTCATATATGCTTTTATTCCTGTTTTTACAAGTGTTGGTGCCATACCTTTTTTGAAGCTTGGTACTACTGTATCTTCTGCTGCCTCTACATCATATCCGGCAGAATATTTTGTTTTTCTTATAGGTAAATTTATACCTTTATTTTCCCAACCTTTTGCTATTTCAAATCCTCTTTCTTTTTCCATTTATTTATCATTCCCTTCTAGTTATTTTACTACTTAACGCTCATTATATTATACTTTTCTCTTTTGTCAAGTAATTTTTTTAATATATTTAAGTTTCACTTTATGTAACCCTTCTTCATATTATATACGAAGGAGGGTTAGTATTATGAGTTCTATACCATTAACTAAATTAAAACTTAATACTACAGGTGTTATAAAAGAGATAAATTGTAAAAAAAGTGTTAAAAGACGTTTGTTAGATTTAGGGTTAATTCCCAATACAGATATAACACCAATAATGAAAAGTGTAGCTGGCGATCCCATTGCATATGAAGTTAGAAATATAATTTTAGCTATTAGAAAGGAAGATGCCGAAAAGATTGTTGTATTTGCTAAATAGCATTTTTTGTTGTATAATATTAATGTTAATTTATTATATATAAAGAAGGCTTTTTTTATGAAATACATTGATTTTAAAAATATTGATATAAATGATGAAAACTTTAATAATCAAGATTTAAAGATTGCTGGAAACATCATAAAATCTGGTGGTTTAGTCCTATTCCCTACAGAAACTGTATATGGTTTAGGTGCAAATGGATTAGATTCTTCTGCTGTAAAGAAAATTTATCTGGCTAAAGGCAGAAGCTCTGATAATCCATTAATCTTACATATTTCTGATATGGACATGCTAAATGAAATTGCTACAAATATTTCTACTATAGAACATAAATTAATTAATGCTTTTTGGCCAGGTCCTTTTACTCTTATTTTAACTAGAACTTCAATTGTACCAGATATTGTCACTGCTGGACTTGATACAGTAGGTATTCGTATGCCAAGTAATAAAATTGCAAATAAACTTATATCCTATGCTGGAGTGCCTATAGCAGCCCCTAGTGCAAATATTTCTGGAAAACCTAGTGGTACAAATATTTCTGATATTTTTTATGAATTATCCAATAACGTAGATTGTATCATAGACGGTGGCTCTTCTGAAGTTGGATTGGAGTCTACTGTAGTAAGAGTTATAGATGGCATTCCTACTATTTTAAGGCCAGGAAAAGTTACTCCTGAAGAGATAAGAAAAATAACTAAAAGTGTTAAAATAGATGAACATATCTTTTCTAAATTTTCTTCTAATGAAAAAGTACTCTCTCCTGGTATGAAATATCGACATTATGCCCCAAACAGCAAATGTGTTTTGGTATATAGCGAAAATAACTCATTATTAGTAAATAAAATATTAGAATTATCTAATAAGTATAACAATCCATTAATATTAGCTACTACTGAAAATATTTCTAGTTATACCGATAAAAATCTACTAACTATTAATATTGGACATAAAGATAATTTAAATGAGATTGCGAAAAATATTTTTACATCTTTAAGGCAAGTGGATAAATTAAATCCAGATATTGTATTTATAGAGGGTGTGAAACAAGAAGGACTTGGACTTGCAATAATGAATAGATTAATTAGAGCTTGCGAATATAATTATATTTCCATATAAGTATATAATAAGAAAAAAGACTTTTATATTAGATGTAATGTATACATATAATACTGAAGTCTTTTTCTATTATTTTTAAAACTTTAATTGACGTATGTTATTAATATTCATTACATAATATTATATAAAATGCAATATTTTTGTAATGAAATATATTTTTAGATTATTAACTGCCATATAAAATTTGTTGTCATACACAAAATAATTCCACAAATTGTTGGTAATAGAAATGCTAGTATACTCCATTTTATACTTCCTGTTTCTTTCTTTATTGTAAGTAGTGTTGTTGTACACGGAAAATGTAAAAGTGTAAATATCATTACATTTATCGCTGTGATAAGTGTCCAACCATTCTGTATTAAAATTTGAGCTATTTCTGTTGTGCTCTCTAAATCTACTAATGTTCCGCTTCCCATATATCCCATAAGTATTATTGGCAATACAATTTCATTTGCTGGTATTCCTAAAATAAATGCTGTTAAAATATATCCATCCAGTCCTATAATTTGTGCAAATGGATTAAGGGAATTAGCTATATATGTTAATATACTACTCTCTCCCATATATACATTTGCAAAAATCCATATTACAATCCCTGCGGGTAGTGCTATAGCTATTGCTCTCCCTAATACGAATAATGTTCTATCTAAAATAGATCTAACTAAAACTTGCCCTATCTGTGGTTTTCTATATGGTGGTAATTCTAATACAAAAGAACTACTTTCTCCTTTCAATATTGTTTTACTTAAAAATTTTGATACAAGTATTGTCATAAATATTCCTATTAAAATTATGCATAAAACAGCTATTGTTGAAACTATTGACGCATTCTTTGATGCAACTATTCCTCCAATAAATATAGTTGAAATTGTTATTAAAAATGGAAATCTTCCATTACATGGAACAAAAGCATTTGTAAGTATAGAAATTAATTTTTCTCGTGGAGAATCGATTATTCTGCATCCTGTTACTCCACAACTATTACATCCAAATCCCATACACATTGTTAATGCTTGCTTTCCAGAGCTTCCCGCTTTTTTAAAAAATTTGTCTAAGTTAAATGCAATTCGTGGTAAAAATCCTAAATCTTCTAATAATGTAAATAATGGGAAGAATATTGCCATTGGAGGTAGCATAACTGCTATAATCCATGTCAAAGTCTTATATATTCCATCTATTACAATTCCTTTTAACCATATTGGCACATGTAAATATTCAAATGCATCTACTAATATTTCTTGTAAATTATTAAAAATTTTAAATAGCCATTCTGATGGATAATTTGCCCCTTTTATTGTAATCCATAAAATTACTCCAAGAAAGCCTAGCATTAATGGTATTCCAAATATTTTTGAAGTAAGAATTTTGTCTATTTCTCTGTTTTTCACCTTTTTCTTTTTAGTATCCACTATATCTTTGTATATATTTTCTGCCTTAAATATTATGCTTGATATCATACTATTTTTTACTTCTTCTTGCTTTGTTCCATTAAAGTTTAAAATATCCCTAACCTCTTCTAACTCTTTTTCTATTTCTCTATTATTTAACAAATTTATTTTCAAGTTTTTCTCTATACTTTTTAAAATCTTTTTGTCTCCATCTATTAGCTTTAAGCATATCCATCTACTTAATCGTTTATTATCTACTAGCATCTTTTCTATTTTTTCTTCTAACTTTTCCACACTATTTTCTATATATGGGTAATATTCTATCTTCTTTGGTTTAGGTATAATTTCTTTTTCACATACTTTTTGAATAGTGTCCATAAGTTTTATTAATGTTTTCTTTTTTCTTGCTATTACTCCTACTACAGGTACACCTAATCTCTTTTCTAATTCTTTAAAGTCAATTACTATCCCTTTTTTCTTTGCCTCGTCTAGTAAATTTACACATATTATAACTTTATCTGTTATTTCCATTATTTGATACACTAGGTTTAAATTTTTTTCTAATGAGGTAGCATCTAATACTACTACAGTAACATCTGGATTTCCAAAACAAATATAATCTCTTGCGATTTCTTCTTCTTCTGAATTAGACATTATTGAATATGTACCTGGAGTATCTACTAATATAAATTCCTTTTCATTATATTTATACATTCCTTTTGCTACTACAACTGTTTTTCCTGGCCAATTTCCAGTATGCTGTTTCATTCCTGTAAGGTTATTAAATACTGTTGACTTTCCTACATTTGGATTTCCTGCTAAAGCAATTGTATACTTATTCTTTTCCTTTCTACTTTGCAATTTTTTATCTTTTTTTCGTCTTTTTATAACTTGTTCCATATATTCCTCCTGCTAACTTTGTATATTCTATTATATGTGACTTGTTATGTAATTGATAATATATTTTTATAGCTTGACTTTTTACTTTTTATATAATATTATATTAGACGAATTAAATAGATTTTAGGAGGTACTTATTTATGGAATTAAAAGGATCAAAAACAGAAGCAAATTTAAGAGCTGCTTTTTCTGGAGAATCAGAAGCAAGAAATAAATATACATATTTTGCAAGTGTTGCAAAAAAAGAAGGATATGAACAAATAGCAGCTATATTTTTAGAGACTGCTGAAAATGAAAAAGAACATGCAAAATTACACTTTAAATATTTAGAAGGTATTGGAGATACAAAATCAAATTTAGCAGATGCTGCAGCTGGTGAAAACTACGAATGGTCTGATATGTATCCAAAATTTGCAAAAGAAGCTGAAGAAGAAGGATTCTTAGAGATAGCTGCAACTTTTAGAGGTATTGCAGAGGTTGAAAAGCATCATGAAGAAAGATATAAAAAATTATTAGAAAATGTTAAAGAAGGAGAAGTATTTAAAAAAGGTAGCATTGTAGTTTGGAAATGTAGAAACTGCGGACACATTCATGTTGGATTAGAAGCACCTACAATTTGTCCTGTATGTAAACATCCTCAAAGCTATTTTGAAGTAAATGCTGAAAATTATTAATAATTAATATAATATGAATAAAAAAGCAAAGTAATTTATATAAATTATTTTGCTTTTTATTTTTATATCTATATAATTTTCTTTTCTCTGCAATATTTTTCAAATAGATTGCAAAATTCCAAAAGAATATCTTCTCTTTGATATTCTTTTTTAAATTCTTTTTTTAAAGAAGTAGCAATTCCAATTAGTTCTTCTGGAAAATTTGTACCGTTAACGTCGATTCCTATCCCTATTAATAAATATCTAATTTTTTCACCTTTTGTAATTATTTGAGTTAATATTCCTCCAATTTTTTTGTTATTTATCATAATGTCATTTGGTTCTTTTATATCTGTTATTACGTTGCATGCACTATATATTGCACTTGTCATACAAGTAGCTATCTTTTTAGTTATTCCATTTAGCTCACTAATACTGCATTTAGGGTATATTATCATTGTAAACGTTATATTCTTTCCTTCTTCTGAATACCAATTTCTTCCATGTGTACCCAATCCATTTTTCTGGTTTTCGGTTATAACTATTGTTCCATTTTCTATATTCTTTTCTGCTAATTCTTTTGCTTTAGTTTGTGTTGAATTAATTTCATCAAAAAACACTATATTTTTACCAATTATTTTTGAATTTAATTTTCTTTTTATATTTTGTATATTAATCATTTTTCCCCTCCTATTTTAGTATATCATTTACATTTTATTTTGTCTATTTATACATACTATTCAAATTATTTGTACATACTAATAGTATATCTTAAGTATGTATATATTTACTTATATATTTCTGTAAATTATTTCGTATACATGCTATATTCATTTCAGATTTAGGAAGAGGTGATATAAATGGCATTAGATTATAGTATAATTGGAGAAAGATTAAAAAAGGCTAGAATAGATAATAATCTAACACAAGAAAAATTAGCTGAAAAGTTGGATGTCTCTATTGCATTTTTAAGTAGAATAGAAAGAGGAAGTTCACATATTAGTTTAAAAAGATTAAGTCAAATTTGTGATATTTTAGGTATTAGCGAAGGTAGTATACTTAATGGTTCTTCTAACAATTCTAATACTTATCTATCTTCAGAGTTTGATGATATACTAAAAAACACAACACCTGAAAAGCAAAAATTAATTTATAAAATAGCAAAAGTTATTAACGAAGATTAACTCTATCTTTAGAATATTTATCGAAATATTACCTATAATAATTATAGGTAATATTTTTTGTATTTTTTGTATTTTTTAGTTGATATTACTCTATTTTTATGATATTCTTATATGTGCTAAAATATTTAGAAAATTTTTTACCAAAAACATAAACAATAATTTATTGTTAGAATATGGAGGTTTATTATGGATTTTAAGCAATGGGATAATTTTAACAAGGCTGGAGAATGGACAAAAGAAATAGATGTTAGAGGATTTATACAATCTAACTACACACCTTATCATGGAGATTCTAAATTTCTTGCAGATGCTACAGATAAAACAAAAAAATTATGGGATAAAGTATTAGATCTTTATAAAAAAGAAAGAGAAAACGGTGGTGTTTTAGATGCAGACTGCAAAACACCTTCTTCTATAAATGGTTATGAAGCAGGATATATTGATAAAGATTTAGAAGAAATAGTTGGGCTTCAAACAGATGCACCTTTAAAAAGAGCAATTATGCCAAATGGTGGTATCAGAATAGTTGAAAAATCTGCTGAAAGCTATGGCTTTAAAGTAGACCCAGAAACAGAATATATTTATCATAACTTAAGAAAAACTCATAATGATGGTGTATTTGAAGTATATACTCCAGATATAAGAGCTGCTAGAAGTTCTCACTTACTTACAGGTCTTCCAGATGGATATGGTCGTGGAAGAATTATAGGCGACTATAGAAGAGTTGCATTATATGGAGTGGACACATTAATAGCTGAAAAGAAAGTTGAACTTGAAATATTAGATACAGATGAATTTACAGAAGATATAATAAGACGTCGTGAAGAAGTTGCAGACCAAATAAAAGCATTAAATGATTTAAAAGCTATGGCTGCAAAATATGGATTTGATATATCTACTCCAGCTTCAAATGCCAAAGAAGCTATTCAATGGTTATATTTTGGATATTTAGGTGCTGTAAAAGACCAAAACGGTGCTGCTATGAGTTTAGGTAGAACTTCTACTTTCCTAGATATATATATTGAAAGAGATCTTCAAAATGGAATATTAACTGAGTCACAAGCACAAGAATTAATGGATCAATTTATTATAAAATTAAGATTAGTAAGATTCTTAAGAGCGCCAGAATATAACTCATTATTTAGTGGTGATCCAGTTTGGGTAACAGAAAGTATTGGTGGTATGGGTATTGATGGCAGAACGTTAGTTACTAAAAACTCATTTAGAGTTCTTCATACACTAGATAATTTAGGTCCTGCACCAGAACCAAACCTAACAGTATTATGGTCAAATAACTTACCTCAAGAATTCAAAAATTACTGTGCTGATATATCTATTAGAACTTCATCAATCCAATATGAAAATGATGATTTAATGAGAATTACACTTGGAGATGACTATGGAATAGCATGTTGTGTATCTGCAATGAAAATTGGTAAACAAATGCAATTCTTTGGTGCTAGAGCAAACTTAGCTAAAACTCTACTTTATGCTATCAATGGTGGTAGAGATGAAAACTCTGGAAAACAAGTTGCACCAAAATTTGCACCTATTACTTCCGAATATTTAAATTATGATGAAGTTATGGAAAAATTTGATCAAATGATGGAATATGTAGCAAAAATATATATTAAATCATTAAACGCAATTCATTTTATGCATGATAAATATTCTTATGAAGCATTAGAAATGGCTTTACATGACAGAGATGAAGATATATTAAGAACTATGGCTTGTGGTATTGCTGGTTTATCTGTAGTAGCTGATTCACTTTCTGCAATAAAATATGCTAAAGTAAAAGTTATTAGAGATGAAACTGGACTAGCTATTGATTATCAAGTAGAAGGAGATTTTCCAAAATACGGAAATGATGATGATAGAGTAGATCAAATTGCTGTAGATGTTGTTAAATCTTTCTTAAGGAAGTTACAAAAACATCACACATATAGAGGTTCAAAGCACACACTTTCTATATTGACAATTACTTCAAATGTTGTATATGGAAAAAATACAGGAAATACACCTGATGGACGTAGAGCAGGAGAACCTTTTGGTCCTGGGGCAAATCCTCTTCATGGAAGAGATTCAAATGGTGCTCTCGCTGTTATGAATACTATAGCTAAACTTCCTTATGAATATTCTGAAGATGGTATTTCCTTTACATTTTCTATTACGCCATCTGCTCTTGGAAAAGATGAAAATACAAAAATAAACAATCTAGTAAGTATGCTTGATGGATACTTTAAACAAACTGGACATCATATAAACGTAAATGTATTTAATAGAGAATTACTAGAAGATGCTATGGAACATCCAGAAAATTACCCACAACTTACAATCCGTGTATCTGGATATGCAGTAAACTTTATTAAATTAACAAGAGAACAACAATTAGATGTAATTAATAGAACAATACATGAAAGAATTTAATTAGACTAGATAAAATAAATACTCCTTTTAGTCTAAATACAATTAAATCTTGTTCAAAAGCTTGGACAAAAAGAAAATATTTCCTCTTGTCCAAGTTTTTTAATTATAAGGAGGTTAAAATGTTTGAAAATCTTGATTCAAATAACAATATAATAGGTAGAATCCACTCTTTTGAGTCATTCGGTGCTGTTGATGGTCCTGGAATTAGATTTGTAGTATTTTTCCAAGGTTGCGGTCTTCGTTGTAAGTACTGTCATAATAGAGATACATGGCCTATAAATGCTGGTATGGAATATACTTCTAATGATTTAGTTGCTAAAATATCTCGTTATAAGAATTACTTTACAGTATCTGGCGGAGGAGTAACTTTATCTGGTGGTGAACCTTTATTACAACAAGATTTCTTACTTGAATTATTGCCTAAACTAAAAAAACTCGGTATACATACTGCAATAGATACTTCAGGTAATTTCCCAATTACAGATAAGATAAAAAGAATAATAGATTTAACTGATTTATTTCTCTTGGATATTAAATGCATTAATGATGAAATATGTAAAGATTTAGTTGGTTTTTCTAATAAATTAGAACTTGAATTTGCTAAATATTTAAGTAGTATTAACAAACCTATTTGGATTAGACAAGTACTTGTTCCAGGGATTACTGATCATGAGGAGGATTTACTTAACTTAAAGAAATTTTTATCTTCTTTAAATAATCTAAAAAAAGTAGAGATACTTGCTTATCATGACTTAGGAAAATTTAAATGGGAAAATCTTGGATGTAATTATGAATTAGCTGATGTTCCAAATGCCACAACAGAAGATGTTGCACGAGCAAAAAAAATAGTTGGTGTAGCCTAAATAATTTACTTTTATTATAAAAAAAGACTTGAAAATAAAATTCATTGATTTCAAGTCTTTTTTATTGTTATATTGGTTTAACTAATGTATTTACTTAATCTGTTAAAATAATATATTCATTTTTGCTATATTCTTGTAATAGCTTACTTTCTACGGTATTATTTTTAATTGTATATTGATATAATTCTGCATTATCATCATCATCAATATCTAAAAGTGTTATAGAATCGTCACTTGTTTCTTGCGATGATATAACTTTATTAGTGTTCTTTATTAGTATCGACTTAGTTGGCATAACATCTATACTTGCTATATTTTCTCCTGTTTCACTTACAACATAAATATTTAAATTAAATTCTGTTTCACTAGAATTTATCAAAATATATTCTGTTCCTTCAACACTTTTTATTTTTTCTATCTTTGGAATAGCAAAATCATATGCTTCCATTATATTTCTGTCTAATGTATGTAAAATTTTTCTTCCATCTAAATAAATTTCTAGGTATTGTTTGTATATAGGTTGCCACTGTCCACTTTTGTTCGCCATATCCATCTTATACTCTATTTTATGGTTATTTCCATTTAAATTCATGTCCGCTTTTAAGTAAACAGCATTATCTATTGAAGGATCTTCTTCATATGTTCCTGTAACTACTTTATATACTAATGGAATAGTTTGTATAAGCAAAATAACGAGTATGACAAAAATGCCTGTTAATCCAACAAACAAACCTCTGTCATTTCTTCTTTTTAAGTAACTACGTAGACTCATTTATCCAAATAACCCCCTCTTTTTCACAGGTGGTTGTTCATTCATCGTTTTAGCTAGCTCTACCATTAAATCTCTTTGTTCTTTTGTAAGCCTCTTTGGAACTTGTACTAATACTGTAAATACAAAATTTCCCTGTGAACCATTATTTATATTCTTAAATCCTCTTCCTCTTATTGTAAATTTAGTCCCTGGCTGAGTTCCATCTGGTATCCTATATTTCTCTTCAGTTCCATCTACCATTGGTATCTCTAAATCTGCACCTAAAGTTGCTTGTGTAAAGGTTATTGGAACTTCGCAAAGTACATCTTGTCCTTTTCTTGTAAATATACTGTGTCTTTTTACATGTATTGTTATATAAAGGTCTCCTTTTGCCCCACCTTTTATTCCTGGTTCTCCTTCTCCTCTTAATACTATTGTCTGGTTTTCATCTATTCCTGCTGGAATTTTTACAGAAACTTTTACTTGTTTTCTTACAATTCCTTTACCTCTACATTCTATGCAAGGTTCTGGAATAATTTCACCTGTTCCATTACAGTTTGTACAAGGTCTTACAGTTTGCATCTGTCCAAATATTGTTGTTTGCGTTTGTTTTATTTGTCCAGTTCCATGGCACATTGAACATGTTTGTTTTTTAGTTCCAGGCTTTGCACCTTCTCCATGACAAGTTTGACATGTTTCATTTCTAGTTAAAGTTATTTGTTTTTCGGTTCCTAAAAAAGATTCTTCAAAGGTAATGTCTAAATTAGCTCTTAAATCTGCACCTTGTTTTGGTCCATTATTTTCTCTAGTGTTTCTTCCTCCAAATCCTCCACTAAAGAATGAAGAAAATATATCGCCCAAATCTCCAAATCCATCAAAACCATCAAATCCTCCTGTTGAAGAATATGAATAATATCCATTTCCACCGCCAAAAGGTCCACCATTTCCTCCAAAACCTTGGCTTGGATCTGCTGTTCCAAATCTATCATACATTTTTCTCTTCTCTGGATTAGATAATATTTCATAAGCTTCATTTACTTCTTTGAATTTTGCTTCAGCTTCTTTTTTATTATCTGGATTTGCATCTGGATGATATTTTTTAGCAAGTTTTCTATATGCTTTTTTCAATTCTTCTTCACTTGCATTTTTCTCCACACCCAATATTGCATAATAATCTTTATTTGCCATTTATTTATTCTCCTTCAATTGTCTTTTTTATTTTAAATCTTAATGTATTCATAATTTGAGGTTGGAATAGTCCAACCTCTTTTATTTTAATTTTATTCCAACAACGTTCAAATAATTCTATTCTTAACTATTTTTTATCATCCTCATCAACTTTATAATCCGCATCATATACATTTCCATTGCTATCAGCATGTGGCTCTGCATTATTTGCTTCTCCATTATTTGCACCTGCTGCATTTGCTGCACCTTGTGCTTGAGAATATACTTTCTCTGAAATTGAATAGAAGATTTGTGTTAATTTTTCTGTTGCAGATTTAATTGTTTCAACATCTGTTCCCTCTAGTGCTTTCTTAACATTTTCAATTTCTGTTTCAGCTTTAGCTTTCTCTTCTCCGCTTATCTTATCTCCTAAGTCATTAATTGTTTTTTGGCAGTTATATACTAAACTTTCTGCATTATTTCTAACTTCAATTTCTTCTTTTCTCTTCTTATCTTCTTGAGCATGAGCTTCTGCATCTTTAACAGCTCTATCTATATCTTCGTCTGTTAAGTTTGTGCTTGCAGTAATTGCAACTTGTTGACTGTTTCCTGTAGCCATATCTTTTGCAGATACGTGAACTATACCGTTTGCATCTATATCAAATGTAACTTCAATTTGAGGTACTCCCCTTGGTGCTGCTGGGATTCCTGTTAATTGGAATCTTCCTAAAGTTTTGTTGTAAGCAGCCATTTCTCTTTCTCCTTGAAGTACATGTATTTCAACGCTTGTTTGACCATCTGCTGCTGTTGAGAATACTTGTGATTTCTTAGTTGGTATTGTAGTATTTCTTTCAATCAACTTTGTAAATACTCCTCCTAAAGTTTCAATACCAAGTGATAATGGTGTTACATCAAGTAATACTAAGTCTTTAACATCTCCTGATAAAACACCTCCTTGAATAGCTGCACCTATAGCAACACATTCATCTGGGTTTATTCCTTTATCTGGATCTTTTCCTGTTATTTTTTTAACTGCTTCTTGAACAGCTGGAACTCTTGTAGAACCTCCAACTAGTAATACCTTGTGTAAATCATTTGCTGTAATTCCAGCATCTTTTAATGCATTTTGTACTGGTATTTTTGTAGCTTCTATTAAATCACCAATTAATTCTTCGAATTTAGCTCTTGTTAATGTAATATCTAAGTGTTTTGGTCCATTTGCATCTGCAGTAATAAATGGTAAGTTAATTTGTGTTTGTTGCATTCCTGAAAGCTCTATTTTAGCCTTTTCTGCAGCTTCTTTTAGACGTTGCATAGCCATTTTATCTTGTCTTAAATCTATACCATTTGATTTTTTGAATTCATCTACTAGGTAAGAAATAATTCTTTCATCAAAGTCATCTCCACCTAATTTTGTATTTCCGTTTGTTGCTAAAACTTCAAATACACCATCACCAATATCTAGTATAGATACATCAAATGTACCTCCACCTAAGTCATATATCATTATTTTTTGATCTTGATCTTCTTTATCCATTCCAAAAGCTAAAGCTGCTGCTGTTGGCTCGTTTATAATTCTTAAAACTTCAAGTCCAGCTATTTTTCCTGCATCTTTTGTAGCTTGTCTTTGGCTATCACTAAAATATGCTGGAACTGTTATAACAGCTTGTGTTACTTGTTGTCCTAAATAATTTTCAGCATCTGCTTTTAATTTTTGTAATATCATAGCTGATATTTCTTGTGGAGAAAATTGATCTCCTTCTATATTAACTTTTTCGTTTGTTCCCATTTTTCTTTTTATAGATATAACTGTGTTATCTGGATTAGTAACTGCTTGACGTTTTGCTATTTGTCCTACTAATCTTTCTCCATTTTTTGAGAATGCAACTACAGATGGTGTTGTTCTATTTCCTTCTGCATTAGGAATTACAACTGGCTCTCCACCTTCCATAACTGCAACACATGAATTTGTTGTACCTAAATCAATACCTATAATTTTTCCCATATAAAAATCTTCCTTTCTATTTTAGATAAACTTTTGGCGAATTATATTTATATTTGTTTTTATAAAATCTATATCAATATATAAGCAACCTTTCGCCCCATTTTACTTATATAAAATTAAAATCAAAAAATTAATTAGCTACAATAACCATAGAATGACGAATAACTTTATTTCCTATCATATATCCTTTTCTATATTCTTGTACTATTTCTTTTTCGCCTCTTGTTTCATCCTGTACACTACTTACTGCCTCATGCAATTCTGGGTCAAAAGTTTTTCCTACGGCTTCTATTTCAACTATTCCTCTTGCTGCTAAAACATCTTTAAATTGTTTTAATACTAATTCTATTCCTTTTTTATACTCTTCATCTTTTGTTTCTGTTTCTACAGCTTTTTCTAAATTATCTATTACTGGTAGAAAATTAGCAATTATATCTGCTACTAAAGAATTATACATACTATCTCTTTCTTTAGTATTTCTTTTCTTGTAATTATCAAACTCTGCTGCTACTCTTTTTAACCTATCTTCTGTCTCATCTATTTGTACCTTTTGGCTTTCTATTTGCTTTTTTAATTCTATAATCTCATCGGCTTTTTTGTTTTGTTCTTCTTTTGTCTTGTCGTTTATTTCTTCTTTATCCATTTTAACCTCCACTCTACTTTCCATTCAATTTTTTATTAATGTATTTCATTACTGAAATCACTTTAGAATAATCCATTCTTGTAGGCCCTATAATACCTATAGTTCCTAAATCCTTATTTTTATATCTATGTCTAAATGTAACTATACTGAAATCCTTTAATTTTTCGTTCTCATTTTCATCTCCAATATATACATTTATATCATTTGCAAATCCTGTATTTAGAAGGTCTGCCATAATTTCTTTTTGGTCTATGAGATTTATAAAATTCTTTGCAATTTCTAGACTTTTAAACTCTGGCAATTCGAATGCTTTATTTGTTCCTTCCAAGTATATTTTTTCTTCCTCATTTACAACTCTATTTAATTGTTCAATAATTGGTTTTATTACTGCTAAACTATAGTTCATATGAGAAAATATATATTCTTCTAATGGCTTATCAATAGAATCTAATGGCATACCTCTTAATTTATTATTAAATATATAATTTAGTGTTTCTACTTGGTCTTCTGTAATATCCTGATCGAATTTGATAATTGTTTCTTTAATAAGTCCATCTTCTGTTAGTAACACTGCCATTAGCATTCTCGTCCCCAATAATACAAACTTAATTTCTTGAATATTTTGTATTTGAGCTTTTGGTCCTATGGCCACAGTTGTATAATGTGTAACTTCGGATATTGTACTTGTAGTTATTTTTGTCAAATCTTCCAATTCGTTAACTTTAGCATTTAATTTAGACTGTATATACTTTATTTCTGCTAAATTTATATTTTGATCATTTAATAACTCATCTACATATAATCTATAACCTTTTGCTGATGGAATTCTCCCACTAGAAGTATGTGTTTTTTCTATATATCCTACTTTCTCTAGTTCTGCCATCTCATTTCTTATAGTAGCGCTACTAAAATCTAACCCATATCTTTTTACAATACTCCCAGAACTTACAGGCTCTGCTGTATTTATGTATTCTTCAATTATTGCTTGTAATATTTTCTTTTTTCTATTATCCACTTTTGCACCTTCTTTTAGCACTTATTTGTCAAGAGTGCTAAACTTCATATATATTATATCCATTTTTAGCAAATGTCAATACTTATTGCTAATTTTAATTGTGAATTTTTTGTGAAAATAACTTTTTTTAAATTCCCGTTTCCGTAGGATATTTTCTACATAAATATTTTCTTTCTAACAGTATTTTTTATATTTCAAACAAACTATTTAGTAGTCTACTGATTAATAATGTATACCTTCCTTAATATATTTTTTGAGTAAATTATATCCATAAATTTATTACATCTTTTTAATATATTAATAATTTGCATTCTGTTTTCTTTGTTTTGTATATTTCTCACCTTCTTTCTTTTGTTATATTAAGTCTAGTATTTACAACTTTATATAATTACAGAGATTTAGAACATTAACAAAAAAACATACCCTTTCTTAAACAAAATTTACAAGTCAATTTCTAAATTACTAAAAAAGTAATTATTATATTTAAAATTAACAAATAAATTTGTAATACTAGAGTATGTTTCTATATTGAACATATTTTATTTCATTGATATGATAAGCAATTAATGTTACTTTCTACCATGTATATATACTATTTATATTTTTATCAATAGTAAGTTATAATTTGTGCTATCAGTTCAGTAATTTCCTAATAAAGTTTATTATTCTTTTGAAAATATTTTCTTTATATTCAACTATTTCAGTATTTAAATTGATAGATACATCTTGCTTTTTCTTCTTAAATATATCTTCATCATTCAATTCAATTGCATTTTCTTCCTGTTCTTTTTTTAATTCCATAATATCATTATACTTTAATTCTTCTCTCTTCTGGACTGAGCAAATGTAGTCTCTATAAATTAAAGATAATATTGTTCTAGTATCTTTCAATAATTTTTGTTTATTAATACTTATCCTATAATCAATCTGTGGTTGATATGTATTATCTTTATTCTCTTTTATCATCTCAATAAAACTAGTAGGAATTCTATTGTATAATTTTGTATCTAAATGATTAATAATATCATAAACCTCACTAAATGCTTGATTTATATTTTCCATTTTATATTATTCCTTTTCTCTCTCTTGTTTTGTTTCTATATTTATATGATCATTTTGTTTAGAATTATTTTTTTCAATTATTTGCAATATTTTCTTTACATTATACTTATAATTATCTTTAAAACTTTTGGTATTATCCAATATCTCTGTCCTCCTGTTTAATTTGACGAATTCTTCTAAATAGACCTTTCATTTTACTTATCTGCTCATTTCTTTCCTGTGAAGTTACTAAGTTGTAGTTCTCTTCCAAGTCACTTTCCGTAACTATTTGTTCTGTTTGTATTTCTTGTTCTTCAACTTTAAATTGCTCAATATCTATATCTTTGCAAAATTGTTTTTCAGTAACCCTGTTATTTCTTATCTTATTATATATTTCTTTTGCTAATTCAGGATCTTTTGACTCTCTGTATTGTTGTATCATTGAATCCACTTTACATTTTTCACTTTCTAAACAAACATCAACATCTACAACAACTATTGGTAATCCACCCCAGTCTTTTTGTGCTCTTTTAGCATTTTCCAAGTTAGGTATTTCACCATTTCTTTTAAATACTACTATATAGCTAGGTTGTTTTTTCTGACCATTTTGTATTCTTCTAAAATCCATTTCATTATACCTAGTTGTATTATTAATCTGTTCATCTGGTGTATAATATGTTTCATTGCAAGATGCTCTTGAAACAAAAGATTCTGAACCTGTCGACCAAACATCATTTGCACCTGATAATACTAAACTATCTTCTTCCATTTCATCAAAACCATAACATATATCTGATATTGGTGCTGTCCCAATCATATCGTTTCTTATATAGCTAGCACAAAAATGTTGCGATGCTAGTGCTGGTCTATTCCAATCTTTTTTATAATTATTGTCATAGTTGCTCTGAATATATGCACCAACAGAAGTTATTATCATTTTAAAATCAGTTCCTGCCAAGTACATATTCTCGCCCATAAATTCACAATTATCTACATTTAACAATCCCTCATTATATAACTTTCCAAATTCTGTTTTTAAACTTCTTTCTGTAAGTGCCTTATCTACAAATGTTACTTCTTTACATTCATCATATATTTTCTCAAATATTTCACCAGAAGTACAATTCATAATTTCTTGAACACTTTTAATATAGTATTTCATATCGCTATCAGGTAATGAATCTATATCTTGTCCATATTTAGTCAATATTTCCTTAGCATATTCTACATCGTGACCAAAGACTTTTTCTAAAACCGCTAACTTTTTATCTTCAATGTCACTGCTCTTTATCCAACTATCTGTTTTTTGTTTTTTTATCTTCTCATATTGTGCTATTTCTCCTTGATTTTTTATATTAAAAACATTTCTTCCTTGCAAAATACCTTTTAATATATCTATATCAACTTTTTCTATGTCATCTATACTTTCAATTAAATCATCATATTCATTGCTACATAAATTATCTAGTATACTATTAGCTATTGTTGTCCACTCTTCTGTCTGTGCATCTCCCATATAGTCATCAATACTCTTTACAAAAACGTCTAACTTTTTTGGTGACAATCTAATTATTTTATTTTGTATTTCCAAATAACAAGAAATCAAATTAATCTTCTCTACACTCAAACTATCCAAAAATTTATCATCTAATAACTTGTAATTTAAATTCCTTATAACATCACTATTAGTTTTATACATACCTTTTAGTATATCTACTTTTTCTGGTATTTCTTCTTCACTAAATCCTAATGTTCGAAAAATCAAATCAAATTCTTTAATTAAAGTTTCATCAGGATTACTTTGATCATAAATATAGTGCGATACTACTCTTTGATCTCCTGTTTTGTCAAAAACTGATTTCAATAGCTTGAATTTCGAATCACTATCTAATTTTAATATAATACCCTCTATATCCTGATATCTAGTTGTAGAGCTTAACACTTTATTAAACACGTCTTCATTACTTATGCATTCTTGTATAAATCCCTCTTCATCTAAATAAGAAATGTCTGAAATTAAATCTCTTAAATCAGCATCTCCTAATCCAGATACTAAATAAGGAAAAACTTTTTTTATTTCGTCAATTTTTTCTTCTCTAACTAATAATCTAGCAATTTCTTTTTTTATAGGATAATATTCTGTCTTATCGAAAAGATTCATTCGCTTATCTATATCACCTTCGTCTAAAACTTTATTAAAAGCATTAAATTCATCTTGCAATTCTTTTATATCCCATTTTCTTGCAAAGTCCCTAAGGTTATAAAAATCTTTTTCATTTTTTAAAATAGTTTGTCTAATTTTTCCATCTTGTATTGTTATTAATATTCCATGGCAATCCCCACCAATTTTCTCTACTGCTCTTAACTTTAATCCATCATCATCTATAGTTTTTGCTACAGCAATTTGATAATGAGTACTTAATTTATCAATTGCATCTAATCTTGATTCTAAATCTTCTATAGAAATTGCTAATTTTGCTTTTAATTGTTCATTGCTTAATCTATCCATTAAATCGATTTTTATCTTATCATCAACAATAGTTTGTGCTATTTCTAATATTTCGTTTTCATCTTCGATTTTATCTAATCCTTGTAATCTTTCTGTATCTTCTATATTGTTAATCGTTGTTTTTCTAATATTGTCATCTACAATTGTTCTTGCAATTGCTTTCTTATTGCCTAAACTCTTTACCCTATCAATAATTTGTAATTTTACTTCTGTTTCTTCTATTGTTTTTGCTATTTCTACACTTAATTCGTCATCATTTAATCCATCTATTATTTGTAATTTAGCATTATCATCTTTTATATCTTTGATAACCATCATTTTATAGTCAACTATACCTATTTTTTCTAATGCTTGTATCTTAACTTCTAAATCACTCATCGATTTTGCAATGTCTATTTTATTTCTATCCTCTAATATTTTATCCATTGCTTGTAATCGCATTTTTTCATCTTCGATGGTTTCTACTATTTCAGCTCTATAACTATCTTCTCTAATTTTATCAATTGATTCTATCTTTAATTGTGAATTAGTTATTTGTTTTATAATTCGTGTTTTTAAATAATCGTTTTGTATTTTATCAACTAATTGTACTCTTGATTGTTCACTTTCAATTGAATTTATAAGTTCTACTTTGTCGTTTTCGTCTTCAAATCTATCTATTAACTTAATTTTTAATTTATCATTTTTTATTCTCTTCACTACATTGAGAGTTAAATCTCCAATTATACTCATTTGTATCTCCAATAATATAATAAGCTTCGCTATAAGTATATCACACTTAACAAAAAATCAACACTTTTTTACATGAAAACTATATATTTTTTCTTATTTATTATTTTCTCCATCTTATAGAAAAAAGTTTTTAAATTGATTATAAAAACCAAAAAGAATCTGCTCAAAAGTCACCTCTTGGTTTGTTAATTAAATAAAAAAATGTATCAAATATAAAAGAGGATCAGCACTCTTACACTTCAATATTAACTTGAGAATAATTGCTCAAGTTAATATGAGAATTTTTCTTGATTTTTGCTTGGCAATTTACATCAAAATTTGCAATAAGAATATTTTTTGCCTTTTAATCAATTTTATGGTATAATAGAATGTAGAAAATTGCATAAAGCATTTTCATTTTCCCAAATTAATAATTTAATGGAGGTATTAGAATGGAAATCATCGAGATTGCCTGTGATTTGGCTAGCAAGATTCGTGCTTTGAATCCCGGATCTTGCATCTGTGTTCAGGATATCGGAGAATATGTTATCAATACCGGATTCTCTGCCATTGAGGAACTGGTATTGCCTGTAGGACATACTGTCTTACAGGATGGCATATATCCTTGCGTCGAACACAATGGTGTTCGCTTCCAGTGCCTGGATACCTTCCAGGTCATGGCCATGATGTAACCGTCTCCCTCGCTGTAATACGGCGAGGGAATTCTTGTATATCTAAAAGCACCAACCATGCTGGTGGAAATTTATTAGCAAAAATATCCTGAATTTAAGAATGATGAAATGTTATACTCTGTTTTTCATCATTTGCAAATACATCATATTGATAAATATCCACCGGTATAACCGGTGGATTTTCATATGTGCCTATAAGGCTCTAGAACTTGTCAAGAATGGTGTGTAAATTTTATTAAAATATTTTTAAAAAGTGATGTAATTTAACTAATTATGTCACT
>CALXWW010000017.1 GCA_944392545.1 uncultured Clostridia bacterium
GTCGTACATTAAGAGTTGGTGTAAGACTAATTTCTATTTATATATTTGAGACTTGCTTTTACTTTTTCACTTCTCGAAACAAAATGTTTCTCTTTATTTTTATAATAAATATTTACATTAAAAAAACCGTATGATATAATTTCCCGTATAGTGGAGGGTAACTAATGAATCAAATTTTGATGGTAGAGAATAAAACTAAAAAGAAAAAAAATAAAATGAGAAGTTCAGGTCCAGTAGCCATAAGTAATATAATAAGATTTTTTGCCATTGTTATAATTATTTTTGGAATTACAATGATTGGGCATAGTTCATATGCAATATATAGAGATGCAAAAGGAAACAATACAGAAAATCTAGCTGAAGTTGATATAACAAGAGTTAATGATACCATAATAGTAAGTGTAAATAGTACTTATATAATAGATAAATTTAAATATAGTTGGCAAAATTCACAGCAAACTTCTGTGCCAGAAGAGTCAACTAGCTTTGAAGAAGAAATAATATTACCTAGTGGCAATAACGTCTTAACAATAATATTAGAGGATGAAACTGGAAGAGCTACAACATATAAAAAAGAAATAATTCTAGATGGAGTAGATATAGTAAAACCAACAATAGATATACAGCAGGGGCAGGGAGTAAGCGTAAGAATATCAGCAGTAGATGAAACACAAATAGAATATATAACATATAGAATAGATGACGGTGAAGAGAAAAGAATAGATAAAAATAATATAGAAGATAAAAAAATAGAATATGTAGTTACAGAAATCGATAGAGGAGAGCATACAATATATATTACAGCAGTAGATAGTTTTGGCAATATAGAGACAGTAGAAAAGTCAGTTATTGTATCTTCTGATAGACCTACAATAGAAAGTATAGATATTGATAAAGAATCAGGAAAAATAATTATAAAAGCTTCAGATATTGATGGACTACAATCAATAGAAGTTAATTTAAATGGTCAAGTGTATAATATGAATGATTTAAATAAAACAGAAGCAACTTTCTCATTAAATTTAAGAGAAGGAACAAATACATTAAGTGTAAAACTTACAAATGTAAATGGACTAACAGCAGAAGGGAAAACAGAATTTAATTATGCAAACTAAAATAATTTTTTATTTTATAATATATTCATTTTTAGGATGGTGTTTGGAATCCGTATATAAAACAATTATTGTTAGAAAGCCAGTAAACAGTGGCTTTCTATATGGACCATTTTGCCCAATGTATGGAATTGGTGCAGTAATCATGCTTTTGGCAAGTAAAATATCAAATAATATTTTGATAATATTTTTAATGGCTGTAACAATATTTACAGTTTGGGAATATGTTGTGGCAGTAGTACTAGAGAAACTTTTTAAAACCAAATATTGGGATTATTCAAATATAAGATTTAACTTTCAAGGAAGGATATGCTTGAAAAATTCTATATACTGGGGTATACTAGGAGTGATATTAGTACTTATAATTCAACCTTGTATAGAGAAGTTACTTAATTTGATACCAAATAATATCCTTCTTTATATAAATATAGTATTGAGTATAGCTATATTAGTAGATACAAGTATAACCATATTCAAAATTATGTTTATAGATAAAAAGATAAGACAAGTATTTGAACTTGGAGATATGATAAAAGAAAAAGTATCAGAATTAAAAAATACAGAAGGAATAGAAAAAGTATATAAAGAGAATCTACAAAAAATAGTAAAAGAATTAAAAGAAAAACAAGAACTTTTAAAATTTAAAACATATAAACGCATATTAAGATTAAAAAAAGCATTCCCAGAAATGCATTCGGAGAATTTAGCTAAATTTATGAAACAAAAGATTTCATTAGAAACAATTAAAGAAAAAATAAAAAAACATAAAGAAAAATAAATTAATGGAGGGGAGTCAATATGGCTCAAGAAATTTATATAATTGATGATGGAGATGAATTAAAAGAAATTATATCAAACTTACTAAAAAAAGAAAAAGAGTATAAGTTAAAAAAGGTGACTACAGAGAATATTGACGAAGCATTAAAAAATATTCCGTCATTAATAATAATAAATGAGGATAATATACAAGAAAACATAATAGAGATATGCAAAAGAATACGATTAAATGAAGATAATAGCATTACGCCAATAATAGTAATTTCTTCTAACAGAGAAAAACAACATAGGATTGAAGTGTTAAAAGAATGTGTAGAACATTATATAAAAGCACCAATAGATAAGGAATATTTATATTATACGATAAAAAATGTTATAAGGCTTCTAGATACAAATAGAAGAGTGAGCCCACTAACAGGACTTCCTGGAAATGTTCAAATACAAGCAGAAATGAAAAAGAGATTATTAAACAAAGAAGAATTTGTTATGCTATATTTAGATTTAGACAATTTTAAAGCATACAATGATGTTTATGGATTTTTAAATGGTGATGAAATTATAAAATTTACTGCTAGAACTATAGCCGATAATATAGATAAACTATCAGTAAGTGGCAAAACATTTGTGGGCCATATTGGAGGAGATGACTTTGTCGCAATAGTATCCGCAGAAGACAATTATGAAGCAATATGTCAAACAATAATAGCTGAGTTTGATAAAGGAGTAGAAAAGTACTTTAACGAAGAAGATATAGAAAGAGGATATTTAGAAGTACCAAATAGAAAATGTATTATAGAAGAATTTCCACTAACATCAATATCGATAGGAGTAGTTGTGGTAAGTAAAGGAAGATTTCATAATGTACTAGAAATAGGAGAAGTAGGCGCACAAGTTAAGCATTTAGCTAAAACTACTGTTGGAAGTGCATATTCTATAGATAGAAGAAAAGAAGAAATAGTATGTGAAATAAAAAAGTAAAAAATATACAAAACCTGGAAAGTAAATTTATCCAGGTTTTCTTTATTCTAAAATTAAATTTTTTTAATTTCTTCAAATCTTTTTACTTTTTGAGTAGTAGTTTTTATCATTGGTTCATCTGTAATAATTAAATTTTTAATATGTTTATAATTAGAAAGTTCAGAATTAATTTTTTTAATATCTTTCCAAATTATATCTTTTAAATCTTTTTCAGAAATATCTCCATATTTATTGGAAATATATTCTTTATTATACACAATCTTTGCACTAATCACTAAATCATCATCTTTAGGCATGCCAAATACCATATTCTCAGAAACATAAGGAAGAGTACTTATCAATAATTCTATTTCTTCTGGATAAACATTTTTACCATTTTTTAAAACAATTACATTTTTCTTTCTTCCTGTAATAAATAAAAAGCCATCTTTATCAATATATCCTAAATCGCCAGTATAAAACCATCCGTCTTTAAGTACTTTTCTTGTTTCTTCTTCCATTTCGTAATAGCCAAGCATTATATTAGGACCTTTTGCTACAATTTCACCAATTCCATCTTCGTTTGGATTATCTATTTTAATATCAACTTCAGGAAGAGGTAAACCTACAGAGCCAAATTTTATGCATTTAGCATTTTCAGCAGTAAGAACTGGAGAAGTTTCTGTTAAACCATAACCTTGTACAGCTAAAATACCAAAATCATAAAAACCTCTAGCTACGTTTTTATCAATAGCAGAAGCACCACTAATTACAAAACGTATATTTCCACCTAAATTGTCTAATATTTGTTTAAATATTTTTCTACGAATATCTATTTTAAGCTTTAATAAAAATCTGCTTATACCGTTTGCAAGCTTTAATATTTTAGTTTTTCCTTGTCTATCAACTTCTGCATATATTTTTTTATACATAGCTTCTAACAAAAGAGGAACACATACGAAAATTGATACTTTATACTCTTTTAAATTTTCTTGAATATGCCTTAAACCATCACAAAATACGTTTGTAACTCCGTCTGATAAAAATAAAAGAAGAGCAGTTGAACCAAATGTATGGTGAAGAGGTAAAAAGGCCATATTCACATCTGTATCATAGATTTTTTCAGCTAAATTAATGTTATATATATTAGATGCAATATTTATATTAGATAACATAACAGCTTTAGACATAGAAGTAGTACCGGAAGTAAAAATAATAGAGGCTATTCCTGTTGAATCTATTTTATGATTATCATATCTAGTATCTCCGTTTTTTAATAAAGCATTTCCTTCATCAATAATGTCCCTTACAGTTTTAAACTTACCATCACAAGTAGAATTCATACAAATATATTGTGAAATATTTGTATTTGTCTTTTGAACATTCTCTATTGTATCTGCATACTCTGATTCAAAAATAATAGCATCAGCTTTAGCTCGCTCTAAAGATAAAATAATTTCTTGCTCTGGTAAACCTTTATCTAGTGGAACTGTTATACCAACCCCACAAAGTGTAGAAACAAAAGCAACAGCCCATTCATATCTGTTTTTACCTATAATAGCAATACGTTTATTTTCTAAACCTAAATTAATAAGACTAGTTCCAAAAGCCTTTATATCATTTCCAAATTGAGTATAAGTTATATTAGTATAACTTACTTCTTTACCATTCTTATTCTTTATAATAAAAGCATTGTTATTAGGGTATTTTTTTATACCATTATTAATATATTCTCTTATAGTATCAAATTTTTCAGCATCATATAATTTTCTATAGGTTTTCAATAGAATATCATCCTTCCTAAAAGACTTTATACTCAAAATTAAAATATAAAAATCTTTTTACTTAATTCTAGATTTAAGTTTAACATATATTAGAAAGGGTATCAATTAAAATGAACGTACAGTCTAAAAATGGAAGGGGATGGGCATACGTTTTGTTCCAAATTTTAAACAAAGGTACAAATATATATAAAGTAATAAATTTATTACATTATTACTTGACAAAATTGATACGTGATAATATAGTAAGAAGAAAAATAAATAATATAGGAGAAAGTAAATGGATATAACTATTGAATTGGGTAAACATATGCTAAATATTAGAGCTGCAGTAATTATTATTCATAATAACAAAATACTTGTGCATAAAAATGTAAACAAAGATCACTGCGGATTACCAGGAGGTAGAGTAGAAATAGGAGAAGATTCAGCAAAAACTGTAAAAAGGGAAATTAAAGAGGAATTGGGCAAGGAGATAGAAATAGAAAACTATATAGCTACAGTTGAAAATTTTTTCAGACTAGAAGGAAAAAAATATCATGAAATATTATTTATACATAAAGCTGAATTTATAGAAAAAGAAGATAAGAATATAGAGTATATACTACATAACAAAGAAGGAAAAGACTACTTACAATATGAATGGATAGATTTGAATAAAATAGAAGAACATAATATAGTGCCAGTATGTATAAAAGATATCTTGTTAAGTAAAAGTTTTCCGGTACATATAATTAATAATGAAATGAAATAAATAAAATTTTAAAAATTAAAATATATACATATACCAATAAAAATAGGCATATACATATACCAAGAGGGGATGTATATGCTTGTTTTAAGTAGAAGAAGAATTCTATTAATGCTATGTATGACATGTTTGTCGCTATATGCTTTTTCTTTTAAAAGAACCATTAAAGAAAACCAAACAGTTCAAACAGTGGCACTTCCTTCTTCTAATAAAATAGTAATAGTTGATGCTGGACATGGAACTCCAGATGAGCGGTGCGGAGAGTTCAAATGGTACTACCGAAGCGGAAATTAATTTGAAAATAGCATTAAAATTACAAAACTTACTAGAACAAAGTGGTAGCACAGTTATATTAACTAGGTCTGATGAAAATTCAATTCATGAAATAGATAGTAAAACAATAAGAGAAAAAAAGATATCAGATATTCATAACAGGGTAAAAATAGGAAACGAATCAAGTGGAGATATATTTGTATCAATACATCTAAATAAAATTTCTGAATCTAAGTATAATGGCTGGCAGACTTTCTATAAGCAAAATAATGAAGAAAGTAAAAAACTGGCAACTAATATACAAAATAATTTAAATGATGCAATTCAAAAGGAAAATAATCGAGTGCCTGCAAAGTTAAATACAGTGTATATAATGAAGCATGTTGAAATACCAATAACTATAGTAGAATGTGGATTTTTATCAAATCCAGAAGAAGAGAGATTACTTTTAACAGATGAATATCAAGATAATTTGGCATGGGGAATATATAATGGAATAAATGATTACTTTTATACAAAATAAATAAAATGTAAAGTAATGTGTTCCATCGTATTACAAAAGATGAATATTTTTACACTTCTTGGGAAAAATATGTAAAAACATATTTTACAAGGAGTGTTATTTTTGAAAAACTATAGAATATTAAATACAAAAGGTATTCTTTTAGATAAGCATCAACTAGAAAAGTATTTGGAAAAATTAGCGGCTGACCATGTACTAAAAGAAAAATCGGATAGAAATACGTATCCGATTCCAAGACTTATTTCAAATTTTGAGATTATTACAACTGTATATAATTTATTAAACGAGCATATAAAATTAAAAATACCAATTCATCCGGCAGGAGAGTGGCTTTTGGATAACTATTATGTAATTGAAGAAGCTGTGAAAAGTATTGAGAAGGATTTAACATTAAAAAAGTATGTTAATTTTTTAGGTATAGCAAATGGAGTAAATCATGGCTTTGCTAGAATATATGTACTTGCAACAGAGATAGTATCATATACCGACGGAAGAATAACAAAGGATTTATTAACTGAATTACTTAAAAGCTATCAAGAGAAAAAGAAATTAAATATGGAAGAAATATGGAATATAGGAATATTTATTCAAATTGCGTTAATAGAAAATATTAGAAATATTTGTGAAGGAATATATTCGGTAGAGCTTCAAAAGTATAGAGTAGAAAACATAGTAGAAAGATTGGTAGAAAATAAACAAAAAGAAGAGTTAAAGTTTAATAAAATAAATGAGTATAAATCTAAGGTGAAAGAATATGGAGAAGTAAAATATCCTTTTATAGAGTATATGTCGTACAAACTAAAAAGCTTTGGGAAAAAAGCATATCCATTTTTAAATATACTTGAAGAACAAGTAAACAAAATGGGAATTGAAGTATCGGAAGTAATAAAGAAAGAACACTTTAATATAGCTGTAAAAAAAGTATCTATTGGGAACTCAATAACTAGTATAAAGAACATACAAAGAATAAATTTTATAGATATTTTTGAAGAGATAAATCAGGTTGACGAAATTCTAAATAATGATCCAGCAGGGATATATAGCCAAATGGACTATAAAACAAAAATATATTATAGAAATAAAATAAAAGAAATATCTCAAAGAACAAAAATTTCGGAAATATATATAGCAAAAAAATGTTTAGAATTAGCAACTGGTAGTAATGGAAAAGAAGCACATATAGGATATTATCTAATTGATAATGGTAATGCTAAGCTGTTAGAAATATTACAAAATAGAAAAATAAAGAAACTCTCAAACAATAAGAAAATGACTATTTATATTACTACTAAAATAATATTTTCATTAGTACTTTCAATTATACTTGGACTATTTATATATAATCAAACAAATACAATATGGAGTTTTGTTTTAACCATTTTGTTAACATATATCCCAATAGAAACAATTTTTATTCAAATTATTCAATATTTATCAAATAAAATTATAAAACCAAAACTAATACCTAAATTAGATTTTCAAAAAGGAATACCAAAAGAATTTGCTACTTTTGTAGTAATTCCAACGATTATAAAAGATAAAGAAAAAATAGATCAAATGATGAAGAAGCTAGAAGTATATTATTTAGCAAACAAAAGTGAAAATATATATTTTGCACTTTTAGGAGATGCCTCAGCAAGTGCAAAACAAACAGAAGATTTTGATGAAGAGATATCAAAATACGGAGTGGAAGTTTCTAAGAGACTAAATGAAAAGTACCCAGATGATATATTTCCTAAATTCAATTTTATATATAGAAGAAGAGTTTGGAACGAAGGAGAAGAATGCTATTTAGGCTGGGAAAGAAAAAGAGGATTGTTAAATCAATTTAATGAATATATTTTAAAGGATAGTAAAAACGAATTTATAGTAAATACTATAGATTTAAATAAAATACCTAAAATAAAATATGTAATAACACTAGATGCAGATACAGAACTTGTTTTGAATACAGGTTTAGAATTAATTGGTACAATGGCGCATATTTTAAACAGGCCGGAAATAGAAGAAGGTGCTGTAAGGAAAGGTTATGGAATAATAGGAACACGAGTTGGAATTAAATTAGAAGATGCTAATAAAAGCACATTTACAAAGTTATATTCTACTTTGCCAGGTACAGATTCATACACGAATGCAATATCTGATATATATCAAGACAATTTTGAGGAAGGAATATATACAGGAAAAGGAATTTATGATTTAGAAGTTTTTTCAGAAGTACTAAAAAATGAAATTCCTGAAAATACTGTACTTAGTCACGATTTATTAGAAGGTTCGTATTTAAAGTGTGGTTTGGCATCAGACATAATGCTTATGGATGGATTCCCAACTTCATATATAGCATATAAAACTAGAATAAGTAGATGGACAAGAGGAGACTGGCAGATATTAGGTTGGCTTTTTAATAAGATAAAAGATAAAAATGGAAATAAGAAAAAAAATCCTTTAAATTTAATATCAAAATACAAAATATTAAATAATTTAGTAAAAAGTACATTCGAAATATTTGTTTTACTTGCCTTAATATTTTTATTATCTCTAGAATATTCTTTAAATATTGACATATGGCCAGTAGCAACTATTATTATAATATCTGTGATTATCCCTTCGATAATTGAATTAATAAATAAAATAATTTACAAAAAAGAAGGAGAGACGTGTCAAAAAACATTTTATAAATCTATTTCTAACGTTAAGGCTAGTACTATAAGAGGAATATTAGCAGTAGGCCTATTGCCAGATGAAGCATATACAATGCTAAAAGCAATAAGCAAAACAATATATAGAATGTATAAAAGTAAAAAACATTTATTAGAGTGGATAACTGCAGAAGAAGCAGAAAGAAGCCAAAAAACCGATTTGTTATCATATAACAAAAATATGTGGTTTAATTTATCTTGCGGGATAATCTTAATAATATCTAATGTGGTATTTGCAAAATACAACATATTTTTGTTTGTTTTAGGAATATTATGGATAATTACTCCTACTGTAATGAGATACATTAGTAAAAAACAAAATAAAGATATGGCAATTGATTATTTAAACAATTTAGAAAAAGAATATTTACTTGAAATAGGAAAGAAAACATGGACATTTTTTAAAGAACATATTACAGAAAAGTCAAATTACTTACCACCAGATAATTATCAAGAGGACAGAAGGGAAAAGATAGTTTATAGAACTTCACCAACCAATATTGGTTTGGGAATTTTAGCAGTTGTGGCAAGTTATGATTTGGGATATGAAAAATTAGAAGATACAATTAATTTGATTTATAAAATGATTGATACAATATCTAAAATGCAGAAATGGAACGGTCATTTATATAATTGGTATGATATAAAAACATTAAGACCTCTTTCTCCAAAGTATGTGTCGACAGTAGATAGCGGTAATTTTATTGGATATTTATATACGTTAAAACAATTTTTAGAAGAAATAAAAAGAAAGAATTTACAAGTAAGAACAAAAGAAATAGAAAGCAGAAATCTAGATGTAGGATTAGAAAATAAGATAAATATAATGTTGGATATTATTAATAATACAATTAATAATACCGATTTTAGTCATCTATATAGTAAAGAAAATAGGATATTTTCAATAGGATTCAACGTAGAAGAAGGAGGATTGACGCCATCATATTATGATTTGTTAGCGTCAGAAGCAAGACAAGCAAGTCTAGTTGCAATAGCAAAAAAAGATGTACCATCAAAACATTGGTATTCTTTAAGCAGAACTCTAACCACTTTAAATAAGTATAAAGGACTAATATCATGGTCTGGTACAATGTTTGAATATTTAATGCCAAATATAAATATCCCTAAATATCCAGGAAGTATAATTAGTGAGTCAAGCGAATTTGCAATAATGTCAGGTCAAGAATATGCTAAAAAGCTTAATATTCCTTGGGGAATTTCAGAAGCGGCATTTAATTTAAAAGATTTAAACAATAATTATCAATATAAAGCATTTGGAGTACCATGGCTTGGATTAAAAAGAGGTTTAGCAGACGAAATGGTAGTATCTAGCTATGGCACGATTTTAGCAATAAACGATACCCCTATAGATACTATAGAAAATTTAAAAAAATTAGAAAAAGAAGGAATGTATAATGAATATGGATTTTATGAATCAATAGACTATACACTAAGTAGATTAAGAAGAGGAGAAAAAAGTGCAGTTATAAAAACATATATGGCGCATCATCAGGGACTAATATTACTTTCTTTAGATAATTTATTTAATAAAAATATTTTACAAAAGAGATTTATGAACAATCCAGAAATAGAAGCGGTAGAAATATTATTAGAAGAAAGAATGCCAGAAAATGTTATTTTAACAAAGGAACAAAAGGAAAGAGTAGAAAAAGTAAGGAATATAAATTATGAAACATATTCAGTAAGAGAATATAATAAACCATATGATAAATTAAATAATATAAATCTTATTTCAAGTGGAGAATATTCTGTTATAACAGATCAACAAGGAAATGGATATAGTAAATATAGAGATATTGTTATAAATAGATTTAAAAAAACAGATGATATAGCGCAAGGAGTATTTTTCTTTTTTAAGAATATAAAAACAAAAAGGATTTGGACTTCAGGACAAATGAATTATTTAGCGCAAGCAGATAAATATTGTATAAGTTTTTCTCCAGAAATGAGTAAAATTACAAGGCAAGATGGAGGAATAGAAACAATAACCAAAATATTTATAAATCCGAATAGTCCAGTGGAAATTAGAAGGATTGAACTTAAGAATTTAGGAAATACAGAAGAAACAATAGAAGTAAGTAGCTTCTTAGAACCAATACTTTCCAGCTTGGAACAGGACTACTCTCATAAAGCATTTAATAATTTATTTTTGTCATTTGAATTTTTAGAGGATACTAATACCATATTAGTAAAAAGAAAGCAAAGAGATAATACAAAAGAAGATATTTATTTAGCAGTAAATTTATATACTGAAAACAAAACAGTTGGAGAGCTAGAATATGAGTTAGACAAAGAAAAATTTGTCGGAAGACAAAATCTAGAATTACCTTTGGCAATAAAAGATTCAATACCACTTACAAGCAAACCTAAAATAACCCCAGAACCTATTGTTGCAATGAGAAGAACTATAAATATAAAACCAAGTGAAAAAGTTGTTTTGGATTATATTATGGCAGTTTCAAATGATAGAGAAGAAGCAATAAATTTAATAAAAGAAAATTTGAATGATGAAAAGAATGTGAGAAACTTAAATTTAGCAAAGGCTAAAACAGAAGCCGAAGCAATGTATTTAAGTGTAAAATCAAAAGATATTGAAACATATCAAAAAATGCTTAAATATTTAATATACCAAAATCCTCTAAAACTTCTAATGTATAAAGATAAAATACCGGAGGAGGCACCAACAACAGAATTATGGAAATATGGAATATCAGGAGATTTGCCAATATTACTTGTTAAGATTAGGGAAATTACAGATATAGGAGTTGTAAAAGAAGCTCTTAAAGCATATGAGTATTTTAAAGTAAAAAATATAAAAATAGATTTAGTAATATTAAATGAAGAAAAGAAAACTTATGAAAACTATTTACAAGAAGAAATACAAAATGCCATATTAGATAAAGGGTTAGGATACCTACAAAATGCTAATGGCGGAATTTATATTATTCAAAACGACATTGATAAAAAATCAAAACGTATTATTGAATACAGAGCTAATTTATTAATTAATGCAGGATTGGGGAATATAGAAAGACAACTAAAAGATTATGAAGAAGAGTATTTAGAAAAAGTAAAAGAAATACCAGACGATACTTTAGAAATGAACTTTGAGGAAGAGAGACAAAGAAGAAATTTAGATGGAAATGAACTAAAATACTATAACGAATATGGCGGATTTTCAAAGGATGGAACAGAATATAATATACGAGTAAATAAAGAAGAAAAATTGCCTACAGTATGGTCAAATATAATGGCAAATCAAAAGTTTGGAACTGTGGTAACGGAAGGACTAGGAGGATACACTTGGTATAAAAATAGTAGACTTCGGAAGACTTACTGCATGGAACAATAATCAAGTAATGGATATACCATCAGAAATAATATATTTAGAAGATATGGAAACTAAAAAAGTATGGTCATTAGGAGTAAATCCTACTCCTGATAATAATGACTATTATATAACATATGGTTTTGGATATAGTAAGTATATGCATATAAGTAATGGAATTTCACAAGAATTAAAAGTATTTATACCCAAAGAAGACAATGTAAAAGTGCAAATAATACATTTAGAAAATCAACTTGCTAAAAGAAAAGAGATAAAGTTAATATATTGTATAAAACCTGTTCTAGATGAGGATGAAATAAAATCTAATGGATATATAGATTTAAAATACAATAGCAATTCAAATTTATTAACACTTCAAAATAAGACTAAAGAAGAACACAATAGAACTATTATGTATATAAGTTGTAGTGAAAAAATATTTTCATATACAGGAAATAAAGATTCATTTATAGGAAATGGAACAATAAAAAATCCAGAAGGAATAAAAAAGATAGAATTAGATAAGGAAAATTCTTTAGGAAAAAATGAAATGATTGTAATTGAAACTAGAATCAATTTAGAGGCTTTGGAAAGTAAAGATATAGTAATTACATTAGGTGCAGATACAAACTTCTTAAATCTCCAGGATATAGCATACAGATATACTAATGTAAATAACGCAATAAGTGAATATGAGCTAAATAAAAAATACTGGAATAATTTACTTACAAATATAAAAGTAGAAACACCAGTAGAATCAATGAATATACTTCTAAATGGATGGCTTTTATATCAAACACTTTGTTCAAGAATGTTTGCAAGAAGTGGATACTATCAATCTGGAGGTGCATATGGATTTAGAGATCAGCTACAAGACTGTATAGCACTAAAATATATTTCGCCTGATATTTTAAAAAGACAAATTATAAAGCATAGTGAACATCAATTCATAGAAGGAGATGTGGAACATTGGTGGCATGAAGAAACATCAAGAGGTATAAGAACAAGATTTTCAGATGATTTACTATGGCTACCATATATGGTAGCAGAATATATTAAATTTACTGGAGATAATAAAATACTAGAAGAACAAACTTCATATGTTAATGGAAATATATTACCAGAAGGAATAGATGAAAGGTATGATTTTTATCCAAAAACAGAAGAGAAAGAAACAATATACATGCATTGTATAAGAGCGATAGAAAAATCATTAAACTTTGGAGGAAATGGATTGCCTAAAATAGGCTCAGGAGACTGGAATGATGGGTTTAGTAGTGTGGGTAATAAAGGAAAAGGAGAAAGTGTATGGCTTGGCTTTTTTCAATATGCGGTGTTAGAAAGGTATATAGAAATATTGGAGAAACATGGAAAAAATATAGAAAATGCAAATATAGTACAAGAAAGAATAGAAAAATATAGAAAAATAATGGAAAATTTGAAAAAGAATTTAAATGACAAAGGTTGGGATGGAAGATGGTACAAAAGAGCTTTTATGGATGATGGAAGTATATTAGGTAGTATACAAAATGAAGAATGCAGAATAGATAGTATAGCACAGACATGGGCAACTATTTCAAAAGCGGGAGATAATGATAAAAAATATATATCTTTAAATAGTTTAGAAAATCATTTAGTAGATAGAGAATCTGGAATAATAAAATTGCTAGATCCACCATTTGAAAAAAGCAAATTAGAACCAGGATATATTAAAGCATATATACCAGGAACAAGAGAAAACGGAGGACAATACACTCATGCAGCAGTATGGACTATAATTGCAGAAGCAATGCTTGGATTTGGAGATAAAGCTACTGAGTTTTTTAGAATGATTAATCCAATAGAACATGCAAAAACTAAAGAAGAATCAAAAAAATATAAGGTTGAACCTTATGTAATCGCAGCAGATGTATATGGAGGAGAATTAGCAGGACGTGGTGGATGGACATGGTATACTGGTTCTAGTAGTTGGTTATATGAGGCTGGATTAAAATATATACTTGGCTTTAATTTAGAAAAAAATATTTTAAGAATAGATCCACATATTCCAGAAAGTTGGAAGGAATATAGTATAAAATATAAATATGGAGAAAGTATTTATAATATAAGAGTCATAAATACTAATGATAGACAATATGAGAAAATTAATGTAAAAGTTAATGATAAATTAATAGATAATAATGAAATTATATTGGAAAATGATGGAAAAATATACAATGTTGAAGTGAAAATTTGAAAAATATTAAATAAAGTGGTATAATATAAGTATCAACTTTAAAAAAGAAGGAGAAAAAAAATGGAAAAGAAGATTCGGGCACTCATTGGAATAATGTCCTTCGTAGCTTTGCTACTCGGCACAGCACAGATCATAAATGCCAGCAAAGAAATCATTGAGACCTCTGCCAAGATTATTGTAAGTGGCAGTGAAGATTTTTACAATAACTTTGCATTGCAAAGTGATATTGTAAAGTTCTTCCTCAGACAAAACTTTGTAACCAAGACAGTCTTAATGGCTGTGGCGATTGCAATGTATCCGACCATGGCGATAGTATGGTTTGTGCAAATCAAGAAATTTGTCTATAAAATTCAACGGAAGTGGAAATTTTATAAGATTAAAAAATTTCAAGAAGAGTAACAACAGCAAAGACCTCACAGTGTGAGGTCTTTAATTATGTCCTATAAAAGATAGAATAATATATGATTTTAAAAAAGAAAATTTGATAAAAATTGATTGCAAAGTACATAGAGTTAGAAAGAAAATAGGGTAAATAAAATAAAAAAACATTAAATAATACTTGTATATTTGGATTTTCTATGATATAAATATAATCAAAGAAAAATAAGAAGGGTGAATTTTTTGTGGAAGAAGATAGAAATGAAGAAGCAAAAAAAACAATATTAATAGTAGATGATGAAAAACCAATTGTAGATATTTTAGTATATAATCTACAAAAGGAAGGCTATGATACAATAGAGGCAAATGATGGTGAGGCAGGTATAGAAATGGCTTTTGATAAAAAACCAGATTTGATATTATTAGATATTATGCTTCCAAAAGTAGATGGTCTAACAGTATGCAAAAAAATAAGAAATTCATTTAATATACCAATTATTATGATATCTGCAAAAGATGAAGAAATAGATAAAATTTTAGGTTTAGAATTAGGTGCAGATGATTATATAACAAAACCTTTTAGTGTAAGAGAATTAGTAGCAAGAGTGAAAGCAAATTTAAGAAAAGCAGAACTGAATAACTCTACTTCAAATACAAAAAACGAAACAGAAAAAAATGCTACAAACGATAAAACTATTCGTATAGGTGAACTCTTTATTAACTTAGATAAATTTGAGGTAAAAGTAAAGGGAAAACCTATAGAGCTAACATTAAGAGAATTCGAAGTGTTGAGATATTTAGCAAATCAACCAGGTCAAGTAGTGACAAGAGAAGCGTTACTTGAAAAGGTTTGGGGATATGAATATTATGGAGATATTAGAACAGTTGATGTAACAATAAGAAGGATAAGAGAAAAAATAGAACAAGATACATCAAGTCCTAAATTATTAATTACTAAAAGAGGAGTAGGATATTATTTATCATCAAAAGAAAGGAATCAGGAAGATTAGCAATTAATAATTGCTAATCTTTTTAATTATATATTATGAAGAAAAATGTAAATTTAAAAATTGTTATTATGTTTTTTATAGTAGGCATTATTCTAATTTTAGGATTAGGAACAAGCTATATATTAATGTTAAATCAGCTTGAGAGCATTGGAAATAATCAAGCTAATGTTGAACTAATAGAAAGTATAAATGATCAATTATTTCAAACAAAAATTATAGTTATAATATCTATGATTGCATACACTATAATATCTATTTTAATTGGATATTTTGTACTAAAATCAGTGGTATCTCCAATGAAAAGATTAATAAAAAGTGCTGAAAAAATTGCATCTGGTGAAAATATAAAAATAGAAGATAAAGTGCAAAACATAGGAGATGCTGGAGACGTAGGAGATTTAGAGAATGCATTTAGTATTGTAACAAATGAGTTGAATCAAAAACTCAATGAAGTTAATAGGCAAAAAAGACAAATAGAAACTATTTTGTTACACATGACTGATGGTATAATTGCTTTTGATATGGATGGAAATATAATACATATAAATCCAGCAGCAAAAATGTTATTGGATTTAAGTGAAAAAGAAAATAACTTTGATAAGATTTTTGAAAAGCTAGCTATAGATATAAACATCGAAAAGATAGTGTATCTTGAAAATTGGACTTCTTCAGAGCAAAGAAAAAATGTAGGAGAGAAGTATATAAATATATTGTTTGCACCATTTCAAGATGAAAAAGATAGACCAGCAGGAGTGATTGCATTAATACAAGACATTACAGAGCATGTAAGACTTGATAATATGAGAAAAGAATTTGTTGCAGACGTATCACATGAGTTAAAAACACCAATAACTTCTATTATGGGATATTCAGATACATTATTAGAGTGCGAATATGATGAAGAAACAAGAAAAAAATTCTTAACAGTTATATCTTCAGAGGCAAGACGTATGGCAAAACTTGTAACAGATCTTTTAACTTTGTCACGATATGACAATAAAAAAGTAACTCAAGAGGTAACAAGTTTTGAATTGGGCGAACTTGTAAAAAAATGCCAAGAAAAATTAAGATTTGAAATAGAAAAGAAAGGCCATAATGTAGAATGCTTTGTGACAGCTAGTGTGCCACCTGTGATAGCGGATAAATATGGGATAGAAAGAGTGATTTTAAATATATTATCAAATGCTATAAAATATACTCCGGATAATGGAACTATTAAAGTGTATGTTGGATTTGTATATAACGATGCATATATAAAAGTAATAGATAATGGAATAGGAATACCAGAAAGTGATTTAACAAGAATATTTGAAAGATTTTATAGAGTAGATAAAGCTCGTAGTAGAGAACTTGGAGGAACAGGATTAGGACTATCTATTGCAAAAGAAATATTAGATAAAAACAAAGGAAGTATAGACATTAAAAGTAAAGTTGGAAAAGGTACAGAAGTTGTAATAAGAATTCCAACAAAGAAATAAATGATAGAAACATAGTAAAAAACAGCTGAATTTATTATATAGCTGTTTTTTTTATGAATGAAAAAATAATGTTTAAACATATATTGAAAGACATTACTTATGATGATATAATAATAAATAGAAAATAGAAGGAGGAAAATATATGAATGATTCAAAGGAATTACAAGACAAAATAGGAGAAGATTTAAAGGAAAATCAAAAAACAAATCAAAGTGAAAACATTAAAACAAGCAATAAAAAAAGTCATAAAGCATTAATTATTGGGATTGTTATTGGAGTAATTGCATTGGTTGCTATCGTTGTAGGAGTTATTTGGGCAATAAGAAACTTTATAAATACATTTGTGGAAACAAATGAAAGCAATATAAGTAATGAACAAACTATTACAATGAATCAAACTGTAGCAATGAGCGATAATGTGGAAATTACTATTTTAAAGAATAGAGCAACTAAAGAAATAATACCACCATCAGCATCAGGATATTATACATATTTTTCAGCAGATGAAGGAAATATATATATTGATGTAATTGCAAACGTGAAAAATTTAACAGCATCTGCTGTAAAACAAAATTCTTTATTTACAGCTAAATTATATATAGATAATTCTGAATATAATTGCTCTTTAATTGTAGAAGAAGACAACGGACAAGACTTTAATGAATATACAAATCTATATGAAATAAAACCATTAGAAACTATGACATATCATATAGCAGCTCAAGTTCCAGAAAATACAATAGAAGTAGGAAAGATGGTAAAGCTTATTATAAATGCAAATGGAAAAGAATATAAATATGAAATATCTATAACAGATGAAGAAAATTCGAATGAAGATAATGAAAATCCTAGTATTAACTTGAATGAACAACCAATAGAAATAAAAGCAAATGAAACTTTGAAAGTAGAAAATGTATGTGAACTTAAGATAGTAAAAGCTAATATGAAGGAAGAAATATTACCACCATCAGCATCTGGGTATTATACATACTACCCAGAGGAAAATGGAAAAATATATTTTGATTTAATTGCAGATATTAAGAATTTAAAAACATCAGCTATAAAGCAAGATTCTATTGTAGGAAATATTACTCTTATTTATGATGAAAATTATGAATATGACTGTTTCTTAGTAGTAGAAGAGGACAACGGACAAGACTTTAATGGATATACAAATCTATATGAAATAAATCCGTTGGAAACAATGAGATATCATATTATAGCACAAATACCTGATAATATAAAGGAAGATAATAAATCTATTGATATAAAAATAATAATTAATGGAGAAGAGTATATTTATCATGCAAGATAAATAAAAAATGTAGTTTGCTGAAACGGTAAACTACATTTTTTATTATCCAAAGGGTCAGAAAATATTGACTATCGTTACTTAAAGATATATACTGTAAATGTTAATTTAAACAAGTAAAGGAGGTTTTTCAAAATATGAATGATATGATAGAAATCAGATGGCATGGAAGAGGTGGACAAGGTGCTAAGACAGCATCATTATTATTAGCAGATGCTGCATTTAATACTGGAAAATACATACAAGGATTTCCTGAGTACGGTCCAGAAAGAATGGGGGCACCAATAACAGCATATAATAGAATAAGCAGTACACCAATTAGAATACATAGCAATATTTATGAACCAGATTATGTAGTAGTAGTGGATGATACTCTATTAGATAGTGTAGACGTTACAGCAGGATTGAAGTCAGAAGGTGCAATAGTCATAAACACAGTAAAAGAGGATGAAGAAATAAAGAAATCACTAAAGGGATATGGTGGAAAAGTATATAAAATAGATGCAAGAAAGATATCAATGGAAACTTTAGGTAAGTACTTCCCTAATACTCCAATGCTTGCAGCAATTATTAAGGTAAGTAAAATAATGGACGAAAATGATTTCTTAAATGATATGCAAGGTTCTTTTAAACATAAATTTGCAAAGAAACCAGAAGTAATCGACGGAAATATGAAGGCGTTGGAAATGGCTTTAAAAGAAGTAAGAGAAGTAAAATAAGGAGGGAAAGTAAAATGACAGATATAAACAAAAATACACCAGCATGTAAAATGACTATTGCAGGTAATATTTATGAAGCTGGTAATGCAAGAGAATTTAAAACAGGAGATTGGAGAAGTGTAAAACCTGTATATATACCGGAAAAATGTATTCAATGTGGATTATGCTTTCCAGTTTGCCCTGAAGATGCTATACCAGTAGGAAAAGACAAAAAAAGAACAGACTTTAATTATGACTATTGCAAAGGATGCGGAGTATGTAGCAAAGTATGCCCTTTTGGTGCAATAGTTATGAAAACTGAAAGTGAGGAGGAATAATTATGGGAATAAGAGAGCGTTTAAGTGGAAATGAGGCAGCGGCAACAGCAATGAAACAAATAAATCCAGATGTCGTAGCAGCATTCCCTATAACACCATCAACAGAAATTCCACAATATTTTTCGACATTTGTGGATAATGGACAAGTAGATACAGAATTTGTTGCAGTTGAAAGTGAGCATAGTGCTATGAGTGCATGCATTGGTGCAGAAGCAGCAGGCGCCAGAGCTATGACAGCTACATCAGCAAATGGACTATCTCTTATGTGGGAGATGATATATATTGCTTCAAGTTTAAGACTTCCAATAGTAATGTCTTTAGTAAATAGAGCAGTATCAGGACCACTTAATATTCATAATGATCATTCAGATGCAATGGGGGTAAGAGATAGTGGATGGATTCAGTTATTTTCTGAGACAAATCAAGAAGCTTATGATAATTTAATTATGGCACATAGAATTGCAGAGAATAAAGATGTATTACTTCCATTAATGGTATGCCAAGATGGATTTATAACTTCACATTCTATTGAAAATATAGAGTTGATAGAAGATGAAAAAGTAAAAGAATTTGTTGGGAAATATGAACCAGAACATTATTTATTAAATAAAAAAGAACCAATAGCAATAGGACCATTGGATGTACAAACATATTTATTTGAACATAAATATCAACAAGCAGAAGCTATGAGAAAAGCAAAACAAGTCATACTAGATGTAGCAAAAGACTTTGAAAAAATGACAGGAAGAAAATATGGGCTATTTGAAGAGTATAGACTAGATGATGCTGAAATAGCAATAGTTTGTATGAACTCTACAGCTGGAACGACTAAAGATGTAGTCGATTCTTTAAGAGAAAAAGGAATAAAGGCAGGACTTTTAAAAATTCGTGTATTTAGACCATTTCCAGCAGAAGAAGTAGCAAAAGCACTATCACATTTAAAAGCAGTAGCAGTACTTGATAAAGCGGATTCGCTAAATGGTGCGGGAGGTGCTCTATTTGAAGATGTAGTATCAGGTATGTATTTAAATAAAAATACAGTTCCTACAGTAAGTTATGTATATGGAATAGGTGGTAGGGATACAACATCAAAAGAGATAGAATCAGTATTTAATGATCTTATTGAAGACAGTAAAAAAGAGAAAATAGAAAATCCATATAGATATATAGGATTAAGAAAGGAGTAAAATAATTATGGCATATAATATGAAAGAAATAGTGGCAGAAAAGCCATCAAGATTTACTTCAGGACATAGAATGTGTGCGGGATGTGGTGCACCACCAGTGGCAAGAATGATTTTAAGAGCACTAAAACCAGAAGATCATGCAGTAATATCAAATGCAACTGGTTGTATGGAGGTTTCAAGCTTTATATATCCATATACTTCATGGACAGACTCATATATCCATACAGCATTTGAGTGTGCAGCAGCAACTTTATCAGGTGCAGAAGCGGCATACAAGTCAATGAAAAAACAAGGAAAATTACCAGAAGATGAACATACAAAATTTATAGCATTTGGTGGAGATGGAGGAACTTATGATATAGGTATCCAAAGCTTATCAGGTGCAATGGAAAGAGGACATGATATGACTTATGTATGCTACGATAATGGTGCATATATGAATACAGGTATTCAACGTTCATCTGCAACACCAAGATTTGCAGATACAACAACAAGCCCAGCAGGGACTGTTATTCCTGGAAAAATGCAATCAAGGAAAGACTTAACAGAAATAATGGAAGCACACCATTTACCATATGTTGCACAAACAATAGCATATATGAACTTTAAAGATTTATACGAGAAAGCAGAAAAAGCAATATATACAGAAGGACCAACATTCTTAAATGTTTTATCTCCATGCCCAAGAGGTTGGGGATATCCAACAGATATGTTAATGGAAATAAATAAATTAGCTGTTGAAACATGCTACTGGCCATTATATGAGATAGAAGATGGAAAATATAAAATAACATATAAGCCAGCTAAAAAACTACCAATAGAAGAATTCTTAAAACCACAAAAACGTTTTAAACATATGTTTAAACCAGGAAATGAGTGGATGATAGAGGAATTCCAAAAAGAAGTAGATAGAAGATGGGAAGAATTATTAAAATTAGAAGAAATGAGCAATAAAGAATAAAACAAGCTGTGGACAAAAGGGACACTCCATTTTGTCCACAGCTTGTTTTGTGTCATATTGATAAAAATTGTACAGCCTAAATTAGAATTATAGTCAAATACTTATTATTTAAGCTTTACTTTTTTTCTTATTTTTTATCGTGGACAAAATGGTGTGTCCCTTTTGTCCACAAAGTAAAAGAATTCCGATGATAACTATTGCTATGCTAATCCATTGTGAAGTAGATAGACTGAAATATATACCTCTTATTAGGTCTCCTCTAAAGAATTCTAGCGTGAACCTTGTAATTCCATATAAAACACAATATAGACCTACTGTTTTATATGTACCCAAAAATCTCTTATATGTAACTAGCAAAATTAAGAATATTATAAAGTTACAGATTGCTTCTACTATTTGCATAGGGAATAATGTAACATTATTTGGGGCTAATAATGAATTGTGAAATGTAATTGCACCAAAACCATTATATTCCATTCCATAGCAGCAACCAGCACATAAGCAACCTATTCTTCCAATAGCATGTACAAGTGGTATTACAGGAAATAAGGTTAAGCATAACGATTTAAAAGAAACTTTAAATTGCTTTGAGTATATATATACACCCAATACTCCACCAATTAGTCCACCGTAGAACACAAAACCACCAGTAAACATTTGAGTTATAGTATTCCAAAAGCCAATCTCTTGAGAACTTTCTATCATAAAAGGAATATTAGTTAAGAAATATAATAATTTAGCACCTATACCTAGTCCAATTAGTGCATAAAGTATTGCATATAATACGTCATCCTTTTTTATATTATTAAACTTAGAAAAATATTGAATTGCTATCACTGAACCGATAGCTAGTCCAATAAAAATAACTATACCATACATTGGAAATTCTTTTCCAAATACATTAATGAATGGTAACATTTATTAATCCCCCTTGTATAATTAAAAAATATATGTTTCTATATAAAATATATCATAAAATTATCACTAATTAAAGATATTATATACTAATTAAAAAGAAATAGGTAAACAAATAAATTGTTTACCCGTAAATATTTTTATTAATTTAAATTTTATTATTAATAAAGTGATGTACTTGCGCATCCAGCTGCACCAACACATGCAGCACAAGCTATTAATATTAAAGCACATAGAACTGTACCTATGATAGATAATACTAATCCTGCTGTTGCCATTCCTGTTGGATTTTTCTTTTTAGCCATTACACCTAAAACTATACCAACTATACCTAAAACTAGTCCTACTATTCCTAGACCAATGAAGTTAAATAGTATAGCTACTATACCTAAAACTAATGAAGCTATAGCTAATCCATTTGATTTCTTTTCTTCCATAGAACATCCTCCTTATCCGACATAATATGATAACATTATACAACAAATTAAAATTTAATGCAATATAAAATTAAGAAAAAATTAATAATTTTTAGAAATGTGCATTCAAAATTCAATAGCAACAAAATCCAATATATAATTTATGCAATTATTTTTCTTATTTCTTTATCAAAC
>CALXWW010000018.1 GCA_944392545.1 uncultured Clostridia bacterium
CAAAAACAAGTAATTGCCATATATTACCAAAACACTTGACGTAAATTGAATTTTCTCGAATTTAATCTTTTTTACTGTATATTTTTGGTTAGTATTGATTAAAATATAGAAATATGATATAGTTTGTATGAATTTCGAGTTTTTTGCACATTATATATTATGTTATTACATAAAATTATTATCAAATTATATTATGATATATAATTAAAACAAAACTAATGAAATTTTATTAAAAATTGTTAATGCAATGAATAAAGAGGTTAAAATATGTGGGCTTTAGTAACAGGTAGCTCTTCTGGAATTGGAAGAGATGCCGCAAGGTATTTATATAGTCTTGGATATAGCTTAATAATAGTTGCAAGAGATGAAAATAAATTAAAAGAATTAAAAATAAATCTAGAAAAAGAGAGTAGACATAAAAATGAAAGCACTGGAGAAGATAATAAAACAAAACAAGAAATACTTGTTATTGCAAAGGATTTAAGTAGCAAAGAAAATTGTTTAGAAATTTATGAAAAGACAAAAAATATAGAATTAGATTTATTAGTAAATAATGCTGGATTTGGGGTATTTGGAGAATTCAGTAAAACAGATTTAGAAAAAGAAATAAATTTAATAAATACAAACATAACAGCAGTTCATATATTAACTAAACTATATTTAAAAGATATGCTAAAAAGAAATAGAGGGCATATATTAAATGTTGCATCAATAGCAGGAATGGAACCAGGACCACTTATGGCAACATATTATGCATCAAAAGCTTATGTAATAAGACTATCTAGGGCAATAAACAAAGAGTTAAAAAAGGAAAAATCTAAAGTAAAAATAAGTATATTATGTCCAGGACCAGTAGATACAAACTTCAACAACGTAGCTAATGTAGTATTTAAAGCACCAAGCATGGCAAGTGAAAAAGTAGCAAAATATGGAATAGACAAAGCGTTAAAGGGAAAGCTAATAATTATACCAGGATTTTTAAATAAATGTGTTAGATTTTTTTCAAAAATAATGCCAGACAGCATTTTAGAAGAAGTAGCATATCATATTCAAAGAAGAAAGAGAAAATAGTTTTACAAAAGGGGACGGACTTCTTTTGTAAAATTTGAAAGGACTAGTAGATGAAGAACTTTTTTTTATCAGTAACTTTATATATATTAAAGATTGGCCTAAAATTTATATACTTTTTTATTAAATTGTTTACCAAAACTAAAAACAAAGTAACAATGTTAAGTAGACAATCTAATAATATAAATATTGACTTTGATTTAATAAAAGAAGAATTAGAAAAAATAAATATTAGTAATGAGAATAATAGTATTAGAATTAATAATAAAAAATTACAAATAAAAGTATTATGTAAAAAAATACCAAATAGATTATTGGGTAAAATATCATATTGCTTTTATATGCTAAAATGTATGTATCATATTGCAAATTCAAAAGTTTGTATAATTGATGGATATAATATAGCAATTAGTGTACTGAAACATAAAAAAAGTTTAAAGGTTATTCAAATCTGGCATGCAATGGGGGCAATAAAGAAATTTGGATATCAAGTATTAGATAGAGAAGAAGGAAGTAATAGCAAAGTTGCTAAAATAATGAAAATGCATGCAAATTATGATTTAATAACTTGCACGAGTGAAGCAACAAGAAAAACATACTCGGAAGCATTTAATACAGACATAAATAAAATTGAAGTTTTAGGAATGCCCCGAATAGATTATATTTTAGGAAAAGATAATAAAATTAATGAAAAATTACAACAGCTATACAATGATTATCCAAGATTAAAAGAAAAGAAAAACATTGTATATGTGCCAACATTTAGAAAAAATGAAACTATTGATATAGACAAAATAACAGAAGAAATAAATGAGGAAAAATATAATCTAATAATACGTTTGCATCCACTAGACAAATCAAAAGTTGATAGCAAATATATAATAGACAATAAATATAGTACATTTGATTTAATAAAAATGGCAGACTATGTAATAACAGACTATTCGGCGATAGCCTTTGAAATAGCAACATTAAATAAACCATTATTCTTTTATTTATATGATATAGATAAATATGAAAATAGTAGAGGGTTAAATGTGAATTTAAAGAAAGAGATGGAGAGTAGTACAAAACAAAATATAAAAGATATTATTGAAATAATAGAAAATAATACATATAATTATGAAGAATTAAAAAAATTCAGAGAAAAATATGTTCAAACTGTAGATACTAATAATACAGAAAGAATAGTAGAGTATGTGAAAAAGCATATTCAAAAATAAAATTATGAAATGGGGGATAAAATATGAAATCTAAAATTGCAGTATTAATACCATGTTACAATGAAGCAAAAACAATAGAAAAAGTAGTAAAAGATTATAAAAAAGCATTACCAGAAGCTGATATTTATGTGTATGATAATAACTCAACTGACGGAACAGACGAAATAGCAAGAAAAGCAGGGGCAATAGTAAAATATGAAAGAAAGCAAGGAAAAGGCAATGTTATAAGAACAATGTTTAGAGAAATAGAAGCGAATTGCTATTTAATGATAGACGGAGATGATACTTATCCAGCAGAAAGTGCAAGAGAAATGTGCGATTATGTGCTAAACGAAAATGTTGACATGGTAATAGGAGATAGACTATCTTCGACATACTTTACAGAAAATAAAAGAGCGTTTCACAATTTTGGAAATAGAATTGTAAGATGGTCTATAAATACAATATTTAGAAGTAAAATAAATGATATTATGACTGGATATAGAGCTTTTAGCTATGAATTTGTAAAAAGCTACCCTGTACTTTCAAAAGGATTTGAAATAGAAACAGAAATGACTATACATGCTATAGATAAAAACTTTACTCTAAAAGAAATACCTGTTCAATATAGGGATAGACCAGAGGGAAGTGTATCTAAATTAAACACATACAAGGATGGCGTAAAAGTTATAAAAACAATAGCAACCTTATTTAAAGAATATAAGCCGGGTTTGTTCTTTAATATTATATCGTTACTTGTTTTTATAATAGCAGCTATACTGGCTGTACCAGTATTTATAGAATATATGAACACTGGACTAGTTCCAAGATTTCCAACTTTAATTGTAGCTGGATTACTTGTTGTTATATCATTGCTTTTGACTACTACAAGCATAATATTGCAAGTTATAGTAAAGAAAAATAAACAAATATTCGAAATATTATGTAACCAAATTGTTATAATGAAGGATAAAAATGACTAAAAAGGTTGAAAAAAAGAAAAATATAGTATAGAATTAAAAAAGTTATGGATGACTAAAAGGAGAAATAAATGAGCAAAATTAAAAACGTAGCTATTAGTTTATCTAAAAAAAATGTATTTTTAAGAAATATAATAAGGGGTATACATAATTTTTTAAAAAGAATTCAATATAAAATAATTACTTTAGTAATAAAAGTAGATGAAAAAACTATTATTTTCGCATGCTTTAATGGAAAATCATATTCATGTAGTCCAAAAGCAATATATAAATATATGCTAAGTAGCGAAGAATATAAAGATTATAAATATATTTGGGCTTTTAGAAATCCAGAGAATTATAAAGAATTAGAAAATAATAGAAATACAAAATTAGTAAAAATTCATTCTAAAAAGTATAAGAAATATTTAGCAAAAGCTAAATATTGGATATTTAATTATAAAATACCAGACTATATATATCCTAAAAAAAATCAAATATTTGTACAATGTTGGCATGGTACGCCATTAAAAAGACTAGGGTGTGATTTAGAGCATTTCGATAATGTTTTAAATACGATGAAAGGAATTAAGAAAAGATATAAAATAGAAGCTTCTAAGTTTTCGTACTTTATATCACCTTCAAAATTTGCAAGTGAGAAATTTATTTCAGCTTGGAATTTAAAAGAAACAGGAAAAGAAAATATTATCCTTGAAGAAGGTTATCCTAGAAATGATTTTTTATTTAATTATACAAAAAAAGATGAAGAAAACATAAAGAAAAAACTAGGTATAGAAAATGATAATAGAAAAATTATATTATATGCACCAACTTATAGGTCAGATCAACACCAAACGGGAGTTGGATATACATATAAAGAAGAATTAGACTTTGCAAAATTACAAAAAGAAATAGGAGATAAATATATAATATTATTTAGACCTCATTATTTTATAGCCAATGTATTCGATTTTGAAAAATATAAAGGGTTTGTATATAATGTATCTGATATAGATGATATAAATGAACTATATATTATATCAGATATATTAATAACAGATTATTCAAGCGTGTTCTTTGATTTTGCAAACCTAAAAAGGCCAATAATATTTTATATGTATGATTTAGAGCATTATAGAGATAAATCAAATGGTTTTTATATAGACTTAAATGAATTACCAGGAAAAATTGTAAAAACACAGCAAGAAGTAGAAAATGAAATTTTGAGGTTAGAAAAAGAGTTTAAATATGATAATAAATATAGAGAATTCAATAATAAATATAATTATTTGGATGATGGAAATGCAAGTAAAAGAGTAGTTGCAAAAATTATAGATAAGAGGAGATAGCGGTAATGATTAACGGTAAAGTAAGTGTAATAATTCCAGCATACAATACAGAATTATACATTGAAAATTGTATTGAGTCAGTAGAAAAGCAAACATATAAGAACTTTGAAATAATCATTGTAAATGATGGATCAACAGATAAAACTTTAGAAAAAATAAATAAATGTATAAAAAAGTATAATAATATAAAATTGATAAATATAACTAATCATGGCCAAGGATATGCAAGAAATATTGCTTTAAAAAATGCAACAGGCAATTATATATTGTTTTTAGATTCAGACGACTTTATTGAGGATATAACACTTGAACAATGCGTCAAGAAAATTGAAGAGGATAAATCTGATTTAGTAGTATTTGATTGGAAGGAATATTTCTATAACAGAAATAGGTATAGATATGCAAATCATGATGATTTCTTTAAAAATAAAATATTAGAAAATGAACAAGTTACAGAGCTATTTAAAATAAAACATTATTTTACAGTAAATAAACTATATTCAAAAGAATTTTTAATAAAGAATAATATAAAATATGGGGAAGGATATATATATGAAGATAACCCTTTTTGGGTAAAAATAGTTATTAATGCTAAAAAAGTATCACTTCTACCATCACCATTGTATAATGTAGGTATAGCGCTAAAATCGACTACAAGGAATGATATAAACACTGATAAGCACTACATTGGGTATATATCAGCAGTAAGAGAGACTATAAATTCAATAAAAGAAAAACCGGATTTGGATTATTCTGATTTATATAACTATATAATGAAAAAATTTAATTTATATTATAAAAAAAGAGTACCGAAACAGTATAAAAAGCAATTTTTAAATGATTATATAAGTGTAATGTCAGAGATGGTACCGCTAAAAAGTTATAATATAAGAAATTCATTAATAAGAATAGCTTGTAAACATGATATATTTAAAAAAAATAAAAAAATGGAATTTTATTTCTTATATAAAATTTTCTGGATAAAAAGAAACATGAAAATTGTGCTTAAAAAGATAAAAAAATCTTTAAAACCAGATATAGAAAATTTAAGAAATAATATTAGATATTTATTTAATGTACCATCTTCTTATCCTAAAAAAATATATAGAAAGTGCATAAAAGAGGTTTTACAACCTAATATACTATTTATGGGATTTGATTATAGGTATACAGGAAATTCTCGATATTTATTTGAAAAGTTGTTAAAAAAAGGTTACAAGAATATAAAGTTTGTTACAATGCAAAATGAGGAATTAGAAGAAGAATTTAGAATAGAGCCACAAAGTAAAGAAATGTTCGAAAATATGTATACTTCGAAAATAATAGTATTTGAAAGTTGGATACCAAACAAATTTATAAAACGAAATAATCAAATATGGGTTCAATTATGGCATGGTTCACCATTAAAGAAAATGCTTTTTGATTCAGATGAGGGGGAAATTATAGAGAAGTCTCCAAAACATAAAGTAAATAAATACAATGACATACAAAGATGGGATTTTTTACTTTCAGATAATCCAACAATAAACAAATTTTTTAGAACGTCATTTTTAATAAAAAAAGAAAAGATTATAAATTATGGATATCCAAGAGTAAGATATTTATTAGATAACAAAGACAATGAAAAATTAAAACAGTCAATAAGAGAGAAAGTAGGAGTTGATAAAGATAAAAAAGTGGTATTATACTTACCTACTTGGAGAGATTATAATTACGGAAGAGAAGAAAAGGATTTTGATAGAGAATACATATTAAACACTCAAAAATTGCAAGAAAAACTTGGAAAAGAATATGAAGTAATAGAAAAAAATCATACATATTTACAGGGAAATGACAAAGAAATAATGCATAATACAAATATAGAAACTCAAGAATTATTATTAATATCAGACTTTTTAATAACTGACTATTCATCTGTAATGTTTGATGGATTTGGAATGAATATTCCAGTACTGATATATGCAAACGACTTTCAGAAATATCAAGAATCAAGGGGAGTATATACTGAAATCTGGCAAGATTTAAATGATTATATAACTACTACAATCGATGAATTAACTGATAAGATTAACAATTATGATATGAAAGAATATAAAAAAATAAAAGATAAATATGCTTATAAAAATGTAAACGAAGATGAGTTAGAGGAATTTGTTGAAGAATTATTAACATATAGAGTAGAAGAATAAATTTAAAATTAGGAGGAATTTAATTATGAAAAGAATTTTAACTTATGGTACATTTGATTTGTTACATTATGGACATATTAGATTATTACAAAGAGCAAAAGCACTAGGGGATTATTTAGTAGTTGCATTATCTACAGATGAGTTTAATGAAAGTAAAGGAAAAAAAGCATATCATAATTATGAAACAAGGAAAAAAATGTTAGAGGCAGTTAGATATGTGGATTTAGTTATACCAGAAGAATGTTGGGAACAAAAAATATCAGACGTTCAAAAATATGATATAGATATAGTAGTAATGGGAAGTGACTGGGCAGGTAGTGATAAATTTGATTACTTAAAAGATTATTGTGAAGTTGTATATTTAGATAGAACTGAAGGTATATCAACAACTAAAATAAAGAAAGACTTGGGATTACAAGAACCTGTAAATGGAGTTGACCAGTTACCAGAAACTAAACAGGAAAGAGCAAAAACAGAAAACAAATAATACAAAAGGAGAAAAATATATATGCATACAATGCTAGGAATACTAAAGGATCATTTTCAGTATAGACAACAAATATTTAAATTAGCAAAAGCTGATTTAGTAAAAACATATAGAGGTGCAGCGCTTGGATGGGCATGGGCCATAATTAAACCGGCAGTTACAATATTCGTGTATTGGTTTACGTTTCAAATAGGAATAAAAGGAATTGGAAGCGAAGTAGATGGTTTCCCATATTTCTTGTGGCTAATTTCTGGTGTTATACCTTGGTTTTATATGAGTGATATGCTTACAGGAGGAACGGAATGTATAAGAAAATATAGTTACTTGGTTACAAAAATGAAATTTCCAATATCTACAATTCCTACTTTCTTTAGTATATCAAAATTTATGGTACATTTGATATTAACAGTGATAATGATAATCATATTTATAGCTATGGGATACCCACCAGATATATATTTGATACAGTTGCCTATTTATATGTTATTTAGCTTTTTGTTTTTCACGGTATTTTCCCTATTTGCTTCTCTACTTGCTTGTATGAGTAAAGACTTTGCTAATCTAGTAAAATCTTTAGTAACAGCAGTATTTTGGCTATCTGGAATAATCTGGAATATAAATACAATGAAAGATATATCATGGTTAAAAATGCTATTAAAGATAAATCCTGTAACATATATAGTAGAAGGATATAGAAATTGTTTTATACATAAAACTTGGATTTGGGAAAGTCCAAAAACTTTAATTGCCTTTTTAGGAATTTTGTTAGTACTAATAATTATTTCAATATGGACATATAGAAGATTAAGAAAAGAAATTCCAGATGTATTAAATTAATATTTGCAAAAAATATAAAGCGAGGAGATAAAATGAGCGAAGTTGTAATAAAATTTGACCACGTAACTAAAATGTATAAACTGTTTAAAAGTGACAAAAAAAGGCTATTACATACATTTTTTAGAAATATAAAATATAAAGAAAAAAAAGCTGTAAATGACGTTTCATTTGAAGTACAAAGAGGAGAAGCTGTTGCATTATTAGGAAAAAATGGTGCAGGAAAATCAACTATATTAAAAATGATAACAGGAGTAGCTTTTCCAACTAGTGGCACTATTACAGTTAAAGGAAGAGTTAGTGCCTTACTTGAACTTACTTCAGGGTTTGATCCAGAATTTACTGGTAGAGAAAACATATATTTAAAAGGACAATTATTAGGCTTAAGAGATTCAGAAATACGAGAACTAGAACAAGAAATAATAGATTTTGCAGAAATAGAGGAATATATAGACCAACCAGTAAGGACATATTCAAGTGGTATGAAGGCAAGACTTGGCTTTTCTATTAATGTTAATATTAGACCAGAAATACTAATTGTAGACGAAGCATTAAGTGTTGGTGACGAAGAATTTAAAAATAAATGCACTAAAAAGGTTAATGAAATTGTAAATAAAGACGAGGTAACATTATTGTTCGTTACTCACTCTACTTCTATGGCAAAAGAATTTTGCTCTAGGGGAATTGTTATGCAGAACGGAATAAAGACATTTGATGGGGATATTGATGAAGCAATAGTAAAATATCAAAAGACAGTGAAAAAATAGGGGGATTGTATGAAAAAAAGTACAAGAAATGTTTTAATCATTATAATGGCATTTATTAGCGTGGTAGCTTTATTTATAAGTATGGATAAAGTAAATATGGAAAATGTATCAACTAATTCTCATGCTGCTAGAATAATAATAAATTTCTATAAATCATTACCAAATTTAAACATATCTCATTTTTTTATCTTTATTTTTATGTTATATTTTTATTTAAAAAATTATTTTGATGGCAAAAAAATAAAAAAAACCATTGTATTTTTGGCAATATTTTTCTCACTCTGCCTTATTTTTGGATATAGTTTTTATAGAACTAATTCATGGGATTTAGTGTTTGAAGGAGAAATACAACTTATAAAAAGTTTAATAAAAGGTATTGGCTATTATTTTATAATTTATATATTAATAAAGAAATTATATGATTTTTTAGAATATGTATCTATTAAAGAATATAGAGATAATAAATATTTGTCATTTATATTTGAAAAGCATCCTAAAATATGCATAACATGCATATTATTAATAGTTTGGCTACCTATTATAATTATATTCTTTCCAGGTGTCATAGCACCAGATGGAGGAACTCAAATAAGACAATTGTTAGGAGAATATCAATCAGTTCATGTTATTCTTATAAATCCAGAAGTTACAATAAATAACCATCATCCAATATTATCAACTTTAATAATTGGACTTTTTATAAATATTGGAAAATTAATCAATAACGTTGATTTAGGTATTTATTTATATGTTTTAGTACAATTAGCTTTTTTAATATATGTAATATTATATAGTTTTAAAATTATGGATAAAATGAAAATTCCAAACTCATTAAAAATAATTGCTTTAATATTTTATGCAATATGTCCATTTTATCTGATATTTTCATTAAATGTATTAAAAGATGTATTATTTGCAATTGCATTATTCTATTATATATTGTTATTAATAGAGGTATTAATTGACAAGGAAATCTTAAAGAAAAATTATTATTTAATAAAATTGATGATTACAATGTTTTTAGTTATGATGTTTAGAAATAATGGAGTATACACTATATTATTATCATTTACGTTTTTGCTAATTGTAATAAAAGAATATAGAAAAAGAATACTAATAGCACTATTAGTACCATTAATTTTATACATAGGAATAAATAAAATATTATATCCAATACTGCAAATTGCACCAGGTTCAATAAAAGAGATGCTATCTATTCCATTTCAACAAACAGCAAGGACACTTAATGAAGGAAAAGAATATGAAGAAGAAGATTTAAGAATAATAAATGAAGTATTAGACGTAGAAGCAATAAAAGAAAAGTATAACCCTATTCTTTCTGATCCTGTAAAAAACACATTTAATAAAAATGCAAGCACAAAGCAATTATTAAATTATTTTGGCGTATGGTTTAAATATTTATTAAAATATCCAACCACATATATTGAAGCGACTTTAAATAATTGTTATGCTTATCTATATCCGAATAAATCGAACTTAATAGGATATTTTAAAACGCAAGAAGAGTTTGTGCAAGAAAACCCATTGGAAATGAATTATTTAAGTAATTTTCAAAATATCAGAAATATATTAGAAGAGGGGTCTAAAACAGTAATGAAAGCACCCATAACAGGTACAATAGTTAGTCCGGGATTCTGTAATTGGATTTTATTGATATTAGCGCTTTATACATTATTATCAAAAAACAAAAAATATATAATTGTTTATGCAGCATTAATATCTATCTTGTTTGTATGTATAGCATCACCATATTTTGCAATGAGATATATGCTTTCAACAGCATATTGCCTGCCAATACTATTTATGCTTAGTATATATATAGCAAAGGAAAATAAACAATATTTGAGTAAAGAAAATAAATAATAAAAAAGATAATGCAATTGGAGATATACCTCAATTGCATTATCTTTTTTATTTCCATCCTATTTCGTTAGCTTATGATATACTTTTTTACCTTTTCTTAAAATAGCATATCCATCTTTAAAGTCATTATCAGATAAAACATAATTTACGTCTGTTACTTTTTCGTCATTTAAAGTAATTCCACCTTGCGCAATTAAAGTTCTAGCTTGTCCTTTTGAAGGTGCCATACCAGCTGTGATAATAGCATCAAGTATTGAAATATTTGCATCTACTTTTGAAGTTGGCATATTTTCTAATGAGCCTTGTCCTTCGAATAATGCTTTGGCTGCTTCTTCGGCCTTTTTTGCTTCTTCTTCGCCATGAATTAGTTTGGTTATCTCAAATGCTGCTATTTTTTTAGCTTCATTTATTTGTTCATCTTTTAAATTAGATAATCTATTTACTTCTTCCATTGGTAAGAAAGTTAAAAGCGATAAAACAGTTTTTACGTCTGCGTCATCAATATTTCTCCAGTATTGATAAAATTCGTATGGAGAAGTTTTTGTACTATCAAGCCATAATGCACCTTTTTCAGTTTTACCCATTTTCTTTCCTTCTTTTGTAGTAAGAAGTTTAAATGTTAAACCAAATGAATCTGAATGTCCAACTCTTCTTATTAAGTCAACTCCACCTAATATGTTAGACCACTGGTCATTTCCACCCATTTGTAATTTGCAACCATAGGTATTATATAAATGTAAAAAGTCATATGACTGCATTAACATATATCCAAGTTCAAAAAATGTTAATCCTCTTTCCATTCTTTGTTTGTAACATTCTGCAGCAAGCATTTTGTTTACAGAAAATAAAGAACCAATATCTCTCATAAATTCAACAAAGTTTAAATTTAAAAGCCAGTCTGCGTTATTCACAATGATTGCACCATTATCTCCATCAAAAGAAACAAATTTAGAAAGTTGTTTCTTAAAACATTCTACATTATGATTTATTTCTTCTCTAGACATCATCCTTCTCATGTCTGTTTTTCCTGATGGATCACCAATAGTTGCAGTTCCTCCACCAATCAAAATTATTGGTTTATGTCCTGCTTTTTGCATATGGCTAGCTACCATCATAGAAACAAAGTGACCTACATGTAAGCTATCGGCAGTTGGATCAAAACCTATATAAAAAGGAATAGAGTTATTATCTAAAACATCTTTTATTTCTTCATGAGTTATTTGTTCAATATAACCTCTTTCCATTAATTCTTCAAAAATTTTTGACATGTGAATCAATCCTTTCTAATTAGTACTGTAAAATATTATCTATTCTATCACATAATAATGAATATTTTCAATGTTTTTGAAAAAATATAATGAATATAATTAAAAATTATCCCCTTGTCATAATCTATGACAAGGGGATGGAGATTACTCAGTGAATTTATATGCCAAGAGGCATACATGAGTGCTAGATGGAAAGAAGGTATTCTGGATAATGCGGTGTGAATTTGTATGCTAAGAGGGCATATACTGAGTGCCCGCTCATGAACAAACCATCATTAAAGGGTTTACCGTATGCCATCTGCTGCTTGAGTCTGAAAAAAACATCATGACGAGGCATCCATGTGATTTCCTTCTCAATGACCTCCTGCTCATCCAAGTGGCGTTCAATGTGTCCTGCAACATGGCCAACAGCCACTCCAAAATCTTCGTCGGATTTCGAGGGATCCAACAGGTTCGGCCCAAAAGAAACGGAACGTAAGCCTTCGACCACCAGCCCAGTTTCTTCCGTAACTTCACGTTCGGCGGCTTGAAGCAGAGATTCACCATCTTCAATCAAACCTGCAGGGAGTTCGTAGTACCACTTGCCAGTGGTAGTGCGAAACTGCCGAATCAGGGCAATTTCATCGTTTTCATTGAAAACAATAATTGCTACAGACGGCCGACTCCGAATAATGGTATGATTGATCTGCTCGCCATCCTCGGAAGCATAAGTTACTTTCACTGCAGAAAGACGAGGAGTGCGGAAGCATTCTTCTTCATGAACCAAGGTGTAATTTTTCATAGTAACATCTCCTAATTTTATTTGACATGTTGTCATAATATTATTATACCAAAATTGCTATTTTATGTCAAATTGAACTAGAAAAACCAGGATAGAGAATATATTTAAATTTTAAATTCAAATATATTCTTTAGTTGACAAAAATTACTAAAATAAATATAATTATTAATGTTAGTAAAGGAGAAAAATATGCAGGACAAAAAGAAATTTATTAGAAATTTTAGTATTATAGCACATATAGATCATGGAAAGTCAACACTTGCTGATAGATTAATTGAAATGACAGGAGTGCTTTCAAGTAGAGAAATGGAAAGTCAAGTATTAGACAACATGGACATTGAAAAAGAAAGAGGTATAACAATTAAATCTCAAGCAGTAAAGATGATATATAAAGCTAAAGACGGAAATGAATATGAACTTAATTTAATAGATACACCAGGACATGTGGATTTTAATTATGAAGTATCAAGAAGTTTGGCTGCATGTGATGGTGCTGTTTTAGTTGTTGATAGTACACAAGGAGTAGAAGCACAAACTCTTGCAAATGTGTATTTGGCAATAGACAATAATCTAGAAATTTTGCCAGTTATTAATAAAGTAGATTTGCCAAATGCAAGACCTGATGAAGTAAAAAAAGAAATAGAAGATATAATAGGAATACCAGCTGAAGATGCACCATGCATTTCAGCAAAAACAGGACTTAATGTAGAAGAGGTATTAGAAAGAATAGTATCTGATTTACCTGCACCTACAGGAGATGAAACAGCACCGCTAAAATGTTTAATATTTGATTCTATATATAATGATTATAAAGGTGCAATAGCCTATGTTAGGGTAAAGGATGGAACTGTAAAAGTTGGAGATGAAATAATTCTCATGTCAAACGGAAAAGCTTTTACTGTAACAGAAGTAGGATATTTTGAGCCAGGGTCATATTCTCCAAGTAATAAGTTAGAAGCAGGAGAAGTAGGATATATTGCCGCGAGTATAAAGAGTTTGTCTGATATTAGGGTTGGTGATACAATTACTTTAAAGGATAATAAGGCACAAAATCCACTACCTGGATACAAAAAGGTAAATCCTATGGTATACTGTGGTATTTATCCTATTGATGGAAGTGACTATGAAAATTTAAAGGTAGCATTAGAAAAATTAAAATTAAATGATGCAGCATTAGAATATGAACCGGAGGCTTCAGGTGCTTTAGGTTTTGGATTTAGGTGTGGTTTCTTGGGATTACTACATTTGGAGATAATAGAAGAAAGATTAGATAGAGAGTTTGATTTAGGATTAATTACAACTTCTCCGTCAGTTATATATAAAGTACATAGAACAGACGGAGAAGTAATAGAACTATATAACCCAGCAGATTTACCACCTACAAGTGAAGTTTCATATATGGAAGAGCCTTTTGTTACAGCTGAAATATTAACTCCAAAAGAATTTGTTGGAAACATAATGGAGATTTGTCAAAATAGACGTGGAATATATGTAGATATGAAATATTTAGATGAAAATAGAGTAACACTAATATATGAACTTCCACTAAATGAGATTATATATGATTTTTTCGACCAACTAAAATCTAGAACCAAAGGATATGCTTCATTTGATTATGAATTTAAGGAGTATAGACGCTCTGATCTAGTAAAATTAGATATACACGTAAATGGAGAAGCAGTAGATGCACTTTCGTTTATAGTACATAAGGATAATAGTTATGAACGTGGAAGAAAAATGGTAGAAAAACTAAAACAAGTTATACCAAGACAGTTATTTGTAATCCCAATTCAAGCTGTTATAGGAGGTAAAGTTATTGCAAGAGAAACAATATCTGCAATGAGGAAAGACGTTTTAGCCAAATGCTATGGAGGAGATATTACAAGAAAGAAAAAGTTACTGGAGAAGCAGAAACGTGGTAAAAAGAAAATGAGACAAATAGGTAATGTGGAAATACCACAAGAAGCATTTTTAAGTGTACTTAAATTAGATGAAGAATAGGAGAAAATTATGAAAAGAATAGTACTATGTGGTAGTATGAAATTAAAAGAAAAAATTTTTGAAATAGAAAAATATTTAAAAAACAAAGGATATGAAGTCGTTTCACCAAAAGAGTTTAGAGTAGAAATGAAAAGAATAGATTTATCTAAAATGCATTTTGATGAAATTGCAAATGAAAATACAGATATAGTCTTAGTAGTTAATGTAACAAAAAATGGAATAGATAACTACATAGGACCAAGTACTTTTACTGAAATAGCAATGGCAGTTTATTTTAATAAAAAAATTTATTTATTAAATGATATTTATGAGTCATATAGAGAGGAATTAGAAGGTTGGAATGTTATACCACTAAAGGGTAATTTGGAAAATGTTTAGTAATTTTAAAGAAAGGTATTAAAAATGGGAAAGGATAAAGAAAAGAGAAAATTAGTAGAAAATGAATTCAATGATCAAGTAGAAGGTAGAAATGCTGTGCTTGAACTTTTAGAATCTGGTAGAGATATAAATAAGATATACGTATCAGAAGGAGAAAGACATGGATCAATAAACAAAATAATTGCTATTGCAAAGGAAAGAAAAATAGTTATAAATGAAATAGGCAAAACTAAACTAAATCAAATGGCGCAAACAGAGAATAACCAGGGGGTAATTGCTATAGTACCACCATTTGATTATTGTGACATAGATGACATATTACAAGTTGCAAAGCAAAGAAATGAAAAACCATTTATTTTGATTTTAGATGGAATAGAAGATCCTCATAATCTAGGTTCAATAATTAGAACCGCTGAAACAGCTGGGGTACATGGAATAATAATACCAAAAAGAAGAGCAGCAACCGTAAATAGTACAGTTGCAAAGGTATCAGCAGGTGCTGTTGAATATATGAAAATTGCAAGAGTAAACAACATAAATGAAACAATAAATTATTTGAAAGAAAATGACATATGGATATGTGGAACTGACATAAATACTGATAAATATTATTATAACGAGAACTTTACTTGTGGCATAGGAATTGTAATAGGAAGTGAAGGATTTGGAATGAGTAGATTAGTAAAAGAGAATTGTGACTTTTTGGTTAAAATTCCGATGAAAGGAAAAATAACTTCACTTAATGCATCAGTATCAGCAGGAATAATTATGTATGAGGTAGTAAAACAAAGAGAATAAGAGCAAAAATATTTTAAGGAGAAATTATTATGCATAATATAAAGAAAAAATTAATAATAATTATACCAACAATTGCTGTACTTTTAATAGCAATTATTATTACAATATTATATTTTACTACAGATTTATTTAAATCTAATGAAGAATTATTTTGGAAATATTTTTCACAAGCAGAAGGTATGACTAAAATCATAGATAATGATAAAGTAGAAGAGCAAGAAAAATTTAAACAAACAAGTTCATATATAGCTAATGGCGACATATCATTTATGCTTAGTCAAGGAGAAAATAGTTTGAAACAATTCAATGCTACAACTACTTCAAGACATGATGTAGATACTAATAGGACTTACTCAGATGTTATATTAAAAAACGGAGAACTAGACATATTTAAAGTGTCATATATAAATAGTGGAGATATATATGGTATAAAATGTGATGAGATATTTGGTAGTTATGTTGGAATACAAAATTCAAACATAACTGAACTTGGAAAAAAATATGGAATAGAAAATATGCCAAATAGTATTGATAAAAATGAATATACGAATTTATTAGAATTAACTGATGCACAAAAACAATATTTAATAGATATATATTTGCCGATAGTAAAAAAATATATACCTAAGGATCAATATAAAAAAGTAAAAGAGAATATAGATATAGATGGAGTAAGCTATACTGTAAATGTTTATAAAATAGAACTAACAGGAGATAGCCTAAAATCGATATTAGAAGAATGTTTAAATACACTAAGAACAGATACAGAAACCTTAATGATAGTAAGTGAAAAAATGTCAAAATTAGGATTTGGAACTGAAGATACAGATACAGCAAACATTACTGCGAAAATAGATGAAATTATAGGAAAGCTAAAAAGTACTACTATTCAAGATAGTTTAGCTATTAGTGTATATGAAAATGATGGTAATAATATTCGTACACAAATGAATTTTGGAAGTAAGATTAGTATAGCATATGAAAAAGTGGAGAATACTAGTAGATTAAGTATTGATGTATCACATGAAAAAAATATGGTAGAGTCTAACAATGAGATAATTGATCTTGATGAAATCACAGGAAGTAGTAATGCTATAAGTAGAATCATAATAGAAAAAAACATAAATAATAATGAAACAACAAATAATATACAAATAGTACCAGACATTCAGAATTTAGAAGAAAATATTAATATATCTTTAAGTTTTAGTGCTGTACAAAATGATAACATTAATAATTCATATATTATAACATTAAATCAATTTGAAGATGATAAAAAGAATAATGCAACAATAACCTATAATAACAATATAGTTAAAGCTAGTGATGTAGAAGAAATAGAAGAACTATCAGGCAGCAATACAGCAATAGCAAATAACTATACTAAAGATCAGTTTACTGGATTTATAAAAAATTGGAGTAATATATTTATAGATAAATTATCAGAAAAAATGACTACATTAGGATTAGAAGAAATTTCTGCTGAATTAGATAAAGTTAATATAGAATAAATTCAAATTATTTAAAAACTATTATTTAGTAAAATATTAAAATAAATTTACTGAATAATAGTTTTTTATTATATAAAAAGTTATAAAAATGGTGAAAAACATTTATATATATGAAATCAAAGTTGTACGAGAAAATATAAATAAAAAAATTATAAAAAATGATAATTCAAAAAATTAAAGCAACAAAACATGTAAAAAAATAGACACATATTAAAATCCAATATATAATGTAAGT
>CALXWW010000019.1 GCA_944392545.1 uncultured Clostridia bacterium
GTGACATAATTAGTTAAATTACATCACTTTTTAAAAATATTTTAATAAAATTTACACACCATTCTTGACAAGTTCTTTAAAAGCTTTTCGCTTCAATAAATTTTATATTATCCTCTTTATTTTTTAGTTAATCAATTCTCTCTAACAGCATTCAGATCTATACATAAAGCTGTAGACGGAAAGAATCACTACTGATAGAGCCGCCCCCTGGAGAGCTTCGACGATGTGCTGAATAATAATCAGTATCACTGTAACGACCTCCCCTATAAGCACAAGAATAAGCAGCGTTGTTAAGTGAGTAGCTAGAATACTCTGTTGTCCATTCAAAGCAATTCCCTAATAAGTCATATATATTACTATAACAATCTGCTAGGTATTCTCCTGTCTTTGTTCTATTGCTTGTCCCTATATTTCCATAAGTATTCTTTGTCGTTATAGCTAATGTATAACCTTCTACATTTGTTTGAGATATAAAGTTTAATGCTGTATCCCATGCATAACTACTTATTAGTTGTGCTGTTGCTTTAATTTCTTCGTTTCCGCTATACATTGCCTCTGCCTTTTGCTTTGCTTGGTCTCTTGTTACATATACATATGGATATTTGTTTGCTTGTACTAATGGTGTTGTTAATGGATCATCTTTTGACGTTCTTTCTGCTTCTGTTCCAGCTTCATAGCGTCCTATATAAAAACCTCCTTTGCCTCCTTCTGATACTGGTTTTGCTCTTGATAAGAATGCATCAATACTGTTTACTCCATCAACTATTGTACATGAACGACTATCTCCTTCTCCATAATAATATGATTCTATTACACTATCACCACTTACTATTGTTGATCCACTTTCTGTAAATGTTCTTCTACTTAATTCATTTGTTAATTTTCCATCCTGTTCATCTGGTTCTGTTATTTTTTCTACTTCTTCTGTTACATTATATTCTCCTGTTGGTATCCACACAAATTGGTTTCCACTATCGTCTTCTATTACAATTCCTTCTTCCACCTTTGTTCCACTATCTTTAGCTAGATGGAATCCTCCTGGTATATATACTGTATTTTCTAAATCATCTTTTATTGGTGTTGTATCTGTATATTTTGTTCCATTTTCTATTGCTTCTGCTACCTCACTTTTTTCTTCTGGTGGATTCTGATTTCCTATTCCTACTAATATTCCATTTATATATTCCTCTGCACCTGTTAATTCTTCTTGTTCATCTGTCTGTGCTTGGTCTGTTAAGCTCTTTCCTTCTTGTGCTCTATCTATTAATCCTCCTTCTCCAAATACCACATTAATTGATACTGTTGCTAATATTATTAGTATAACTATTGTTATTACAAGTGCAATTAACGTAATACCCCTTTCTTCGTTTGTTTTTCTACTTTTTTCTTTCATTTCATTTTTCCTTTCGTTTTATTTCAATTCTTTTCACATTAATATTGTTATGCTTAAAATATATTATTATTGTATATTATTAATTAATATTTTTCAATATGTCATAGATAATGTAATACACTTTTAATATTTTTGCAACAAGTTTGTAATATTAAGTTATATTATATTTTTAATGTATTTGTTCTTACTAAGTTTTTTACAACACTTTTGTCTAGTTTCTCAAATTTCATAAAATACACATTGGCTTAACAAATGCCTGAAAAGGTTCAAAATAATCTAGTTTTATTGCATAGTTAAAATCTTTTTACTTCTATTTTCATTTCACTATCTATTTTTCCTTCTATTGTAATAATTTGATTTTCTTTAAAATTCCTATACAGATAATCTGCAATTTCATCATAACCATAAATCTCTACTATACTGTTATTTAGCAGTTTCACTTTACATTTTACTATTGAAGTATGTGTATATTTTTCTTTGTGTTTGATTTCGCTATTTTTATATCTATTATATATAAATTCAAAATCTATCTTAGATACTATTTTTCCACATATTATTACTATATTCATTTTAATTATGCTTTCTTAAATTTATTTTTATATGCTTTATTATAACTCATAAACTACATATATTCTACAACTTGTGCTTACTAATACATATTTTTAACTTTCTTATTGTATAGGAAAAATCGACTTTTTACTTAATATTTCAGTATTCTTGATGATTTTTTCTATACAACAAGGTTAAGTTCCCTTGGACAGTGCATATTTGCGAAGCAAAATGCTACAAAAGGCGAAGCCACTTTTCTTATTTCTTTTCTTCTAAATACTTACTTAATGCCAATAAATATTTATCATCTTCCTTATATACTTTTACTCCTTTACACAAAAGACATTTTATGTTTTTTTCAATTTCTTTATTATATTTTCCATTTTTTCTAATTATTTCTTTTAGCTCAGTTTTTTCTAAGTTTAAATCATATATCACATATCCATATTTTGTTTCATTTAATTTTTCAACATATTTTTCAAATGCTACTACTGGAAATCCTACCTTACATATATTTTTCTTGTAACATGTACATTTTAAGTTTAATTTTTTATGTATTAATACTGCATCTTCTCCTGCAGTTACATAGAATGTACCTGTCTTTACAAAAACTATATTGCCTTTTTCTTTCTTTTTTAATAAATCTAACATCTCACTAAATGACATTTTAATTACACCACCTTTTTCATATTTGATTTTGGTGGCGCTAGTACTACTTTTTATCTCTAAAACGTAGTAATGGCGCCATGCACCCTTGTTAGGGCGTGGCGCCATGCACCCTTGTTAGGGCGGAAATTTTTATATATTCTTAAAAATTTCTAAAAATTTCCTTCCCTCTAGCGTACTTTCAGTTCGCTAGACTTACGATTTGGGTGTTCTATTTTTTTAATTAACTTTTTTTATTCTTTTTGCTCTACCTTTCTATCAGCTCTCAGTTCTACAAATACAAGTTGAGACGGAAACCAATGTTGCTGTCGCCGATAGTCGCAGTGCTGCCGTAACGGTAAGCCATGTAACCGTAGCTGTAGTACGTAATTGCCTCCTCTATGCGTACACGGGTTAGCTTCACCGCTGTAAGTGTAACTTGAATATTCTGTAGTCCATTCATATATATTTGATGCCATATCATTTATTTTACATACTTCATCACTATTTTTTCCTGTATTTGCTAAACTACGGTTCTTGCTTTTTTGATTCGCATAATTGCTATTTCCAGCTTCTTGTATATACACTATTGCTGTATCCCAAGCATAACTATTTATTAAATCACTTTTTACACTTGCATTCCCATCATAAGTATTTATTGCAACTTTTGATGCATCAAGCTGCGTTATAAAGTTCCACAATGTTCCTGGTGTATATGACATACTTGATGTAGATTTTCCGGTTGATATTTTTGATGCTGCTTTATAATCTGCTACGCTACTTCCACTTGCATAACTTGCCTCATATCTTCCTATATAATACCCTCCATTTGAAGCTACACTATCAATAAATCCTTTTAAATCTTTTGCTGTTGCATTTTCTCCATCTGTTTCATAACTTGATACTCCAGGTCTATATTTCACAAGTTCTTTAAACTTCGATTCTATTACTACACTCTCTGATTGATCTGTATAATTTGCTGCATCTTGAACTAATGTTGGTGTTCCTGGTGATGATGTACTAAATGTATATCTTCCTAGTTTTATTTCTCCACTTGTACTTCCATCATCTTTTGTAAAGGTTCCTACTGGTATCCACACATATTGACTTCCTTGCACAGCTGTATCTTTTGATGCATTTACATCTTCTATTACTATTCCTTGTTGTACTGTATCTCCTGAATCAGATGCTATTTTAAATCCTGCTGGCACCCATATTTTATTATTTTTTGAATCTACTACTTTTGTTTTTTCATTAAATGCTTCTCCACCTTTTACGTCTTCTACTTTTGGTGTTTGTGGTGCTGGTGGATTTTGATCTTCTATTCCTACTAATATTCCATTTATATATTCCTCTGCGCCTGTCAATTCTTCCTGCTCATCTGTCTGTGCTTGTTCTGTTAAGCTCTTTCCTTCTTGTGCTCTTTGTATTAATCCTCCTTCTCCAAGCACAACATTTATTGATACTGTTGCTAGAATTATTAGAATTACTATTGTTATTACCAACGCAATTAATGTTATTCCTTTTTCTGCTTTTAAGGTTTTTTGAAACTTTTTATTTTTACTCATTTTTTCCTTTTCTCCTTTCTTTTGTTTATCTTTTATTTTTTAATATTGCCTTCTTTCTTTCTGTTAATTCATTTTGCTTTTTCTTTTTCATATGTTTTTTCTTGTCCGTTTCTAATTTATCTTTTTTGCCCAATTCTTCAAACTTAAAAAGTACCTTTTTGTACATTTTATTTTGTACTTCTAAGTTTCAAATCACCTTAATTTTTTTGTACCTTTTGGTACTTTTTTAGTTTTCTATTTTTGGTCATTTTTATTTTACCTCAAGATTTTATTTTTTGTCAATAGGGATTGTAAATATCCTTTTTTAATGTATTTGCTTCTTACTGTCTATTATTGAAGTTAATCTAAAATTAATTATGGTGTAATCATTAATAAAATTTACCTATTTACAAAATCTATGTTTTCCTATTGTTACAGTCATTGGTCTTGACCATATCCATTTATTTGTTGCAGTACTTGGATTAAAATAATATATTGCACCGTTTGATGGATCCCATCCATTTAATGCATCTTGTGCTGCCTTTTTGGCAGTTTCATTTGGAGTTAAGTTTATTTGTCCATCTGCCACTACATCAAAAGCCCCACTTTGATATATTACTCCTGCTATTGTATTTGGAAAAGAACTATGTTTAACTCTGTTAAGTACAACTGCTGCTACTGCCACTTGCCCTGTATATGGTTCTCCTCTAGCTTCTCCGTATACTAATCTACTTAATAAATTTAAGTCATTTGAGTTAGTAGACGAGCTTGAATTACTACTTGAACCGCTGTTACTAGTAGAGTTATATATTCCCATTGCTTGTAAAGTTTTAGTTCCAGCAATTCCATCTACTGTAAGTCCATTTTTTCTTTGAAAATATTTAACTGCTTCTAAAGTTTGGCTTCCATATATTCCATCAATATTTCCTTTATAGTAGCCCCATCGTTTTAGTTTAGTTTGTATTGTTCTTACTTCTTCCCCTCTTGAACCATATTTAGACAAAGCTAATAATTCATTATTTCTAAAGAATACATTGTATGATACGAATATCGTTCCTATTAAGAATATAACGAAAATTGCTTTTATATTTTTCTTTATTTTTATAGACATAAAAATAACACCACTTTCTTATAAATAAATTAGAATTTAATTTTAAATTTATTTTATCCAAAATTGGTGTTATTATACAGTTTTTATTCTTTAAAAAATACCTATAATATTTCCATCTTCGTCTAAATCTATTTTTTCTGCTGCTGGAACTCTTGGAAGTCCTGGCATTGTCATTATTTTGCCTGTTATTGCCACTACAAATTCAGCACCTGATTTTAAAATTATTTCTTTCACAGTTATTTCAAATGGTTCTATGCATTCTAAGTTATTTTGGTCATCTGAAAGTGAGTATTGCGTTTTTGCTATACATATAGGTAATTTTCCAAATCCAAGTTTTTCTATCTCTTCTATCTTTTCTTCTGCTTCTCTTGAATATTTTACTCCTATTGCGCCATATACTTTTGTTGCCACATTATTTATTTTTTCTTTTATGCTTTCATTTAAATCATAGGCATAGTTTAGCTTGCTTTCTTTTTTAGCTAACTCTACAATTTTTTCTGCTAAATCTATGGCACCTTCTCCACCTTTTTCCCAGCTTTCTACTAAGCTTAAGTCTATGTCATATTCTTGTAATTTTTTTCTTAAAAATTCTATTTCTTTTTCTGTATCATGTGTATATCTATTTATTGCTACTATTACATTTAATCCATATTTATTTTTTAGATTATCTACATGTTTTAACAGATTTTCAAAACCTCTTTCTAGTGCCTCTATGTTTTCGTTTTTTATTTCTTCTTTTGGCATTCCTCCATGATATTTAAGTGCTTTTATTGTTGCAACACATACTACTGCATCTGGTTTAATATCTGCTTTTCTACATTTTATATCCAAAAATTTTTCAGCACCTAAATCCGCACCAAATCCAGCTTCTGTTATAACATAGTCTCCTAATTTTAGAGCTAGTTTAGTTGCAATGATACTATTACATCCATGTGCTATATTTGCAAATGGTCCACCATGTACTATTGCTGGTGTATGTTCTAGTGTTTGTACTAAATTTGGATTTATTGCATCTTTTAGTAGTACTGTTAAAGCCCCGTCTGCTTTTAAATCTCTTGCAGTTATTGGCTCGTTTTCTTTTGTATATCCCACAATAATGTTACCTATTCTTCTTTTTAGGTCATTAACATAAGTAGCTAAACAAAATATTGCCATTATTTCTGATGCAACAGATATATCAAATCCATCCATTCTTGGTACAATATTTTTTTCTTCTGACAAACCTGTTTCTACTCTTCTTAATTGTCTATCATTTAAATCTAGACATCTTTTCCAAGTTACTCTATCAAATCCTAGTTCATTACCAAAATATATGTGGTTATCTATCATTGCTGAAAGTAAGTTATTTGCAGAAGTTATTGCATGAATATCTCCAGTAAAATGCAAATTTATATCTTCCATAGGTGCTATTTGAGAATGTCCTCCTCCTGCTGCACCACCTTTTATTCCAAATACTGGACCTAAAGAAGGTTCCCTTAATGCTAGCACTGCATTTTTTCCTATTTTACGAAGACCATCTGCTAGTCCTATAGCCATTGTTGTTTTTCCTTCTCCTAAAGGTGTTGGATTAATTGCAGTCACTAATACTAGTTTTCCGTCTTTTTTGTTTTTTAATCTTTCTTTTATTTTTAAATTAATTTTCGCCTTATATCTGCCATAAGGTTCCAACTCTTCCTCTTGTATTCCTATTTGTTTTGCTATTTTTGAGATTTCTTCTAGTTTTGTACTTCTTGCAATTTCTACATCTTCCATCAATCCACTCTCCCTTAAATCAATTTGGAACGAATTGTGTGTCCCCTTGTTCCATTTTATCCAAATATGTAACCTACTATAAATCCTATTAATGCACCTACTAACACTTGCGTTGGTGTATGCCCTAGTACTTCTTGAAGTTTTTCTGTTACTTCCACATTTGTAAGTCCTGGTGTTTGTACTATTTTATTTAGTAGTTTTGCTTGTTTACCTGCCGCTCTTCTTACTCCCGCAGCGTCATACATTACAACGAATGCAAATATTATTGATAGTGCAAATATAGCTGAATTTACCCCATATTTTTTTCCTATCATTGTACATAATACTACAACCACTGCTGAATGCGAACTTGGCATTCCTCCTGCACCTAATATTCTTTTAAAATTAAACTTTTTTGTTGTTACTAAATCATATATTAATTTAAAAAGTTGTATAAAAAACCATGTTGCAAATGGTACTATTAAATATCTATATTCCAAAATTATATCTATCATATTCTTTATTCCTCGTTTTGTACAAAGTTCTCTTCTACTAATTCTCCGTTTTCGGCTTTTATTAGCATTGTTATCTTTTTTTCTGCTTTTTCTAGCATTTCATTACATTCTTTTGATATTCTCATTCCCTCTTCAAATTTAGATACTGATGAATCTAAATCCAAATCTCCTTTTTCTAGTTCTGCTGCTATTTCTTCTAATTTTTTCATTTTTTCTTCGAAGCTCACCGTTTCTTGCATTGTTTTCATCCTTTCACACTTTAATAGTTATTTTTTATCTTTCTTCTACTAATTCTGTACGTAAATCAACATATAGGAAAGCTACAGTCTTAGCATCTTTACCAGCTATTACTAAATATCTTCCATCTTTATATACAGAATCGCATCTAAAATATATTCCCTCTGAAGATCCATATTTTTCTTCATAGTATTCTTTCGCAAGTTCTACCGCTCTTTCTTTTCTTGATTCATTCGTACCTGGTATTAATTCTGAAGAAGTATTACTATCCTTGCTATCTGTATTTTCTTCTGTTTTTTCTTCATCTTCTTGACTATCTTCATTCACTATTTCTTTATCTGTTTCATTAGTAAGTTCATTTTCAACAAAGTCATTAATTATATTGTCTATTCCTTTATTCTCATTTGGTAATTCTGTAGCTACATTTACACTAGCTGGTTCTGGTTTATTTGCTTCATATATTACCCAGATAATTGCTAATGCCAAAAGGGCAACAACTATTACAATTAAAATTTTTTTAGCACCATTACTCATATGTATTCCTCCTTTTATATTACCCTAGCTTTTGCATTTCCATCTATTAACCTTATATCTATTTCATCATCTTTTTGTAATTGACTAACTGATTTTATAACTTTTCCATTTTTTTGCATAATTGAGTATCCTCTTGTTAAAGTTTTTAATGGACTTAAAGCATCTAATTTTGCTATGTTTTTTATCATATTTGTTTTTTTATTATTATATATGTTTGATATGGCATTTTCAATTGATTTTACCTTCATATCCACTAATATATATTTTTCATTTATTTTTTGTAAAGGCTCTTTAAACACTCTACTGTTCATGCATTTTTCGTATCTTAACTTCATCAATTCTACTTTTTTCTTTAATGCTAATTTATACCTATTATTATATCCATCTAGCTTTAATTTTATGTCTGCTATATTAGGTACTGCAAGTTCTGCTGCAGCTGATGGTGTAGGCGCTCTTAAGTCTGCTACAAAGTCTGCTATGGTAAAGTCTGTTTCATGTCCTACTGCTGATATTACTGGAAGTTCTGAATCATATATTGCGCGTGCAACTATTTCTTCATTAAATGGCCATAGATCTTCTAATGATCCACCACCTCTAGCTACAATTATTACATCTGCAATTTTTTTCTCGTTCATTAATTTTATTGCATCTACTATTTTTTCTGCTGCACCAGGCCCTTGTACTGGTACTGGTAATAACTTTATATATACATTTGGATTTCTTCTAGTAGATACATTTATTATATCTCTAATTACTGCACCTGTATTTGAAGTTAGTACTCCTATGCATTTAGGCATAAGTGGTATTTTCTTTTTATGGCTTTGATCAAACAAACCTTCTTTTTCTAGTTTTGCTTTCATTTCTTCATATGCTTTGTATAAATTTCCTACTCCATCTTCTTGCATTGCTTTTACATATATTTGATAAACTCCGTCTCTTTCAAAAACAGATACTGTACCAAATATTGTAACTTTCATACCATCTTTTGGTTCAAACTTCAAATTTGCCGCATAACCTTTAAACATTATGCATTTTATTAAAGAATTTTCATCCTTTAGTGTGAAATACAAATGTCCTGTATAATGATGTTTATAATTAGAAATCTCGCCTTTTACTAGTACATTATTTAAGAATTCGTCTTTATCTACTTTGTCCTTTATATATTTATTTAGTTCTGTTACAGTAATTGCATTATATGCCATTAATCCTCTGTTTCTCCTTTTTTATCTATCTCGTTATTTTTTACTATGCTTGCTAAAACTCCATTTACAAAGCTTGGCGATTTTGTATCTCCAAATGTTTTAGCAAGTTCTACTGCCTCGTTTATAACTACTTTGTATGGTGTTTTTAAGTATAACATTTCAAAAATTGCTATTTCTAGTATAACTATATTTATTTTTGAAACTCTTTCATAAGTCCATTTTTCAGATAAACAACTTTCTATCTGTTTTCTTATTTGTTTTCCATGTCTTTTTGTTCCATATACAACATCTTTTATATATTTAGTTGTAGCTTTTCCATGTATTTCTCTTTCTTCTAAAAACATGTCTACATTTTCTTTATATTCTTCATACTTAGTATCTTGAGATTCTAAACTATATACTATTTCAAATGCTACTTTTCTATTATCTGACATACTCATTTTGTTTTTACTTTTCCCCTCTACATATTATTTTATATTTCTACCTTGCATTATAGCTTATCTATAAAGCCTTTTAATTTATCTTTCACTGAATCTTTATTGTGCTGAAAATAATATCCTGCATAACCACAAACAGCTATTAAAATTATTGATATTATTAACATATAGAATTTTGTTAATAGTAATACTATTGCAATTAGTATTCCAACTATCATACCACCATATTGTGACATAAAGCTTTTAAAATCGTCCATATATAACCACTTTTCCTTTCTTCTTATTGCTCTAATGTTGTATTTTCTTTTACTGGTTCTATATTCTTTACTTTAATATTTACTTCTTTAACCTCTAAATCTGATGCTTTTTTTATAGTATCTTTTATTTTCTTTTGAAGATTTGTAGAAAGCTCTTTTATTACTGCATTTTCCTTTACCACCAAATTTACATATACTACCAAATTATTCTCTTTATCTAGTTCTATTTTTGTAGCTACATCTTCTGCGCTATCAAATCCTTTTACAACTGCATTTACCAAATTTTCTATAGTTTCTCTAGTTATTAAAAGCTTACCATTTGAATTTTCAAGTAATATTCCATTTTTATTCTCTACTTGTTCTTTTGAACTAGAATCAAAGAATATACATTTTATTGCTAATAATATGAAAATTATAGATAGACCAAGTAATACTTTTGAAGTTACATTATCTGTTATTGCAATATTAAATATATCTCCTAATAAATCTGTATTAATCCAACCAAAAATTGTTAAACATAGTATTACAGATATTATTAGTATTAAGCTCGAAAATAGGGCTAAAGCTATTCTATCAATCGTTTTCATAATCACAAACTTCCCTTCTTAAATTTAAAATTTTAGAATTTATAACTTTAGAAAAAGCACTTTACTTAAATTATTTTATTTCAAACATTAAGACTATATTTAAAATTAAAATAATGTTTAGAAAGTGCCTTAAAGTTATATTATATATTATTCGTTTTTATTAGAATCTTCTGTTTTTACTTCCTCTAAATTGTTTGCATCTGTATTAACTCCTTGTACATGAACATTTACATCCAATACTTTTAAACCAGTCATGCTTTCTACTGCTTTTTTTACTCTATTCTGAATTTCAAATGCTACATCTGGTATTCTTACGCCATATTCAACAATTATATTAACATCTATTCTAGTTTCCTTTTCTCCTGCTTCTACTTTAATACCTTTAGCAAAATTTTTCTTTCCACTAAATACTTCTGAAATTCCTCCTGCAAATCCACCTGCCATTGAAGAAACTCCTGGTACTTCTGATGCTGCTGCACCTGCTATAACGGCTATAACATCATCTGCAATTTTAATACTAGAATTTTCAAGAGAAACTTCCTCTATTTTATTTTCCTCATTATTCATAACCTCTTCTGGTTTATTATTTTCCTCCATAATTATACCTCCTTAAAAAATTATATTATCAAAATGTTATCACAAGTAAAAATTATATTGTTCCTTTTAATAACACTAGTATATCAATTATTCATAATTTTTACAACAGTTTTAAGAAAATTTTAAAAAAATTGAAATAAAGATACAAATAAAAAAGTTTAGACAAAATAATATTTTAACCTTTTGTCCAAACTTTTTATTTTCTATTCTTTTTCTTCTTTATTTCCCGCTTCTAAATCTTTCATACTTAAGTTTATTCTTCCTTGATTATCTATGTCTGTCACTTTTACTGTAATTTCGTCTCCTACTGAAAGTACATCTTCTACTTTTTCAACTCTTTTGCTAGAAATTTTTGATATATGAAGTAAACCTTCTTTTCCTCCGCCCAAGTCTACAAATGCACCAAATGACATTATTTTGCTAACTACACCATCATATATTTTTCCCGCTTCAATTTCTCTTGTAATTAATTCTATCATTTTCATTGCTTTTTGTGCACTTTCCATATCATTTGAATATACACAAACTTGTCCATCATCTTCTATATCTATTTTTACACCAGTTTCGTCTATTATTTTATTAATTGTTTTTCCACCTGTTCCTATAACATCTTTTATTTTATCAGGATTAATTTTTGTTGTTAGTATACGTGGTGCATATTTAGATATATCTGCACGTGGTTTATCTATTACAGGAAGCATTATATTATCTAATATATAGTCTCTTGCTATTTTCGTTCTTTCAAATGCTTCTTTAATAACGTCATAAGTTAGTCCATCTATCTTTATATCAACTTGTATAGCTGTGATACCATCTTTAGTACCACCAACTTTGAAGTCCATATCTCCAAAGAAGTCTTCTATTCCTTGAATATCTGTAAGCATTATATATCTGCTTGGGTCATTCTTGTCTGTAACTAGTCCTGTAGAGATACCCGCAACTGGCTTTTTAATTGGAACTCCTGCATCCATTAGTGCTAAAGTACTTCCGCAAATACTTGCTTGTGAAGTTGAACCATTTGAAGAAAGTACTTCTGATACAACCCTTATTGCATATGGAAATTCCTCTTCAGATGGAATAACTGGAACTAATGCTTTTTCTGCTAAAGCACCATGTCCAATTTCTCTTCTTCCTGGTCCCCTTGATGGTCTTGCTTCTCCTACTGAATATGATGGGAAGTTATATTGATGCATATATCTCTTTTCTGTTTCTTCATCTATACCGTCAAGCATTTGTTCTTCACTCTTCATTCCAAGAGTTACAATAGACATTACTTGTGTTTGTCCTCTTGTAAAGATAGCACTACCATGAACTCTTGGAAGTACTCCTACTTCACAAGAAAGTGGTCTTATTTCATCTATCTTTCTTCCATCTGGACGTTTATGTTCTTCAAGTATCATTTCTCTTACACAAGCTTTTTCTAAATCATGAATACTATCTGCTATTTCCATTTTTCTTTCTTCTACTGCGTCTTCACCATATTTTTCTGCTACATATGCTTTAATATCTTCTGTAATCTTATCTATATTGCTATCCCTTACTTCTTTATCTGTAGCTTGTACATCTTGATACATTCTGTCTTTAAAATTCGCTACTATATCCTCATAGAAATCTTTTTCTATTGCAAAACTTTTGTATTCAAATTTTGTTTTTCCTATTTCAGTTTTTATTTCTGATATAAAATTACAAATGTTTTTAATTTCTTCATGTGCAGTCTTTATAGCTTCTAACATTTTTTCGTTAGGTATTTCGTCTGCACCAGCTTCAATCATTGTAATTTTTTCTAAAGTTCCAGCTACTGTTGCAGTTAATTTACTTTTTTCTCTTTGCTCTACAGTTGGATTTATAACTATTTGGTCATCTACCCAACCTACTGCTACTGCCGCTGTTGGTCCATTAAATGGAATATCTGAAATTTCTAATGCTGCAGCTGCACCTATCATGCTACAAACTTCTGGGCTATTATCTTGATCTACAGATAAAACTGTTGCAGTAACACATACATCATTTCTAAAATCTTTTGGAAATAATGGTCTTAAAGGTCTATCTATAGCTCTTGAAGTAAGAATGGCCTTATCAGATGGTTTCCCTTCTCTTTTTGTAAAACTACCTGGTATCTTTCCTACTGAATATAGTTTTTCCTCATAATCTACTGAAAGTGGAAAGAAATCTATTCCTTCCTTAGGCTCTTTTGCAGCTGTAACATTTACCATTACAACAGTATCCCCATATTTTACAACAACACTTCCATTTGCTAGTCCACAAATTTTGCCTGTTTCTATTGTAAGTTCTCTTCCTGCTAATTTTGTACTATAACTTTTAAACATAATTTTTGTTTGTATGATTTTTAATTTTATTTAAATAATCATACTACTCCTTTCTTTATATATTTTTTAATTTATATTTTTAATTATTAGCACAAAATTAGTTGTAACCTCTATACTATATTTTTATATATATCCGTCAAAAATACATTATACAAGCTACCTACTAATTTTTTGCGCTAGTAATTATCTAAAACTAGAATAAAATGTAAAGTATATTATATTAAATAAACTTATGCTTGCAAATGGACGTTTAAGCAAAGCGCTAAACGTCCAATGTTTACAATTATTTTCTTAATCCTAATTTTTCAACAATGTCTCTATATCTTTGAACATCTTTTCTTGCTAGGTAGTTAAGTAAATTTCTTCTTGAACCAACCATTTTTAAAAGACCTCTTCTTGAATGATTGTCTTTTTTATGAACTCTTAAATGTTCTGTTAGTTCATTAATTCTTTCTGTTAAAAGAGCAATTTGAACTTCTGGAGAACCAGTATCTTTTTCATCTCTTCTATATGTTTTAATTATTTCTTGTTTTCTTTCTACTGTCACTTTGTTTGCACCTCCTAAAAATTTAATTTGCCTTAAACTGAGTTAAAGTGGTGTTTTTCTTCTAAAACCAAGTATAAGGTATTAACATATAGTATTGTATCACATATTTTAACGAAATGCAAGCAATTTATTTTAATCTATCTACTAACCTCTTTTTCTTTATATTTTCTCGTATTCCAAGCATTTTTCTTCTAATAAACTAAAATTACAACACCTTTTTAATATATGAAAATCTAAATGTCCTTTTCTATATCTTCTCTGGAATTGTTGAACTTTTGTATATAATAATTTCTTATTACGTATTCATTCCCTATATTAAATTTTTCTGTTCTCGGAAGTTTTAGTATTATATTTAACATATATTTTATGTATTTTTCTATCTTTGGTATTAGTATAAGTATCTCTTCTTATTTCATCTTGTTTTTCTCCTATTTTTCATCTAACTATTCTTCTTTTAAATCCTTATTTAATGCCAATAAATATTTATCATCTTCTTTATATCTTTTTACTCCTTTGCACAAAATACAGGTATATTTGTACTAATTTCCTTGTTATATTTTCATCTCTTTCCTGCAATTTCTTTTAACTCTACTTTATCTAGATCAAAGGTATGTATTACATATCCATATTTCATTTTGTTTAACCTTTCAATATATTTTTGAATAACAACTACTGGAAAACCCACTTTACATATATTTGTTTTGTAATATGTACATTTTAAATCTAGCTTTTTATGCATTAGTACAGCATCTTCTCCTACTGCTATATAAAATGTTCCAATTCTTACAAAAACTACATTTCCGTTTCTCTTGTTTTTTCAAAATTTCTAACATTTGACTAAAACTCATTCTATGTACTACCTCCTAATATATTTCAGGATGCACCACTATCATTTTCCAAAACCTCTGAAACGAACTATTGGTGTCAACTCCTATAAGGAGGTTGGCACCAACTCCTATAAACGGAAAATTTTTTCCTTGCAGAAACTTCAAAAACTTCGTTTTCTCGTTCCTGTTGAGAGTGTATAATATGGTGTGTAGATTATTAAAACAAAATAATAATCGCACACCATATTTTTGTGTGCAGGAAGAG
>CALXWW010000020.1 GCA_944392545.1 uncultured Clostridia bacterium
CAAAATTTCAAAAATTTTATTTTTTTACATATTTTTCTCTTGAAAACTGCATAATTTCATGTCGTTAAGTTTTTTTGTATTTTTTTATTCTTAGATTTTCAAGGCTTTTCAACTAACGAAAATATTCAAATAAATTAAAAACATTGTCAAAATAAATTAAAAACATTGCCAAAAAAATTGTCTAATGATATACTATCATAAATAAAAATAAAAGGAGGAAAGGAATAAGTGTTTTGTGAGAAATGTGGAAATGAACTAAAAGAGCGGAGAAAATGTTTGTGGTAAATGTGGCTATAGCAAGAAGAACAAAAGCTCAAACAACAAAAAAATTGTAATAATCGTTTTAGCTATATTTATAGTTGTATTACTTGTTATAGGAGGAGTAATATTACTGAAACCAAGAGAAAACAATGAAACAAATCAAGAAAATGCAGAATTTGAGCAAATTGGTACCAATGGTAGTCAAGTAACTCAATTATCAGAAAAAAGCTTTGCAACAATGGCAGTGGATGATACTGAACTAAACTTAACAGATGAACAGAAAGAAGTACTTAAATATTTTGACAATGACTATTTTTCAGTATGGAATTGTGAATTTTTACAAAGATATCCAAAGATATATAAAGGTGCGCAACTAGAAATTTCATGTTCTGTTGCTAAAGTCATTAAATCTACTAATGAAGAATTTGAAGCTTTAATGGTAATATTTGACGGATATGGAGATGCACCTACTTTAGAATCTACCTCTAACATATTTGTATTAAAGACTAAACAGTTAGATGAAAGACTAATAGAAGGAGACAACCTAAAATTATATGGTAGATATACAGACATAGGTACATATGAAGTAGATGGAAAAAGTTACACGGTACCAATAGTAAATGCCATAAATATAGTGAAAACAAATTCGGTAGAGAGTAGAAGATTTAATTTAGACACAATAACAACAGTAGCAAAATATATTTTTGGAGATGACATAAAAATAAGGAAACCAGTTTCAGGAACAGACTTTGAGTTAGGACCACACTACTATCCAGAGGACTTCTTCTATTTAGTAACATTAGATAACCAATCTAATGCAAACTTTAAAGCGTTTGATATACATCAAGATTATGGATACATTAGCTATAACTATAAGCACAATGATTTGCCAGACACAGTAGAAAAAAGATTGTTTATTTCAGCTGACTTTAATCATTTTATAGTAAGTACTTATGATAGTGGTACAGAACATGTATATATAGAGAACTTTAATAAAAATCTTGAAAAAATATGGGGTAGAGAATTTAGTTATAATTCTAATGATGAAACTGACCTTAGTCCTATGGATTATACAGCAAAGCAAATGGCATTTGTCATAGACAACGATTTATATCTAATTGACTTAGAAACAGGAGAAAATTTAATAGAACCGGTATTAGTAGGAAACAAGTTAGGAGTTGTAATGCTATCTGATGGAATTTTACTAATAGGTGATGACACTAAAGATACTATTATGAAAGTTGGTTATGATGGACAAATAATATATAAAACAAACGTAGAAACAAAAATGGATAGATTTAATAGTGTCTGTACACAAATTGTTAATGGAAAAATGGTTGTATGTATATTAGGGGAAGTTGGAGACCAATATTATGCAAGCGATTATAGAGAAAAATATATAGTATTAAATAGCGATGGAAGTATAGAACTGGAAACAGAAGATATATCTATTTATGGAGAATAAGATTTAGAATAAATTAAAAGACACTATAATGTTAAAAAATTAGCATTGTAGTGTTTTTTTATAAAGATAGAAAGACAAAAATAAAACTTATAAAAGCTTGAAACAATTCGAGTTTGGTGAGCCAGGAGGGATTCGAACCCCCGACCCACGCCTTAGAAGGGCGTTGCTCTATCCAGCTGAGCTACTGACCCAAAAGGATTTCAAAAATTTATAAGTTTTATCTTCTTTCATATTATTGCATTTATTGAATATTCTTTTTTCTAAATGCAATAAATATGATACCATTTTTTTTTATAAAAGTCAATAAAATATTAACAAAATCATAGAAAAAAATTGTAAAATAGAGTATAATCTTAAAAAGATGCAGTAAAAAATGCATAATATAAGTTAATATAAAAATAATAATAGTAATATATGGAATAAAAGGGGAGTTTATATGGAAGATAAAAACAAAGTAACTATTCATCACATATTTTGGTATTTCTTAATATTTAGCATTTTAGGTTTAATAATAGAAACAGTATATTGCTTTTTAACATCAGGAGTATTAGAAAGTAGAAAAGGTTTTATATGGGGACCTTTTTGTCCTGTATATGGATTTTGTGGCGCAATATTAATATTTGCATTAGATAAAATGAATACTAAAGGACTTATAAAATTATTTATAGCTGGCTTTATTTTCGGATCGTTTGCAGAGTACATATTAAGCTATGGATTAGAAGCAATATATGGAAATAGATTTTGGAATTATGAATATTTGCAATATAATCTAAATGGAAGAATAAGTTTGATATTTTCAATATATTGGGGAGTTCTTTCTATTATACTAGTAAAATTTATAAAACCATTAATAGACAAAATAGTTAATAAAATAAAACCACATACTAGAAACATTGTAGAACTAGGCATATTTATATTTCTTATAATAGACGGTTTAGTAACAATTTGGGGAATACAAACATATCAAAATAGAATTATATACAAAAAAGTACACAAACCAATAGAAGGAAATGTATTTTCAGAGATAAGAGGAAAAATAGAAAATGACTACTTTACAAATGAAAGAATGTCTACAATATTTCCAAATTTAAGAATAAAGGATGAAAACGGGGAAGAAGTGTGGATAAAAACTCTTATAAAAGATAAATAATTGGATTTAATCTTGGAAGATAAATCCAATTATTCCAAATAGTAAAAACAAAATACCGAGAAAATTTTTTCATAGTTTCTTCAGAAATATATTTTCTTATAAACTTTCCGGCTATAATTGCTATGGAATCACTAACTATCATACCAAATATTGCACCAAGAATTAGCATAAATTTATAATTTGGATATTGTATACCAAAGCCGAGGGAAGCTAGGAAAGTTTTATCTCCAAATTCTCCAACTAATATAGAAAGAGCAATAATAAAGGTATAACTTATGTTTAACGTAGATATTTTTTCTAATAGAGAACTTTTTTTATCAGAAGTAGAAGAAATTTTTTCCTTTTTAGGTATCAAAGATAAAATTCCAACAATAATAAAAGATATATAAGTAAAATATTTTATAATCAAATGTATATTTTCATTCTCTAAGAATCCAATACCGCTACCAAAAAGAATAGCAATTCCATGGCTAAAAAATGAACCTATTGCAATTCCAATAATAATATTTCTTACTCGCACTCCACCAGAAAAAGAAAGAACGAGCAATTGAGTTTTATCACCAAGTTCTGCAATAAAGACCATAATAAAAGAAATAAGAAAAGGATAGAAAAGTTCCATAAATACTCCCTATAAAACATTCAAAAGATGATTATTATTTAAATATATTCATATATAAATAAATAAGAACAGAAGACAAGCATATATTTTAGATCAAATGTGAAAGTTATGTGAAAAATATTGCATGCAAAAAAAAATAATGTTAATATTATTCCGAAAAACATACGGAACTAAGAGATTGGAGGAAGGTAAAGTGATAGAAGTAAAAAATGTCACAAAAAAATATGGAACCATAGTAGCAGTGGACAACATTAGTTTTGATGTAAAAGATGGTGAAATTGTTGGCTTTTTGGGACCTAATGGTGCAGGAAAAAGCACCACGATGAATATGATTACAGGTTTTATAGAACCAACTAATGGTCAAATTGTTATTAATGGAAACGATATTTCTAGAAAACCAAAAAAAGCAAAGAAAGATATAGGGTATATGCCAGAGAATGTTCCACTATACTATGAACTTACAGCTAGAGAGTTTGTAAAATATATGGCTGAACTAAAAATGGTAAAAAGGGACATTAGAAAACAAGAAGTAGACAGAGTTATTAAAGAAGTAGGATTAGAAGAAGTTCAAAATAAATTAATAAGAAATTTATCAAGAGGATACAAGCAAAGAGTAAGTTTAGCAGGTGCTCTAATAGGAAATCCAGATGTAATTATATTAGATGAGCCAACAGTGGGGTTAGATCCAAAACAAATAACAGAAATAAGGAGTTTGATAAAAAAGCTTGGAAGAAAACATACAGTAATACTAAGTTCACATATTTTATCAGAAATAAGTCAAATATGTGAAAGAGTAATTATAATAAATAAAGGGAAAATAATTGCAATAGATACTCCAGAAAACTTAGAAAAAGCAACCAAAGAGAAAAATAATATTTCTATTATTGTAGAAGACCCAAAAGATAATATGAAAACATTAAAAGAAAAAATAAAACAAATAGAATCTGTAGAACTTATAAAAGATAACAATGACGGAACAAAACAATATATGGTAACTTGTTCATCTAGTACAGACTTAAGAAAAAAACTATTTGAAGTTTTACCTAAAGAAGAAATTGTAATATTTGAATTGAAAAAGGTAGAAACAACACTAGAGGATGCCTTTATAAAATTAATAGATACAGCAAAGGAGGGCAAAAATAATGTGGACAATATTTAAAAAAGAATTAAAAACATATTTTTTATCTCCAATAGGATATGTGGCGATAGGTGTGTTTATGCTTATGTATAGTATTTTCTTTTATCTTACAACAATTAGCTATGGATCAATATACATGGGAGATTTATACTATGCGACAGCAAGATATGGTTTGTTATTAATAATACCTTTACTTACAATGAGAATGTTTTCTGAAGAAAGAAAAAATGGAACAGAACAATTATTACTTACTTCGCCTAGAAGTGTAACTTCTATAGTATTAGGAAAATTTTTAGCAGCAGCTACAGTAATTTTAATAACATTAGTACTTTCACTAATATATTCTGTTATTATAAGTTTCTTTGGAAGTGTAAGCATATCAACACTAATAGTAACCATGGTAGGATTTTTCTTAGTAGCAATAGCAGCAATTTCAATAGGTATGTTTGCATCTAGTATTACAGAGAATCAAGTAATAGCATCAATAATTACTATAGGAGTTTTAGTAGCACCATGGTTTTTAGTGGACATAAGCACAGCATTTTCTAGTATTGATTTAATGGACAAATTTTTAAAATTCCCAAGCGGTTTAGTATCAATTGCAGATACAATAAGTTTAGTATCAATTACAATAATGTGTATATTGCTTACAATAGTATTAATAAAGAGAAGAAAGACTGTAAAGTAGAAAAGGGGTGAATTTGGTGAATAAAGATAAAAAAGCAAAACAAGATTCTAAACAAGAATCAAAAGATTTGATAGTAAAAAAAGAAAAAAGAGTTGATACTAGTAAGTGGTTTAAGGATACTTCGCTAACAATTTTACTAATAGCAATAATTGTTGTTGTTTGTATAGGAATTAATATAGTTGTGGAAAATGTAAATTTGGAAGATATTGATTTTACGCAAGATAAAATACATAGTCTTTCAGATGAGACTAGACAAATTACAGAAAATATAGATAAAGAAGTAGAAATAATACTTATTAACATGTCAGAGTCAGAAGAAGAACTTACCAATCAATATAGAAGTATAAATGATAAAATATCTGTTGAAGTAGTTGAAGATATAACTGCAAGAACAGATTTAGTTGATGAATACAATATTAGTTCAGATAATTATGTAATTTTAGTAAGAAGCGGAGAAAAATATAAAATACTAACAAGTAGTGATTTATATACGTATGATTATCAAACATATAAAAAAATAGATACAAGAGAAGAAGCGTTAACAAATGCTATAATAGATGTAACTACAGAAGAAAAACCTGCAATATATAATCTTATTGGACATAATAAATATAGTTCGGACTATTTTTACTTATTCCTTACAGATTTGGCAGACGAAGCCTATGATGTATATGATTTAGACTTATTAACGAGAGGCGAAATACCAGAGGATTGTTCTGTATTAATAATGACAACTCTAGCAGAGGATTTAACGGCAACAGAAAGAGATTTAATATTAGGCTATATTAATAAAGGCGGAAAGATACTATACTTTACTGATCCAAATTCGACTGGAAAAGAAATGCCAAATCTCCAGGACGTATTAGATGAATATGGAATTAGTATTTCAGAAGGTGTAGTTTTAGAGCAAGATATGGACAAAATGCTATATGGTACTTCATCAGCAATATTAGTTACAGTAAGTCCATATACTAGTGTAACTAATAAAACAGATATGAATTTAAGAGCATGTTTTATGACTTCAGGAAGAATAAATTTTGAAGATAGTGATAAATTAGAGGAATTAGGAGTAGAAGTAGAAACATTGGCATCAACAAGTAGCAATTCTTTCTATAGAACTGATTATTCTAATACAGATAGTTCAAAAACAGATGCGGATCAAGATGCGGCATATTCAACAGTTGGATCTTTGTTAAAGAAGAAAATAGATGATGATACAACTTCAGAAATGATAGTATATACAAACAATATATTTATAAGTAATTTATTAATTGCAATAAGCCAGCAAGACCAAATGTATGCATTAGACTTTTATAACAATGAGGATTTAGCAATGAATTCAGTTGCATATTTAACAGAAAGAGAAAATATGATTATTACAAGAAAAGATGCAGAAATTTCAACATATGCAGTAACAGAGCAACAAAACATAATCATACTTTCAGTAATATTTTCAATTCCGGTAGTAATTGTAATAATAGGAATTATAGTATGGCAAATAAGAAGAAGAAAGAAATAGTAATAAAAGAAAAGCCTTCTCATAAATATTATGAGGGGGTTTTTTAGTGAAAGAAGTTTTAAAATCAGTATTTGTAATTGTAGGTGCGGTTGTAGGGGCGGGATTCGCATCAGGGCAAGAGATATATAGTTTTTTTAATATCTACAATGAAAATGGGTTAATAGGGATTATTATTTCAAGTATTTTACTAGGAATTATAATATATAAGGTACTCAAAAAATCAAATGAATCTAAACTAAAGAGCTATGACGAACTATTAGAAAAAATAAAGGTACCAAGCACAATAAAAAATATTTTAAATATTATTGTGAATATTTTCCTATTGATATCATTTTATATTATGGTAGCTGGATTTACAGCGTATTTTAAACAAGAATTTAATATACCAAGAATTTTAACTGCTCTAGCCATAACTAGTATAAGTTATATAACATTTATGAAAAATATAGAGGGTATAACTAAAGTTAGCATGTGGATAGTACCTATATTAATAATTATTATAATAATTATAGGTTTGCAATCAAACCCATTAATAACAATTAGAGAAATTGAATTAGAAAATATAAACATTGAAACAAATTGGATATTAAAAGCCATTGAATATACAAGCTATAACAGTATATTGCTAGTACCAATTTTAACAAGCCTAAGAAAATATTCAAAATCAAAGGAAATGAAAATAAGTATAATAACTGCACTAATATTTACCAGTTTGTCAATTACAATATATTTGGCGTTATGCAAAGGAGGAAATTTATTAGGAATTGAAATTCCAATGATAAAAATTGCGAATGAATATGGAAGTATTTTTAAATATGCTTATAGCCTAGTTATAATTTTCGCAATATATACTACTATGATATCAGAAGGATATGGTTTTTTAAATAATTGTACAAAAACAAAAGAACAGTATAAGAAAATAGCAAAAATTATATGTATTTCCGCAATCTTTATATCTAATATTAGTTTTTCATTTCTTATTAATTTAACATATCCTGTGTTTGGAATTTTAGGTATAATTCAATTAATTTATTTAATTAAATAGCCTAAATCTATTGAAAAAAAACAATAAAACTGATATAAATATTAGAAGCAAAGGAGGAATAATCTTGAAGAATATAATAGATTTTAAGATAGAAGAAAAAAAAGTAAAAAATAAAAGAAAAATAAATAAAAAGAAAATGATAATAACTATATCTATTATAGTTTTAGCACTAGTAATTGGAATAACAATGCTATTATATTATTCAAGTAGAGATGTTAGAAATTTCTTAGATCAATATTTATTTAGAAAAAATGTAACACAAGAAAAACTTGAATCAATAGAATTAGACTATGATTCAAATATAAACGTTATTGCATATAATAAATATATTTGTATATTGGCAGAAAATAAATTAATGGAATATAATTCATCAGGAAAGTTAGAACACGAAATTAATCTAGAAATAAATAATCCGGTATATAGTGTTAATAATAAATATCTAGCGATAAGCGAACAAAATAGTTCAAGTCTTAATTTAATATCAGATTCTAAAATACTTTGGACCAAGAACATAGATGGAAATATATCTAAAATAAATGTAAATGAAAAAGGCTATGTTAGTGTGATTTTAACGGGTACAGCATATAAGTCAGTTATAGTGGTATTCGATAAGGATGGAAATGAATTATTTAAATCATATTTAGCTAAAACAATTGCAGTAGATACAAGTATATCAAATGACAATAAATATTTGGCATATGCAGAAGTAAATACAACAGGGACAACAATAAAATCAAATATAAAAGTTATTTCAGTAGATAGAGCAAAAAACGACCAAGAAGATCCTATGATATATACATATTCAGCAGATAGTAATAAGTTAATTGTCAATATAGAGTACCATAAAAACGGACAACTTACATGCATGTATGATACGGAAATATCATCAATAAAGGATGAAAATAATACAGTTTTAATGGATTTAACAGAAAAAGGTAAGAACATAAACTTTTGTAATATTAATTTAGATAACAATGTATATAGAGCAGTAGAAGAAAATGAAGGACTATTTAACACAAACACTATAATAGAAATAAGAGAGACAGGAAACGATAAAACTACAGTGTATACAGTAGAAGGAGTGGCAAAAGATATAAATAGTTTTAATAATGTAATAGCAATAAATTTAGGACAAGAGGTAGAATTTATAAATACAAAAGGAATGCTTTTAAAAAGATATAGTTCAGTGCAAGAAGTACAAAATGTGGTGATAGGAAATGGAATTGCAGGGATTATATACAAAGATAAGGTAGAAATTATAAATCTATAAAAAAGTAAAATAGGAGGTGGGAATATGGCAATCATAGTGGACCTAGTAATTTTAGCAATAATGGCTTTATGTATAATAATAGGCTATGTAAGAGGACTTACAGGATCGTTAATAAAGATATTATCATTTGTATTATCAATAATTATAGCGTTTGTTTTGTTTATACCAATATCTAATTTAATAATAGATAAAACAGAAATAGATGAAAGTTTAGAACAAACTATCAGAGAAACAATAATACAAGAGGATGAAAATCAAGAAGATAAGATGCCAGAAACAATAACAAACTATATAGGAGAGAAAGTAGAACAAGCATCCGATAGTGCAAAAGAAGCTATTGTTGATAGTACATCAAGAGAAGTTGCTGTAACAATAGTTAAAGCAGGAACATGGATAGGATTATTTTTAATAGCAAGAATATTATTAATTTTATTAAGGTTTATAACTTCTTTAATTGCAAAACTACCAGTAATCAAACAGTTTGATAAGCTAGGAGGAGTAATTTATGGAGTATTAGAAGGAATAATTATAATCTACTTAGTACTTGCAATAATATCTTTTATATCACCTATGATAGGAGAAAATATAATAGCAGCTATAGATGAATCTATGGTAGGAAGCATGTTATACAACAACAATTTACTATTAAAGATAATATTCTAATAAAGAATTGTTACCATTTATTATTAATATTAAATGGTAACAATTTTTTGATAAAATATACATTAAAATGTTGATATTCCATAAAAAGTTTAGTATAATGTGTATTATCTTGTAAAAATGGGAGTGAATTATTTTGAACAGAGAAGCTAAAGAAAAAAAGGGGAGTAAAGTTGAAAAAAATAAGGGAAGAAAGAAAAAAAATATATTTTTAAGAATAGTCTTAATATTGATATTAATAATAATTATTGCAGCAGCAATATTGTTATATAAAAAATATAAAGATGAAGGATGGTCAGGAGTATCAAAAACACTACTTGGACATAATGAGGACACTGTAAACAGCTTAGATAAAATGTATTGTTTAATTTTAGGACAAAGTCAAAACTTGACAGATACCATAATACTTGCATCATATGATCCAAAAACACAAGAAGCAGCATTATTATCAATACCAAGAGATACATTTGTGGGAGATGATCCAGCATATGCAACAGCTTGGGACAAAATAAATGCAATATATCAAACTGGACCTGAAAATACTTTAGCAGAAGTAAGAGAATTAACAGGAGTAAATGTACAATATTATTTAAAGGTGGACACTGAAGCACTAAAAGCTTTAGTAGATGAAATAGGCGGAGTATACTTTGATGTACCGATAGATATGTATTATACGGATAGAAATCAAAATTTATATATAGATTTAGAAGCAGGATATCAATTATTAGATGGGGACAAAGCAGAGCAATTAGTTCGCTTTAGACATAATAGCGATGGAACAACATATCCATCAGATTATGGAATAGAAGATTTAGGAAGAATGAGAACACAAAAAGAATTTTTGGCAGAACTTCTAAAACAATGTATAGAAAAAATGGATCTTAATACAATACTTGGATTCTTAGATATAGCAGAACAATATGTAGAAACAAATTTGGACTTTGATGCAATAAAAGACTATATACCATATATACTAGAATATAATGTAGATGAATTAAAAACAGATACATTGCCAGGAGAGTCAGTACTTACAAATGGAGTATATGTTTATTTAGTAGATGAAGAAGAAAGTGAAGACATGATTAATGAGCTTTTCTACAATATAAAACCAACTACTGATACAACAGATGGAAATGTAGTAGACGGAGAAGTAAATACTACTGACACAGCTACAGTAGCAGAAGAATATGATTTAAGAGTCGAAGTACTAAATGGAAGCGGAAGCTCTAGTAAATTAAGTGAAGTAGTAGGAGAACTAGAAGCTATAGGATTTGAAGTAGTACAAACCGGAAATACATCTCAAACAAGCAATACAACAATAATTGATAGGAATTCTTCTTCTGAAAGTGCTTTAAATGCAATAAAACAAATAATGGATACAGAAAGCACAATAACAGGAGATTCAAGTGAAATAAAAGACATAACTATTATAATAGGTACAGACTATATAATGTAAAATTATTATCAAATAAAAAATCACAGTAAGCTCTAATAGCTTACTGTGATAATTATAAATATTCATTAATTTGTGTAAATCTATATCTTCCACCACTTTTTTCTTTATAATTTTTCTTTTTAGAATTTTTTCTTGAACATTTTGAAATATTCTTATTTCTAGTATGCTTATTTCCATTACGATTAATTTTCCTTAAAAATATTGTCAGCAAATATAAAATTAAAAATATCAGTAAAATTCTAAAAATGATAGTTTCGAAATTTGAAGGAGTTACTGAACTTGCTGCTATTAATTCAGTAGAATATTCTTTGTTTTCTATAGTATAAGTAACTTTTCCAACAACTGAACCTTCAGAAATTGGGGCAGATAAGTTTTCATTAATCTCTACTTTTTTATCTAAACTATTTATATCAACATTATTTTTTAATAAAATATCGACTTTATTTTTAGCAACTATATTCAAGTTTTTAGTTTCTTTTGTGGCACCAGAAACCTCAACAGTTTTAATTATCTCATTTTCAGAAATTAGTTCTTGATTAGAATAGTTATCAAAACCATAATCAAATAATTTTATACAATCTTCATATCTATCTTCTATACTGTCACTTCCAAGTACAACTTCGAGCAGTGTCACATCATTTTTTTCGGCTGTTGTAACAATGCAATATCCAGATTTATCTGTATAACCAGTCTTTAATCCAGTAGCTTCAGGATAATAGTATTCATCATTTTTTGTTATAAGTCCATTAGTTGCATTGAAAATCCTATCTTTTCTATCATATTTATTACTTGTTGGCAAAGTATATTGATTTATTTTAGCAATTCTCATTATATCATCAAATTTCATAGCGTACTTCCCAATAAGAGCTAAATCGTAAGCTGTAGAATAATGATTATTATCATGAATACCATTTGGATTTACAAAATGAGTATCTAAGCAACCAAGTTCTTTAGCCTTATCGTTCATCATAGTAGAAAAATTTTCTACAGAACCAGCAATATGCTCAGCTAATGCGACAGCGGCATCATTTGCTGAAGGAATCAATAAAACATTTAGCAATTCTTCAACAGTAAGTTGTTCACCTTCTTGCAAGCTAGCATGAGAATAACCAACAGGAATAGAAAAAATAGCATTATGACTAACTGTAACAATATCAGTTAACTCACAATTTTCCAAAGTTAGAATTGCTGTCATTAGTTTAGTGGTACTTGCAGGATATTTCTTTTCAAAAATATTTTTAGAATAAAGAATATTTCCCGTTGTAGCATCCATTAAAAGCACCGATTCAGAATCTGTAGTTAAATTGTCTGGGTTATAATCACTTTTATCTATATCTGTAGCCAGGCCAGTAACTGGCAATATTAACAAAAAAATAATAATAGTATATATTACTATTGATTTAAGTTGTTTCATAAGATCCCCCATTTCTGTATAAATAAACAACTTTAAAAAATATAAAAATATATAATACTATATATTAAATTGTAAAAAAATTCAAGATATTTTATAAAATTATAGGAGGAATAAATATGTTTAATGATAAAAGAAAAACAATAATAATTGTAGTAGCAATATTAATAATAGTTATACTGTTTATAATATATGTAATTAATAAAAGTTCAGCGAAGAATATAATAGACCTAAATAGCTTAATAGTTAAAGAAAATACGGATGAAATAAAAATTGAAGAGGAAAACTCAAAGAATGAAGAAAATAGTGAGAAATGTGAAGAGAGTGATACAAATATAATTAATGAAAAACAAAACTCTGGAACTATTGTAGTGCACATAACAGGTGAGGTGAAAAAAGAGGGAGTAATATATTTAGCAAAAGGTGCAAGAATAATAGATGCTATAAAGGAAGCTGGAGGAGAAACAAAACAAGCAGATTTATCACAAGTAAATTTGGCGTATGAGCTGAAAGATGGACAAAAACTATATATACCAAATAAAAATGAAAAAATATCGGAATATATTATTGATGAAAGTGGGCAAAATATGGGAGAAAGTACGAGCTCTGGAGAGTCAGAATTAAATAACAACGAAGAAAAATATAATAAAAATATAAAAGTAAATATAAATAGTGCAACTTTAGAAGAATTAGATAATCTGCCAGGAATAGGTCCAGCTCTTGCAAATAGAATAATAGAATACAGAGAAGAAAACGGAAAATTTAAGAATATAGAAGATATACAAAATGTAAAAGGAATAGGAGAATCGAAATATAATGATATAAAAGAAAAAATTATAGTGTAAGAAAATTTATGATTTTGTAATATTTTTTAAAGTAAATCATATAATATAAAAAAGACAGAGCGAGAATAATATTATAAAAGTTTTTTAAAAATTAAAAAGTAGATAATATTATATATAATTGATAATTCAAAAAATTAAAGCAACAAAACATGTAAAAAAATAGACACATATTAAAATCCAATATATAATGTAA
>CALXWW010000021.1 GCA_944392545.1 uncultured Clostridia bacterium
AAAACAAGTAATTGCCATATATTACCAAAACACTTGACGTAAATTGAATTTTCTCGAATTTAATCTTTTTTACTGAAATTACTCAAAAAGACTTGTAATTTCTTTATTTTTATGATATAGTTATAAATAGTCAATTTTATCTATTCAATATAGGAGGTGCAGAAAAAATGGCTAAATGTGAAATTTGTGAAAAATCAGTAGCACACGGAAATAAAATAAGTATAGCTCGTTCTCATGTTAGTAGAAGAACTTCTAGAACTTTTAGACCAAATTTAAGAAGAGTTAAAGCTATAATAAATGGAGATACAAAAACAATTAATGTATGTTCAAAATGCTTACGCTCTGGAAAAGTAACTAGAGCTTAGGTCATGAGTTTTTGAGAATTATATATATTTTATTACGCGTAATAAAATGTAGGTTTAAACCTACATTTTTATTTTTATCATAATAAATTTTCATTATCTTGGTATTCACTTATTATTTCGATTTATTTATATGTTTATAATATTTCATCAAAGAAATTAATCTTCTTTAATACCTCCTACGCCTTAGGTATCAATTTTTTTCGAGAGTATAATCTAATTTTTGCGTATTACTAATTCTATTAATGTTATTACTATTTTCTTAAGCTTTTCCTAAAGTTATCATAAAAAATTTTTGTATATTTTGAAAATTATTGGAAAATATATAAATGAAACTATATATAAATTGGAGGTTGATTTTAATTGGGTATAGAAAAACATTTAAGTATTACAGGAACGTCTAATGTATCATGGAAGGATGCAGTTGTACAGGCTGTAAATGAAGCTTCTAAAACAATAGACTATTTATCTTCAGTAAGAGTTATAGATCAAAGAGCTAAGATTGATGGACGTAAGTTAATTCAATATTATGTAGATTTAGACTTATCTTTCGTTATCGATAGAGATAGAGACTAGGAGGTATTATGAAAAGTATAGATACAAAAAAGGAGTATTTAGATTATGTAGATAAAAAATCTCCCAATTCCCCTATTTTAAAAAATTGTTTTAATGCTTTTTGGGTTGGCGGCTTAATATGCTCTATAGGACAGATAATATTTGATTTCTGCCAGTACAAAGGTCTTGATTCTACAAGCTCTTCAACTGTTGTCTCTATAATTCTAATAGGCATTGCTGCATTTTTAACAGGACTTAATATTTTTAATAAAATAGGTAAATTTGCCGGTGCAGGTTCACTTGTTCCTATAACAGGATTTGCAAATTCTATTGTATCTCCTGCTATAGAGTATAAATCTGAAGGATATGTAATGGGTGTTGGTGGAAAAATGTTTACTGTTGCAGGACCGGTTTTAGTCTTTGGTATCTCTGCATCTGTCATTGTTGGTATTATTGCTACATTTTTTGTATAGTAGGAGGAAATTATGAAAAAAATTGGATTACAAACTATTAAACTAGACTTTTGTCCATATATATTAGAAACTTCTTCTATAGTTGGACCTAAAGAGGCAGAAGGCCCTCTTGCTAAATACTTTGACCAATGTTTAGAAGATGAATTTTGGGGAGAAAAGACTTGGGAAAAAGCAGAAAGTAAAATTATTAAAGAAAATGTAAATGCATTAGTTGCAAAATCTGGTATAGCAAGTAGTGATATTGATTATTGTTTTGCAGGTGATTTATTAAATCAGTGTATTTCTTCATGTTTTGGTTTAAGAGAAACAAATATTCCTTTCTTTGGAATATTTGGTGCTTGCTCTACTTTTGTAGAAGGATTATGTTTAGGTAGTATATTTGTTGATTCAGGTGCTGCTAAAAATGTAATATGTGCTACTTCTAGTCATTTTTGTAGTGCAGAAAAACAGTTTAGATTTCCTTTAGAGCTCGGAAACCAAAGACCACAGTCTGCACAATGGACAGTTACAGGCTCTGGTGCTGCAATGCTTTCAAATAATAACCTTGGCAGACCATGTCCTCGAATAACACATGTTACACCTGGTAAAATTGTAGATATGGGAGTTAAAGATGCAAATAATATGGGGGCTGCAATGGCACCTGCTGCTTTAGATACATTAGTAACTCATTTTAAGGATACTGGTAGAAAGCCAAGCTATTATGACGCAATTATTACAGGAGATTTAGGATATGTTGGAAAAGAAATACTAGCAGAACTTGCTGAAACTAAAGGATATAATATTAAAAATAATTATGACGACTGTGGTGTATTAATATTTGATAAAGAAAAACAAGATACACACTCTGGTGGAAGTGGATGTGCTTGTATAGCTTCAGTTTTTTCTGGGTATTTTTATAAAATGCTTAAAGAAAAGAAAATAAATAAAATACTTCTTATTGCTACTGGTGCTTTAATGAATTCAACCAGTTCTCAGCAAGGAGAAAGTATTCCTGGAATAGCACATGCTGTTGCTATTGAAAATTTAGATAGCTAAAAATTGTATAAGGTTTATGGGTATTCCTTAAAAAACCTAAATATTTAATAATATAAGGAAATAAAATTATGGATTTTTTTCAAAGTATTGATTGGATGCAACTTTTAAGATGCTTTGTTGTTGGTGGTTTAATATGTATTATAGGGCAAATATTAATAGATAAAACAAAACTTACTTCAGCTAGAATATTAGTTATTTTCGTTACAACAGGTGTAATTTTAGGTGCTATCCGGCATATACCAATATGTAATAGATTTTGCTGGTTGTGGTGCTACAGTTCCACTACTCGGTTTTGGTGCTAATTTAGCCAAAGGTGCAATAACAGAAGCCCAAAATTCCGGCTTACTGGGTGCATTTATAGGAGGAGTAAAAGCATCTGCTGGTGGAATAGCAGCTGCAATATTCTTTGGATACCTTGCCTCTTTAATAGCAAAGCCAAAAATAAAGAAGCAATAATATACCGTGGACAAAGGGGACACACCATTTTGTCCACGCTTTTTTTGAACAATGTAACATATAAGAACTTAAATTTTATGCAGAATATCATACCAGCTGTATACTCTTGTTATGTTTCCTCCCTCTACATTTTTATTATATGGATTATCAAAACATAATACTGGTATTTTAGTCGATATTTCTGTTAAATTCCTTGGTGAGTCTTCTACCATTATATCTATATTATTTTCCAAACAATATGGTAATTTACTTCCTACTGTGAATATTAATTTATCATATTCTATATGGTTCTTTTCAAGCCATTCTTTTACGAATTCTTGCATTTTTCCATAAACTTCTTTAGGTAGTCCTTCCTCATTTCTTGCTGTTATTATGTATATTTCATTATTTTCTTTTAATTTTTTTATTACTTCTGACGCAAATTTTCTTGGTTCATATTCTGTTGCATAATATGGAAGATACTTATTCCAAAACTTTTCTGCATTTTCAAGAGAAATGCCTAGTGCTTCTGATTCGTAATATGAATCATCTTTTATTTTATATTCAATATTATTTTCATGACAAAATTTAATTCCATAATCCGAAACAAATCTCGCTAAGTCTGTTAATACCCCATCTATATCTATTCCTATTCTCATATTTTCCTCCATATATTTTGTATATAATAGTTTTTACTGAATAATATTTTATCATTAGATTATTTTATTTACAATATTTTTTTATATATACAATATATACAAAAAAAGCGTGGACAAATGGAAGTAGTCCCCTTTGTCCACGGCACGGTACTTTTCTATTTATGCTTTTTTAGCAACTTCTGTTAATTCTGTAAAAGCTTTTGGATCTGTTATTGCAAGGTCTGCTAACATTTTTCTATTTATTACAACATTAGCTTTTTTAAGTCCTGCTATTAATTTACTATATGTTAATCCATTCATTCTTGCTGCAGCATTTATTCTTGCTATCCATAATTTTCTAAAATTACTTTTCCTATCTTTTCTACCTACGTATGCATACATTCCTGATTTCATAACAGCTTGTTTAGCCATTCTAAATCTATAATGTTTTGCACCATAGTATCCTTTTGCTCTTTTTAATATTTTTTTATGTTTTTTACGTGTAATTATTGCTGTTTTTACTCTTGCCATTTTTTATTTTCACCTTCCTTAAATTCTTATTTCTTAAATTCTAGTTACCATAAGGTAACATTTTCTTAATACCTGCTTCACATGTTTTATCTGCATAAGCATCCATAACTTTTCCTCTTGATTTAGCTCTTGAAGTTTTGTTTGATAATAGATGTCTTCTATTTGATTTTGTTCTTTTTACTTTTCCTGTAGCAGTATATGAATATCTTTTCTTTGCTGCTTTGTTTGTTTTTAATTTTGGCATAGTTTATTCCTCCTTGTGATTTTTATTTTAAATATATTAAATAGTATTAATATATAATTTAACTTAAATTATTATTTTATTATTTACTTTCGGCTTTTTTTGCTAATATGATAAACATATTCTTTCCTTCAAGGACTGCCTTTTTTTCTGGACTTGCTACATCCGATAATGCTTCGATAAATTTATTTAGATTGTCTTCTCCAAGTTTTACATAGTTTAATTCTCTTCCTCTGAATCTAACTGTTATTTTTACTTTGTTTCCATCTTCAATAAATTTTCTTGCATTTTTCACTTTAAATTCGAAGTCATGTTGTTCTATGTTTGGTGTTATTCTTATCTCTTTTACTTCTAACACCTTTTGCTTTTTCTTGGCTTCTTTTTCTCTTTTAGTTTGTTCGAATTTGTATTTTCCATAGTTCATTATTTTACAAACTGGTGGTTCTACATTTGGTGCAACTAATACTAAATCTAATTTCTTTTCGTAAGCTAAATCTAAAGCATCATCTAGCTTCATTACTCCTCTTTTTTCTCCTTGTTCATCAATTACTTGAACTTCTCTTGCTCTTATTTGTTCATTAATAGGTAATTCTTGTTTTATATAAAACACCTCCAAAATTTTGCGTGCTAGATTGCACAAAAAAATTGATTTGCAAAAAACAAACCAACCCACAATATTTACAGTTATAACTAATTTTTAATATTAGTTATTCACAGTTTATTCTATTTTTCAACCTTTTTCTATTATAGTTAAGGTGAGAAGTGGATTGCTTCTTCTTTATTTGACTTTTATATAATACTATATTTTTTTCTGTTTGTCAAGCAAATGTATAAAATTTTCTAGTTTTCCTTGACATTTCTTACTATTTGTTATAAAATATTATAGCATTATTATTAAATATGACTATGTAAACTGCTTCTCCCCGGTAGCATTTTACTATGGTTTCATATATATTTAAAATTTATTTTATGAAATGGAGGATACATATTACCATGAATAATACAACATATAGTGTTAAAAAAAGTGAAATTGAAAGAAAATGGTACATAATTGATGCAGCTGAAAAACCTCTAGGTAGAGTTGCTACTGAAGCTGCTAAATTGTTAAGAGGAAAACATAAACCAACTTACACTCCAAACTTAGATACTGGAGATCATGTTATTATATTAAATGCAAGTAAAGTAGTTTTAACAGGAAAAAAATTAGACCAAAAAATATACAGAAATCATTCTGGATATATTGGTGGTTTAAAAGAAACTACAGCAAGAGAATTATTAAATAAGAGCCCTGAGCAAATGATGATGCGTGCTGTAAAAGGTATGCTACCACATAATAGTTTAGGAAGACAAATGCTTAAAAAATTAAGAGTATATGCAGGAGAAGAGCATGAAAATGCTGCTCAAAAACCTGAAGTTTGGAATTTTTAGATTAAAGGAGGATATGTAAAATGCCTAAAGCAAAAGCAGATAAAATAATGTTTTATGGTACAGGTAGAAGAAAAAGCTCTATAGCTAGAGTTAGATTAGTAGAAGGAAAAGGAACAATTACAATAAACGGAGTTAGCATAGATGAATATTTAGGTCAAGAAACATTAAAGGTTATAGTTAAACAACCTTTAACAGTTACTAATACAGTGGACAAATATGACGTTATTTGTAAAGTACAAGGTGGCGGATTTACAGGTCAAGCTGGTGCAATTCGTTTAGGTATTGCAAGAGCATTATTAGAAGCAAATTCTGAATATAGACCTACATTAAAATCTGCTGGATTCTTAACAAGAGATCCACGTATGAAAGAAAGAAAGAAATACGGTCTTAAGAAAGCTAGAAAAGCACCACAATTTAGTAAGAGATAAAATTAGAATCAATTTTATAAAACATATAAATCTGCTAATCTTAATGATTAGCAGATTTTATTTATATATTTCTTCCTTTAAAATATCCTAATATATTTTTCTCTATTATATTCATTTCTTTTTCATTACTCTCTGATTTTACTCTGTTAATTAATTTAGATATATATTGTCTTTCTTTAACAATTTCTAGTCCTTTATCAAAATTAAAATCAAATATAAAAGCTAGCGCTGCCACATATCTATCCGCTTCATTTACTGTATCATATCTATCTACTAATTCATGTTTTTTTACACTTTCTATTACTTTTTCTGCAATTTTTTCTCTTGCTATATTATCATAATTAAATATAGCATTCTCATTTGATTCTATATCACGAATATAAACTTCATATATATCAGTTTTATCTGCATCTCTTATAATTTTAGCATGAAGCTTTTCTCTTTTGTCTAGTCCATCTTCTATACTATACTTATTATGATTTTTTATTGCTTTATATATTAGCTCATCATATTTATCATCTTCTATAAATTTTCGTATTAATCCATCTTTAAATAAAATTTCCACACCCAAATTAGCATGGTCTATACTATCTTTATCACTAAATGTGTCATATATTCTTATTTGCTCAAATCTTCCTATATCATGTAATAGTCCAATAAGTTTTGCAAGCTCTAAATCTTCTTTTTCTAAATTTAATGATTTTGCTATTTCTTCTGCTACTTCTATTACTCTATATGAGTGTTCTATCTTTCTGCAAATTTTAACATTTTCTATTCCATATGGTTTAACATACTTTTCAAATTCTTCTTTTGCCTTATTTAAATTTATCATTTTGTTTTTCTTTCCTTCTTTCATCATATATTTTTTATTTCTATAATATTATATCATATATATTTTTTTAATCAATCAATTCAAAACTTTGTTCATCTTTTAGTCCTTCTATATTATAGTAAGTATTTGGTATGTTCCCTACTATTACCCCTTCTGCTAAAAGTACTTGATTTACTATCGTTTCTTTTATTGTGCTATATGGTGTTAAGATATTTACATTACACTTTACCTCTAAATATATTCTATGTAAAGTTTGATTTATCCCCGCTTCTTTAAATTCTGACCTTAAATCTGTTTCTACTGTACCATCAGTTAACATTTTTATTTTTATATCTGGTCCTAATCCTGAAAAATATTTACTTCCTGTAAAGCTTCCGAAGTTTTAATGCAAATGTATTATTTTCTTCTTTTTCTAACTCTCTTTGTATTAAAATTGGTATGTCTGATATAATTTTATTTATTGTTATCATATTTGTTGTTATAAGTTTTACATTATTATCTTCATCCTTTTCTACCATGCAAAAATCATCATAATCATAATCTGCCATTACTCTAGTTGCTTCCTCATTTGAAATTTTAGTTGCTATAGATTTTGCCATTGTTCTACATTGTTCATCTATTATTGGAATTGTACTATTTACTGCTATCTTAAATACAATAATCGCAATTAAAAGTATTGCGATTATTTTTAAAAGCTTACCAGTATTTTTATTATACATGATTTTATTTAATTTGGGTAATTTTATTCTATTTCTACTGAATATTTTATCCATTATATCTAGGAATAAATAACTGCTGACCTATGTTTAACTTATTTTCATTTTCTATTCCATTAATCCTTGCAATTTCATCAACTGTGCTTTTAAAAGTTTTAGCTATTTTCCAAATTGTATCTCCTTCTTTTGCATAGTATATAACTAAACTACAGGTATTATCTCCCCTATTTTCTTCTTCACTTATATCATCTATTATATTTATTCCTACAGTATTTGTGGCAGTTACATTAAAATTTATGTCTAATTTAACTTCAATTTCTCCTGCCGACATTATTACAAATTCCTTACTTACTACTTCTGCATTTGTTTCTATATTAGAATTTGTATTAACTCCTTCAAAGTCCATGTTAAAGTTAAAAGGTATTACTGTTTTCTTAGTATTTATCTCACTTCCTTCATTGAATATATAATTTAAGTTTGCTTCTCCTTCAAATAATATTCTATCATTTAGTATTGTTTGTTTATTTATATTTATTTCTACTTCTGCATCATATATCTTATTTCCTCCAATTTCTGGTATGAGTTGTTTTTCTCTTATGTTATATGTGCTACTTTTATTTTCTCTTTTTTCCATTACGTTTATCTGTTTTTGAGTAAATAGTAAGTTAGTTTTTGGACTATATAAATCTTGTATAAGATTTATTTCTTGTTTTTTATATACTTCACAGGATACCTCCAATTCTGATTCTACATATATTGAGTGTTCTTCAACATTGTTTGGTTTTATTACAATATTTTTTATTTCATACTCTGTATTATATAAGTCATCTTCTGTAACATTTTCTATATCTATGAAACTCATTACTGGTATTGTACTTTCTACAGAGTTTATTCTGCTATCTTCTGTAAGATATAAAATTTTTACATTTAATTCCGCTTTTGCTAATACTTTATTATAGCTTACTTTTATATCTTTATTTAATATATCTAAATCAACCTTCATTATTTCAGATAGATTATCTATACTATCTATTACTAATGTATCTTTTGCATAAGTTTTTACAGTTCCTCTTCCTACTAAAGAGTTTACATTTAAGCTTTTATTTAGTGTTTGTACTCCTTTTAAGTTTACTCCATTTATTATTTCTATATCTTCATTCGAAGTAATTTTTATATCTACTTCTAAAAATACTTTTACATTTATTTTTCTCCCATTTATTACCTTGCACTCTATGTTTTTTAGGGTAATTTTTGTATCCAAATTCATATTCTCTTTAGCATTTTCCATATCTATTGTTTGAGTAAAATCTAAATTAACATTTAATACCCTTGTTCGATTTTCTTCTTCATCTGCTTGATATACTATATATGTATTTACGCCTCCATCTAATCTTACTTTTCCTTCTGTTATTTCTTTTTTATAAATACATACTGTACCACTTGCAAATATATCATTTATTATATCTGGCTTTATATCTGGAATTATACTATCACTTTGAACCATGAAATTCTCAGTCTTTTGTCCTATAATATGGTTAACCAATATGTTGTCCCTTGTAGTTTCTACCACCATTAATACCCCTCCTTAAATTTTAATTATTACATGTATATTTAAGAGTACAAAAAAAATTCCTATTTCTAGGAATTTTTATATAAATATTTATTAAACTTCTACTGCTGGTACTCTTGGTATTAATGGGCTATACCCATCTCCATTAAATACATCAACTTCTATAGTTCTAGTTAGTATATCTGTATAACTATAACTTACATTTCTATTGTTTTCTTCAAATTTTATCACAAATAAATTTGGATAAGCTTTTTCTATAGTAGCTTCTTTTGAAAACGATTTACTCCTTCCTAATGATCCTTTAACAATTATCTTTTGTCCAATTTTTTCATCAATATCTGTTTTTAAGTTTGTAATATCCTTTTGGCAAATCATTTAATCACCTACTTCTCAATTTCTTGTCAAATAATATCATAAAATTGGTTTTTAGTCAAAGTAACAGGTAATCATTTCATGTTGTGTATTTATTGAAGCTCTAGCTTTTCGGTGATTTGCTTAAGCTTTATTACAAATATATTACATTTTTGTAACATGTTTGTAATAAAGTGTTTTTAATCTATTTTTATGTTCTTTTCACTTAAAATATCGAATTGTATTATGTGGTAATTATCTATTAATTCATTCGTTGTATCATTATCTATTACATTTCCATATTTATCAATTATAAATCGTTTTTCATAAACTGGATATTCTTTGTAAAATTCAGATATACTTTTATAGTACCATGGCATATCTATATTTGCATGTTCTAAAATTCTCATTGATAATCCTGCAAGTGATATATTGTTTTCTATATTAACGTTTGTCTCATAATTTGTCCATACTAAATATGTTGGCATATATTTTTCTATTCCACTTTCTCCATACGCTTTTTCATATAATGCATTAAGCGCTGGTAAATGGTCTCCAAACACTACTAACATTACTTCTTCATCTTTTTCATTAAAATAATCCGTTAAATATTTTAATGCTTTATCAAAATTATATAAACTTTTTGTATATATCTCTATCTCTCCTATATCCTTTTCTGAAAGATTATACTCGTTTGATACTAATTCAATTTCATTCTCTGGATATTTATCACTTGTAAATGGCATGTGTGCTTCCATTGTTACTGTAAATATAAATTTTTTATCTGATGGACTTTCCTCATATTGCTTTACTATTTCTTCTGCGACATCCATATCTGATACATTTTCCCCATAATAATTATCTATCTCTTGCATATCGTTAATAAAAATGCTATTATCAAACCCCAAATGCTTATATGCATTTTCTCTGTTATAGAATCCTCCTGTGTTAGGATGTATTGATGTTGTGTAATAACCTTCTTTTTTTAGAGTTGTTACTATGGATAAAGTGTCTCCCTTCATTGCTTGAGAATATGGATACTTTTTGTCTGGTATGAATTTAGCAGTACTTGCTGTTAAGTATTCAAATTCAGACATTGAAGTTTCTCCTCCATATATACTTACTGTTGCTGTACCTGCAGTTCCTTCTTTTTCTAATTCTCTATAGTTTGATAAAGGATCCTGATTAAATTCAATTCCATCTACTTTAGTTATGTCTGTAAAAGACTCTGCCATAATAACGATAATGTTAGGATTTTCATCTCCTAAACTATTACTTTCTAATTCCATTGCTTCTTGTCTTATTTCATTCAATCTTTCTTCACTATATATTTCTAATTCTTCTTTTTCTATTAATTTATATATATTTTTGCAAAAGTTTACAATTGCACCATAATGATAATGATCTAAGTTATAGTCATAATCATCTTCTTTGAATGTAGATATATATGACCAATTCCTTAAGCAAGCAATTAAAAGTATCACTATAGCAGCACTTCCCATTATTATTCTTGTTAACTTTTTATTATATCTTTCATATTTAGTATACCATGTAATTAATCCTTGAATAACTAAAAGAATAATTGTTAGAAATACTTGTAAAATTAATACTAGTTCTATTTGTAAATTTCCATAACCTGCAATTTTTAAAGCACTTCCTATTAATAATATATCTTCTGGTAAAAAAGGTTTTTCAACAACTTGTAGTTTGTAGTACGATATTATAGAAATTAAATTGAATAGTACAGCTATTGCGATATTTGCTCTTAAACTTTTTTTGAAAATTGCTTTAAAAAGTAAGTATAGTCCATATACAATCACTAGTTCATAAAAAAAAGCAAAATTAATAAAAATTCCATATTCCATTTTTATTTCTCTAACTCAAGAAAAATTTTTCATTATTAATATTAGAAATAGTATATATTATATAAGGAAATATTATATTGAATAATATTATTAAAAATGCCTTTCCTACTTTTTTTAGAATATCTTTTGTATCTTTCTTTTTTTCTATTATTGCTTTATTTACATCTTCTGTATTCATTTTCAATTATCTCCTACTATTTATTATTTCTAATATATGCTAGCATAAGAAATAAAAAAAATCAATTATTACATTAGTAAAGTTTTTTTCTTTCCGACTTGCACCTATTCCGTTTATTCCTCTTTCGCCATCTCTTAAATCTTTTTCTATATCATGTATAGTTAAATACAAATCGGAATCAGTAGTTGCAACTTTCTCTGCAACTATAAGTGGATCTATAAAATCTATTAAAATTCTTGCAGGAGATGAAGCGAAATTAGCACCTTCTGCTATTAATGCCTCATAATAACTTTGGCATGCACCTGCAAAAATTACTAAATCTCTATTTTTATTATCTCTTCTTATATTTCTTACAGTTTGAGCAAAGTATCTTGAATTTCTGTAATTATATATATCTTCATAATTTCTTCCTGACTTTATCATACCGATCGTGACCTGTTATTACAACAATATCAGGCTTATATCTGTCTATAAGTTCATTCGCCATAACTACTTGTTTACTTTCCGAAATATTTTTTACTATTGCTGTTAGCCCCATCTTTTTATAATATATGCTAGATTTTTCGCTATATCTTCTATCTCCATCTAAATGTAAGATTCTACCTGTGTATGTTATTTTATTACTTCTTTTTAATAGTCCATATTGCATTTTAGGTCTTTTATTTATTTTGCTATCTAATCTTGCCTCCATTCTCTTATATGTGTATATGACTTGTGCTTTATCAACCTTTTCCAAATCTTCTAAATTGCTATCTGCTTTTAATCTTGTTGTAATTCCTGATAATATCGCTATTTCATTATTTATTACTACATCAACAATAAAAATTACATCTTTATTATGTGATTTTCTTGCTACAATATCTCCTTTTTTTATATCATTCATTTTTAACCTCACCCCTACCTTAAACTAGTCAATCATTATATTTTATGTCGAAATATGTATTTTGGTTCTATTGTACTTCCTATAAGAATACAATGTATCAAAACATAGTTTTATAGGGGGTTTTAGAAATTGGAGAAAATGTATATAGAAGAACGTGCCATAAATTTAGCACACTATATTATAGATAGCAAAGATACTGTAAGAGGTGCCGCCAAAAAATTTGGAATTAGTAAAAGTACTGTACACACCGAAGTAACATTCCAGAACGGTAAAAATAAATCACCTATAATCCCAGAAAGTATTGAAATTAAAAAGGTTTTCTTAGCAGAGAAGAATCCAGTTGTAAAATTAAGATTAGTAATAAAATAATTAGGAGGTTTGTTATGAATAGTAAAGAATTGAAAAAAGAAATTGTAGATGAAAAGACAGGAATAAGTTATACATTAGTCGGAGATTATTATATGCCTAATTTATATTTAGAGCCAGAAGAAAAAATCACATTAAATAAATATGGATTATTAAGATTAAATTATTTGAAGAAACATAAAAAAGCAGAATACACTATATTATTTATGAATAAAGAATTAAACAAACATTTAAAAGAAATTCAAGAACAGGCTCAAAAAGAAATTGATTTTATAATAGAAGATTTAAAATCAAAAAGTGATTTAACGGAAGATATGAAAAACACTAACCCTTTATATTGGGTTGGTACAATGAACGCAATAAAAAATCAAACAGAAGAAATTGT
>CALXWW010000022.1 GCA_944392545.1 uncultured Clostridia bacterium
TATTCAGATTTAATCATGTTATTTCTTAATGTTTTCTTTTCAATAACACTAACTCTTTTTATAGCTGATTTTATATTTGGCATATTTTGCACCTCCCTTTAAGCAAAGTAAAATATAACGTATAATAGTATATCACGAAAAAAGCAGTTTGGCAAGCTTTTGGCTAAAATTAATTGTAATCATTAATAAAACATGCAACAAGTTCAGTTATATATTTAAGAAAAGATAAATGAATTTAACTTTTTACTGGGTATGACTTGAAAAATTAATAAATACAATATATAATATAAACACATTACTAATGAACAATATTTGGAAGGAGAGAATAGTTATGGATATAAAAATAACAAGCAAGGAATTAGAAGCAACAGAAGCAATAAAAGATTATATTGAAAAAAAAGCAGAAAGATTAGTAAAATATTTTGGAGAAGAATTTGATGTATATGCAACTATAAAAACAGAAGGAAATAGCAAAGTTGCAGAAATGAGTATCAAGGCAGATACAGAAGATTTTAGAGCAGTAACAGCACATAAAGATCTATATGCTGCTATTGATAAAGATATTGATATATTAGAAGGTCAAGTAAGAAAAATGAAAACAAAAAAAGATAAACAAAACATGACCGAATCAATAAGAGCAAAAGAAGCTTTAAATGCAGAAGATGCAGAAGTTGCAAATGAAATAGTAAAGGTTATATATTATGATATAAAACCAATGACACCAGAAGACGCAAAATTAAAGCTTCAAGAACAACCACAAAATAAATTTTTAGCATTTATAGATATTGACACAGGAAGAACAAATGTAATTTATAGATTAAAGGACAATAAAAACTTTGGACTAGTAGAACCAGAAGGATAATAAAATAAGAAGAGGAATTAAATAAGCCTTGTAGAAAAAATAATTAAAATAAAAGAAATCTTTTTAAAAATAAATTCTAAAAAGATTTCTTTTTTACGTGTGATAAGTAAAACATATAAGTATATTAAAAAATAAACTAATATTTTTTACTAATATAAGATTTCACGCAAGACTATTTCATTTGGCTTTCAGCTTGTTGGATTAACTTTCTAACCATTTGTCCACCTATTTTACCAGCGTCTTTAGCTGATATATCTCCGTTATAACCTTGTTTTAAATTTACACCAACTTCTGAAGCTACCTCATATTTGAATTTTTCTAGAGCTTCTCTAGCTTCTGGAACAACTTTTGAATTGCTGTTTGAATATGCCATTATAATTCACCTCCTAGAATGTGATAATTTATTTTGTACTTTTGAAAAAGAATAACAACTTTTTCATTAAATATAATGCACAATAATTCTTAAAATAAACTGGAAATTTTTGAGAAAAAATATTGAATAGAAAAAATTAAATGGTATAATTTATTCTAAATATATAAAAATAAATATTAATAAACTAAATTTAATAAAAAAGAAAGGAGTATATATTATAATAATATAATATAAAGAAAACTATGTATAAATTAATAGCAGTAGATTTAGACGGAACACTTTTAAATTCTTATGGAACAATATCAGAAGAAAATAGAAAAGCAATAAAAAAAGTACAAAAAGAAGGAGTAAAAGTAGTATTAGCATCAGGAAGAACCACAAATTCAGTAAAAAGTTTGGCAGAAGAATTAGGCGGAAATGAATATATAATTTGCGGAAATGGTTCTTTAATATATGATTTGAAAAAAGACGAAATAATATACGACAAATTTATAGATAAAAATAAAGCACTTCAAATTATACAAATATGTGAACAAAATAGTATATACTATAATGTATATACAGAAGATATGGTTATAGCGAAAACACTAGATAATAATGTACTTTTTTACCATCAAGAAAATTCTAACAAGCCAGATAGTAAAAAAACAAAAATTAATTTAGTGGATAATATATATGAATATGTAAAAAATTTAGAAGGAAAAAATATTTTAAAATTCACAATAAGCGATAAAAGTAGCATAATATTTAATAGTATAATCAAAAAATTAAGAAACATAAGAAATATAGACGTATTAGACGTAGCACACATGTCAAGAAAAATGATAAAGTCAGGAACAGAAGAAGTATCACTTGAGTATTATTATACGGAAATTACAAGTGAAAATGTAGATAAATGGAATGCAATAGAATGGCTTGCAGAAAAACTAGAAATAGAAAAAGAAGAAATAATGGCAATAGGTGATAATATAAATGACAAACTAATGATAGAAAATGCAGGACTAGGAATTGCAATGGGAAATAGTGATCCATTAATAAAAGAAATAGCAGATAAAACAGTTGCAAATAACAATGAAAATGGAGTAGCAGAAGCATTACTATTGATTGAATAATCTACAACAAAATCAAAGAAATTTAATAAGTATATATATGAAAAAAATACGCATAATATATAACATATTATATATGTATATATAGGAGGCGTATTTTTTATGCAAGAAAATGATAAAAATGAGGGAAAAAGAAATAATAAAATAGAATATGAAAATGTAAATAAGTATGATAATAACAAGAGGAATACTAGTGCAGAAAATATAGATAAGAATGAAAACATGGAAGACGTAACTAAGTATGGAGAGTTTGTTTCTTCATATTTTGCTTGGCTTACTCCGGAAAGGCAAAAGAAAAGAGCTAAGGAAATAGATGATATGACAAAATAGAAAAAATTTCATAAAAACTATTGACTTTTACAAAAAAGATAGTATAATAACAATATAGGTCAAAGAAAGTCAAAGTCAGAAAAAATGAAAAGATAGAACAAAAGAACTACAAAATAGATAAAATGAGGAAGTGATAAAATTGAGAATGTCTGATATGATAGAAGAGTTTATTAAAGAACTTTTTGACGATGACGATTATATAGAAATACAAAGAAATGATTTAGCAGAGCATTTTAATTGTGTTCCTTCTCAAATTAATTATGTTATATCAACTAGATTTAAACCATCTCAAGGTTATTATGTAGAAAGCAAAAGAGGTGGTGGGGGATATATAAGTATTAAGAAGATTAATACTACAAAAAGCAATTATTTAATGCATACAATTTCTAGTATAGGAGATAAGATTACTTCACAAGAAGTTGACATTTTTTTAAGCAACTTTCTATCATATGGAGTTGTGACAAAGAAAGAAGCAAAACTTTTGAAGGTTGCAACAAGTGATAATGTACTAAATGTTACTCAAAATATTAGAGATGAAATACGAGCAAGAATTTTTAAGAATATGCTTATAAACCTAGTAGAAGACTAAAACGTAAGAAAAAATAAAATTTACAAAGTATATGATATACGATAAAAGTAAACATCTGTTATTTATATTTAATATATTTAATATAAATAACAAGTAAAAATAATTAATTAAGGAGTTGATTTTTATGTTATGTCAAAATTGTGGAAAAAATGAAGTTACTTTCAGATATACGCAAGTTATAAATGGTGTAAAAAAAGAAATGAATCTTTGTGATAATTGTGCAAAAGAGTTAGGGTTAAAAGATATTAATTTTAATATGCCAATTAGTTTTTCTAGCTTTTTAAGTGACTTCTTTAATGAGTATAATGATAATTTATTACCAAGTTTTATTGGAACTGAAGCTAAAAAGTGTAATAGTTGTGGTACTACATTTGAAGATTTCATAAATAGTGGGGAATTTGGATGTAGTGACTGTTATGATGTGTTTGAAAACAGAATTTCTCCAATTCTTAAAAATTTACAAGGTGCAAATAGACATATGGGAAGAGGCTATAGAAAAATTATGTCAGAAATAGACAATAAAAATAAAGAGCAAAATGTAAAAGAAACAACAAATAAAGGGCAAAAAGAATCAAAATTAGAAAAATTGCAAAAAGATTTACAAAAAGCTATTAAAGATGAAAGATATGAAGATGCAGCTAGAATTCGTGATGAAATAAAAGAAATGGAAAATTCTAAAAAAAATAAAGAAAATAAAAAAGAAGAATAAAACTTTAAGATATAGTATTTACATGGAATAACAAAAGATTTAATCATTTATTAATAAAGAAGGAGAGATGAAAATGACAAATTGGTATCTACAAAATGGAAAAGATTCAGATATTGTAATAAGTTCAAGAGTTAGATTATCTAGAAATTTAAGTGGTTTTAATTTTTTGAGCAGCTGCCCTATAGAAAAACAAGAAAAAATATTAAACAAAATAAAAGAAATATTACCAAGTTTAGGATATGGACTAAAATATATAAGTTTAGAAGATTTAGATGATATAACTAAATTAAGTTTAGTAGAAAAGCGTTTAATAAGTCCAGAATTTGTAATAAATAACAAAAATAAGAAGGCAATAATAATAAACGAAGAAGAAAATATTTGCTTTATGCTAAATGAAGCTGATCATATAAAATTGCAAGTGTTTAGTAGTGGACAAGAACTTGAAAATTTAATGAATCTAGCGATAGAACTAGATGAAAAGTTGGGAGAAATTGTAGATTATGCATATAATGAAAACTTTGGATACTTAACAGCTTCACCAGTAAATGTTGGTACTGGACTAAAGGCTTCAGTTATAGTGCATTTACCAGCATTAACTTTAACAGGTAATTTATCAAAGGTATTAAGAATAGTAAATAATCTTGGAATGAGCATTAAAGGAGTATATGGGGAAGGAACGCAAAATTATGGAGATTTATACCAAATATCAAATAATCAAACAATAGGAATAACAGAAAAAGAAATAATTGCTAATGTAAAAAATATTACAGAAAAAATTATAGAGCAAGAAAGAACAGCAAGAAAATATTTATGTAAAAAAGAAATTGAATTAAAAGATTTAGTATATAGAGCATATGGAACTCTTACGAATTCTTTTAAAATTAATTCTGATGAATGTAGAAAACTTCTATCTGAAGTGAAAATGGGAGTGGATCTAGGAATACTTAACGAAATAAATGATAGTCAGGTAAAAAAAATAAAGATATATACTAAAACAGGAAATTTGCAAAAATTTTTAGGAAAAACATTAGATGGATACGAAAGAGAAATAAAAAGAGCTGAAGTAATTAAACAAATTGTAAAACAATAGATTATGTAAATGAGGGTTGCCTCTAATTATTCGTAGAAGGAGTGTGATAATTATGATGTATAAATTTACAGCAAGAGCTGAAAAAGCTATAGAAATATCAAACCAGATAGCACTTGAATTAGGTCATCAATACATAGGTACGGAACATATCCTATATGGTTTGTGCAAAGAAGGTACTGGAATAGCTAGTAAAGTGCTTGGAAATCAAAACATAACGGATGAAGATATTTTACGAGAGATAGAAATGCTTATTGGAACTGGAGAAAAAATAGAAGACAGAGAAGCGTTGGGATTTACACCTAGAAGCAAAAGAGTAATAGAAAACGCATTCATAGAAGCAAGAAAATTAGGATCTGAATATATTGGAACAGAACATTTACTAATAGGAATTATGCGTGAAGGCGATAGTGTTGCTGTTAGAATTATGATGGATTTAAATATTGATCCACGTAAACTATATAACGAAATAGTAAAAGTAATAAACGAAGATGAAATGGAACAAAAATCTAACAGAAGTACAGATAAAAACTCTGGAAGTTTTAACTCTACGCCAACATTAAATCAATTTGGTTCAGATTTAACAAAGCAAGCTAAAGAAGGAAAATTAGATCCTGTAATAGGTAGAAAAACTGAAATTGATAGAGTTATTCAGATTTTATCAAGGAGAACAAAAAATAATCCTTGTTTAATTGGTGAACCAGGTGTTGGAAAAACAGCTGTTGTAGAAGGACTAGCTGAAAAGATAGTGTCTGATGATGTACCCGAAATGCTAAAGGATAAAAGAGTAGTAACTCTTGACATATCTGGTATGGTAGCTGGTGCTAAATACAGAGGAGATTTTGAGGAAAGAATTAAGAAATGTTTAGCAGAGGTAAGAAAATCAGGCGATGTAATACTATTTATAGATGAAATTCACACAATAGTTGGTGCAGGTTCTGCAGAAGGTGCAGTAGATGCAGCAAACATTTTAAAGCCACTTCTTGCAAGGGGTGAAGTGCAAGTTATTGGTGCCACTACACTAAACGAATACAGAAAATATATTGAAAAAGATAGTGCATTGGAAAGAAGATTTAGCCCGATAACAGTAGGAGAGCCAACTAATGAAGAAACTATACAAATATTAGAAGGATTAAGAGACAAGTATGAGGCACATCATAATGTAAAGATTACTGAAAATGCAATAAAAGCAGCAGTAGAATTATCTGTAAGGTATATTAATGATAGATTTTTACCAGATAAGGCGATAGATTTAATAGATGAAGCCGCATCAAGAGTAAAAATGAAAACATATACGATGCCTGATAGTATAAAAGAGATAGAAGAGAAAATTTCTTCTATTGACAGAGAAAAAGAAGAGGCAATACGTGTACAAGATTTCGAAAAAGCAGCAACATTAAGAGACAAAGAAAATGCAGAAAAAGAAAAATTAGAGAAAGAAAAGAAAAAATGGCAGAATAAGAATAGCAAGAATGTAATGAACTTAACAGAAGAAGATATTGCAGAAGTAATTGCTAGTTGGACAGGTATTCCTGCTAATAAAATTACGCAAGATGAAAATGAAAAATTAAAGCATTTAGAGGAAACTTTGCATAAAAGAGTAATAGGTCAAAACGAAGCAGTAGATGCAGTAAGTAAAGCAATAAGAAGAGGAAGAGTTGGCTTAAAAGATCCAAATAGACCAATAGGTTCATTCCTATTCTTAGGCCCAACTGGTGTTGGTAAAACAGAGCTTTCAAAGGCATTAGCAGAAGCACTTTTTGGCAATGAAACAGCTATGATAAGAGTAGATATGTCTGAGTATATGGAACCACATTCTGTATCGAAACTTATAGGTTCACCTCCTGGGTATGTAGGATATGACGAAGGTGGTCAGCTAACTGAGAGAATAAGGAGAAAACCATATTCAGTTATACTATTTGATGAAATTGAAAAAGCACATCCAGATGTTATGAACATGTTACTTCAAATATTAGATGATGGTAGACTCACAGATGCACAAGGTAGAACTGTAAACTTTAAAAATACTGTAATAATAATGACATCAAACGTAGGCGCAAGATCGATTACTGATAAGAATACGCTTGGATTTAGTCAAAACGAAATCAATAAAGAAAAAGGTCAAGAAAAGGAATATGAATCAATAAAAAAAGACGTAATGGCAGAATTAAAGAAACAATTTAGACCAGAATTTATAAACCGTATAGATGACATTATTGTGTTCCATAAATTGACTGATAATGATATAAATAAAATTATAGATATAATGCTAAAACAGGTACAAAAGAGGTTATCAGAGCAAGAATATGAAGTCCAAATAGATACTTCTGTAAAAGATTTAGTCGCTAAAAAGGGAATAGATACAAATTATGGTGCAAGACCACTAAAAAGAGCTATACAAAGCAATGTAGAAGATAAAATTGCAGAAGCAATACTTGATGGCAAGATTATACCACATAAAGAAGTAACAATATATGCAGAAAATGATGAAATAAAAGTGAAATAAGAAAAAGGGTAAGTAAAAAAATAACTTACCCTATTAATTTTCAGAATTACATTAATTATAGATGTTTAAATAATTGAAAAAAATAGTATAATATGATAAATTAAAAAAGTACTTATAAATAAAATGAAAGGACTGATTTTATGAAAAAAGGAAAAATAGTTTTGATAGGAACAGGATTTGTGGGAATGAGTATGGCTTATTCAATGCTAAATAGAGGCGGAATAAATGAATTAGTATTAGTTGATTTAGATAAAGAAAAAACAATAGGTGAAGAAATGGACTTATCACATGGACTTCCTTATGCACCACAGAAGATGGTAATTAAAGCAGGAGATTATAGTGATTGCAAAGATGCACAAATAGTAGTCATAACAGCAGGTGCAGCTCAGAAACCAGGGCAAACTAGATTAGAACTTGCAGAAACAAATACTAAAATAATGAAAAGCATTACACAGCAAATTATGGAAAGTGGTTTCAATGGAATAATAATAGTTGCAACTAATCCGGTTGATTTGATGACATATGTTGTAGCAGAAGTATCAGGTTTACCTAAAAATCAAGTAATAGGTTCTGGTACAGTTCTAGATACAGCAAGGTTAAGGTATTTGTTAGGTGACTATTTTAAAATATCTAGCAAAAATATTCATGCATATATTATGGGAGAACATGGGGATTCATCTTTTGTACCATGGAAACATGCATACATTGGGTGTAAAAGAATAATAGATATTATGAAAGATAATAAGCATGATATAGCAGATTTAAACAAGATTCATAAAGGGGTTGTAGATGCGGCCTATGAAATAATAGAAAAGAAAAAAGCAACATATTATGGAATAGGTATGGCATTAAACAGAATAGTAAGATCAATTTTAGATAATGAAAACTCAATTCTTACAGTATCAACATATTTATCTAATGGACAATATGGGCAAGATGATATATACATTGGAATTCCAGCTGTAATTAATTCAAATGGAGTAAGAGAACTTTTGGATTTAGAACTTGATAAAGAAGAACAGGAAAAGTTAGATAATAGTTGTAAGATAATAAAAGATATGAGAAAAAATTCTATAGACAAAATAATAAAGGAATAAAAAATGTATTGTATTCACAGAAATTTCACAAAACTGATCTATAATATAAAAATATTTTTGACATAAAATATTTAAGATGAGGAGATTACAATGACGAGAACAAAATTAAAAGATAGAATTTTACCTACTTATACAAAAGGAGAAGAAATATTTAATATGACTTCACATATTGTAGGTAGCGTTTTAGGAGTTGTTGCAATAGTACTTTGTGTTGTTATGGCAGCTGTAAGAGGAAATACTTATGGGGTAGTTAGCGGTGCTATATATGGCACAACAATGCTTATATTATATACTATGTCTAGTATATATCACGGATTAAGTGCAAGGTGTAAACGGAAAAAAAGTTTTACAGGTACTTGATCATTGCACAATATTTTTACTTATAGCAGGCTCATATACACCATTTGCACTTTGCACATTTAGAGAATATGATACAGCAACAGGATGGACGATATTTGGAATAATATGGGCGATGGCTATAATAGGTATTATTTTAAACGCAATAGATTTGAAGAAATATAAAGTATTTTCTATGATTTGCTATTTAGGAATGGGCTGGGCAATAATTTTTAAAGCAAGCTTACTACCAGTATTATTACAAAGAAATGCTTTGATATTACTAATATCAGGGGGCATAGCTTATACTATAGGTGCAATTTTATATGGACTAGGTAGAAAACATAAATGGATGCATTCAATATTTCATTTATTCATATTATTAGGAAGTATATTACATTTTTTCTGTATTTTACTATATGTAATGTAGTACAGTAAAAAAGATTAAATTCGAGAAAATTCAATTTACGTCAAGTGTTTTGGTAATATATGTCAATTACTTGTTTTTGCGGACTAGTTATCCACACCTTTACTTTACTTTTATTAAATGTTCAAACTTTTATTTATTTT
>CALXWW010000023.1 GCA_944392545.1 uncultured Clostridia bacterium
GAAAATACAAACATTATTTTTTTAGTTGAGACATTTTCTAAAATGAATTATTAAGACATTATCATAAATGAATCAGATAAGTAAGATAACATAAACATCCAAATGTTGACTATTTTTCCATTTTATGATATAATATATAAGTCAGTGAGATAAAAAAATATAGTAAAAAACGGGGGGTAAAATAGATGGATAAAATGAATTTTGTTTTTGGTCATAAAAAACCTGATACAGATTCTATAGCTTCAGCAATATCAATGGCTAACTTACAAACAAATATGGGAGATTATTCAGAAAGCTTTAGACTAGGAAATGTAAACCGAGAAACAGAATTTGCATTGAAAACATTTGGAATAAAAACACCAGAACTATTAGAAAAAGTTGAAGAAGGCAGCAATGTAATAATGGTTGACTCAAATGAATTTACGCAAAGTGCTGAAGGTATTGAAAATACTAATATTAAAATGATAGTAGACCACCATAGATTAAATTTGCAAACAAATAATCCAGTATTCTGTATGGTAGAACCAGTAGGTTGTACTTCAACAATTTTATATAAATTATATAAACAAAACGATATTGATATAAAACCAGAAATAGCAGGATTGATGCTTAGTGCTATAGTATCGGATACACTATTATTTAAATCACCAACATGCACAGAACAAGATAAACTTGTAGCAAGTAGATTATCAAGCATTGCAGGACTTGGTATGTATGAATATGGTTTAGATATGTTAAAAGCAGGTACAAACTTAGATGGATATACTCCAGAAGAAATAATTAATACAGATTCAAAACCATTTGAAAAAGAAGGAATTAAATTTGTAATATCACAAATAAATAGCGCGGATGTTAATAGTGTACTAAAAAATCAAAAAGATTTAGAACGTGCAATAGAAAACGAGATATTATTGAACAATCTAGATTGCTATATATTCATGGTAACTGATATTCTAGAAGCTTCATCAAAAGTAATAGTTCTAGGAAATAGAAGAGATATTTTTGAAAAAGCTTATGAAACAAAATTATGTAACAATTTAGCTATATTAAATGGCGTTGTTTCAAGGAAAAAACAAGTATTACCAAAGATATTGGATACAATTAAGTAGTTAAAAAATATATAAAGTTAATAAAAAATGAACTAAATACTTGAAATTTAGTTCGTTTTTTGTTAATATAATAAAGTAATTTGCCGATGTGGCGGAACTGGCAGACGCACCAGACTCAAAATCTGGCGGGAAACCATGTGGGTTCGAGTCCCACCATCGGTACCAACTATTAATAGCTTGCTAACTGATAAAAGTTTGCAGGTTTTTTTATTTTAAAAATTTATTTTTATGTTGTATATACAAATAAATAATGAAAAAGTATAAGAATCAAAAATAAAAGCGAATATTTGGATAGTTGGCTAAACTTGAAGAAAACTAAAAAGTGTGATATAATAATAAAATCAACTTGTAGAGGAGAGAAAAAATGCAGGACAACATAAGGTATGACATTGGCGGGAAGTCGATGCGAGATGGAATAATATTTCAGTCTAGCATCACTCCTTTAGAGGTAGAGGCAATCTATCAAAAAAAGCCGGTAGCAAAGTTGAAGAGGTTTTTCTGGACAAATAATGTGCAAGAACTAAAGGGAGTAAGAATGAAATTTGTACTGACTATTGATATTGCAATGATTGTACTATCATTATTTACTAAAAAAATAAATATTATTTTGGCGGTAATATATATGTCAGTGATGGTATCTAAAGATTTCTTTGATCTGATGTATGCTATTTTTCAAATAAAAGTGGGTAAAAGTAAAAGTTTAGGAAGATACCATGCAGCTGAACATATGGCTATTGGTGCATATATGAAATATAAACGGATACCAACTTTAGATGAAATTAGAGCGGAATCGAGATTTCAAGAAACTTGTGGCAGTAGAAGGATTTTCAAAAAAGTAGGAACGTTCTTACCAATTTCATTGGCTTGGCTGAGTTACAATTTTGTGGACATAAAAGTTTACATTGTGGAAATTATAATTGCAGTTCTTATTGCAATACTTACTGCTAAAAAAACAACGGTAAAATATCTTCAAATATTTGTAACTAATAAACCAACTGACAAAGAATTAATAGTTGCCTTTGAAGGAATCAAGGCTTTGAAAGAAGCGGAAGATGAATTTAAAGAACTAATAAACAACAACGGCTTTATTACTGATTGTGCTATCTTAATGCGATTTTGAGCAAATCTCCTAAAAAAGTCAGCAACTGATGACATTAACCGGAAATAGAAAGTTTTACTTTTTGTTTCCGGTTAAATATTTTAGATATGAAGATATAATAAATGTAGTAAATATAAAGAAAAAGAAATAAAAAATCTGTTAGTTTTTTCAAGGAAAAAAGATAAAAAATATTTAAAATTTCCTTGATTTATTTTTATACAAATGATACAATATTTTAGTAAAAGTATATAAATATATGCTTTTGATACAATTTTATGATGGTGATAAATATGCCAATATACACAAAAGCAGGATTACCTGTAAACGAAATTTTAAGAAGGGAAAAAATACAGATTCTAGAGGAACTAGAAAACAAAAATTATTTTGAAAAAGAAAGCAAAATTTTAGAGGTGGCTATATTGAATTTAATGCCTCTAAAAGAAGATACAGAATTACAATTATTAAGAAAGTTATCAACTTCTGGAAAAAATATTAAAATAACATTTGTAAATGTTACATCATATAAAAGTAAAACAACTGCGCCAGAGCACATGGAAAAGTTTTATTCTACATTTGAAGAAATAAAAAATAAATACTTTGATGGATTAATTATAACTGGTGCACCAGTAGAACAAATGCCTTTTGAAAAAGTAGGATACTGGGACGAGCTAGTTAAAATAATGAACTGGTCAGAAGAACATGCAAAATCAACATTACATATATGTTGGGGTGCACAAGCAGGATTATATTATCATTACGGGATAGACAAGCATTTAATACCAAATAAAATGTTTGGAATATTTAAACATAAAATAGATGATAAAAACTCAAAAATATTATTTGGATTTGATGATGGATTTAAAGCACCGCATTCAAGACATACAACAGTATACAAAACAGAAATAGAGAAAGTGCCACAATTAGAAGTTGTTTCGGAATCAGATAAGGCAGGAGTATTTATAGTAGAAAACAAAGAAAAAAAACAGATATTTGTTACAGGACATTTGGAATATGCAGTAGACACATTGGATAAAGAGTATAAAAGAGATTTATCTAAAGGGTTAAAAATAGAAATGCCAGAGAATTATTATTTAGATAATAATCCAGAAGAAGAACCTATTTTTAGTTGGAAAGAAAATGGTGACAAGATATATTCAAATTGGGTAAATTATTATTTATAATAATTTATATATTTTCTATTGATATTTTTGCTATTGTATTATATTATAGACAAGAAAATGATTCGTAAAAAACATAATAACTAATACATTTAGAAAGAATACATATGCATAGAAAAATAATTAAAATTAAGGAGGAAGTACTAAATAATGAAGAAGAAAATTGCAGCAATAATTATGATGATTATGATTACTTTAGGACTATTTACAACTTCAATATATGCTACAGATGCTAACGTTACAACAAATTCCGTAGATTTAAAAAATGATGCAACAGTAAACTTAGTACAAATAAAAGATAGAGAATTAGAAACATTGCAAGATTATCAGGAATCTTATGGTGATAATACTTATGGCTTAGTTGCATATATTTTAAATATAATTAGGTTATATAGTATTCCATTTGGATTTGTGGGAATAGCAATAAGCGGTATATATAGATACATAATCGGAATAAGAAAATTAGATGTTAGAGATAAAGGCTTTGGCGCTATGATAGGAATTATAACAGTAATGGTAATATGCCAAGTTTTACCATTAGTGTTTGCAATAGTTGTAAAAGGCTGGAGGGGTTAGCTAATGAAGGTATTGTTTGCCGTTAATAATGAAAGTATTTCAGAATCAATCATAAAGAAATATCAGCAAGAATACAAAGAGATTATATCAAGTAAAAATGTATATTACTTTGATGCAATCACGAGAGAATTACAGAAAGATAAAACTTATGATAGAATTGTTATAAGTGAAGATGTTGAACCATTTGCTAATAATAATTATGGTGTAATAGATAAATTTATATTCGAAAGATTAGACAATATAAGTGATGAAGCTACTACAAACAATGGACAAGATATACCAATAATTTTAATATGTGCAGATAGAAGAACAAAATCAGAGAATATATTAGTAAAATTATTTGGAATTGGTATATATAGTGCATTACTTGGGCAAGATAGAACTATATCAAAAGTGTGCGAATTGATAAATAAACCTCGTAGCAAAAAAGATGCTAAAATCTATTATAGAATAGAGGCAGATGACGTTGAATATAAAGCGGAGAGTGAAGGAGACGTAAATGAGGTTGAAATTCAAAACATTTTAGCCCATTATAAAAGACTAGGAAAAAATGAAGAAGAATATGTAAAAAGCTTTGACAATATAGCGGAACAATATACAGATGCTCAGTTAAGAGTAATTTGTAAATTTTTACCTCTAAATGTAAAAGCAGTATTAGAAGAACAATCTCAAAAATATCAAGAGTTAATAACATTTGGAACAGTAACACCAAGTATTAGTCAAGAAAGGCAAAGGAAAGACAAATATGTTCCAAATCAAGATTATCAAAATAGAAAGAAGAAATCTGCAACCGAATCTACTGCAAAGCCAGATATTTTTGAAAAAAACATAGGAAAGTCAGAGTTAACAAAACCGGTAGTTATTCCAAGAGTAGCTGGAGTAAAAAAACAAGAAAATGTAGAGTACACAAGAGCAGATAGTACAGCTACCCATATGACTAATATAGCTAATAATATAAGTCAAACTCCTAAAATAGATACTACTTTAAATGCTACTGAGACGCAAAAAGTAGGTAATACTAATAAAGAACAAGAATTAAATCAATCAGAGATAGAAGATATTTTGCAATCATTAGAAACTGATATAGCAGGGGAACCTCAAAAAAAGAAAAGAGGAAGGCCAAGAAAAATACAACCTGTTACTGAAATAGAAAAACAAAATAACCAACCTAAAAGAGGAAGAGGTAGACCAAGGAAAGTTCAACCAATTGAGGAAAGTATAGAAAATACGGAAAAAGAAGAGGAAGTTGACTTATTTGGTTTAGGAAATGACCAAGATAATGATGAACCTGTATCTGGTGAACTTATTTTACCAGGATTAGAAGATGAGAATGAAGATGTAATTACTACAAATGAAAATAATATTAATAATGAAGAAGATGTAGATTTATTTAGTTTAGGCAATAATAGTCAAAGTGAAAATGTGGAGACAAGTTCTAGTATAGAATATAATCAAAATCAAGAATATCATCAAAATACAAATGTTAGAGATCTTGAGATTACAAGAGGATATGAACAAATAGATAATTCAAATTTAAAAAGTTTATTGAGCATGTCAAACAAATTAATAGCTTTTGTAGGAACCTCAAAAAATGGAACATCATTTTTAGTTAATAGTACAGCTGAATTATTATCTAGAAAAGGTATAAAAACAGCAATATTGGATTTAACGCAAAATAAAAATTCATATTATATATATACTCAAAATGATGAAGAATTAAGAAAAGTTGCATTTTCATGTGCAGATAACTTACAAAATGGAATAGCAAAGGGGATAGAAGTAAATAAAAATTTAACAGTATTTACAACTCTTCCAGATAGAGGTGTGGATTTTAATAATTATCAAAACATACTCACGACATTAACAAAAAATTATTCTTTAGTAATAATGGATTGCGATTACGAAACAAACTATGCATATTTTGATTGTGCACAAGAAATATATTTAGTACAAAGTTTTGATATTTTGACAATCCAACCATTAACAGCATTTTTAAGAAATTTAAAATCAAAAAATATACTTGAACCAAGCAAATTAAGAATAGTATTAAATAAAGTTTTAAGAGTTAGAAGTATAACGGAAAGAGTAATTATAGGAGGTATGTCTTCATATAATGACCCATCAATGTCATATATGACAGAACTTTTTGATAAGGATAATGTGAAATTTTGCACAATTCCATTCGATCAAGAGGCATATTCAAGATATTTAGATGGATTAGTTAATTGTGAAATATCAACAAAAGGATATCCAAAAACATTAATATCAAGCTTAGAAACTTTAACAAATATGATGTATCCTTTATTAAATAACGATAGACCAGCCAATAAATTCAATACATATAACCAAACAACAAATAATTTTTCAAGTAATATGAATGAAACACTAAACAAAATGAAAAATAGATATTAATAATAAAAGAAATAAAAGGGGTGATATCTTTTGATAATAGGAGTAATATTAATACTAGTAGTTATAATAATATTACTAATGGTATATAATATGTCCATACATAAAAAAATAGCTAATTTTAATAATTTAAACCAGAAGGTAACAAATTTAAACATATTACAAGATTTTATGGACACAATAAGTAAAACTTCATCTGTTGAAGAAAAGATAGAACAAATAAATAATATTATTATTGAAAGATATCAAATAAAATATTCTACAATAGTAGTATATGACGGAACAAAATATATTGTAAAAGCATCTAATGTAGATCAAAAACATTGGGAAGCATTAAGTGATTTACAGTCGGAAGAAATTTTTAAAGAAAGTATACAAACTTCTATACCTAAATATGTAACAGTAGAAGCAGAAGGTGAAAGATTGCCATATCAGAAAATGGAATTTGCTAGAGCAAAATGTGCAATGTTCTTCCCTTTATATATAGATAATGTATACATTGGATATTGGCTTTTAGAAGGAAGTAAGCCACACGAATTTGATGCTATAGATACTACAATGCTAGAAGTTATTAGAAATAATATTGTTGCGATATTGAAAACAGTACAAAATCAAAAAATAATAGAAGATATTGTAAGAGATGATAAATATAGTACATTAAAAACGTCAGAATATTTATATGGAGAGGGCAGAAAAACAATAGACCAATATACAACTTCTACTGTGTGTATGTTTAGGATAATAAACCTAGAGAAAATAAACGAAGATATAAGCAGAAAAACGGGTGACACGATAATTACTAAAGTTTGTGAGATAATAAAATCAAATTTGTCAAATGAATATATTTTTGTAAGATATATGGGACCAAAATTTGTAATTGTATTTTCAGGAATAGAAAGGTCAGCAGTAGTAAGCTTTGTAGAACAAATAAAACAAGAAGTAGAAAAAATAGAAATAGAACCAGTAGATGTGGAATTTGAAGATGCAGAAGATATTGTTGCAAAACCAAAAATAAATGTTATAATATCTACATATTATAAAGGTACTGCATTAGAGGGAGTTCTAAAAAAATTAGAAGAATATTTGGATAATGCAGCTAAAAATGAAAGTAAAATAAGCGAATTATAAGGAGGTATGATAAAATGTCAATGATGGATGAAACAGTAAGCTTTAAAGTTGAAAAGGATAAGAGTGTTAAAGCAAGAGAAATACTTAAAGAAGTATACAATGCTTTACAAGAAAAAGGATATAATCCTATAAATCAGATTGTAGGATACATTCTATCAGGAGACCCTACTTATATAACAAGTCATAATAATGCAAGAAATTTAATTAGACAAATTGAGAGAGATGAACTACTAGAAAGAATGGTTAAAAATTATATAGGATTAGATGAATAGAATGAGAAAATTAGGAATAGACTATGGAGATAGCAGAGTAGGACTAGCTATAACGGATGAACTTGGAATAACAGTACAAGGACTAGAAACTATACATCATAATGGTAATGATAAGATAATATTAAAAAGATTAGAAGAAATTTTGAATGAATATAAAATTGATACTATTGTTATTGGATTACCAATTAATATGAATGGAACTAGATCAGAACGAGTAGAAGTTACAGAAAAGTTTATCCACAAGCTCAAATGCAAATTCAACAAAGTAAAAATAGAAGAAGTAGATGAAAGACTGACTACTGTGGCAGCACATAGAACAATGAATTATTTGAATATAAACAAAAACGAAAAAAGAAATATTGTAGATACAATCTCTGCAGTATATATATTAGAAACATATATGAATAAAATTAAAAACGAAGATCAAAAGAAAAATATATAAAAAAGATATTAATTTTAAATAATATAAAAATATATTTGAAAGGAGAATATAGTAATGAGTGAAGATGTAAAAAATGTTCCAAACGAGCAAGAGGGAGAGGAATTAGATAATATAATAGTACTAAATGACGAAAATGGAGAAGAAATTGAATTTGAATTTTTAGATTTAATTGAATATGAAGGAGAAGAATACGTAGTACTATTACCAAATGATGAAGACGAATCTGACGAAGTTGTAATACTAAAATTAGAGGATACAGATTCAGAAGATGAAGAATCTTATGTAAGTGTAGAAGATGAAGAAGTATTACACAATGTATTTGAAATCTTTAAAGAAAAATTTAAAGATGAATTTAATTTTATAGATGAATAATAAAACAAGTCAACATAAATCTAGAGAAAATACTTGAAAAATAGTATTTTCTTTTTTACTTTATATAAAACAAATATATTAATAAAAAACTATAAATGAAAATAACAAAATAAAGCAAAAGTGTTGTAATCTATGCAAAATATGTTAAAATATACTTATAGTGAGCAGATTATTTGAAATATTTAAGGAGGAAATTTACATATGAAAAATTTTTCAAGTTGGTTAATAGCAATGTTTGCATTTATGTTTTGGGGATTCAGATTATTAGGAACAACTTTATTTTCAATAGGAATTGAATTTATGTTCGTACCAAGCAATATGACAATGGAAATAGCATTACTTTTCATAACATTTATATGTATATGCTTTATGATAAAAAGAAAACTATTAGCAGCAGTAATATATTTAGTAGCACATTTTATGTATTATGGACCAGCATTTGCAAGTCATTTTATGCAATTAATTGACAATACACTAGATACAACATTATATATGGGTATATTATTTGAATTCTTTGCATTAGTTTTACCAATAGCAGCTTTATTTGATGTATTGCTAGACAAAAACAGAAAGGCTCATCCAACAGATAAAAAAACAGACTGGTTCTACAAGAACAAAGATTATGATAGGAAACTAGATGAAAGAGCCGATAAAAATAATTATAGAACTTTATAAAATAAATATAAGAAAGGAAACTGCAAAATGAATATTAACTGAGATGATACGGCAAATGCGAAAACGTACTCAATGTATTGCTAAATAAGCATTTTTTATGTACAGTATCTTTCCTAATTTGAAAATAAAAGGAAAAATATCAAAAATGACATACAAATAGTAATTT
>CALXWW010000024.1 GCA_944392545.1 uncultured Clostridia bacterium
AGTTCCCTCAAAATTGCTATCGTATGGTCGAGGTGACAGGGATCGAACCTGCGACCTCATGGTCCCAAACCACGCGCGCTACCAACTGCGCTACACCTCGATTTAGTTGACGCTATTAATAATAGCATATTTTTTTGCGTTTTGCAAGTTTTTTTTGAATTTTCTATTGAAATTTTTTAATAATGCAAGTATAATAATATATAGTTTTAAAATTAAAAGATATGCAACCGTAGCTTAGCTGGATAGAGCGTTCGGCTACGAACCGGAAGGTCGGGGGTTCGAATCCCTCCGGTTGCACCAATGACGTTTCTGTTCGAACTAATAAACAGAATTGATACAAAATCAATCAGAAAACAAAATCTGGTTGATTTTTTTGTTGTCTAAAAACAATATAATAAAATTCTGACTTTAAGAGCCAAAATTTTTGATAATATGAAAATCATAGATAATTAAGAGTTATGCAGAAGCAAGAGTCCGTGTTAAAAAGAAAGTTATTAATAGATAAAAGCTTAGTTGAGAATTAGTGTATTTATTTCATTGAGTGTAGTAAAAATAAAAGTAAATCATTTAAAAATCTTTTGAGGCAATGTAATACGTACGGTTTGTTTATCTACTTATTTAACAATATAAAGATTAAATAAAAAAATGCATAATAATAAGATATTAATATATTAGTGAAAGAAGTATAACAAAACAATTGCAGTTTTAGGATATAAAACGTATTAATAAAAATAGTGTTTAAAAGACCAACACTTTTTTAAATATTTGCACATTATACAGTGCAAGCCATATCAGCTTGAATTTTAAGCAATAATATTGTATAATAAATATGCATAGATGTTATAACTTTATGTAAATTTGAATTATTTGTATAATTCAAATAAAATTGAAAAAACAAAGATGCACACTCAAAACTAACTGTATTTCACAATATAATTCACATTGGGAGGTAGTAAATATATGAGTAACAGAGTAAATAAATCAATACGCTTCGTTGATGATTATTTGAGTGGAAGGCGGGACAATCCAAAACTTTGTCTCACAGAAGAGGAGGCTAAACTTGTTTCAAAAGAGTTGCCTTATCGAGTCTTTTTAAAGAAAGGCAATTTGCTAAGCAAGGGCCGTTACATGTGGAAGATAAGAATAAGATGATATTGTGTGTCTTTGTAAAGTAGGTAGAGAATGTTATTCTCTACCTACTTTTGTCTTTTGGTGGATTTTGATTAATATATTTAATAATAATAAAAATAGATATAAGACACATTAATAAAAAATATTGAAAAAGAGCACAAAAGTGACGTTGTTTGAATGACTAAAAATAAACATATGCTTGTGATACTACTTGGTAATTAATAACATAGAAAAAAATCTTAAGTATAAGCAGTAATATTAGGAATGCAAAAAAATAAAGGTTGCAGTAAAATTATGCAAGCATAGGAAAAACAATATAAAATCATGTAGAGTCAGCTTGTGCAATATACAATGTTCAAACTATATATTTTAAAATAAAGTTTGAAAAATGTGAATAACTTGCTTGAAATATATTAATTTATGTGATATCGTATGGATAAAATAGAACAAAAGAGGCAAGAAATGAATAGGAGAAAAAAACAAAATATAAATAAAATAATATATGGAATAATTACACTTATTTTAGTGTTAATAGCTGGATATTTTAGTCCGGACATACTAGAACAAGTATCTGAAAATCAACTTCAAAATGAAATAATATATACAGTATCTAGTACAGATTTAGAAAGCATACCAGAATATTCAAATAGTCCATACATTATATTAAATGATAATAAACCAGAATTTACAGAGGAAGAATTAAAAACTAGTCCATTTGAAAGTTATAGTAAGTTGGACTCCTTAGGAAGATGTGGAGTAGCAATGGCAAATATAGGATTAGAATTAATGCCTAAAGCAGACGAAGAAAGAGAAAGTATTTCGAGTGTAGAGCCTACGGGATGGATAAATAAGAAATATGAAATAGTTGATGGTGGATATTTATATAATAGATGTCACTTAATAGGATATCAACTAACAGCCGAAAATGCAAATGAAAAGAATCTCATAACTGGAACAAGATATATGAACACAGAAGGAATGTTACCATTTGAAAATAAAATAACAGATTACATTAAAGAAACTAGAAATCATGTACTTTATAGAGTTACACCAATATTTGAAGGTAACAATCTTGTCGCAAGTGGAGTTAAGCTAGAAGCACAGTCAATAGAAGATAATGGAAAGGGAATATGTTTCAATGTATACTGCTATAATGTCCAACCTGGTATTATAATAGATTATGCAACAGGAAACAGTAAAGAAGAGTAAAACATAAAAAATATAATATATAATGTTTTAAGATACTACGCCTCAAATGTTAAATAAAAATTTAACATTTGGGCATTTTTAATTACTCATATATCTTATAAGTACCGTTTTCATACACAAATTTTTTCCCTTCTGTAGCTGATTTTAACAAATCTTTGGGAAAATTAACTTCTTCTATTTCAAAATTTGGTTTACTAGTCGTATCGTACAAAAATATTTTACCATTTGTATCTTCTGTTACTAAATAAATATGTCCATCTTTTTTGTAAGCATTAATTTTTTCATTTTGTTTTTGAATTAATTTGCTTGATTCTTCTTCTATACTATTATTTATGAATTCTGTAGCAGATTTATCCAAAACAAAAATATTATTATCCTGCCTCATAGCACTATTTACTTTTGCATTTTGTGGTAAGATAGGTTTTTCTACTTCAAGCATAGAATCAGTCCCGTTTTCTATTTTTAATATTCTATATCTGTCAGTATCTTTTACTTTATTATACACATAATATAATGGACCAAGATTAGTAGTTTCAGCTGCATAACTTTTTATAACTTGATCTCTTAGAAGATAAATGCTATTTTCAGTTGCTAGAGAAACCTTATTATTAGATATAATTTTAGAAACAATATCTATATTCTGTGAGGGTTTTGCAAAAGAATTGGCTAAATCCTCTATAAAATCTTGGATTTTTTTAAAAGGATTTTTTTCTAAGTCGTTATTTTTTTCTAAATCATTAAAGAAATTCAAACTAATATCATCTCCATACTTAGAATTGTTTCATGTAATAGGAAAAATTTATTATAGAAATAAATATAATGAGACAAAATTTAAATAAAATTAAATTTCTCTCATTATATTATAAAAAATACGTTTTTTCAATAATTACAAAGCAGAATTCACACAATCTTCACAAGAGCGCATAGCGGATATAGTTTTATCAAATAATTCATCTAAAGTCCATCCTAAATTTTCTGCACCTCTAGAGATGATATCTCTAGAGCAACCAGCAGCAAATTTCTTGTCTTTAAATTTTTTCTTCAAACTAGATAATTCCATATCTTTAGTACTTTTTGATGGCCTCATTTTTGCTGCTGCCCAAATCAAACCAGTTAATTCATCCACAGCAAATAAAATTTTTTCCATTTCATGAGTTGGTTCTACTTCAGAGCAGATCCCATAACCATGACTGCAAATAGCATGAACCATTTCTTCTGGAATGTTAATTTCTTTTAAAAGTTCAGGTGCTTTTTTACAATGTTCTTCTGGATATTTTTCAAAATCTATATCATGTAATAATCCAACTATACCCCAAAAATCTTCATCACATCCTAGTTCTTTAGCAAAATATCTCATTACACCTTCTAATGTTAATGCATGTCTTATATGAAATTCCTCTTGATTATATTTTCTAAATAGATTAAATGCTTCATTTCTATCCATAAATTTTACCTCCAAAATAATTTTAAAGATTAATATGCAAACAAAGTATATCATATGACATAATAAAAATTCAAACAAGTTTTAACAAAAATAAAGTAAGTTCATAAAATATACTAGGTGATTATTTATGGAAGATAATAATATAATTGTGCCTACAAATATAGCATATTCCTCATGTGTTATGCAAAATAATGTAGAGCAATTAAAAAAAAGATATAAATTTTTAAGCTTTGGGAATATAGGATATAGTGTGCTAGGAAAACCTATACCATATATTAGGTTGGGCGTTGGGCCAAAAGAAGTAATGTATTCAGCTTCATTTCATGCAAATGAGTGGATAACGTCAGTTGTGCTAATGAAATTTGTGGAAGATTATGCTAGAGCATATGAACAAAACAGTGCTATATACGGATATAGTGCAAGAGAAGTATTTAATAGCACTTCAATTTATATAGTACCTATGATAAATCCTGACGGAGTAGATTTAATAACTGGTGTGATACCTGAGAATACAGGAAGATATAATCAATTTAAAGATATTTCGTTTGATTTCCCTAATATTCCATTTCCATCTGGTTGGAAAGCAAATTTTAATGGTGTAGATTTAAATTTACAATTCCCAGCAGGTTGGGAAAATGCAAGACGAATAAAATTTGCGCAGGGATATACAAGACCGGCACCTAGAGATTTTGTGGGATATGGACCTTTGACAGAGCCAGAATCATTAGCTATATATAATTTTACATTATTGCATAATTTTAAATTGATTTTAGCTTATCATACACAAGGAGAAGTAATATACTGGAAATATTCAGATTATTTACCACCATATTCAGAAGAGATAGGAAGAAAATTTTCTGAAACAAGTGGATATACATTAGATATAACTCCACCAGAGTCTGCATATGCAGGTTATAAAGACTGGTTTATACAAGAATATAATAGACCGGGATATACTATTGAAGCAGGGCTGGGAAAAAATCCATTACCGATATCACAATTTAATAAAATTTATAATGATAATATTGGTATATTAATTTTAGGTGCAGTTTTGTAGCAAAAACACATATATTAAAATAAAAAATAGAAATGAATCTAGAAAATTCATTTCTATTTTTAGTTAAAATATTTATTTTTTCATTATAAAGTTAAGACTAAATTGAAATTCCAAATAATTTTAAAACTAAAACAAAAGCAAAATATATTCCCATTATAATTAAGTAAGTTATTGTTGCTTTATTGTCGTCTTCTTCAGAATATATTGCTTTAATAGCAAAGTAAGTTAACACAGCTGTAATTACTGAACAAAAACTTGCATATGTATTTGTAAGTTTTGCAGTATAGGTATTTATATATCCTAATAAAGAGATAATGCTTGACGTGATAACTGGCATATATGCTATTATTAAAGTACTTGCAATAGTAAGATAATTTTTCTTTTTATTCTTCATAAATAAGTAAATAATTAAAGATATTACTGATATTATTATTGCAGGACCTAGTATTGAGAAGAATAAACCTAAAATATTGCCAACTGAATTTTTAAAACTCATAAACATACTAGAATACAAACTATTGCTAAGCATATTTTTTACTAAAACGATAACTCCTCCTATAAGTTCAGCTACTACCCATGTAATAAATGAAATTAATATTATAATAAAATATGACTTTGGAGAATTAGCAACATTCTTGATTTCATCGTAAGGAGTTTTTAAGATATTTTTGAAAAAGTTTTTACTTGCTGTATAATCTTTCTTGACATTAGTATTCCCTGCAGTTTTTTCATTTTCAGTTACTGCTTCTTTTACTTCTTGTTTTATTTCTTCAGTGCTATTAACTTTTTGTTCTTCGTTATTTTCTTCCATTTTAACACATCCTTTCTTAATTTTCACATATATTAAACTACAAAATTTGAAATTTGTAAATATTAGATGGTAATATTATATTAAATTTTGGGGTATAATATTAATAAAATTGAGAAATTATATTGAAAAAGTTACACTAAATGGATATAATTGTAAAAGATTAGAAAGGAGAGATTATATGGCAGAGAAAACAGAAGTAGAAATGTTAAAAGAAAAACTATTTAATAAAAAAGAAAATGGTTGGATAAACACCAAACAAAAAGAAAATATATTTGTTTATTCTAAAGGATATATTGACTTTATGAATAAATCAAAAACAGAAAGAGAAATAATTAAAAGCAGTAAAGAAATTGCGGAAAGCAAAGGGTTTAAAGATATAAAAGAGTTTAATACATTAAAAACAGGAGACAAAGTATACTTTATAAACAGAGAAAAAAGTATGTACCTAGCAGTGATTGGGAAAAATAGTATAGAAGATGGAGTAAATATAATAGGGGCACATGCAGATTCTCCAAGGTTGGATTTAAAACCAAATCCATTGTATGAAGACAGTGAGTTTGCATACTTTAAAACACATTATTATGGGGGAATAAAAAAATACCAATGGACAACAATTCCACTTAGTATACATGGAGTTGTTGTAAAGAAAGATGGAGAAAAAGTAGAAATAAATATAGGAGAAAATGAAGAAGATCCAATATTTACAATAACAGATTTATTACCACATTTAGCTCAAGATCAAATGGAAAAAAAGTTAAAAAACGGTATTGATGGAGAGGATTTAAACCTTTTAATAGGTAGTATACCATATTCAGAAGGTGTGCCAGAAGCAGTTAAATTAAATATTTTAGATATATTAAATAAAAAATATGGAATTACTGAAGTAGACTTTCTAAGTTCAGAACTAGAACTCGTACCTGCTATGAAATGCAGAAGTATGGGATTTGATGAGAGCTTGATAGCAGGATATGGACAAGACGATAAAATATGTGTATACGCAGAACTAACTGCACTAGTGGATATGCAAGAAGTGCCAAACAGAACAGCAGTATGCATTATATCAGATAAAGAAGAAATAGGTAGCATGGGAAATACAGGAATGGAATCTCATATGTTTGATACATTTATGGCAGAGATATTAAATAAACTAGGGGTAAATAGACCAAATCTATTAGACCAAGTATTTAGTAAATCAAAAATGTTATCAGCAGATGTTGATGCAGGATTTGATCCAATTTATGCAAATGTTTCAGAAAGAAACAATGCTGGATATTTAGGAAGAGGAATATCATTAAATAAGTATACTGGTGCAAGAGGAAAATCTGGAGCATCAGATGCTAACGCAGAATTTGTTGCAGAAGTAAGAAATGTATTTGAAAAAAATGATATTAAATATCAAATTACAGAGCTTGGAAAAGTGGATGTTGGAGGAGGAGGTACTATAGCATATATTCTAGCTAACAAGGGAATAGATGTTATAGATTGTGGAGTACCAGTGCTTTCAATGCATTCACCTTATGAAGTAACAAGCAAATTTGATTTATATGAAGCATATAAAGGATATAAAGCATTTTGGAATGCATAGATGAAAGCAAAAAAGAGACAGAACCAATTGGTTACTGTCTCTTTTTTGCTGTTAACGACTGCTATGGCATTTGGCAGCGGTGCACCGAATGTGAATTCCATCACATTCTTTTACTTGGCATAGTTTAGTGCCTTGCAGTGCGCAAACGCACTGAAATCCATTTTTATATAGATTTCTCTGTGGCAGCTGATTCAATGCATCAGCTCTTGGTGTGTTTCTAATAGTTGCTTTATTCATAAGTCGACACCTCCTAAAAAGTATAAAATATATTATACCACAAAAAACAAAAAATAGCAAATTTGTCAAAATAGTATTTTTTCGTTTGTGTCATTTTTTCTATATTTTTATTGTTAGTTGTTTACATTTTTTAGGAGATTATAT
>CALXWW010000025.1 GCA_944392545.1 uncultured Clostridia bacterium
ATCTATATTTGATAAAATCTTTTCTTCCGTGATTACCATTCTCACGTTTACTATGCCAGATCTAGACATTGTAAACCCAACCTCCTTTATCCTATGTAACCCTTATTTCCGTAAGTATTTTTGTACTCTATAGGATTTTTAAAACTTTTCTAGTAACATTTTATTACAAGTTTTTCCCTAAGTCAAGTATTTTTTTGTAGAATTTTTGTCTTTTTTCTTACGGATTTTTAACTTCTACTTATTTTCTATTTTCCTTTTTTTATTTCTTCAAATCTTTTTATTTTCATTGTAGTTGTTTTTACAAATTCATCATGTTTTATTTCTAATTTTTTAATAGCTTTATATGAAGTTAATTCTTTATTTACTTCTTTAATTTTGTCCCAAATTATTTTATATATTTCATCTTCTGATAAATCTTTTCCATATTTTTCTTCTATAACTTCATAATTTGGAATAACTTTAGCAGTAATAATTAACTCTTTCTCACCTTCTACTTCTTTACCGTAAACCATACATTCTTTTATTTCTGTATGTTTAGAAAGCATCAATTCTATTTCTTCAGGATATATGTTTTTTCCGTTTTGTGTTACTATGACATTTTTACTTCTTCCTGTTATATATAAGAAACCATCATTGTCCATGTAACCAATATCTCCCGAACGGAACCATCTTTCTCCATTTTCTTCGAAAATTGCTTCCTTAGTTGCTTCTTCATCCTCATAATATCCAAGCATTAATGTTTTACTAGAAATTAATACTTCTCCTTCTCCATTTTCGTTTGGATTGTCTATTCTTAATTTTGCATCTACTACAGCTTTTCCAGCTGAACCAACTTTTGTCTCAAAGTCTGGAGTTAGAGCTGCTATCGGTGCTGTTTCTGTTAAACCATATCCTTGTAGGAAAAGTATTCCTATATCTTCAACCCATTTTCCTATTTTTGCATCTATTGGTGCAGCAGCTGACACTATTATTCTTAATCTGCCTCCCAAATTCTCGTATATTTCATTAAATACTTTTCTTTTTATATCAACGCCAACTACTTTTAGAGCATTTGTAACATGAATCATTGAATTTACTAGTCCATCTTTTTTGCTTTTCTTAATATTGGCATTTATTTTCCTGTATAAACTTTCAACAAGTAATGGTACTGTTAAAAGTGCTGTTGGCTTTGTTTCTTGTAAGTCTGATACAATATGTTTTAACCCTTGGCATACACTTATAGAACTTCCTGTTCCAAAAGGTAATAAGAAACCTATTGATGATTCATAAGTATGGTGTAATGGTAATATTGACATTAGTCTATCATCTGGTGTAAGTTTTACATATGCTGTTGCTGCATTTACGTTTTGTGCTAAATTTCTATTACAAAGCATAACACCTTTTGCGTTTGAAGTAGTTCCTGAAGTGAATATTAACACTTTAAATTCATCTGGATCTATTTCAATACTCATAAAACTATTGTCTCCACCATTAACTAGAGCTTTACCTTCGTCTATTAAGTAGTCTAATCCTACAAATCTTCCATCTATTTCTTGATTAGAATTCATTTGTATGAAATATTTTACTTCTGGTAAATTTTCTGAAACTTTTTTAATAACGTCTGCTTTCTTTGTTGAGAATATAACTGCTGATGCTTTTGCTCTTTTTATAACGTTCTCTATTTCATTCTCTGGTAATTCTTTATCTACTGGAACTGCAATTCCAGCACCACATAACATTGTCATATATGATACATACCAGTGGTGTGTATTTTCTCCTATTATAACAATTCTTGTATCTTTTAAATTTAATTTTCTAGTTAAAGCTGTTCCAAGTCCAATAACTTCATTCTTAAATTGATTATATGTAATTTCAGTCCATGCTTCTTTTGGATTAAATTTTTCTAGTAAAAATGTTCTATCTGCATATTCTTTTGATGAATTAATAAATATTTCTTTTACTGTATTAAAAGAAGTTCCATCATAATTTTTACTTTTCTTCTTATTTTGATTTTCCTCTGCTTTTTTTACTTTTTCATAATCAACTTTGACTTCATCAATTTCTGAAAGTTCCTTCATATGAAATTTTGGGAATTTAAAATCTGGTACTTTAAAATCTCTTAGTATTCTCATAAAATATTCACTCCTACATTTTTATTTTTTAGCACGTAGCTTCTTAAGAAAAGAATTGTCTACTTCTTCAAATATTTTTTGGACATCTACTTTATCATGCCTCATTTTATATATATAACTTGAACAAGTAAATCCAAATATTCCAGAAGCTATTATATCTGAATCTCTTTCTACTATTTCTTTCCTTTGTATTCCTAATTTTACTATTTCTTCTATCATTTGTATATATTCAAATACATATTTTTTGCATAATTTGCTTCTGTCATCATTTCCCCATATTTGACTTAATATAATAGTTATAAAATTTTCATATTTAAATAGTATCTTTATTTGTATTAACACTATAGCTCTTATCTTGTCTAAAGAATTACTCATTTTATCTGTCTTTATAGTAATACTATTTTTCAAAAGTTTCATACCTTCATCTACAAGGAAATTAAATATTTCTTCCTTACTAGAAAAATGATAATATAGCGTTCCTTTTGCAACTCCTACTGTTGCTGTTATTTCTTCTATACTTGTTGCATCATATCCTTTATCTGCAAACAACTTCATTGAAGTTTCAAAAATTTTTCTCTTTGTCTTGTTCATTCAATTCACCTTTATACAAAAAACTATATTAATTATATAATTTATTAGCAAAATATGCAAGTCTTTAAAATATATTTGACCAGTTGTATCTTTAAAATATATTTGACCAGTTGTATTAATTATCTTAAATGTAAATTAAACAATTCCATTTTATATTTTAAAAGAGGGTGTCCTGAAATAGGACACCAAGAAACAAAAAATCCAGCTCGATAAGAGTTGGATTTTTTGTTTTAGAAA
>CALXWW010000026.1 GCA_944392545.1 uncultured Clostridia bacterium
GGGCGCGTTTACTATCCGCTCTCTTATCTGAGCAGCCTGTACAAAACCATCAACGCCGCCCTTACCCAGCCGGTTCCTTCCGTAAGCGAGACGCCGCAGATTACCGCGCCTGTTCAGTCCACATCCGGTTATACGCCGACGCCAGAGTCCAGCGGCATTAAGAAAGGAAGTTCCTCCGGCCAGGACGAAGGTCCCGCTAACGGAACGGATTCCAATGGTACGAGAGCTTCAGAAGGGGAAACCGCAGAAGAAGCGGAAAATGCCTCTCCCGATGTACCGCAGACAGAGCCTTCCGATGACTCTCAGGTACTGGATACCGCACAGTTTACTCAGGTACAGAAAAACCGGAGTCCCGTGACCGTTATCATACTCATTGCTTCCGTCGCGCTTTTAATCCTGGTGGCCGCTCTGATCGCCGTTCTTCTGACGATGAAAAAAAGATAGAAAATTCCCGTCCAATACGCTGACAACGGCGGGGCCTGTCCAAAGCAGGCCCCGCCGCCGTCTCTTTTTCAATCGTATCACAAATGTCGGAAATATGGATGCTCAGTTTCTTTTTGTCAGCTCGTCCACAATGACGGAGACTGCGTTCAGTTGCCGCTCATTAAGCCGCTCCATCTGTCGTTCCATGCTCTTTATTTTTTCCGGATTTCCCATCTCAAAGTCAAAAAATTCTTTTGGAGTAACATTCAGAAATTCGCAGATATAAAAAAAATTAATCATTGTCGGAAAGGATTTTCCATTCTCTATTGTATTGATATAACCGGGATTCTGTCCGATGGACAGACTCATGTCCCTTGCGGAAATCCCCTTTTGAAGACGTAATTGTGCAAGCCGCTGTGAAAATATCTTTTCATACATTCGAAATCCCATCCTTTTATCACATTTTATCTGATATACATTTCTATATTGGTTTATTATTTCTGTTTTTTTGCTTTTAATATCAGATTTATTATGATATAATCAGAATCGTGAAAGAAAATATGTGACACGTCAAAAAGGACACGAACAACCATGCAAAAGAAGGAGAGGAAAAACGTAAAGAAAGGGCTTTGGAAGCATATAAAAAGCATATTTGAAGATTCACGCACCGCATATGTTCTCTTCATTGCCTTTTTCTACTTTTCTCTGCTCAGACATCCTCTGGAAGAAAAAATTCCTGCTCTCTCCTGTATGGATGAGTTGCTGGCGCTGTGTGCCGCTCCCCTTTTTACAGTTGAAATCCACCGGAACGGGATCCACGGTCTTATGGAAAAAGGAGGGTATGGCAGATATATCCTGGGTTTTCTGACCGTCAGCCTTGCGGGAAGTCTGGTATACGATTATCAGCCGTTTTTCCACGTTGCCCTGCCCGACTTTCTTCTCTGTTGCAAATTCTGGCTGGCAGTCTATGTCGGAAAAAAATTTGCCGGGCGCTTCGTCGTCTCTGAATATGCAGGCAGAATCTTTTTTCATATCCGGACAGCCGTATGGATATATCTCCTGCTGATCATTGCCGATCATTTTGCAGCACTGTCAGGCTCCGGAGCCGGCCTTTTCTCTCCTGTGATCCGGTATGGCCTCAGGAGTACGCATTTATTTTATTCTCATCCAACCCATTTCGCCTCCTGCTGCGTCTTTCTGCTCGCAGTGCTCACCGCGGTCAGCGCGTATGTCAGGGGCGCCGGAAAATATATGCTGCTTCTGTTCGTCATACTCTGCTCTACCCTGCGGAGCAAGTCCCTAGGGACGGCTGCAGTCTGTGGACTGGCTTATTATCTGGTATCCATCCGGAAAGAAAAGCTGCGGCTGCGGACCTTTCTGGCTTTTATCCCGGTTCTGCTGCTGTTCGGAGGCAATCAGATCTATTATTACTTTTTCAGCAGGATCCAGGACGATTCCGCCCGTTACCATATGCTGGTCACCAGTGTCCGTATTGCCGGTGATCATTTTCCTCTGGGCGCCGGTCTGGGAACCTTCGCATCCTATCTGTCGGGAGCGGTCTATTCGCCGCTGTATAAAATATATGGAATCTCCAACGTATGGGGACTGCGGGAAGGCGAAACCTGGTTTGTCAGCGACGCCTTCTGGCCTATGATACTTGGGCAGGCCGGCTGGTTCGGGCTGGTATTCATGTTGCTTGGGATTCGGGGACTGTTTATTAAAATCCAGATGCTGTATTCCGTTAATACGGCATTTTACCTTTCAGCTCTCTTCAACTTTCTGTATCTCCTGATCTCTTCCGCAGCTGAATCCGCCTTTGTCCATCCGTCTGCCATACCGCTCGCCCTGTGGATTGGAATCCTGCTTGGGAGGAATGTCGCATGAAGAGCTACCTGCCGGGTAGCAATGTTAATATTCTGCCTGATATGGAAAAAGGACTGGTCAGCATCGTAGTTCCCGTCTATAACACGGCAAAATACCTTGACCGCTGTCTGGAAAGCATTACGTCTCAGACCTATCGCAGTCTGGAGATCCTGCTGATCGACGACGGCTCTGACGACGGAAGCGGAAGGCTTTGCGACCTCTGGGAAAAAACTGACGAAAGGATCCGGGTCTTTCATAAACGCAATGCAGGTGCCGGTCTGGCGCGAAATACAGGAATAGAAGCTGCCAGAGGCGAATATATCTGCTTTTTCGATAGCGATGACTGTGTGGCGCCGGATGCCATTGCAAAGGCGATCCGGCAGGCACAGGCAGACCGTTCTGATGTCGTCATCTTTGGTTACTATCTGGTTCGGAGAAATCGCGCGCCCGTTCCGGTCATTCCACGTCCCGGCAGGCTACTTTATTCCGGCAGCGAGGTACAGGAGCTCCTCTTGCCTGACCTGCTTGGCCCGGATGTGAAGCAAGGGAAGTTTCCCAGCCTTCCCACAGGCGCATGGGCAACTCTTTTTTCCAGGGCCCTGATCCAAAGGAGTGGATGGCGTTTCGCATCCGAACGGGAAATCCTTTCCGAGGATATTTATTTTCAGTTCTGCCTCTACAGGGGCGTCCGCCGGGCATCCATCCTGCCGGAACCTCTCTACTATTACTTTGAATCTCCTGGTTCCCTGTCCCATTCCGGGCGGATGGAAAGGCTGGAAAAGATCAATTTATTCTATTCCATATGTTGCAGGACCGGATGCCGTCTCGGATATTCGGAACAGGTGCTGGAACGCCTGTCGTATCACTACCTGTCCCTTATCATAGAATATCTGAAAATGATCGTTACATCCGATGAAACTGCAAAACAGAAAAGGTTCCTGTTCCGACGAACCATTCTGGACGGGCAGCTTCAGTCTCTCCTGTCCGGGCTGGATTTTAAACGGGAAAAGCCGGCGCGAAAGCTGCTGCTTTTTCTGATGAAACACAGATGCTCCCATATATGCTGCATGTTGATCAAAATCAGGGCCAGGAAAGATTTGTACTATGAATGAACCTTATGAAAGAAAACAATCGGGAAAAATGAAGGATCTCAGCAATCGGCGTTTTGGCCGCCTGACGGCTGAATTTCCCACTGAACGCAGAGATCATAAAGGCTCCGTATACTGGAGCTGCCGCTGCATATGCGGAAACCAGGTCGAGGTTACGGAAGACGGCCTGATGTCCGGAAACAATCTGAGCTGCGGATGTCTGAAAAGGGAAAACCAGAGGCAGATCGCCCGGCAGCTGCATCACGTGGACGGTACCTGCATAGAGTGGCTCGAAAAACGAAAAAAGCGCAGGGATAATACAAGCGGCTTTCGCGGGGTCTCCCGTCGGGAAAACGGAAAATACCGGGTCACGATCGGCTTCAAGGGGCAGCGCTTTTATCTCGGCACCTTTGCCGGCCTGGAGGAGGCCGTGCAGGCACGCCTGAAAGCAGAAGCCGAGATCCATGAAGCCTTTGTCAAAAAGTATCGTCTCTGGTCGGAAAAAGCAGCGGCAGATCCGGACTGGGGGAAGCAGAATCCCTTCGTTTTCCGCGTACAGAAGGAACACGAATTTGGTTATCGCATCATCAGCAGCCCGGAACTGGCAGAATTCGGACCGTAAAGGAGTCGGCAGAATGTATGAAGGAAACAGCGAAGATCCAAACGGCTGTATATGCAGGCCGCATCAAAGACAGGCAGACGCTTCTGCGCAGCTCGTCGGGAGGCGCTTTTACCGCGCTTACGAACGTTTTTCTGAAACGTGGAAACGCGGTCGTGGCCGCAGTCTATAACTATCAGACTCACAGAACCGAATTCCACCTGATTCTTACGGAAGAAGAGCGGGATGCCGCGCGCGGTTCTAAATATATGCAGAGCGATCCGGGAAGGATATTCCGGGACGCGCTGTCCTGGTTGAAAGCGAATCCGGATAAGTGCCTCCTCTTTACAGGTCTGGGCTGCCAGGCAGAAGGCTTTCGAAAGTTTGCAGAACTGAAAAGGATCCGCGGCCGCGTGTACATCGTCGACCTGATCTGCTTTGGCTCCATGAGCCCCGGGCTGTGGAGGGAATATGCACGATCGCTGGAAAAGCGCCATCATGGGAAGATCACTTATCTGTCTTTCCGGGACAAAAGGAACGGATGGGAAAAGCCCTCGGCGTATGCAACGATAAACGGCCATGAGGTGCCGGTCAACGACTGTCTGAACGTATATTACGGCCGCTGCGCATTAAGGCCGTCCTGTTATGTGTGCCCGTTTACTTCCACAGAGCGGAAAACTGATATTACGATAGGCGACTATTGGAACATCGAGAAAGCGCTTCCTGATTTTTACGATAAGGACGGGGTTTCTCTGCTTTTGATTCATACCCGGAGGGGGCTTCGCCTGCTACGCCAAGCCGGGACAGAGCTCGACTGCCGCAGAAGCGACAAAAGCCTCTGCCCGCAGCCAAATCTCTCCGCGCCTTCCAAAAGGCCGGCCCAGAGAGACAGGTTCTGGAAGGATTACCGGAGGAAAAAAGCACAGGCCGTCATAAAAAAATATGGTTCCGGGGATGGCGGGAGGCTCCGCCGCATGATCCGAAAATGTATCAGATTCCGCCCGTGGGAAAAAATCTTCTGCCCGCCGGAAAGGAGAAAAGATCAATGATATCCTTTACGAACAGAGGCTTTCCGGTTCTGTATGAAAAAAAGGAGGAGTGCTGCGGCTGTACAGCCTGTCTGGCACTCTGTCCCCAGGACGCCATCCACATGGCAGAGAATGAAGAAGGCTTCCTGTATCCGCTGCTTGACAAAGACAGATGCACGGGCTGTTTTCTGTGCATGCACGTATGTCCATTTTCACTTATAAAGAAACAGAGAAATAAAAGCCTCTGACAGAGGAAGAACCGGCATGGAGACAAAATGAAGATTGGTATTCTCACCTTTTACTGTTCTGACAATTACGGCGCAATGCTCCAGGCCTTTGGGCTGAAGCACTGTGTAAAGGAAATTTTTCCGGAAACGGAAATCATCCCTTACACGCCTGCCTATCTGGCCGGAAGGCACTGGCTTCTGCCCTATTGTCCCTTGGGTTCTCCGCGTGAAAGCCTTTTCCTGGCAGCCACATCGCTGAAACAAAACCTGCGAATGGGAAGAAGCTTTTTTCACCAGAAGAAAAACATGAATGCCTTCCGGCGAAAATATCTGGTTCAAAAGAGACGGGAGATTCACACCATACGAGGGCTGCAAAAAACGGCATATGATATTTATATTGTGGGAAGCGACCAGATCTGGAACCCGGACATTACCCTTGGGCTGCGGCGGGAATATTTTGGAGCGTTTCCCTGCCGATGCAAAAAACACGTCGTTGCCTATGCCGCCAGCCTTGGCGGGGCTTGTCTCGCCCCCAGGTATGGGGAAGACATGCGGGCTTTGCTGAAGTCTGTGGATTCCATCTCGCTGCGCGAGATGGAAGCGGCGCCGTATATCAGAAGCCTGACCGAAAAGGAAATCTCCGTCGTATCGGATCCGGTCTTTTTCCTGAACGCAGGACAATGGGAGCAACTTGAAACAGCTCCGAAAGAAAAAAACTACATTCTCCTGTACGGCACGGAATGCAATGAGTCAATGCGTCGGTATGCAGAGAGACTTTCCGAAGAAAAGGCTCTGCAGATAGTGGAACTTTCTCTTCGCCAAACGCGTGAGGAAGCAGGCTTTACCGTCAGAACTGACGCGGGACCCGCGGAATTCCTCGGTTTTGTTCATCATGCATCCTATGTGGTGACGAATTCCTTTCACGCGGCGGCGTTCTGCATCATTTTTCAAAAACCGTTTCTGGTCTTTGCCCACAGCTGCAGGAATGCCAGGCTTTCGGATCTCCTGTCCGCCTGTGGGCTGAAGGATCGACTGGTCTCTCACGGGCAGACGCCGCCGGATATCGATCGGCCCATCTGCTGGCATGAGGCGGAGGCAAAGAAGAACCTGATGTCGGAGCGGTCACGGTGCTTTCTAAGGCAGGCTCTCGCCGGCAGCAATCATGGATCTGACGGCTGACAGAAAAAGGGAGGTGACAGATTTGGGCAAAAAAACATTTACCGAAGGGCTGGTTTCCATCGTAACGCCGGTTTACAACGGAGCGGAATATCTTCCGGATTATCTGGATTCCATCCTGCGGCAGACATATGGAAAGCTGGAGCTGATCCTCGTGGATGACGGTTCCGAAGATCAGACCGTAACCATTGCGGAATCCTGGAAAAACAGAATGGAAAGAAAAGGTATATCCTTTCGTCTCCTGCGGACAGAACACCGAAACGCGTCTTCCGCCCTCAGACACGGCCTTTCTTATGTAACAGGCGAATACCTGGTCTGGCCGGACGGCGATGATGTTCTGACAGAAGACTCCATTGAAATCCGGGTTGATTTTCTGGAACGGCATCCGGAATACCGTTGCGTACGCTCGCTGTCCTGGTATTTTGATCCCCAAACAAAGCGAAGAATGGCGGCGGAAGAACAAACCGGCGATCTGCAACGGGAAGCGCTGTTCTGGGATGTCCTGGAGGGAAGGACCTTCGTATGCTGTGGATGCTATATGCTGCGTTCAGAAGCTTTCTTTAAAATTTACCCGGACGGAGGCATCCCCGTTTATCCGGTGGGGCAGAATTTCCAGATGCTACTTCCTTTCCTGTATTTTCATAAATGCCCTACCATAAGGAAGGCTCTGTACGGTGTCGCGGTCAGAAGCGGCAGCCACTCAAGGCAGCCGCTGACCAGGCAACAGACAGAGCGAAAGTATCGGGACTACGAACGGCTTATGGACGATATCACAGCAATATGCGGCATCACGGATAAAGAATCCTTAACGCGCATAAGAATATGGAAGTACCGCAGACGCCTCCTGCTGGCACGGCAATACGGGCAGCAGGGAAAGGCAGTACGGATTTTTTTCCTCCTGACGAAGTGGGAGCGCGGAAAAAACATAACGAACCGCATTTCTGAAATCATACGGAACACCGAATGGAAGCTTTATAAATATGTAAAAAGAAAGCGGCTGAAGGGGACGCCTTCGATCCTTTCCTCAAACTGCGTCGGCACGATTATCTGCCATGACATGAAGCTTCCCTGGAACTCGCCGACCATCAATCTGAAAATGGACATGAACGATTTTGTCAAATTCTGCGAAAATCCGGACTGGTATCTGCGCCAGAAGCTCCTCCCGCTCCCGGACCGACATCTGCCCTGTCCAGCAGGAATGTTGGGAGATATACGCATCGATTTTGTTCATTACCTGAATTTTGACGACGCGGCCGAACAGTGGGAACGCAGAAAAAAGCGGATCGATCGGGAAAATCTGTTTATCATGGGCAGCGAAAAGGACGGCTGTACCTATGAGACGCTACAGTGTTTTGACCGGCTGCCCTGGAAAAACAAAGTGGTTTTTACCAGAAAGGCTTATCCGGAATTCCGATCCGCCTTTCCAGTCAGAGGCTTTGAAAGCTGCGATGAGCTGGGTACGGTCACAAATTTCAAGCCGCAGTTTCTGAAAAGAAGATATCTGGACGATTTTGACTATGTTTCCTTCCTGAACCGGAAGGGGATCAAAGGAAAGGGCATGCGCAGGAAATGAAAAATCTGATTTCCGTTATCATTCCTGTCTACAATTCAGAAGACTACATTTCCGTCTGTCTGCATTCCGTAACAGAACAGACTTATCCTCATCTCGAAATCCTCGTCATAGACGATGGCTCAGAGGACAATACGCCGACTCTCTGCAGGCAGATCGCAGAGGGTGATAAAAGAATAAAAATTTACCGCCAGACGAATCAGGGCGTTTCGGCCGCAAGAAACCGGGGCATCGATCTTGCGGAGGGCGAATTCCTTGTCTTTCTGGACAGCGACGACATGCTCCATCCGCGCTTTCTGGAAAAAGCCCTGGAACGGGCCGTACAGACCGGCGCAGACATGGTCAGCGGACGTCTGGTCAAAATACCGTCGGAGGACATGCGGACGGAATCCGGAAACTGTTTCCGGCAGTTCTGGACGGAACCGTGGACAGATATTCCGGCAGACCGGATCCTTTCGCAGTTTCATGAAAAAGAAGAGCTCGATCTGTATACGGCCGCCTGTAAGCTGATCAAAAAGGCACTGATCGGAACGCTGCGGTTTGAAGAGCAGATTCTGCTGGGAGAAGATACGCTATTTATGTACCAGCTCGTACGAAAAAGATTCTCCCTTACATTTACCGGGGCCCCGTGGTATCTGTATCGGATGCGTACCGGAAGCGCCACTCATAACTGGAACTACATTAAAAATCCGGATCCTTACGGGGTACATATCAGGATCAGGGACGCAGAATACCAGGAAGGCCGGTATTCCTACGCGGCAATCTGGGAGCGAAGATACCTTCTGCTCCTGAAGGAAAAGTTTTTCCATGCCAGGAAGCTCGGTCAGAAAAGCGTCTGCCGCAGCCTGCGCGGACAAGCCCGACATGCCATGAAGGACTGCAAGTTTCCCGGTTCCATGATCCTGTATTTCCTGATTTTTTACTGCCCTTCCCTGTTTCTTTTCGGAAGGATTGTCTTCAGACGTTTAAGGAAGAGAAAATATGTTCAAAATGTTTTACTGTTTAACCGGAATTCTGGAAAAGGATGAAAAAAAACGGTTTCTGAAACTCTTTATATTAACCCTCATAACCCCCGTTTTCGATCTTTTCAGCTTCTCTGCGGTCATTCTCATTCTGAACGCTGCCGTTGAAAGCGGACGTCCTTCTTCCCATCAGCTTCTGCTTCTGGTCTGCCTGGGAACCGCATCATTTCTGAAAAGCTTTTTTGAACTGTACAAAAACCGCGTGCAGAACCATTTCATCAATTTCGGCTCGCAGAAGATATCCGTTAAAATATTCGAACTGCTTCAGAAGGAAGACCTTTCCCAGCATAATGAAAAGACCCCCATGCAGGCGCTTGCCATCGTCCGTGAGGATTCCCTTGTCTGTATGGAGACTCTTACGGGCTGCATCATACTGTGGACGAACAGCATAACACTGGCGGGTTTTTTTATCATTCTTATATATTCCCTGAAGCTTCCCGGCGTTCTTGTCTGCGCAGCGCTGACCGCCTGCATGATTTTCCTTTACCGTCATACCAGGGCTCAGATGGAAATTTTCGGGGAAAGGCGCAGAGCGTATTCCATCAGGAGCAACGCTCAGGTAACGATCGCTTTCGGGATGTTCAAGGAGCTACGCTTCGACAGAAGAACAGTTCTCCTGTCGGACAGATATGAGGAAATCAGCCGGACCTGCGCCGAAATCCAGAGTGATTATCAGAACAGGCTTCAGGCTCTGGCTATTCTGCTGCAAGATTCTATCCTGACAATCCTGCCCTTTGCCCTGGCCGTCATCCTGAAAACGGGAGTCTACTCCGCCGGACTGCTGGCGCAGTTTACGGTCAGCCTTTCCCTGATTCTCCGGATGCTGCCTATGGCGGCAGGAATCGTCAGCCGCGAGATCCATATCATGTACGCGCATAAATCCTGCGACTCCGTGCGGAATTCTCTGGAAGAGTACCGAAGTATGAAGCAGAGGGAAAAAGAGGCGCAGGCTAAAAGGCTGAAAAAAATCACTCTGAAGAACGGCCTGTATATAAGGAATATGACCTTCGGATACAACGACAGGCAGAAAATCTTTGATTCCGTATCCATCGATCTTCCAGCAGGAAAAACCATCGCAGTAATCGGGACCACCGGTTCCGGCAAGACCACCTTTCTCGATCTTGTGCTGGGGCTGCTAAAACCCTGGACGGGAAGCATCTTTTATGATGATTATGACATCGTCGCCGGTGCCGATTCGGAGGGCGAATGCCGCGCGGACATCGGCGGCGTCGTAAGCTATATCCCACAGACGGTTTTTATGAACGGAGAGACTGTGAAAAACAATGTGGCTTTTCCGGAGCGGGAGCAGGATATCGATGAAAAACGGGTGATCAGCTGTCTTCAACACGCACAGGTATGGGACGAGGTCGCGGCAATGCCGCAGGGTATGGATACCGTCATCGGGGAAAACGGAACGGCCATTTCCGGAGGGCAGAGACAGCGGATCGCTCTCGCAAGAGCCCTGTACAAGGATTTTGAAATGCTGGTCATGGACGAGGCCACCGCTGCCCTCGATATGGAAACCGAAAAAGCGGTGATCGATTCCGTCAGACAGGTGAAAGGGAGCAAAACCCTTCTGATGGTGACTCATCATATGAGCCTGGCAGACGAATGCGAACTGTTGTATAAAATTGAAAACCGAAAGATAATCCGGATCCGATAAAACTGCTTTATCCCGTTTGTCCGCCCTCTGCCCGCAGAAGGCGGACAAATGTCTTTAATACCTCATTCCCCCGCAGGCTGCGGTAATAAA
>CALXWW010000027.1 GCA_944392545.1 uncultured Clostridia bacterium
ATTGCTTTTAAACTGCATTTAATCGTACAAATTGCTTTTACTTTACAGAATTGCATTTAACTTTTCACTTGACGAAACATTTTGTTTCTCTTTATCTTTTATAATATTATTTGCTATTCATATTATTCTATAATACAAACTTCTTAATCAAGACTATTCCTCCAGCTAACATTACAAGCACTGCCACTATAACTCCTATATAATGTTCTCCAACACCCGTTACTATTGATAATACTACTTCTGCATCATCTATATCGTCTTCACCTTTTTCAAAGTTGTCTGGCGTTGAGTCTATATCATCATCACTATCGTCTGATATCTCTGCCCAGTTTGTTTTTACACCTAAATTATCATGTCCATTTATCCATCTTAATGTTATTTCTATTGTTGCACTTTCTCCTGGTTCTAATAAAGTGTCTTTTAGTTGGTCTGTTGTTACTGTTTTTCCATCTTCTGATAGTACCCAATCTTCATTGTCTTCTTCCACAAACTCTAAACCTTCTGGTATATAGTCTTTTATTTCATATGCATATCCAGCTTTATTGCCTTCATTTGTTATTCTTATTTTATACGTAAATTTAATTACTGAAGTTTCGATTTTATGTGTTCCTAGTTCTATTTTTACTATCTCTTCTGGATTATCTTCAAATGTATGTCCTGTTTCGTCTACATATGTTTCTCCATCTAGTATCATTGTAACTTTAGAAATTATTTTCTTTAATGCTAAATCAAAGTATGTTACTTTTACTTTTTCTATGTCTATATCATCTTCGTCTGGTTCGTCGTTATCTGGCACAGAGTCTATATCATCTACTGGTTCTCCATCTTCATTACTGTCTTCTGATATCTCTGCTGTATTTATTAATATTCTATCTGAAGTATTTGGTTCTGTTACTTTAAATGCTATTTGTAAATCTTTGTAATCTGGTTGTGTCATTGTTTCTGGATCAAATCCATCTATTAAATTGTCTCTTCCTGTACTATCCGCTTGTTCTTTTGATAGGTAATCCGTTCTTATTTCTTCTGCATCTGCTACATTTTCTGTTACATTTCCTTCTGCATCATACATTACCCATCTATATTCTTGATTTATGCTATTATCTGGTAAGAACTCTAAACCTTCTGGTAAATCATCCTTTACCTCATCTGCATATCCTGCGGTATTTCCTTCGTTATATATTCTTAGTGTATATATAACTATATCTCCATTAGATACTTCTACTGGTTCTTTTGTATGTGTATATGTATATTCTCCATTATTATTTGTAAATACAGGCACTCTACTTGTTATTGTTTTATCATTTACACCTGTTATGAATTTTCTTAATGCTAAGTCAAAATAATATACTTTAACTTTTTCTATATCGATATCATCTTCGCCTGGCTCACTATTATCTGGAGTTGAGTCTATATCGTCTACTGGCTTTCCATCTTCATTGCTGTCTTCTGATATTTCTGCTGTATTTATTAATATTCTGTCTGAAGTATTTGGTTCTATTACTTTAAATGCTATTCTTACTTCTTTGTAATCTGGCTCTGCCATTGTTTCTGGATCAAAAGCTTTTATTAAATTATTTCTTCCTGTGCTATCCGCTTGTTCTTTTGATAAATAATCTGTTCTTATTGTTTCTGCATCTACTACATTTTCTGTTACATTTCCTTCTTTATCATACATTACCCATCTATAGTTGATATTTGTTGTATTGTCTGGTAAAAATTCTAATCCTTCTGGCAAATCATCTTTTATTTCGTCTGCATATCCAGCAATATCTCCTTCGTTATATACTCTTATTGTATATGTTACTATATCGCCTGTTTGAACTCCTATTGGTTCTTTTGTATGTGTATATGTATATTTTCCATTATTGTTATTAAATATTGGATATCTGTCTGTTACTTCGTTTTCATTTACACCCGTTATGAATTTTCTTAATGCTAAATCGAATTTTTCTATTACTAATTTTTCAAAGTCATCGTCATCTTCTTGTCCTGGTATGTATTGATCCCCTCTGTTTATTTCGTCATCTTTATAGTTTGTCAAAGTAGTATCTGAAGGTATTGTAACATTATCATCTTTAGAATCTCTATCTATTATATCTTCTTTGTTTGAATCTCTAAAATCTGTTATATCTGCAATGTTTGTTAATTTTTCATCTGGTACTGCTGTATCTTTTACTTTACATTTTATTTGCACATCTATATAGTCTAATGTAGTTCCATCAAATGCTTCTAATATTACTTTATCCGAACTTTCTTTTCTATTTTCATAAATTGTATCTCTACTTGCAGAATATGTTGTATCAGGTGAAGTTATATCTGTTGTTACTGTTCTACCATCACCACTTATTTTCCATCCGTACTTTGCATTAAAGTCATCATTTATAAATTCTAGGTTCGCTGGTAAATGATCTGTTATTTCATATACGTATCCATCTATCTGTCCTTCATTATATACTCTTATTGTATATATTACTTCATCTCCTATTGCTACTTGTACTGGGTTTTTTGGATGGTTATATATAGCTGTTGTATTACTTCCAGAAGTAAGTGGTGTCACATCTACATCTGGCTCTCTTAAATAACTTCCATCTTCATCTTTCAATTCTGTTTCATTTACTTGTATAATGAATTTTCTTAATGATAAGTCAAAGTATCTTCCTAGCATTATTAAATCTTCAAAGTCGTCGTCATCTTCTTGACTTTTATCTCCATAATTGTTTTTATCTACATTATTTGGAGTAGAGTCTCTATCTGTCATATCTTCTCCATCAGAATCTGTTGCACCTGTTATCTCTGCTATATTCTTTAACTTTGTATCGTTTCCTGTTACACTTGCTGTAACTTCACATTCTATTTGTACATCTCTGTAATCTAATCTATTTCCATCAAATGCTTTTATTACTTCACCTGACAGATAATCTGTTGTTATTGTTCCATCTTCATTGTCTACCCATTTATATGTGCTATTTATTGTACTTTCTGTTTTTAAGCTTAATCCATCTGGTAGATAGTCTGTTATTTCTGTTACAATTCCATCAATATCGCCTTCGTTGTATACTCTTATTGTATATATCACACTGTCTCCTGTTTCTACTGTTAATGGATTTTTCGGATGTATTTTCTCTGCAGTTGTTATCCTATCATTTCTTAAATCTGATAATGTATCATCACTTATTTGTGGTTCTCTACTTACTGTTGGTACTACTCCATTTATTGAAGTTATAAATTTTCTTAATGCTAAATCGAAGTTTTCCTCTTGATATGTAAATGTTGTACTATCAGAATATTCTATTTTCTCTCTTTCAACTATTGCTACTGGTTGCTCATTTGTTGGATCTTCCATTGACCAGTACTCTATTTTTGCATTAAAAAATACTCCATTTATTTCAAAAGTTATTTTGCTTATATCTGTACTTGTTGGTACTACTATATAGAAATCTTTATCTATTGTTTCATTTAAATTATTGAACTTTTGTCCTTTCGCATCTTGCAATATTGGATTTATTGTATTTCCATCTGATAATGTAAATTTTCCTTCTAATGTTGCTTCTGTATCACTTATTTTATCTATTCTAAATGGCCCTATTACATAATTATTTTCTTGTGTTGTCACTGTTTGAGTAAGATTAGCTAATTTGTATGGTTCACTTGCTGTTGTTACTTCGTAATTTGCAGCTTCCGCTTCTGCTGTATTTACTAGGTATTGATATAACAATATAGCTTGCTCTGATCTATCGAAGCCGTATTCGGTTCCTTCAGTTCCTTCTTCACTTAGCGCTACATATTGGTCTATTCGTACATCTTGGTCTTTTATTGGATTTAAGTATAACTCAAATGTTTGATCTGGTCCTACATCATAGCTATCACCTTCGTTTGTAAAATGCCATATTGCTAATTGTTGTACTACGTCAATATCCTCATCTGTTAAATAGCTACCTTCTATTCCTGCTTCTGTTAATAATAATTCTTTGTATTCTTCAGCTTGATTTTTTTCTTCACTTGATGCATTTGCAGGCGCTGGTACATACACATGCTCTAATATCCATAATAGTGCTTTATATGTATTACTGTTTATATCTGGTAATGCATCTGCATATTTACTTGGCGTTATACTTTCCGGATCTTTCATATCAAAGTATTTTGTATACTGTCTTACATTTGGTTCACCATTTCCAAAATCGCTTGAACCAAATCCAGGCCCTCCTTTTAAACAGTATATTGTACTATCGTAGTCATATGTTGATCCACTACTATTTGTCTCTACTATCTTCCAAATTTTTTTCTCAATTGCAGCATATCCATATCCTGATTGTCTTAGTGTTCTTATAGACAAGTATTTACTTCCTGTAGCTGCTTTCGCCGTATTAAAAATACCTGCCATCAGTATTGTTAAGAAAATTACCGAAATCATTATTGCTAATCTTTTTAACTTCATAATTACTACCATCCTTTTCACCCTTTTAAATTGTATATTATATATTTTACTTGCGTTTTTTCCTTTAGTCAATACAATTATTTACCACTTTTTCCATATATCACATATATACATCATATATACTTACGGAACTTGGTTTTTTTATTTTCTTCCACTATATTACAATTATATTACATTTTTGTAATATTTTCAATGTTTTAGCATATTTAAAGCATATTTTTCTAGGGAAATCATACTTTCAGTAATTCATTATTATTAATTTTAATACTTTGATATTTCTATTTTAATATTCTCTGTATAAAAAAACGAGAAAACGCTAATATATTAGCATTCTCTCGATCTTACCTGGAGCGGTTGTCGTAGTTATCTACAACTTTTTGACTCTCTTAACGATTGATACAAATATCAATCAATTTATTAAAG